>MWYZ01000008.1 GCA_002050365.1 Acidobacteria bacterium 28-1
TTGAAACTCTTCATCAGTCAAACCGGTGGCGGCAAGAAACTCTTTCGGCTTTTCTTTTAACTCCGCATATTTTAACATTTACATAGATTAACCGATTTTACTTATTTCCAATAATGTCTATTAAAATTCTCAGATATGAAATTCATTTTTTTCATAATTTTTCTTTCCGCTTTTTTCTTTCAGAATAATTGTTCTAATGCCGTGCCTCAGCCTTCTTCATCTGCCGCTAACGTCCGAAATTCTAACGAAAACGAAGATGTTCAAACCGAACTGCTTGCCATCAAGAAAAATGCAAAATATGGATTTACCGCTTATATTTATCAAAAATTTACTTTGGTAACGGAGAAGAAATACAAAAACGAAAAGGGAAAATATTTCGTTCTTCAAAATAATCATACTAAGAAGACGTCGAATCCAATTGACTTTAAAATTTACAGTTACCCGAACAATTTTGAAGGTGTGTGGTCGCCGAACGAAGAATTTCTTGCTTTTCCCTGTGAAATTAAAGAGCGTTTAAAAATCTGTATTTACAAATCGGTTGATTTAGCAAATTTGATTGATAAACAGGGAAATTTTCAGACGGCGGATTACAGTGATTTTGTTGATTTTTACAGTTTAGGAAAGCGCACTGCAGATGTTAAAATGATAGAAAAATGGGAAAGTGATACAAGTTTTTCCTTTTTGGTGCGTATTTATGAAAGTAAAGATTCCGCGCCGCCTTTTGTTTATAACGCAGCGGACAAAAAGTTTGCTGCGGCTGAATTTTTTAATCAAACATTCGAGGCTGAAAACAAAAACGGTAAAATTACTGTTGGCAAAACCGTCGTTAAATAAATTATTTTTGGATAAAAGCTGACTAACAAGATTGTTTTTGAACAGACGTAAATTTTTGTTTTTTTTTTGGCAGTATTAGTAAAATGGAATAAATATTGAACAAAGCACTATTTAATTATTATGGAAAATACAAATCTTGAAACGGCAACGCTCGGCGCAGGTTGCTTTTGGTGCGTCGAAGCGGTTTTTGACGATTTAAAAGGTGTCGAATCGGTCGAATCCGGCTATTCAGGCGGACATACGGAAAATCCGACTTACCAACAAGTTTGTTCAGAAACAACCGGACACGCTGAAGTTGCAAAAATCAATTTCGACCCGAACGAGATTTCATTCAAAGAAATTTTGCAGGTTTTCTTCGCAGTTCACGACCCGACGACCTTGAATCGTCAGGGCAATGATGTCGGCAGTTCTTACCGTTCGGCGATTTTTTATCACGACGATAATCAAAAACGAATCGCCGAAGAAGTTATCAAACAAGTCGAAGCGGAAGGCGTTTATGATAATCCGATTGTAACGGAAGTTGCGCCGTTCGATAAGTTTTACATGGCCGAAAATTATCATCAAGAGTATTTCGCCAACAATCCGAATCAACCATATTGCGCGGCGGTCGTCGCACCGAAAGTGGCGAAGTTCCGGAAGAAATTTGTGGACAGGCTCAAGAAGTAAAAAGGTAAAAGGCAAAGCAAAGAAGTGAATCCGAACTTTTGCCTTTTGCCTTTTTACTTTTGCCTTCGATTTACCGCTCTTCGGGAACGTCTTTCGAGTTGCTACGCTCTAATTTGGCGAAGCGTGAAGCCGGTAACCACTCGGGCATTTTTTACATCAAGAGCCTTTATTTGCAATCGTTGCAAACGGGTCAAAACAATCATTTTTTTGTTGAACGTTCGTCGCGTTTCAATTCTTTTCCGTTCCGTCGCACTATTGCCGCTACAATAACTCCAGCGGCGACTGCGGCGGAGGCGACTTTTACGGTATCGGTAACCGGCGGCGGCAAGGCAACCACGCCGCGCTCGTCAGTAATCGCCGGTCTCAAAACGTAACGACCTTTACGCGGCGAATCGAAATTGCGGGCGAATTCTTTTAATTGCTTGGCTGTATTCGCGTCATTTATCGGTCTCCCGTGACCGGCAGCGACGACGTTCGGCTCTAATTCGGCAAGCAATTCAACCGAGCGACGCGCCGCTTGCCAATCGGTGGTGAACGGTTTCGGCGGACTGCAAAACTCACGCTTCTCGGTTACATTGGAAATCCAGGAATCAAGATTCATCGTCGTCAAGGCATCGCCGGCGAGCAAAACGCGATCGCTCTCTCGCCACAAAGAAATATGTCCGGCGGTATGTCCCGGCGTGTGAAAATATTTCCAACCGGACATCTCCGCGATTTCACCGTTTTCCGGCAGAGCGTGAATGTGATTTTTCAAATCATAACCGCCGTGCGGGAAAAGGCGCGACATCTGTGCGATTGCGCCGCCGACTGTCGGGTCTTGCGGCGGATAATCAGATTTGCCCGTTAAATAAGGCATTTCCAAGCGATGCGCGTAAACCGGCGCTGACCACTGCTCGGCAAGTTCAAGTACTGAGCCGGCGTGGTCAAAATGACCGTGCGTCAGAATGATTGCCGTCGGTTTTGCGCCCGCACCGTAACGATTTTCGACCGCGTGTCGAATTTTCGTCGCCGAATACGGCAGCCCGGTATCAATTAATACAAACGAACCGTTCGCATTTTCCGGCGTGTCCACGAAATACGAGTTGACGAAAATTATCTTAGTGTGAAAAACACCGGTTGCAACTTTTGATAATTCGTCGTTCGATGATTGAATGTTTGAGTCAATTTTCTCTAAATCATTCATAATTTTCCTCCTTTGCTTTGAGTTCCATCCTAGAAGTGATAAATAAAATTACCGTTCAAAAATTCTTATTTATCCTTCATCCCTTATCCTTTATCCTTTATTACATTCCTGTCGGAAAAGTTTCCGGCGCGTCTTCGTGCGTTCGACTTGCCGCTTTTTCCAGAGGCTCGACGTGGCGGGTTTGGTCAAAATGAATTACGCCGTCAAACTGTTCAGACAAAACGGCGGTAAAATAATGGCTGATTCGCTCGCTTTCCGGTCGGTAAATTACTCCGATGGCACGTTCGAGCTGCGGACGACGCAACGCTTCTTCGGTTTCTTTGTCGCGTAAATCAAGAAAGAATTGCGCCAATTCGGTTTCGTGAAAAATCAATTCGTAACTATCTTTATGGGCGGGACGAACCTTTTTCAATTGCGCAGGTTCACCCCAATTATCTGATGCCGCAACCGTTCCTTCAAAAGTCGTGAAACCGATTAAACGCACCGCTTCAATGCCGTATTTTTCCCGAACAAGCTGACCGACATTCCATTCGCCGCGTTCGCCCATTTCCGTCGCCCGCGCGTCGCCGAGATGCGAGTTATGCGCCCAAACAACAATCTTTGCCGGTTGCGTTTCATTTTCAAGATGTAATGTTAAAGCATCCAGACTTTCCGCCATATGGCGGTCGCGCAAATTCCAGCTTGAGACGCGCCCGCGAAACATTTGCCGGTAGTATTCTTCGGCGTTCTTCACTAGTTGCGCGTTTTGTTCGGCGAAAAAGTATTCATCGCGGGCGATGAATCCGTCGCGGTTTGCGTAATCGGCGGCGCGGCGCTGCAAATCGAGAAGTTGTTTGATTACTTCGTCTTCGCAAGAAAATCTCGTGTCGTAACTTGCCGCATAGCCGTAGCTTTGTGCGTCTTCGCCGAAATGCTCGAAACACGAATAACGCGAACGCGCTTGTTTTGCGGCATCAGGGTCAACCTTGTCCAAATAACTTAATACCGCTTCAATCGAAGCGTGCAGGCTGTATAAATCAATTCCATAAAATCCGGCTTGTTCCGGTTGCGTTTTATTTGCATTATGTTCGCGCAACCACTGGACAAATTCCAAAACATCATGGTTGCGCCACATCCAAAGCGGAAATCTTTGGAAATTGCTTAATGCGCGGTCGGCTGTTTCATCTGCGCCGAATCCACGCACGAAGCGATTGACACGGTAAGCATCGGGAAAATCGGCTTCGACGGCGACGGCGGAAAATCCTCTCTCCGCAATTAACCGTTTGGTTATTTCAGCGCGGCACCGATAAAATTCGTGCGTGCCGTGCGAGGCTTCGCCGATTAAAACGAAACGCGCCTCGCCGACGAGCGATAAAATTTCGTCTGCGACATCAGCCGCATCATTTAACCGGACAGCTTTTTCCTGAATTAATTTTTTTAGAGCCACAATGTCGAACATAAAACTTATTTAATCGGCACGAGCCGCAAAATTCGGTCATCTTCCTTTGCTGCCCTGCCGCGCCCGTCGCGGTTCGAGGTTGAAAAATAAATCAAGCCGTCCGGTGCTTCGGCAATTTCGCGGATGCGCCCGTATTTGTCTTCGAACAAGTTTTCTTGTTTGACAACTTTCCTGCCATCCAGCACGACTCGGATGATGCGTTCGCCGCGCAGACAGCCGAAAAAGAAATTGCCTTTGAATTCGGGAAAAGCCTTCCCGCTCGAAAACATTCCGCTCGCCGGCGCGCACGACGGCGTATATTCGAGAAGCGGCGACTCCATTCCGTTTTTATTTTGCTTATGATGAATTTCCGCCCAGCCGTAATTTTTTCCCCGCTCGACAATATTGACTTCATCGCCGCCGCCCGGACCGTCGAAACCGCTCGGTCCGTGTTCGGTCTGAAACATTAAATTTGAGCCGGGCTGCCACGCCAAACTTTGCGCGTTGCGATGTCCGACCGTCCAAATTTCCGGTCTGAATTTCTTGTCGCCGACAAACGGATTGTCCGCCGGAATCGTTCCGTTATCATTGAGCCGCAGAGTTTTTCCGCCGAGCGAATCGGTTTGTTGCGCGATTTCTTTTTCGGTCGCATCGCCGGTCGTGATATAAAGTTTGCCGTCGGGACCAAAACGCGCACGAGTTCCGGCGTGATTCGGCGCGGCGGGAATGTCTTCGATGATTGTTTTCGGTTCGGAGAGTTTATTGTCGGCGAATTTGTAGCGCACAACGCGAACGCGCTTGCCGTCGCCGCGATAAGCGTAAGCCAGATAAACAAACCGATTGGCGGCGAAATTCGGATGCAGCGACAAATCCATCAAACCGCTTTCGCTCGACGGTTCGACATCGGGAACGGTAAAAATCGGCTCGACGCGGAGTTTTCCGTTTTCGATGACGCGCACTCTGCCCGGTCGTTCGGTGAAAAACGTTTGATTGTCCGGCGCAAACGCAATCGCCCACGGCACTTCTAAATTACTCGCCACTGTTTCGACGCGAAATTTAACGGCTTGTCCCGTTTCGCCGGCAGCATTTTGCGTCGCGGAAATTTCGTTTTCCGCCAAACCGGTCGGCGGCTGACCGCAGGCGGCAAAGAAAAACGCACATAAAATAAATCGAAACATATAACACCTCGCAGAAATCATTCGATACTTTTTATTTTACTATGATAGGCAAATCTTTTCGGCATTTCAATTCTTTTGCGATGCGACGCGTAAAGTCCGCCGCAAAGCCTTTAAAAAAACTGCCTTGTTTATTCAATCAAATTTTATGTTTTGTTGTTTTTGTCGTTAATCTGCTTTTTCGGCGAGTTCCGTCCAGCGTTCCAACGCTTGTTCAAGCTGCAAATTTAGCTTTTGCTGTTCGACGAATAGTTCGTTGACTTTGCCCGCGTCGCTTCCCGAAAGATTTAATTGTTCTTCTGTTCGAGCGAGCCTTTTTTCAGTTTCAGGAATTTGCATTTCAAGCATCTCAAGTTCCCGTTTTTCTTTGAAGGAGAGTTTTTTTGACGCGGAAGTTTCCGCTTTTACCGAAACTGAATTTTGCGCCCTTTGCGAGGCGCGGGTTTCTGCCTCTTTATTTTCCGCTTCTTCGCGCTCGGCGATTTCCAAGTAAGCCGAATAATCTCCCGGATATTCGCGGATTTTCCCCGCGCCTTCAAACTTGAAAATCGTATCAACCGTGCGGTCGAGAAAATATCGGTCGTGGCTGACGGCGACCAATGCGCCCGAAAAATCGTCCAAATATTCTTCGAGCGCAATCAGCGTCGGAATGTCTAAATCGTTGGTCGGTTCGTCGAGCAGCAGAACATTCGGCGAACTCATCAAGATTCGCAAAAGATAAAGTCTGCGCCGCTCACCGCCTGAAAGATTTCCGACGACCGAATACTGCGCGGCAGGCGAAAAAAGAAATTTCTCTAACATTTGTCCGGCAGTGATTCGAGTTCCGTCAATGATTGTAACATATTCGGCGACTTCGCGGATGTATTCAATCACGCGCTGTTCGTCGTTCAAAGCGCGGCTCTCTTGGTCGTAATAACCAATTTGAACGGTTTGCCCGATTTCTATTTCGCCGCCGTCAGGCTTAATTCGATTGGTAATAATTTCGAGCAAAGTGGTTTTGCCCGCGCCGTTCGCGCCGATAATTCCGATGCGGTCGTCGCGTTTCAAAAGGTATGTGAAATCGTCAATTAATTTGCGCTCGTCGTAGGATTTTGAAACGTCGCGCATTTCAATGATTTTTGAACCCAGACGCTTTGAGCCGATGGCAATATCAATCTCGGCTTTCGCCCGCTCTTTCGGCTGCGCCATCAAATCGTAAGCCGCGTTGATGCGCGATTTCGATTTGCGCGTTCTGGCTTTTGCGCCCGTTCTCAGCCACGCCAATTCTTTTTTGATAAGCTGTTCGCGCTTGTGTCCTTCGGTTGCGCGAAGCATTTCCTGCTCTTCTTTTTTTTCCAAATAATAAGCGTAATTTCCGTTAAAATTCTGCACCGCGCCGCGGTCAATCTCAAAAATCCGATTCGTTACGCGGTCGAGAAAATAACGGTCGTGCGTTACGAGCAACAACGCGCCCGCGTAACGCCGAAGATAATCTTCGAGCCATTCGATTGTGTCCGCGTCGAGATGATTGGTCGGTTCGTCTAAAATTAAAATGTCGGGTTTCGTGATGAGTTCGTGCGCCAGCGCGACTCGCTTGCGCTGTCCGCCAGAAAGCGTTTTCATCTGCGCGAAAGTGTCGCGGATGCCAAGTTTATCAAGAATAATATGTGCATTGGTTTCGATTTCCCAACCGCCGGACGCTTCGAGTTCGTGCTGCAACTGAAAAACCAGTTCGAGCAATTTCGCATCCGTTCCGCCGCCCGCCGCCAAATCGTGACACGCCGTTTCATAATCTCGAAGCAGTTTCATCACGCCGCCGCTTGACGAAAAAATCATCTCCAAAACCGTTGCATTTTCGTCAATCGGCGGATTTTGCGACAGATAAGCGAGCGTCTTGCCCTGCGTTCGCACGACTCGCCCCGCGTCCGGCGTTTCAGTCCCCGCAATCACTCGAAGGAGCGTCGTTTTGCCCGAACCGTTCGCGCCGATAATTCCGATTTTATCAGTGTCTTCAAGTCCGATAGTAACGTTTTCAAAAAGCGGTTTAATGCCGTAATTCTTGCTGACATTTTCGAGCGAGAGAATATTCATAAAGTTCATTTTAACTTAGCAGAATAATGTATTGCTCGCCAAAGTTCTATTTTTTATAATTTTGACACTCAATAGTTTGGGAAATTAACCAAAAAGTGACAGCGAGCAGGCGAAACTAGTTTCGCCTGCTCGCTGTCACTTTCATGCCGTTTTTTAAGTTTTATTGTTTGACGAGTTCTTCCGCTGTTTCCCTTTCCTTACCCCAAATGTGGTCTTCGACACCGCTTACGCCCGACTGCCGGGCGCAGTTGGCGCAGCAGAAAAACGTCTCTTTTGCCTCGATACCGTGACCGATGATTTTGCACCCGCAGTGTGAACAGACGGGCGCAAGTTTATGTATCGCGCATTCAAAACAATCGAAAACGTGGCGGTTGCCCGCCGTCACAACTTCAAACGATAAATAATAATCGTTGCCGCAAACTTCACACTGCGCCATACTTCTAAATCTCCTTATTTCATTTTGCTCTCTATACCTTTAATCATATCGAGATGCATTTGCAATTTTGGCAAAGTCTTCGAGGCAAACGCTTTTGCATCCGCGTCCGTGCCGCCGTCGGATTGCTTCTTGAACAATAAAACGGTTTTTTCGTGGTCGCTCACCATCGCGTTCACGTATGCTTTATCAAACTCCGCGCCCGACAAACCCGACAAATTATCTTTTATCGCTTTATGCTCCGCATCCAATTCGGTCGGCAGCGTTACGTTTTTCTTGCCGGCAAGTTGCTTCATTTCGGTATTTGCGTTCGTATGGTCTTCAATCATTTTCTGAGCAAATTTTTTGACTTCCGCATTTTGCGCTTTGGTCGTCGCTAATCTGCTCAATTCGACTTCCGCCATTCCGCCCTTTGCAGCTTCGGTCATAAAACCGTTCGGCGTAGTCATACTGACGGCTGTATCAACCGCATTACCGTTAGCGTTCGCCGTATTTGAATTAACCACGACCGCTACATTTGAATTAATCGTATTCGCGTTTGAAACAGTCGTATTGCTTCTCGAATTACTACCATTTCCGGTTGTATTGGTTGCATTGCCCGGGCAACCCGCCAGCCCCAAAACCGCTAAACCTACCAAAATCATCAATGAAAAATTTTTCATATTTACTCCCTTTACTCTATAAAATTTAAATAACTTCACGAAAATTTCAAATGAATTTGATTTCAGTGTTTTTCAAACAATCGATTAGTCCGATAGCGGAGAAACTATCTAAAATTAAAAAATCGTTGTAATTTCGCTTGCCATTAACTATAAATAAATTAGACAAGCATTACAATCGCATGTGCCAGACTTCGAGCGTAATTTTCCTCTCATAAGGAAATAATTTTCGACAAGTCCGATAGGTCAGACATATCAGTTTAATTTTGTCAGACGATTGAAAACGTCTTCGACCGCAGTACGCATCCGTCGCGTGTGCGAGCCTTCCCAATAAATCTTTTCGCAATTCGGACAATAGCTAAATTCTTCTTGACTCGCCCGAATTCGCGGCGGTGCATTGGCGGCGATTTCTTCCGCGCTCGCGCTTTTCAAAAGAGAATTGCAAACCAGACAACGCGTAAAAAATTCCGCCGGCAATTTCAATTTGAAATGCCCGACGACTTGCGCGAATTGTTCCAAAGGCTTCTCGCTCTTCAAAAGCAAAACATTATCCGTGCGCCATTCTTGCGTCAATCGCTTATCGAGCGTCAAAACAAAACGATTTTCCCGAATCGCCCGCCGAACCAAATCCGCGTCGGAAATCGCATCTTCCCACCATGTATCAATCCCGATTGCCCGCAGCCAGCGCACAAGCCGCGCGACGTTCACGTCGGCAAAAAATTTTATCTCGCCCGCTTCCGGCAAAACTAATTTATGTTCAAACCCGACGCGCTCGCCGCACGCGCAGTTTATCGTGCGCCCGAACTCGAACAAAGTTACGTCGTATTGCCGCCCGCATTTTCCGCAAGAAATCGCCATCAATCCGATTATGCTTCAATCTTCAGTTTGTGCCAAAATAATCTGCAATTATGAAGTTTTCCGAATTATCTGGCGAAGTATTAGAACGGCTGAAGCAACGCCGATATGATTTGATTTTGCAAAAGCACGAAGGCGGCTGGAGTTGGGAAAGTATAATCAAACATAACGAGTGCGAATTTATCAAAGCAGGCGAACATCTCGTTTTGTTGCCCATTTATAGCGAAAGCTATCCGAACATTAAAATTTTGCGCGTCGTCGAAAGCGTTGACGGGAAAACTTTAACGATATTTTTGAAAGACACCACATTTGTTGAAGACCGGAAACGCGAGTTTTTCGATGCCGGATTCGTCGCAGTTTGCGACAAGTTTGAAGGCGAAGATTTTTTCACCGCTATTCTTTATCACGAATGGTTTATGATAGAAAATTCTTAGCTGATAACCCTCTGCCGTATCAAAGATTAAACGATTTGATTGGGGCTTGATAGTAAAATGATAAAATGTTGTCTATATAAAAACGAATTTTATTAAAAAGTTGGATTTAAATTAGACATTATTGGAAATAAAAACCAGAAGAAACGCTGCCCGCGAAAAACGCCAATTACACTATCATTAAAGCAAAAAGATTGAGCTTTATCTTCGATTTTCCTTTTTTCGCCTATTTCGCGCTTTTCGCGGGCAAATATTTCTTATTTCCGATAATGTCTATTATGAATCAATTACTTGCCGAAATTTCAGAATGGCAACTAGAAGCAAAATCTGAAGACAATTTGAGATATTTTTACCATCTAAATGAAGTAGATTTGATTTTACAAGGTAAAAAGAACTATTTAATCGGCAGAAAAGGAACTGGTAAAACTGCCATTAGCGAACACATTGCCAAAATGGGTAATGGTACTGCAGGAATTTATACAGAAAAACTTTCCTTCAATAATTTTCCTTTCAATGAACTTTATGAGTTAAATAATAAGAAGTACACTTCGCCTAACCAATATATAACTCTTTGGAAATATTTAATTTATTCATTTATTTGTCGAATGATGTTGAAAAATCCAAAAATTAATTCAGATGTCGGAGATAGCCTTAGTCTTTCATATGATATTGATCCTATTAGTGGACTTAGAAGGATTGTTGAAGAATGGACAAGTAATGAATTTGAGATTTTAGAAATTGGAAAAAAAAGAATTAGCAAGTCCTCATCAATTCCTTGGATTGAAAGGGTCAACATATTAGAAGACATAATCACGGCTCATTTAGACGATTCCAGCTATCACGTTATTTTCGATGGGTTAGACGATGATTAAGAGGTATTAAGAACAAAGATGAAGCAATTCCTTATAACAATTTAATAACAAGTCTATTTAAAGCTGTTCAAGAGATACGGAACATATTTAAACAATTAAATAAAAAAATAATTCCCGTAATTTTTCTGCGAGACGATATTTATTCAATTATTAAAGACCCGGATAAAAATAAGTGGAGTGATTTGAAAATAGAGATTGACTGGGATGAAGAAAAAATCAAGAAATTATTAGCATTTAGAATTTCCAGGGCTGTTGATCGAAACTGTGAAAAAACTTTGAATTTTATTGATGCTTGGAACAAAATCTTTAAAGATGAGCCTGTTTTTATGGGCGATCAAGGAAAAAGACCTATGAATCGTTTTGATTTTATTTCAAGAAGCACACATATAAGACCTAGAGATTATGTTAAGTATTTGCAAGCTTGTGCATCAGCAGAGGCTCTTGAATCTGATAAACAAATTATTTCTGCAAAGATAATTAAACGAGTTGACAAGGCATTTTCCAACTACCTAAAGGATGAAATTATTGATGAAATTCAAGCTATTCTACCTGAAATAGATATGATATTTCAAATAATGTCACAAATTGGAAAACAGCAGTTCAAAGTTGATGAATTTAAAAGTGTATTTGACTCATACTTGGAAAACGGAACTATTGAAGGAAAAGATGTGAATCATGTCTTGCAAAATCTTTATGATTTTTCTGTTGTAGGAAATCAGCCAAGAAATCCTAAAATACAACCAGTTTTTAGATACAAAAATCGAGAATCCCGTCTTAACTTGTCTGAAAACATTGCTGTTCATAGAGGACTTTTTAAATCTCTTCAAATTCTTTAAATTTATGACATCCCAAGAAATTGAAATACTAAGTGAAATAAATAAAGAACTTTCTGATTTTAATTATACAAAAGAAAATCAGGAAAGAATTAAGTGTATAAAATCTGATTTGGAGAGAATTGTTCGACTTGATTTAGACAACGATTTTTTATTTGAAAAAATAAATGAAATTAGCTTTAAGCCACAATCACCTTATTTCCCGGAAATGGCAGACACGGTTCGTAAAGAAAGTTGGCAAAAAGCTATTTTAGAAATTAAAGAAACTGCTTCACTCATAATTATGCACCTAACTAAAAGTAATCTTGTATAATGAACCGATTTTTGAAAGCACTTTATCTAGTTCTTCGGTTAGTTTTTGATATGACTGATAGGCTTCCAAGGGCAACCATTCGTGTTTGATTTTCTTCCACAGCATCTCTATTTTGTTTAGTTCCGAGCTATAGGTTGGTAAATAGTAGATTGCCAGTCTTTTTTGCTCCCATTCTTCAAGACTTTCCTCAAACTCTTCACTCCGGTGAATTGGCGCATTATCTATTACTATCACCGTCGGTTTATCCAGCATTTTCACGATTTC
>MWYZ01000024.1 GCA_002050365.1 Acidobacteria bacterium 28-1
GAGAGATTGAAAATCAAGACCAAAGAAAATCATTTTGCTTTAAAATCGAAACTTTATCTCAAAGCCTTGATGTCGGCTTTTCAAACTCTCAAAAACTTAAACCAGGTTCATCTCTGCGTAAGGTGAGTTATTAAAATAATTATTTTTTTGCCGCGTGATAACCTTTGCGCGTTCTGATTGTCAAATTCGGTTTGGCAACTCTAATTTCAATCGCTCGCCACTTGCCGTCTTTTTTCACATTCGTCGGTTGATAACCGAGCGTGTATTGAACACCGAGTTCTTCGACGATATTTTTGAACGCTTCGCGCATCGCCACGCCGCCCGGTGCCGGGACAAAAATGCCGCCGCTTTTTTCGGCGAAATTCTTTAATGCTGCTTGGCTTTGAAATCTATCTTTTCCGCCCATATTTATTGACGACATATCAATAGTATAAATCGTGGAATTAGCGGCAATCGCCGCTTTTAATGCTTTATCAGCAGAGCGTCCGCTTTTTGTGTCTGCGCCGTCGGAGAGAACGATTATCGCTTTGCGTTTTTCGGAGCGTTTGCTGAGTTCAAGTGCAGCTTTGTAAATAGCATCATTTAATATCGTCATTCCCGCCGCTTTTAAATCAAAAACTTTTTCAGATACGTCGCGGCTGTTGGAGAAGTCCTGCACGAGTGCAATGCGCGAATCAAAATTGTAAATCGCCGTCATATCGTCAGCACGCAAGCCGTCGAGAAAATTTATCGCGGCTGAACGCGCCATCGAAACGCTTCCTTCCATACTGCCGGAAGTGTCAATCAAAATGACGGCGGCAAACGGCGTTTTTTCGGCTTCAAAAAAATCTACTTTTTGCTCTTGCCCATCTTCAAAGACTTTAAATTGAGTTTGTTTTAACCCTGTTATAGGTTTGCCATTAACATCTGTAATTGTAGCATTTAAAACAATAACTGAAGAATCTACATTAATAATTTCATCGTCGTTTTGAGCGACAACAATTGAGAGAAAACAGAAGAAAATAAGAATTGAGAAATGGGAAATGAGAACTAAAACTTTTATATCAAACTTACCTTTACTCACTTTCAGTTTTTACCTCTCAATTCTCATTTCTCAATTTATCTAATTTTTGTTAAAACGCAGAAATCGCACGGCTTTTAGCAGCGCGTTGGAACTTTCAACCGCGATAACAGAAATGCTATAACGGGAAGTTTTCTTTAATTCATCAACCAATGTAAGGGTATTGGTTTTCAGAGCTTTCAAAGCGTTGAGAATTGATAAGGGTTTGTCTTCCGCCTCGCTGTCGTCATCGTCACTGCTAATTTCATTGCGAATTTTTTTAACGACTTTCTCTAGACGGTCTAATTTCTTTTGGTCTTCTGAAGAAAATTGATTGTTGACGGTGAAGGATTTGTCCAACTCATTGATGATTTTTACTGCCTCTTCACTGCGTTGAATCAATTCAGCAAAGTCTTTTTTTTCGCGCTCGATACGTTGTTTGGCGAGCGATTCTTTTATTCCTTTGGGAAAATCTTCCTTTTCCGCCGTTCCGCCTCGGGTGGTCGCGTCTGATTGAGCGTTGACGAGCACAACTGTCCCCGAAATTATGACGATTGCAAAAAATAATTGAAAGAATTTGTGAAACATAACATTAAAATTAAACGATTACGGGTTGTCGTCCTGCGGCGCATCAACTGTTGTTCCCGTAACCAATTCAACTAATTTAACAAGAAATTCATCTTCCGCCGCGTTTGTGCTTTGCAAAGTTGTCCACTCGGAAAGTAAACCGTTTTCCGAACGACCTTCGACTTTCGCCGTAACTGAAACGTTGTTTTGGATACCGTCAATTGATTGAATTTCGACGGTCAAGGTGTAACGTCCGCGCGTCCAGGAAGCATCGGAATTCGGCAGAACTGCGTAGCGATTGAGTTCATTGCGCGTGATAACCGCACCTTTGGCAAAAACATAAGGCTCGGTAACGATAATGCCGTCGCTTTTTCTTGAAGCCGATTCGTTAACAATTAACTTTTGTTCTTTTAAAACGTCAAGCACGCTTTCAATCAAAACGTCGCGGCGCGAATTCATCTTGTAAGGATTAGCAAGTTGCGCACGCACTTTGGTTTTGTCTCTACCGAAATCAATCGAGCGGCTTGTATCGCCCATTCGCTGCGTTCCGTTAGTTTTGTTGCCTTCATCTTTTATTTTTTTCGTCTGTGTATCAATGCCTTTTTGAGCAAAGGCGAGCGAAGAAAAAAGTATAATCGCCGATATTATAAAAAACAATCTTTTCATAAAATTAATATAGCTTAATCGGATAGTAAACTGAAAGTTTGATGTGAGTAAATTTGGAATAGTTGTAACCGACAACTTTACTCTCGACTCTCGACTCCCGACTCTCGACTTTTCTGCATTTCCCACAATAGCAGATGTTTCAAAAATGCGTGGTGGGCGGCAAAGCGAGCGATACAAAAACCGGGCAAGCCGTCAAGAAATCCGCCTTTTAAGATGTAGGTTTGCAGAAAAGTTGTCAGTCCGACCGAAGCGATTTTAATTGCGGAAGTTCGTTTTCCGCGCTCAAACATTTGCTTTGCGGCAAGCGGCGCGTATCTTGCCCCAATCATCCGATGATGATGTGAAGCGTCTTCCACGCTGTAATGAAGAATATGGCCGGTTAGTTTTTCGACTCGCGCATCTGCCTGCATTTGCACGGATTCGTGGATTAAAACGTCTTTCCATTTTCCTTTCCGGCGGTTGAAAAATCGCATCTGCCAATCAGGATACCAACCGCCGCGGCGAATAGGGCGATTCATATAAAACGAAAGACGCGGAATTTTATAACCGTCCGCTAATTTGTTTTCAACCAAATCTTTTAGTTGTAAAATCTCGTTCTTTAGTTCGTCTGAAACAATTTCGTCGGCATCAAGACTGAAAATCCAATTATTTTCTGCTCTTGTAACGGCAAATTGTTTTTGCTTTGAAAAACCTTGCCATTTTTCCAGCAATACTTTCGCGCCTAACGACACAGCAATCTCTCGCGTTCTATCAATGCTTTCCGAATCAACAACTAAAATCTCGTCAGCCCAAGCGACTGATTTAATTGCTTCGGCGATTTTTTGTTCTTCATTGAAAGTGATAATAACGGCGGAAATTTTCACAGGGAAGATTGTCGCAAACTTTCAGTGAAACTTAAATTAAAAACTAAGGGTTTGATGAAATATTTTGACATATATTTATATTGATGAGTTTGGCAGCAGTCAGAAATTGGTGGACAAATGTCCTTTTTACTCTTTGGTCAATTCTCTTTCTCACGGTTTTCACAATTCAATCTGCGAGAGGCTGGTGGGCTTTTTAAATTTCACCTTCACGGAAAACTTTAAGAGTCGTTTAGCCGACTCTTAAAGTGATAAATTAAATTATCTGTTAAATTGAAGAAATAATAAGATTTAATCATTATTATCTGTATCATTCATCGGCGAATTAACTTCGATATTATTTAGTTGAAACGTGGTTGAAGTCGCTCGTTGCAAATCCGACAGCGATTTATTGTAATCGGTTTCGGCGCGGATTTCGGAGTTCCGCGCATTGGTCAGAGCGTTTTCGCGTTGGAAAAGCAAAAATGTAGTCGAGCGACCGACTTCAAAAAGTTTGCGCTCGCCTTCGAGTTGGATTTCCGCACTTTCACGCGCCCGTCTAGCAGTTAGAATTCTCTGCCGCGACGTTTCTACTGCTTGAACGGCATTGCGAACATCAGCGACGACGGTTTGTTCTTGAGCGCGAGTTTGGGCGTCGGTTTGCTGTTGCTGAATTCTCGCGCCAGCCAGATTTGCTTTAGCGGTTCTATTTCCAAAGGGCAGTTCAAAGGTTACGCCGACTGTGTAATTCGGCGCGTCGGAACGAAAAAGATTTCCGATAGAGCGAGTCGTTCCACCGTTTAGAAAATTCGGTAGAGTTGAAGCCGTAACAGTTGGAATACTGCTATTTGGAATCAGCGGCAAATTCAAGGCTTGCCGAGTTGCGTTCAATTGATTAAGCAAAAAAGCGTTGGCATTAACATTGGTAAACAATTGGTTGTTCGGGTCTAAAATCAAAGGCGAGGTTATCGTTCCTGTGTTTTGACTTCCCAAAGACAAACCGTTGAGCGAAAACGACGAAACCAAATCAATGCGCGGCTTAGTTTGATTTTTGAAATAATCAATATCAATCGCGGTCACCTCGCGTTGAAGACGCAGACGGCGCAGTTCGGGACGATTATCAATTGCATCTTTTATCGCGTCGTCAACAATTACGGGTTCGTCACTGTAGACAGGCGAATCGGTCGGGACGAACGCTTGCGTCCATTCAGTTGCGCTCGGGTCGCGCAAAAGAAGCGTTTTCAAATTATTTTCGGTTATTGAAACCTGTTCCGTAGCAGACAAAAGGTCGCCTTCCCGATTCGCAAGTTCGGTGTTAACTTCGGCGCGGGCAAGCGGCGCGGCGGTTCCGACTCCAATTCTGACCTCGACTTGCCGCAAATTCTCACGCGCTAAATTCACATTCGCCAATTGATTTTGCTGGTTGCGAAGAGCGAAAACCAAATCCCAATACGTGCGTTGAACCTGCGAAATTATATCAATCGTCTGACGGCGAAAATCGGCATCCGATTGCTGGAGACGCTTGCGCTGAATCTTTATCTGGCGGCGTGTATTATCAACCCGAAAATTGCGGAAAAGAGGCTGCGTGTAATTTATCCCTAAATTGCTGAAAAAAGTCGTGCTGGAAGACGTGCCGAGTCCGCTGGTTTGATTGAAAGTCGTGTTGTTGCGCGAATTATTTCCCGTTTGGCTGTTGTTGAAAAACGTATTGATACTTCCGCCGCCGCGCTCGAAAAGTTTGTTGACTCCGGCATCAACCCGAAAATCGTTCGAGCCGTCCGAACCTGTTGAAGAGCTACGCGAAAAATTCGGCGTAACGCTCAACACCGGGTCGTATGCGCCAAGCAAGGAACGCAGCTGCGTTTCCTGAAATCTTACATCATCACGCGCGACTTCGATATTATTATTATTTTCGAGAGCTTTACGAATTGCCTCATTGAGCGAAAGCGGCACGGTTTGCGTCGTTTGTATTCCGACGCGATTTAAATTCGGAGCGTTTAAATTACTTGTCGTTGAAAAATCTGCAGATTCTTTAATCTTGGTAATTAAAGGTTCAATTTCGGGTTTGGAAGATTTTTCGCCTGTTTCAAGAGTTTTTACGGCGATTTGCGGTTTTGGTTCTGCGTCTTGGGCATAAACTTCTACATTGCTAAAACCGATAACCGTCGCAAAACAGCAGCAAAGCCAAAAAGTATAGAGCAGATTTTTCATTATTGAAGAGACTCCGAATTTTGAATATGAAAATTTACAAAGATAGTAATTTCAATGGATTACTACGCTAAATAAATTTTGTTTGTTTCAAAAAAGGTTTTGAGAATCGGAGTGTCGGTGGGAGTTTTATTGCTGGGTTAAAGCAAACGCGGGCAAATTAACTAATTGTTTCCATAATCTCTGACCAAAATTTTAGGCATCACAAGTGAAATTTTTCATAATAAATTTTTGGCGGAAGATATTTACGCGCTCGCCTGCAAAGATTCAGCGACTTTCTTCTGATTTTGTGGCAGAAGCGCAGTAATTTCTCTGATGATAAATTCGGTTGAATTCGGAACTGCCAAACTTACCGTAGCGGCTTTCATCTCTGCATATTTTTTTGAATCGGACACGAGATTTTGAATAATTGGAACAACGTCACTAGCTTTTTTAAGAAGAATTCCCGCCCCGCGCCGCACAATTAAATTAACTGTTCCGGCTTCTTGCGGCATCGGCGGCGTGATTATATCGGCGATTATCGGCAGACGGCAGGCGAGAGCTTCAAAGGTCGTCAAACCGCCAAGTTTTGAAATCATTACATTTGCCGACTGCATCAATTTTTCGATTTCGTCGGAATAACCAATAACCTTAATAGGGAACTTTGCCGTTTTCGCCAATTCTTCGGCTTCTTTTCTTAATTCTTCGTTTTTGCCGGCGAGAAAAATCGCCTGCACGTCAAGTTCGCCGCGCACGAGTTCGCGGAAAATCTGCGGAATATTGCCGCCGCCGATCCAACCCGCATTGACAAAAACCGTAAATTTTTCCGCGTCCAAACCAAAGGCTTTGCGAGCCGTTTGCGCGTCAAGTTCGTTGAGTTCGTGAAACTTCGGGTCAACGGGCATTCCCGAAATTTTTATTTTTTCGGGGGCAATGCCGTAATCAATTAATTGCTGACGCGCTTCGTCATTTGCCACTAAATAAAGCGAAACATCGTTGCACGCCCAACCTTTCCAAAATCCGTAACACGGGTCGGTAACAACTGTGACGAGCGGAATTTGGTTCGATAAATTTAACTCTTTTAAGATTCGGGCAAAGATATGCTGCGTCAAAGGGTGAACGCTGACGACGATATGCGGACACCATTTTTCAAAAATTTCCTTACAAAATCCGATGCACCGCCGTTGAACAAACTCGCGCGTTTCGGGACGAAATCGGTTGATTGTCCAAAAGACATATTTCATCCAATGCTGTTTGTTCCGCAAAATCCAATTGTAAACGCCGACGAGTCTGCCCGTTACGTGATGCGATTCTTCAACCGCTTTGATAATGCGCACGGCAACCGATTCGCCAGACCAAAACTTTGTCAATCCGTCGGATAAAGTTTGCGCTGCCGAACGATGTCCGCCGCCGGTGTCGGATGAAATAATGAGAATTTTCGGAGTGTTTTGTGGCATTAAGGATTTGGTATTTCCAATTGTTTGCAAATTTTTATTGCGGTATATTCGGTAATTTCATTATGACGCGGAACGGCGGTTCTTTTTCCGCTTTTCGGGTTTTTCCAAATTGAATGACTTCCGCCTTTGCGTAAAAGCCGACAACCGTTTGCTTCAGGGTGTCGGATTAAATCACGCGACTTCATAAACCGTTTCGGGAACTACTTTAATTTGCGACGAAGCATTTAAAATTAAATAAATAGGTTCTTCCAAATCCGATTCATCGTTCGTCATCGAAGGGTTTGGCACAGGTAATGATTCACCTTCAAGCAAAGTCGTTTCAGCCATATCAACCAACGCGCCTGCTAGAAGACGACGTGCCTCCGTTAGATTCTTTCCGCAAGTTATCGCACCCGGATAATCTAGGACTTCGCCGTGAACGCCGTCGTCCAGAAATTTATACATTGCCTTATAAGTCAACATTTTTCTAAACTTTTACTGCTATACCTTCGGTTTGTGGTTGATTAACTGCAAGTTGTTTGCTCGCCTTTTTCATCTGGCGTTCGAGTTTTTTAATCTGAATCAGATGCTTCGGATTGAACGGCAAACTCGGATAATAGGAATTAGATTCGTGCGTGCAGAAACAGCCCGCTTTAGCTTTTAGCCGACGCGCCTTCATTTGCGGCGAATTCCACGCGCCTTGAAAATCCCAATTATAATCGCGCAGATTGCCGGTCGCTTCCAAATTTTCACACGATGAAATCGTGCCTTCGTCAAAAATCACCGCACCCGCCGTTCCGGCGTAACAAGTCATCTGAGGCTCGCCGGTTTCTTTGGTTTTAGCAATCAGGTCGTGCATATAAAGGTCAATCGCCGCTTTGAAAAATCCGGCATCGCCGCCGTAATTATTTTTTAACGCCGCGTTGCGCGTGTCGTCAAGAATCATTTGCGAGAGTTGAGCGTAACGATTGTGGTCAAAGTTTAGTTCCGTCGGGTCGGCGGACGGCGGACGAATATAATTGATATTGACTTTATCGGGTTTTAGATCGTATTTCAGAAAATCATACCAATCGAATATCGTGTCTTCGTTCGAGCGCATCACGCAGGTGCAGGTTTGCACGTCGAGATTCGGAAAATCCTTTTTCATTTCCTTGAGCGTCCGCGCCGTGTGAATCGCTTTGTCCCAACTTCCTTCTTTGCGGCGAATCTTTTCGTGCGCGTCCTTCATTCCGTCAATTCCCAAAGCCACGGTTACATTCAAATTCGGATTCTCCTGCAGAACTCTGGTTACGTCAGGGAAAATACGCGGATGAATCTGTCCGTTCGACATTATGTAAACCGAATCTAATTTGTTGTTGCGATAAAAAGAGTTGCAAATCTCCGGCAAATCTTTTCGCGTGAACGGTTCGCCGCCCGCCAAAATTAGAACGCCCAAATTACCACCGAGAGTTTCAGAAATTTTTTCGATTTCATCGGTTTTCATTTGCAGCTTTTTACGCGGTCGGTCATCTAGCTCGTCAGTGAAAAAACAATGCGTGCAGCGCATATCGCAAACTGATGTAACTAAAATGTTTAATAAAATCGGCGCAAACGGTTGCCCGATTGCTAATTTCGCGTATCTTTTTAATAATTCTTTGGTTGTAAAATCCATTTTTTTCCTCAAAAGTAAAACTATCTCTTAATTTAACTTGTCAAACAGGATTTCAGCAAGGCAAGATTTCCTGTGCAGTCCTTTTATATTTTCAATTATTCTCTGATGCTTTGCTGCTTGGTATGAGTTTGTTAAAGAAATTATTACTGTGTGTCTGTTTTTGTTTAGGGATTTCGACGGCGACGGCGCAATATCGCTTTGACCAGTGGACGAGCGACAATGGACTGCCGCAAAACTCTGTCAGAACGATTGTCCGCACGCGCGACGGGTATTTGTGGATGGGAACTTTTGAAGGCTTGGCGCGTTTCGACGGCGTCGATTTTACGGTCTTCGATCTCGGAAACACCCCGGAATTGAAAAGCAATTACATTGAGGCGCTTATCGAAGACCGCCGGGGCAATCTCTGGATCGCGGTCGACGGCGGCGGACTGGTGCAATACAAAGACGGAAAGTTTCATCGCTATTCGAAAATCGAAGGATTGGCCAGCAATATCGCAACCTCGCTTTTTGAAGATTCTGCCGGGAATATCTGGATCGGCACGGAAAACGGTGTGAGTGTTTTTATAAATGGGCGATTTACAAATTACTCGATCAAAGACGGGCTTCCGAGCGAAAACGTGAGGACGATCAGCGGCGATGATTCGGGCAGAATTTGGGTCGGAACGACAAACGGACTGGCGGTTTTCGAAAACGGCAGGCTCGCGCCCTTCGCGGAAAACGACCGCCTGACTGATACAAACATTCGCTCACTCTATTGGGAGGACGGTCAGCGATTATGGGTTGGAACGACAAAAGGATTAAGTCTGATCGAGAACGGAAAGGTCGCGGGCTTTCCAGCCGGGAAGCAATTCGGTGAACAATTCGTTCAATCGCTTGCCGGGGACGGTCAGAAAAATTTGTGGATCGGGACGAGACAAGGTTTGTACCGGTTAAATAAAACATCGTCGGTCCTAGCCGAAACGCTCGGGACGCCCGACCAATTCATAAATACGATCTATAAAGATTCTGAAGATCAAATATGGGTCGGTACTAATTCGAGCGGCATTCTCAGGTTCAGCAGCAAGAGTTTTAAACCGCTGACGGATCCTTCTTTTCAACTGGAAAAAAATGCCCGCGCCGTGTTCGAAGACCGGGAGGGCGACCTCTGGTTTAGTGTTCCGCCTCGAATTTACCGGTTGAAGGACGGAGTCGTAAAGGATGTTTCAATTTCGGACGACATTCCCGGCGGCATTTCATCGATCACCGAAGATGCGGACGGCAATATTTGGCTCGGCGGCAGTGGCGTCTACAAATTCAGCAACGGCGAATTTACTCATTTTTCAACCGCGAATGGCTTATCTCACAACCAAATCTTTTCGGTTGTCGCCGATAATGAAGGCGGCGTTTGGGTCGGTACGTATAACGGGCTGAACCTGATTCGGGACGGACAAATTAAAGTCTTTAAAAAAGACGTCGCTTTGGAAGATAACACTATTCTGGTGTTGTTCAAAGACCGGGCGGGAGCCGTCTGGGTCGGGAGACGCGATGAGATCAGTCGTTATAGGGACGGTGGATTTAAAACCTGGACCATCAAAGACGGACTGCCCGACTCGCGGATCAGCACCTTTTTCGAAGACCGAGCCGGCACGCTCTGGATCGCGACGCACAGCGGCGGACTGGTGCGATTCAGGGACGAAAAATTTTCGATTATCACGACGCGCGACGGTCTTTACGATAACCTCGCCTTTTCGATTCTGGAAGATGCCGCCGGCAATCTCTGGATGAGCAGCAACCGAGGCATTTACCGAACCGCGCTCCGGGAATTAAACGATTTCGCCGACGGCAAAATCGATTCGGTCAATTCTTTTTCCTACGGAACCGAGGACGGCATGCTGAGTCGTGAATGCAACGGCGCGCATCCCGGCGGGGTGAAAACCCGAGACGGAAAATTCTGGTTTACGACTGTTAAGGGGTTGGTCGAAATCGATCCGGTCGTTCATAACTGGCAGCCGCCGCAGGTAATCATCGAAAGATCGCTAATCAACGATCAAATTTTTCTGAACAAAGATATGCTGGCAATTCAATCCGGTAAAGAAACCCTCGAAATCAAATACACCGCAATCAACTGGAAGCGTCCTTCAAAAATAAAGTTTAAGTACCGGCTTGATGGTTTGGACGATCATTGGACAGAGGTCGGCTCCCGCCGCACGGCATATTATTCCTATCTCCCGCCGGGAGAATATACGTTCAGAGTGATTGCCGACAACGGCGAAGGGGTTTGGGATATGGAAGGCAAAAGCCTGAAAATCAACGTTTTGCCGCCGTTTTATCGAACGTGGTGGTTTAGTTCGCTGGCGGTTTTGCTTTTAACATTTGTTATTTTTGCGCTTGTTAAACGGCGGGTTTCGCAATTAAAAAAAGACCGCGCAATGCAGCAAGCCTTTTCGCGTCAATTGATCGCTTCGCAGGAATTGGAACGCAAACGCATCGCCGCCGAACTGCACGACTCTTTGGGGCAGCGGCTCGTCGTCATTAAAAATCTGGCGCTAATGCTTTTGCATTTGAATAAAGGTCAAAAGTTAGACGTTGAAAGAGTCGAAGGCATTTCTGCGGAAGCGTCGCAGGCGCTCGGCGAAGTTCAGGAAATTTCCTACAATCTGCGCCCGTATCAGCTTGACCGAATCGGTTTGACCAAAGCCGTCGAAGCGATAATCGCTTCGGCGAAAACGGCTTCGACGATTGAAATTTTAGCCGAAATTGACGATATTGACGATTATTTTCCGCGCGACGCGGAGATAAATTTTTATCGTATCGTGCAGGAATGCGTCGGTAATCTGGTCAAACATTCAGAAGCGACCGAAGCATTTGTAAAAATCGAGCTTTCGGGGGAAAATCTTACTCTGGAAATCAGCGATAACGGTAAAGGTTTTGCGCCCAACAATATCGAATCGAAAAAGGGCGGTTTCGGTCTGATCGGACTGGTCGAACGAGCTGAATTGTTCGGCGGAAACGTCGAAATAAAATCCGCGCCGAATCAGGGAACGACAATTAAGATCAGGTTGAATTCACGCAACTTTTTACGTGATTAACAGACAAATTAGAGGATTTATCAAATTGTGAGCCGCGAAATCAGCATTATCATCGCCGACGACCATCCGATTGTGCGCAAAGGTTTGCGTGAAATCATCGAAGCCGATTCGCGTTTGAAGGTTTTAGCCGAAGCCGACGACGGCGAAGAAGCGGTCGCGCTAGTCGAAAAATTAAAACCCGAAATCGTCGTTTTGGACGTTGATATGCCGCGTCTCGACGGTTTCGGCGCAGTCCGCGAACTGCAAAGACGCAGGCTTCCGGTCAAGATCGTTTTTCTGACCATTCACCGCAAAGAAGATATTTTTCACGCGGCGATGGACTTGGGCGTGAGCGGTTATATTCTCAAAGAC
>MWYZ01000021.1 GCA_002050365.1 Acidobacteria bacterium 28-1
GGTCATCTCTTCGCCAACTAAATACTCGTGATAACTCAATTCGTTGCCATTGTCATCGGTTAAAGTTACTTTTAATTGTGCCATTTTTCTATGTTACACTCTTGGCACGAATTATTTACAGTAACTATTTTTATGTAGTTGCTCTGCAACTCAAGCCATTTATTTTGACAAATTCTATAAATATTATGCTCCTACGGAGCTACGTCAGCGTTTTCAGACAGCTTCTAAAGACGGAACTATTGAATATGACCAATACCCTTTGCAATCTCAAAATGGAATGCTTAGAAAGAATTTTTGGCAGAGTCATTTTGGCTTTGCTTTTATTTCATAATATGCTCGATGAAAAACACCTCAGCAGTTTAAGAAATCAAAACAAACTGCCCTGAAAAACGGAAGAAAGTTAATTTTGGAGAAAGATTATCTCTAAAACGATTACAAGGGAAAAGAATTGCTGACGGAGGATGAGAAATTTATATACCACTCACGCATATTATATTACAAACAAAAAATGTTTTTCCTTTTTGTAATGGTTGCCAAACCGCTTGAAGCACCCCAAGAGGTTTATGAAAGCGTAACAAATAATTTTTTTACGACATTTGAAATTCCGGAAAAATAAAGTCGCCGAAAGCGAAGAACCTAATTGTAAATTAGTTAATACTTTCTCAAAAATGTGGAAACACGCACGATCGTCGAGTGCGTATTGTTTTGTTCGACTGTTTAGAGATAAAATACAAAAAAGCGGACGATACTGGTGGCGAATTGCATCAACGGTAATCCGTTGTTAAAACATATCTCTTTTAAGGATAATTATTTGAAGTAAGAAGTGTGTGGAGAAGATTTTTTGAAAGCGGAGAAATAAAATCTCCCCTTCATTTTAAGAATATCTCCAACCGCTTCAGCTTCAGCAGAATTTTTGTGCCGTATGAAAATCAGTGATTTATCAATCAGCGACGAAGAATTGCGCGTTATGTTGGAAACCGGATACATTTTGCGCGAAGCCGCCAAATTTCCCGAAGCCGAAGCGATTTTTCGCGGCGTGATGGAATTGATGCCCGATTCGGAAGTTCCGCAGGTCGGTCTCGGCACGGTTTTTCTGCAAAAAGGCGATTTTTCGACGGCGCAAAATATTTGCGAGCAAGCACTCCGCAGCCAACCTTCAAGTTTATACGCTCGCGTTCATTACGCCGAAGCCTTACTTTTCGGAAAACACCGCGAACAAGCCGAAGCCGAGCTGCAAAAAATTATCAAAAGTGCCCCCGATTCGCCGCACAGCCAAACCGCGCAATCGCTGCTCGATGCCGCCGATTTAATCGCCCCGCAATAATTTTTATTGTGTCAAACACGAAAGTCTAAAACTTTGTGAATTACCTTGGAAATGCGTTTGAAAAAATGCGATACGGTTTTATTTCTCGATATGCCGCGAATTGTTTGTCTGTGGCGGGTTATAAAAAGAACTCTCATTTACAGAGGCACCAATCGTCCTGATATGAGCAAAGGTTGTAGTAAAAGGTTTGATTTTAAGTTTTTGCATTGGATTTGGGGTTATCTAAAAAGGACAAATTGGTTGTTGAAGATTTAGTGAAAATTATTCACCTCGCATCGAAAAGGGAAGTTGAGAATTTTTACACAAAAGTTGCCAATTAGACCACCTCCAAAGAAAGCGGGCGACAGCGAGCGCATCTGACCTACTGACTCTTTGCTGGTCATAACTCCGCTAGGGCGAATGCATCACTTTTTTTCTTTATTTTCAGTTATTTAGTTTTTTAATCAATGGGTTGCGTGAATAAACATTAAGCGATTCTTTGAATTTTGCACAAATTTTCAATGTAAGAATTTTGAAATAATTCGCAAAGCTGAATTCTAACTCCAATAACTAAAGCGTTTTGCCTCAATATTTATTTTTGCAAAAGTGATGCGTTCGCCCTAGACTCCAAGTGCGTTCCAAACAACATTTGGCGGCGGTGGCGTGGATGCGTATGTTATAAAACTGAATCCGAGCGGCTCTGCCCTCGTCTATTCCACCTTTCTCGGCGGACAGAACAGCGAGTTAGGCTTTGGAATCACTGTGGACGCTAACAATCAAGCATATATAACAGGTGGAACCAGTTCCACCAACTTTCCTACGACTTTAGGCGCGTTCCAAACGACCTTCCGCGGCGGATTCCTTGATGTCTTTGTGACAAAATTGAATTCCACCGGCTCCGCTTTGATCTACTCGACATACATAGGCGGCACCGGCAATCTCGTTAACGGTGATCTTGGGCGATCCATCGCAATAGACTCCTCGGGAAACGCTCACGTAACAGGTGAAACTACGTCGGCTGACTTCCCGACAGCGAATTCTTTTCAGTCTTTCCGCGGCGGAGGTGACGATGCCTTCGTGTTGAAGTTGAATTCCGTCGGCTCTGCCCTTATCTACTCCACTTACCTTGGCGGCACCGGTCAAGACCGCGGGCAGGGGATCGCCTTGGACCAAGCCGGCAACGCTTATGTGACGGGATTAACCGATTCACTCAACTTCCATGTTTACAATGCTTTTCAGCCTCACCACGGCGGTGGACAGTTCGATGCCTTCGTCGCCAAAATTGCCGATACAGGAATTAAATAAAAGAGCCTCGCCGTAAGAGATGGTCGCTTCCAAACAAACGGGGGTATAAGAAAATTTGTGTAAATAGCAGAAATATACATTCTTAAATTCAATTAGTAAGTGCAACTTTTCCTAGTTGCTCCTGCTTCTTTGAAATAAACTTCATTAGGCGTTTTGTAGCCCAATGTCTTGCGCGGACGATTGTTTAATTTATCTTCAACTTCGTTAATCTGCTCATCGGTTATCTTAGCCAATTCCACCTGTTTCGGAAAGTATTGGCGGATAAGTCCGTTGGTGTTTTCGTTAAAGCCTCACTCCCAAGACGAATAAGGATGACAAAAGTAGAACGAAGCCTTTAAGAAGCAGGCAATTTGTGCGTGTTCAGAAAACTCTCTGCCATTGTCGCTCGTTAAAGTACGAACCGTTAAATCGGCGAGTTTCTGACAAATCGCTTGTTTGACCAGATTGCCGGTTTTCCGGCTGACCTTTTTTATCTTGAGCAGTTTGGATTTTCTCTCCGTCATCGAAACAATTGCCTGCCGATGAGCTTTGCCGCTGATAGTATCGAGTTCCCAATCACCAAGACGATTCTTTTGCTCAACTGCCGCCGGACGTTGCTCAATGCTGATTTGATTAACTAATGTCTCTTCGGTCAAATTTGCCATAGCGTTTGTGACAAATCCATTCGTGGCTGACTGACGCTTTTGCCTTCGAGAGAGAAGCTGCCGGAGATTTGTTCGGGCGACCATTGTTCTCTGATTCGGGCTTCAATTTCTCGCCAAGCTGCCTCAGCAATGCGCGATTTGTTGCGTGTTCTCTCGCCGCTTATGTGCTTGCCGTTCAGCAAACTTTGGAGAGTTCGGCGAGTTTCTCGGCTCACTTTCAAAAAACGGTGCTTTATCTTTGGTCGGAATGGCGGACTTAAAGCTCTCGCCGAAATCTGCTAAACTAAGCAATGACCCGCTGAAACTTACCGACGATGTTGGCAAGAAATTGGTGCATCTTTGCTTTATTTTTATTTTATTTTTTGCAGATAAAATTTAATGATTGATTTACAGCCATATATTTCCGCCGTAGATTGGATTTCGTCGGTCGAAGTGCGCGGGCGCGTTACGGAATTGACCGGATTACTTATTCGCGCGTCGGTTCCCGGTGCGCGGGTCGGAGAATTATGTCTGATTTATTCGCCGCATCGAGCGCGGGTTTTGCGGGCGGAAGCGGTCGGTTTTCGCGGCAGCGAAATCGTTTTGATGCCGCTCGGTGAAGTTTCCGACGTGGCGATGGGCGCGGAAGTCGTGCCGACCGGCGCGTCCTTGACGATTCGCGTCGGCGAAGATTTACTCGGACGGGTTTTAGACGGTCTCGGCGAACCGATTGACGGTTTCGGCGCAATCGAAGACGCAGCGGAACGGGCAGTTGCGGCACGCCCGCCCGACCCGATGAAACGCGAGCGCGTGACGCAGCAACTGAAAACCGGAATTCGCGCACTCGACGGACTTTTAACCGTCGGGGAAGGTCAGCGCATCGGAATTTTTGCCGCCGCCGGTGTCGGAAAATCAACGACTCTGGGAATGCTGGCACGCAATACGGAAGCGGAAATAAATGTTATCGCGCTGATTGGCGAACGCGGGCGCGAGGTGCGCGATTTTCTCGAACAGGATTTGGGCGAAGAAGGCTTGAAACGCTCGGTCGTCATTGTCGCAACTTCCAACGAGCCATCTTTGATTCGTATGAAAGCTGCGTATGTGGCGACGGCGATTGCCGAATACTTCCGCGACCAGGGCAAAAAGGTTTTATTTTTGATGGATTCGGTGACGCGCTTTGCCCGCGCCTTGCGCGAAGTCGGTTTGGCGGCGGGCGAGCCGCCGGCGCGTTCTGGGTTTCCACCGTCGGTTTTTGCGGAGCTTCCGCGTCTTCTTGAACGCACCGGAAACTCCGACAAAGGCTCGATTACGGCGTTTTATACCGTTTTGGTTGAAGGCGATGATATGACCGAGCCAATTGCCGACGAAACGCGCTCGATTCTGGACGGACACATCGTTCTGTCGCGCAAACTCGCCGCTAATAATCATTATCCGGCAATTGACGTTAATGAATCGGTTTCCCGCGTGATGACTGCCGTCGCCGAACAGCCGCACGTCGAAGCCGCCGGTAAGCTGCGCGAAGTGCTTGCCACTTACGAGGCGCAGAAAGATTTAATTCTCATCGGCGCGTATAAAAAAGGAAGTGACCCGAAAACCGATTATGCCATTTCGAAAATCGAAGCGGTCAACAATTTTCTCAAACAAAAAACTCACGAGCAGATGTCTTCGGAAGCCGCTATTAAAAAATTGAAACAGTTATTTTAAACTGCGCTGGAACGACCGGAAAATCTGAGTGAGCAAATTGCGGTTGAAACCTCGTTTTGAATGTCCGTCAAAAAAATTGATTCTCTGAAACGATAATAAATTGCAGCAAACAGGAAACTTTTCCTCTAAATTGCCGATAACTATCAATAGATATAGGCGGAAATTTAAAAACCCGAAAACAAATTTCCTCCATATGCTTTAAAAGAACATAACCTTAAGGGGATTTTTATGGCAATAAATCCGATTCTTTTCTCTTTGGCACTCAACGAATCTTTTCAAAACGGGGATGGCACGGCGACTATCGGTGTTCCCGTTAAGCCGAACGAAAAACTTTCGCCCGTCGAAGTTTTGCGCCGTGCGGTGATGACTGCGCTCGGCACGAACGACGCTAAACAAGCCGACGAGTTTATTCGTCAAAGCGGAATCGAACCGCAGACGAATCTCACACGGCAAAACAAAAACGGCGTTACTTTTTACGAATTTCCGGTCGGCACGGATTTCTACAATTCTGTCGAGCAGTTCAAACAAACGGGAAAAGCCGCATCACTCGGCGGTAACGCTTCGGTTGTTGACACTAATTCAGGTGATAATTCCGTCGCCGCGCCGAACACAAATCGCAACAGCATTGCCGAAAAGACGGGCATTGACCGTACACCGTATTTGCGCCGAAGAATCAGCGGCAATCCCAACGCTTCGGCGCAAACGAATCAGAGAACGCAATCTCAAATTCACGGACAAACAATATCCAATGGCGACGCGAAGCCGAAACAGCTGACGGCGAAACAATACGCGGAGCAACAAGCCCGCAACCGAGCCGTCTGGGAATATACAAAACAAGGTTTAGACGGCGGAAATATGACTATTCCGTTTTCCCTAGCCGACCTTTGGGAAATCAAAGCCGCCACGCGCGACGGCGACGCGCGGCTTGAAACTCTGACCAAAGGATTGCGTGAACTCGGTTATGACGAACGCGCCATCGCCGCCGTTTTAGAGCGCGAAGGCATCACGAGCGATGCCAAGTCGAAAGTCGAACTGCCGGGCGAAACCGCTGACGAGAAAAAAGATGTTAACAACTGGCTCAATCGCACGATTGCCGAATGGAAGGCGCGACAGAGCATCAACAACATCAACTTCGGCAAAAATGTCGGCGGAAACTCGCTGACGCTCGGCGCGGACTTGCGAAAAAAAGTCTTTCTCGAAGATTTACGTTTGAAAGAAGGCGAAACAGGAGTCAAACGCTACGAGCAGCAACTCAAACTGCAAACGGAAATCAGCCAAATCGAAAATGAATATAAGACAAAGCTCGGCAAGGCGAAAAATCTTTTGGAAGAATCAATTCTCGTCGGAAATCGGGACGACAAAATAAAAGCGGCGATTGACCGTTCTTATGCCGACAGCGGTATTGATTTTCGTTCGGTGCAAACGGACGCGCAGCGCGGCGCAAATCAAACCGCCGACACGATTGAACGAATCGTTCGTTTCGGGCTGGAAACAAACCCGGCGACAATGTTTCTGCCGGATGCGGTTAAAAACCGCATCGTGAGTGCCGGAATCGGACTCGCCAACGGCACGGTTTATCTCGCTTCGGCGCCGCAGGGCGTGCAGGATTTTATCACCGATCGCGCGATTGACGCGCTCAGTTACGGGGCGAATAAAATCGGCATCAACACGGAAAGCTTCGATCGCGCCAACGCGCAAATCAGACAAGCCCGCGCCGAACGGTGGCAAGCCTTCTTAAATCTGCAAACAGCGAATTTGTCGCGGCTCGATGTGGCATTAGATGACAAAATCAGACGCGGGCTGCCGCTCAATGCGACTGATATTCCGAGTCTGGAAAGAAGCGTCGGAAAAGTTCTGCCGCAAGCCGTCATTCAAGGCGGAATCGCCGTGGCGACGGGCGGAATGAGCATTCCGGCGCAAGTCGCTCTGACGGCGGCAGTCAACGGCGGAATCGCTTTCGGCGGAACTTACGCGCAGACAAACGACGGTTGGAAGGCAGGCGAAGAAGCGGCTTGGAGCGCGGCGCAAACAGCAACTCTGCCAATCAGCAAAGCAATTCCGGGAATTGGCTCGGAAGCATTGGATTTAGCGACCGGCTACGTCGTCGGCAAAATGCGCGGCGCAAACGATGTCGAGATTCTCGACCAAATGCTGACCCAAGGTTTGCTCGGCGCGGGTTTCAAGGCAGGTAAAAAGTTTGCCGATTTGACCGTGCAAGAACGTCAAATTGCGTGGCAGCGATTTAAGTCGGTTGCGGGCGAAGTCAATAAAGCGGTTGATGCGCAGTATGAAATTGCTAAGTTCAAATTCACAAACAAAGCCGAGCCTTTGAAAGCCGAAGAAGGCGGAGCGATTTACCGAACGGTTGATGGTGACAATCAGATGAAGTTTTTGCAAAGCTACCGGACGAGAAACGGCGTGGCATTTTTGGAACTGACAAATGAGCAATATGCCAAAGCAAAAGGCACGGTCAAGGAAGTGGAAATCAGCAACCGACAGTTTGAAGCGGCAAACGGTACAAGATTAACTGCTGACGGGACAATTACGACGATTAATGAAACAAAGCTTGCCAAAAACTTGGATTCTGTTCAAGGGCAGAACTTGAGAGAGCCACGCTTGGTAACACCGACAACGGCTGAATTTATCCGAAATGTAGAAGTAATAAAGGGTTTACAAAAGGTTAAAGACATACGCCAAGAATTTGTTATTAGCAAAGATAAGAACATTGCTTATGCTGACATCGAGGTAAACAACCAAAAGTGGGATCGTGTCTCTCACAGCGGAAAAGTTAGTAAAGATGGAACTGCACTTGTTCCCAAAAAACGTTTTTTCAAAACAGGTATTGAAGGATATGAGCGTTCAGTAGATTCAGAAGTCAAAATTCTTGAAGAATTTGCTAACAAGTATGCTGATCAGAGAGACATAAAAGGCACGATTTATTTGTTTACTGAACGTCCACCTTGTAGCTCTTGCACAGATATATTTCCGCAATTTCGTAAAATGTTTCCGAATATAAAATTAGAAGTAGCATCAGGAAACTATATTGAAAAGCAAGGAATAAAAAAATGATGCCTTATTTAGATGAAGTAAAACAAATTCTAGCTGAAAATCCGAGCTTAAATTTATCCGGACATTTCTATCCCTGTTCAAAAGAGGAAGTTGTTGAATTGGAAAGGCTAATAGGATTCAAGTTACCGTTAGCCTATAAAGAATTTCTTTTTTGGTCAGGCAAAGGATTAGGTTCATTTGAAATTGGTTCGGAATTTTATTATGACCAAGACTTGATTGACTTACAAAGAATGGCAAAGGACTTGCTGACAGACAATAATGCTCCATTCGAACTGCCGGATGATGCGTTTGTTTTTTGGGGGCATCAGGGATATCAGTTTGCGTTTTTTCGGGCGTCAGAAGGAGATAATCCGCCGATTCATTATTACATTGAGGCTGGTGAAGGAGAAAAAGAAGAAATAAAATGGAATTATCAAGCACATTTCACGGATTTTTTAATTACTGAAATGCGCGACCAGGCGCGCCATATCGAAAATGCCAGACGCATCGAGGATGAAATCGCTAGAGATTGGACAAGAGGTTAAAAAGCAGACAAAAGCGTGTAGTGAAAATTACACGCTTTTGTTCTTTGAAAACTAAAACCTAACGGCTACGTCGTCGGCAAAATGCGCGGCGCAAACGATGTCGAGATTCTTAACCAAATGCTGACGCAAAATGAATATTTCCCTGGATATTTCCCACCCGAAAAATTTGTTCAGTCGTTCGCTTTTTCGGCGGCGCGAGCGAGAATCTCGCCGCTCCATCGCAAACTCGCTTGGGCGAGATTGTTGATTTGTTTGTAAAACTGCTCGTCGCCGATTTTTTCGGTGAAGTCCTTTTGCAGGTAAAAAGAAAGAGTTTCGCTGTTGTAGACGATTCTCCCGCCGCCATTATTTGTTTCGTTCTCTTCGGCGAAAATCGCGTCGAGAACTTTGTCCTGCGGCTCGCTCCGAAAACGGTAAATCAAGGCTTGCGCCAAGAGAATTTCTTCCCGCTCGTCGTATTCAAAACCGACGAACGCCTCGCCGATGCGAGCTTGCACGAAATTTTTCTCGTAAAAAAAAGAACCCTCATTTCCCAATCGGCGGAAAAAAGCCTCGATTTTTTGTTTTGCTTCCAATTGCTTCATTCGACAATTTTACTCGAATCCTTCCATATTCTATTTCTTTACAGAAGTGTTTTCAATTGTTTCCCAAATCGTTTGGAAATCGGGCTCGGAGTATTTTGATTGAATGGTTTGCGAATACTTGATGTAGCCATCGGAAATCTTTTCAAATCCAGTAAAAGAATATGCTTCACCGCCTGAACCGCCGTTATCTTTTTCCGTTCGATAACTTATCTTTCGGTTTCCAGCATCTTCCCGTTTCAACAAATCATCGTTCGAAAATTCTTTTCCTTTATGCAGAGATATTTTTATTTCAACCGGAAATCGGACATTTTGGTTTGAGCCGCCCGCAGGTTCGACGATAAAACCGTTGTCATTTTCCTTTGCCGAGAAATCCTTGTTCAATTCAATAACCAAACCGTTTGGATGAATGTATTCACGCGTGTTTTCCCGGGCTTTTTGTTGCGGCGCAGTCATACAACCAATTGTTGCAAATGTTAATAAACAAAGCCAAATTGTAAAGATGTTTCTAAGATTTGAAAACATTGCTTCGCTTAACATCTCTGGTTGCAGCTAAAACAAAATCGCCCCAGCCCGGTGAAAGATTATCATCCCAAGCCCTCGGAGTATATTTCTGAACCTAAAGCACGGATATTGTCATTCCACCATTGTGAAGAATTTTTTAGGAATTGCTTCATTCATTTTAATTTAGATTTCGTAGCTGGAAAATTTAGCGATTTAGTTTTCTCAATACCGCTTGAAAGAATCTTGTTTGCCCGCGACTGCAGCGGCTTGACGAGGTTTTCGAGTTTCATCAGTACAACGTCGGGAAAACCATTTTACTGTTTCGCTGAAATTTGAAAACCATCAAAAAACCTTTCGGAGAGTTGCTCAAAACCGTTTATTTCCAAAGATGAGTTTTTGTTTATATTGTTTCTCCAAACGGCAAGGCGGTAAAGTGTTTGATGATTCGCGTAAATTCTTTCGCTGATACAGATAAAATTATCGCCCAAAAAATTTGTGCAGCCCTTGTGAAGATACCATTTTCCTACTTCCTTGCCCTTATCATCGAAAACACTTTTATTTGAGATTTTGAAATGTGCAAATCCCAATTGCGAAAGCGTTCGTTCTGCTTCCGGCGTTTGATGCTCTTTCGGCAATTCTAACCAACTGACTGCGTATAAAGTCGAACCGGCGTCCAATTCCGCGCTTTGAATGGGCAGTTTTCCCGTTTTTGTCGGAAATTCACCGTTTTTCTCTTTCAAAAAATCTTCGGATTGAGTTGCTTTCACCAACTTTGGAAAACGGATTTTGAAACCGCCGTCTTTTGAAATATATTCGATCCATTCAGCGGGTTCGGACAATTTCCCGGCTTTGGCGCGAACACCCGGCAAATCAGGCAGAGCAGTTTGAACTAACCGCACTTCTACCAAATCATATAGTCCTCTTTCCCTAAGGTATTTGGTGGCGGCAACCGTCAAATAATTTCCTGAAAAATTATCACGCCAAAATTTCGCCGTTTCGGATGAAAGAGCGGAAAATTCCCTTTTATCTTTGACATTTATTCCGACTCTCGACAAAGCCTCTTGCGGCGTTCTTTGCGGCTTCGGCAAATCAACGTCAAACCCGATGACCTTTCCTTCCAGTAATCTGACAGTTACACCATATTGCGTATAATTTACAAAATTTTGACCTTCTATTTTGTAATGCCTAACTTCGTTATAGATGTGTCTGCCCGGTTGTTTGAGAGCTTCATCAGTGATTTGGCGTTTTTCGGACTTAATGGCTTTTCCTAAAATTTCATCAACTTTCTGCGAAGATTGTCCGATTAAATTTAAGCCGTCGAATAATAAAGCGTCGTTCTTTTGAGCTATTGCCATCTCGCGGCAGACGGTCGTTAAAATCAAAACCAGAACAATCTTGATTGCTTTATGAAAAAACCCGATTTGTTTCATATATTTTTATCGGTTGATTTTTAAGCTCGTCCGGCGGGTTTGCAGATTGTACACTCAGAAAAAACGTCCTTTGTTCTAACTGAACACTTACTTTTTTCCTTGCTTCAATAAGTTCTTGTTTTGCTATCGCCCAAGTTTTAGTTTTTCTGAATTTCCTTCTTTTCGGCGTTCGTTCATAAATAAATCAATGGCTGATAATAAGATTTCTGTTGCTTGATTTGAATCAACTTCGCCTTCTTGCCAAATCTCGTCCTTACCTGCATTTTCTCGCACAAACTTGAATTTCCACGATGTCGAGTCTTTTACAGGTACATCATAACGATAGTTACCGTTCTTCATTAGACATTATGTGAAATAAGATAATTCCTCAACATTTGTAATATCAATAGTTTGCATCGGTTGTCGAAAAGTAACTCGAAGATTGTGCAGTCCACAAGCTATTTCCATCACGACATCCGAAATAT
>MWYZ01000029.1 GCA_002050365.1 Acidobacteria bacterium 28-1
GAAGATTTCAGATGTGGTGATGGAAATCGCGTGTGGGTTACACAATTTGCGAGTAACCTTCCGCCAGCCACTTCAAACAATTGATTTAACGAACTTTGAAGAAATATATTATTTCCAATAATGTCTATTGTTACTTTGAGATGGTTTTGAGAATCTGAAAAATTATTCATTCGGCGGCGCACAAAAAAAAGGCAAGCCATTTTAAGACTTGCCTTTGTAATTTAAAGATTCAAGATTGAATTAGAAATTCAATCGCAAAGCAAATTGAATTTGACGGTTTGTTCCCAGCCCGACGGTGCGCCCGACGGTGCTGTTGATTACGCCGAATTGTCCGACGTTGGTAGTAGTGTACGGCACTGCGGGTTGTTGCGAAGTTGCGCCGCCCGCTAAATTATTCGGCAGTGACGTTGGGGGATTGGCGAAATTCGCGCGATTGAATAAATTGTAAAATTCCGAGCGAAATTCGACATTCGTTGTTTCCGTAATGCGAAAACGCTTTTGTAGGGTCAAATCGAATTGGTGAAATTTCGGACCTTTCAAAAAGCCGCGCGGAAGATTTCCGTAAGTTCCCGGTCGCGGGATGGCAAAAGCCGCCGGATTGAGGTAAAGCAAGTTGCTGCCTTCAATCTTGATAAACGGATCAACGCCGGGAACTAAATCGGGTCGGCGCGTATTGCGCGAAGCGTTTCCGCCCGGTGTGTTGACGACTCCAACATAACCTGCGGGCAGTGCGCCGCCCGGCAGGGTGATGACAAATCCTTGCGGTTGTCCCGTTCCGCAGCCTGCCGCATTCTGGCAAACCGCAACTAAATCCGGTCTGGAAATCAGCACGTTAAGCGGAGTTCCCGAACGTCCGTTGTAAACACCGCCAATTTGAAAGCCCCCTAAAATAGCATCGGCAATCCCGCCGAGTTCAAAGCGTCTGCCTTTGCCGAACGGCAATTCATACAACGCGGTGATGTTTGCGCTATGGCGAATATCAAAAGTGTTGTTGCCAAATTCTTCGTTAAAATTGAATGGGTTTTGGACGGTATTCGCATCATTAGAACCTTGCGTGTTGCCGAAGGATTTGCCGAATTGATATTGAGCGTTCAGCGTCAAGCCCGCCGTAAAGCGGCGGTTGAGTTGGATTTGAAGCGAATCGTAACGGTCGCGTCCGCCGCTCGTTTTATAGTCCATTTCCCCAAACGGCTGAAGAACTCCGGCTGGGTCGTTAACAATTGTTCCGGTCGCCGTATCGAGCCGTCTGCCGATAATATCAAATTGGCGGATGGTCGTTACGCCGAGGACTGTTCCGGGACAAGTTCCGTTGATGGGAGCGACGCTGCACCGATTGATAACGCCAACGCCCGCCGGTAATGCCGAACCGTTCAGAATCACAGTTTGTCCCGGCAGAATCGTGTTGGTCACACTTCGTATAAACAAATTGCGCCCCTGACTGCCGACATAGGCGACGGTTAAAACCGTATTGCCCGGAAGTTCCTGTTGAACGGAAAATCCGTATTGCAGAACGCGCTCAGGAACTTTGTAGCCGGTTGTGTCATAAACACGCGGCGTAAAACGTGACTGCACGACGTTTGTATTGGCAACCGTCTGTCCGGTCGTCGAGGTCAATCCGCCGGCAATCGTTTGCGTACTGCGGAAAACATTACTTTCAATCGGCTGAATCAAATCTTCATATTGTCCGGGTCCGTAATAAAGACCGCCGCCGCCGCGAAAGACCGTTTTACCGCCGAGAAATTTCGGAGTCCAAGTCATACCAAGACGCGGACCGAAGTTATTCTTTTTGGATTGATAGAAATCACTGTCGCTTGGAAGAACTCTTCCGGTCGCGGCATCTACGATAATCGCCCGGTCGTCTTTTTCTTTGTTGACCGAGTAAAATTCGTATCGCAAACCGTAGTTCAAAACAAGGTTTGGACGAATTCGCCACTCGTCCTGCCCGTAACCGATTAAAAAAAATTGTCGTCCGCGGCTGAAGTCACTGCTCGGACGCGAGAAGGTTGTAATCGGGTCAGTGGCGATACTAAAATTTCCCGGCGCGGATAAATCGCCGATAAATGCCGCCGTGACGTTTTGGTTCAAAACAAAATCACGCACGCTGCCATACGAATAAACCGTTCCGCCAAGTTGGTCGAAATCCACTTTTAACTGGCGAAATTCGCCACCGAATTTCATATTGTGATTGCCGCGCGTCACCGAAAGATTATTTATAAAAGAATACGAACTCGGACGAATCGGTTGAGCGCGTCCATTTCCGGCGGACGATTGGCGCGTCAAACCGCCCGGTTCGGTAAAGCCGGTCGGTGCGCCGCCGTTCACGCCCGGACTGACGATGTTTCCGGTCAAACGCAGTGAATTCGTTCTTAAGTCTAATCCGCTCAAGCCTGCCACCGATGGAACAACCGTTCCTAAATCAGTCGGAGCGCGGTTAAGTCCGAATTTTGTTTCATTGATAATTGACGTTCCATAAACTTGCGTCAGCGAAGCGACAAAATTGTCAGGGCTTTGCGAAGCGGCGATAAAACGACCGCTTGCGCCGTCCGGCGAAAGCAAATCGCCGGTATTGCGTTGATAGCGGGCATAAAAATTAAAGCGATCGTTAATTTTATAGTCAATACGACCGCTAAATGCGTCCTCGTCAAGCGATGCCGTGCGGTTCGCCTGAATTAACTGCGCGGAATTGTTCAAACCGCCGACATTGAACGCCGCGCCCGTGCCTACCGGAAAAGCATTGATAATGCCGGTCGCCCGCAGCGCATTGATTCTCGCTTGCGCGGCGGTTGCATCAGTTGCGCTGATGTTAAGCGCGCCGCGCGCCGCTTCACCGCGCGGGTCAGCCGTGCCGAAGAAACTGACGAAATCACGAACAAAGTTAGAAGGCGTAGATTCGATAACATTGAATCCGGCGCGTTGGCGCAAACCTTCATAACTGGCGAAAAAGAAAAGTTTGTTTTTACCTGAATTAAAAACGGGTCCGCCTTCACCAAAATTGAAGAACGGCAACGGTCCGCCGATGCTGCCGCCAAATTGATTTAGGCGAAGCGGCGACTTTTCCGCACCGTCAAAAAAGTTGCGGGCATCGAGCGCGTCGTTGCGAACGTAATAAAAGAGCGAGCCTCTGTAAGCGTTACCGCCCGATTTGCCGACGACATTGATTTGTCCGCCCGTTCCCGTGCCGTATTCCGCCGGATAATTTGACGAGTCAACGCGAAATTCCTGAATGTTCTCAATCGAAGTTTGCAGACGAAACTGCGAACCTTGAACGGTCACATAACCTGGGGAAGCGTCAAAAATTGCCGTTGATTCGACACCGTCAAGTTTAGTTTGATTCTGTTGATTTGAACGTCCGTTAAAGCGCAATTCATTAAAGTTTCCCGTACCGACATTAACCGCACCGGGTGCGTTCAAATAAAGCTGCGAATAGTTGCGTCCATTGACAGGAAGTTCTGCCACTTCTTTGGCAGTGATGTTTACGCCCATCCGGTTTGAGCTTTGGTCAATCGAAGCCGGTTCAACTTCGCTGCTGGTAATGTCAACCACCGCCGAAATTTCGCCGATTTCCAAGTTGACATCCAACTCGCGCGATTGCCCGGCACCGAGCGTAAGGGTATCAATCTGCGAAGATTTGAAACCCGTCTGCGTAATCGTTATTTTGTAATTGCCGGGCTGCAGCTGCTGAATACTATAAAAGCCATCGGCATTGCTGGTTGCCGTTCTTTCGGCCCCGTTTTCAACTGAAACAACCTTTATCGTCGCCCCCGCAACCACCGCGCCGGTTGTGTCGTTAACGACACCGCTCAAACTTCCTCCTGTTTGAGCAAAAATGCTTTGAACAAATAAAAAACTAAATACTAAAGTTAAAATTTTTAAGATAAATTTGGATTGCATATCATCTCCTGATAAATTTTTGCCTGCAAAAATATGTAGCTTTGATAGACAAATGCCTATCAAAATGGTTGTTCGGTTTTTCTCCCGAATTGTTTTCACATCCTGTAAGTTGCTAAAATAAACGTTAATTGGATTGATGTATCAAATAAGAAGATTAAAGAGGGCAGGTTAATAAGTTGTGAAGTCTATCTTAAATTAATGTTAATAAATTTCCGCACTTAGGATTGTAATATTAAATCTTCTCGATTAACTATTAACAATTGGCGAACAATATCGTAGAATAAAACGTAACTGATTTGAGAATTTTGAAAAGGAGTTTTTTATAAAAATGAAATACAAAATTGCCGAAGACGCGCGACCGCAATTGATGCTTCTGCTGATAGCGACCGTTATCACAATCGCTTTATGGTTTATTCCGTATGCTGATTATCTGGTTTATCCTATTCGTCTGTTTGTAACTTTCATACACGAAGGCGGACACGCTCTAGCGGCAGTTTTAACGGGCGGTTCGGTGCAAAGTTTAACTGTTTCGCCCGATACGAGCGGTTTGGTCAAAGCCTATTCGGGAAATTCTCTGGCGACTCTGCTTTTTTCTAGCGCCGGTTATTTGAACGCGACGGCTTACGGCGTTTTGCTGTTAGCTTTAATTCGCTGGCGCGTTTCGCCACATAAAGTTTTATTCGGTTCAGGCATTTTCATCGCTTTATTAACGGTTGTATTCGGCTTGCTCGCACCCGTTTGGCATATTTTTTCGGCGGATGTGAGTTTTGGAAGCCTCGCTTTTACGCTTTTTTCAGGCGCACTTTTAACCGCCGGACTCGTTGCCGCAGCGCGTTTCGCGAATTTGAAATGGGCAAACTTTTTCGTTGGCTTTCTCGCCGTCCAATGTTTGCTAAACGCCGTTTTTGATTTGAAAAACCTATTCATCATTTCCACCACAAGTAATACGCATAACGACGCGATGAATATGGCGCAAATCACCGGACTTCCCGCATTCGTGTGGATTCTAATCTGGATTGGAATTTCCGTCGTGATGATTTCTATCGGCTTGCGCGTTTATGTTGCAAGCCAAAAGGGAAAGCAGTATGATTTGCCGTTTGAAGATTAGTAAAGTAAAAAAGTAAAAAAGTGAAAAGGTGAAAAAGTTGATGGTTGAAAATTTACGATTAGCTTTTTCACTTTCTTTTTTTCTGTTTTGCGTGGTTCGCAGGAAGTAATTTTCTTAAAATTTTTATGCGTAAATTTGTCTTTCCGATTTTATTATTTCTCTGCGTCAATCTTTTCGCACAAGTGAAAACGGTTACGCCACCGAAACCTACAATTTCATTTTCAGAATCGCTTCAAGCCGTTGTCGTAACGACAAAAGATTGGTCGGCAATTCAAGGCACAGCGCAGCTTTTCGAGCGCAAAAATATAGGCTCCGATTGGAAAGCGATTGGAAAAAGTTTTCCGGTCGTCGTCGGTAAAAACGGAATGGCTTGGAGCGATGGCTTGAACGAATTGCCGTCCGACACCGGCAGACTTTTAATGAAAACGGAAGGCGACGGCAAATCGCCCGCCGGAATTTTCAATCTTTCTTCCGCATTTGGAACAATCGAAAAAAGCGATAAAATAAAACTTCCTTACACCAAATTAGAACAAGAGACGGAATGCGTTGACGACGTGAAATCATCACATTACAACCGAATCGTCAACCGAAATCAGGTCGGAAATTTCGATTGGAAATCATCGGAGAAAATGCTCGAAGTCGGAGCGCAATACGATTTGGGCGTGTTTGTCGAGCATAATTCTGAAAAACAAGCAGGCGGCGGTTCGTGTATTTTTCTTCATATTTGGAAAGACGAAACGTCTGGGACGGCAGGCTGCACGGCGATGGCGCGGGAAAATATGGAAACGGTTTTGTATTGGCTCGACGCGAAGAAAAACCCCGTGTTAATTCAACTTCCAGTAGAAGATTACAAAAAATTTCAAATATCTTGGAAATTACCGAAACTCAAATAACCTTACGCGAATTGCCCATTGGTGCACGTCTCCTGATTCGCTCAAAAAAAGATTGGCGCGTGGCGGTCGTGTCGCAATTTTACGAAGAAAAAGCGACGCTGATTGTCTGCTCGCCGAATGGCGGAACTTACCGCCTGCGCCGTCTGCTTGAGATGGAAATAATTTTTGACGGAAAAATTCCGATTTTAAAATCGGATTTAGAAGACTCTTGGCGGGACAATTTCTGCAAATACGACGTTCGCTGGTAAATTTTTGTCAAACTTTAATTCTGCCGACACCCAAAACTTTGCGGCTCCCGTTTTCCTGAACAAATACAACTAATTTCAAATTTTCCGTTTTCCACGCTGTTTGTATCTGCAAAATCGTTTCGAGTTCCAAATCTTTTTGTTCAGCTGTTAAAAATCCAAGCGATTTAAGTTCGCGGACGACGGAAATGTGTTCGGGTCTTTTGCTCGAGTTTTCGCCGTTTTTATGGCTCGAAGGCAGATTGTCTTCCGTGATTACCAGAAAAACGGTCGCGTTTCCGTGCGCCGGAATATCGGAGATTTTTATTTTATATTTATCCGCCGTCGGCGCAATTTCAATCGTCGCCTTTTGAATTTTCGCCGCTTCGGTAATTGCTTTATGCGCCTTTGCCATATTGTTTCCGATAAATTGCGTCCGCCCGTCAACAATCATCTGCGGCGTGTAATTTGAATCAATTTTCATTGCTAGCGAATAAATTTGCTGGCGACGGCTAAACATTGGCGACGAATATTGGTCTTTCCAGGAGAGCGAATTCCAATAATCAACGTGCAGAGCCAGCGTGATAATCTCAGCCTGCACGAAGGGTTGTTCTTTTTCCAAAAAAGCTAAGTTTGCATCGGCAGGCGGGCAAGTCGGACAACCTTCGCTGGTGAAGAGTTCGAGCAGGACAAACGCTTTTTTATCCGAATTTGTCGGACTTTTCGCCTTATTAGATTGTTCCGGCGGCACTTGTGCAATCACCTCATTAATTTGCAAAACGCCCGCAAAAAAGATGACGAAAAGGGTGAAAATAGCGAATACGAAAAATTGCTTCATAGAAAAACTCCGCAGTTATTAACCGTGTGCGTTAACCGTTCAACTTATATTTGTTGACGGCGAAAATTCGTTTTGTTTTTTCGCCCTGTACGAAAGCGATGAACTTTACATTTTCCTTTTTCCAATCCGCCGACAGTTTGAATTCGACTTCGGTTTCAAAGTTTTTATCGGTCGAAGCGATATTGCCGAGAAGTTTCATCTCGCGCACAACTGAAACGTGGGCGAGCGTTCTGCCGGAATTTTCGCCGCGCTTGACGCTTGTTTTCAAATTATCCTCGGCAATTGCCAGCCAAACGTAGGAATTTTCGCCGGCGGGTAAATCGGAAATTTTCACTTTAAGTTCGCCTTCCTTTTCAGTTGAAAATTCGATGTTTGTTTTGCTCGTTTTCGCCGCTTCGCCAATGGCTCTTTGCGCCGTTCCGAGATTGCTTCCGACAAACTGCGTTTGTCCGTCAACGACCATCTGCGGCGTGTAAATTGAATCTAATTTAAATTTTTCTGCGTAACCTCTCTGCCGCTCGCTATACCCTGCCGCCGAAAATTCATCTTTCCAGCCGAGATAATTCCAATAATCAACGTGGAGAGCCAGCGTGATAATTTCAACGTCGGGATTTGTCTGCTCTTTTTCCAACTGCGATAAAACGCGGTCGGCGGGCGGACAGCTCGAACAGCCTTCGGATGTGAAAAGTTCAACTAACACAGGTGTTTTTTGATTTGTATTCGATGTTTTTTTGACATCGGTTTTTTGAGTTTGCGGCACTTGGGCAATCGTCTTGTCTGGCTGCAAACTCCACGCGATTAAGCAGACAAAAACCATTATAAGTCCAAAAATAAAAATCTGTTTCATCTTAAAACTCCTCGGAGATATTATTAACTAACTTCTGTTTATAATCCAAATTTTTTGATGCTTTATTCCCGTTTTGCGTCTAGCTTTCGATTTGATAAACTTGACTTTTGCCCAAACGACAGGAATTTTCATCTATGCAAGCAGCAGCCAAGAGTCGAGAAGAGACAATCGAAGTGCGCGGCGCGCGGACTCACAATCTCAAAAATATTTCCTTTTCTCTGCCGATAAATAAATTGACGGTGGTGACAGGCGTTTCGGGTTCGGGCAAATCATCCTTAGCTTTTGACACGATTTACGCCGAAGGTCAACGCCGTTACGTCGAATCTCTTTCAGCTTACGCGCGTCAATTTCTGGAGCGAATGGATAAGCCCGATGTTGACGAAATTATTGGTATCGCGCCCGCCATTGCTATTCGGCAAAAAAACACGACGCGCAATCCGCGCTCGACCGTCGCCACGCAGACGGAAATTTACGATTACCTGCGGCTTCTTTTCGCGCGTATCGGTCAAACTTTCTGCCACGTCTGCGGGCGCGAAGTTAAAAAAGATTCGCCCGAATCCGCAGCCGACGAGATTTTGGAAGCATTGGCGGAAGGCACGAGGTTTTATGTTTTGTTCCCAGCTGAAACTGGTGAGTTTTTAACGAAAAAAACCAAAGACGCAAAGGCGCAAAATAAAATTCACATTCAAGCGACTATATTAAGTTTAATGCAGCGCGGATTTACGCGCCTTTTACGAAAGGGCGAACTCGTCGAATTGCAAAAGCCTGAAGATTATACGCTTACCGATTTTGAAAATACGTTCGTTCTTGTTGACCGCTTGAAAGCCGGCCGGGAAATCCGGCAACGGCTGGTTGATTCGCTGGAGATTTGTTTTCACGAAAGCCATTCGGCGGTCGTTCAGACGGCTGAAAGCGAGCCGCAAACTCTAAATTTCAGCGAAAGATTCATCTGCAAATACGACGGCACGATTTACGAAGAACCCGAGCCGCGTCTGTTCAGTTTCAATTCGCCGTTCGGCGCGTGTCCCGTCTGTCAAGGTTTCGGCAATTCGATTGATATTGATTTTGATTTGATTGTGCCGAATCCGATGCTCTCAATTGATAAAGGCGCGATTAGTCCGTTCACGCGCCCGCAATATGATTGGGCGCAAAAGGAACTGATGCGGTTTGCCAGAAACGGAGAAATTCCAACCGACGTTCCGTTTGTAGATTTGTCAGATTGGCAGAAAAAAGCCATCTTTGAAGGCGCAAGCGGTTGGCGCGGCGTTCGCGGATTTTTCAAGTGGCTCGACACTAAAAAATATAAACTGCACGTCCGCGTCTTTTTATCAAAATATCGTGGTTACACGCTCTGCCCCGAATGTCACGGCGAACGGCTTCGCCAAGCGGCGCGAGATGTTAAAGTCGGCGACAGAAACTTACCTGAAGTCGTCGCGCTTTCCATCACCGACGCGGAAAAGTTTTTTGATGAATTAAAACTCTCCGAAGAACGCGAGCAAATCGCCGACAAGTTGCTCCTGGAAATTCGCCGACGAATCAAATTTTTGTCCGATGTCGGACTTGATTATCTAACGCTCGACCGTCTTGCTTCAACTTTAAGCGGCGGTGAAGCGCAGCGCATTCAACTGGCGACAAATCTCGGCTCTCTGCTCGTCGGCGCGTTGTATGTTTTAGACGAACCTTCAATCGGACTGCATCCGCGCGACAACACGCGGCTGGTCAAAATTCTGGAAAACCTGCGCGACATCGGCAATACGGTTCTGGTCGTCGAACACGACGAAGAAATGATGCGCTCCGCCGACCACATTCTCGACATCGGTTTATACGCCGGCGAACTCGGCGGCAATCTCGTTTTTGAAGGCGATTTTTCAAGTCTGATGCAAGACGACGTTTCTCTAACGGCGAGGTACTTGCGCGGCGATGTAGAGATAAAAACTCCGAACAAACGACGCGAAGTCGGAAGCGGCAAACTCGAAATCGTCGGCGCACGCGAACACAATCTCAAAAACATTGATGTCGAAATTCCGCTCGATATGTTGGTTTGCGTAACGGGCGTTTCCGGCTCGGGCAAATCAACTTTAATCCACGATATTATTTACGCCGGGTTAAAGAAAAAACGCGGCGAATGGAAAGACCACGTCGGACTTTTCAAAGAAATTAATGGCGCGAAACTGATTGACGACGTGATTTTAGTTGACCAATCGCCAATTGGCAGAACGCCGCGCTCGAATCCCGTTACATATATCAAGGCTTACGACGCGATTCGGGAAGTTTTCGCTTCAACCAATATGGCAAAAGCGAAAGGTTTCACCACGTCGCATTTTTCCTTCAACGTGCCGGGCGGACGTTGCGAAACTTGTCAGGGAAGCGGCACGGTGACAGTTGAAATGCAGTTTCTCGCCGATGTCGAATTAACCTGCGAAGACTGTCGCGGCACGCGTTTTAAAGCGGAAATTCTCGACGCGCGATACAAAGGCAAAAACATCGCCGAAGTTTTGCAGATGACGGTGCGCGAAGCAATTTTCTTTTTCAAAGACGTGAGCAAACTCATCAACAAAATCAAAGTTCTCGATGAAGTCGGACTCGGTTACTTGCGGCTCGGACAATCGGCGACAACTTTATCGGGCGGCGAAGCGCAGCGTGTCAAACTCGCCGCGCATCTCGCACAAAAAACCAAATCGAAAACGCTCTTTATTTTCGATGAACCGACCACTGGCTTGCATTTCGATGACATCAATAAACTGCTCGCCGCCTTTCGCGCTCTGATTGAAAACGGCGGCTCGCTGCTCGTTATCGAACACAATTTGGACGTGATAAAAACGGCTGATTGGGTAATTGATTTAGGACCTGACGGTGGCATTGGCGGCGGTTTTATCGTAGCGTCAGGAACGCCGGAAGAGATTGCGAAAAACAAAAAATCGTATACGGGAAATTATTTGAAGGATTATCTCAATCAATAAATTTCTTCTTCAGAGGCGTATTTGATAAATAATTCATCAGGTAATCCCATTAAAGTTAATGCTTGCATAATTCTTGCAAATTTTTCTTTTGAACTAAGGTGTTGTTCAATGAAATACGTTTCATTAAGCGATAAAGCACTCCTACATTTGTTTTTGTCTTTAGTCAAATTTAATTTCTCTCCCAAATCAGAAGCGAAATATGATTGAGGATTAAGTTCAAATAGGGTCTTATTTACTTCTGCGAATAATTCTGAAGTATTCTTAACTTCCAATTTTTGGTCAAAGAAAATTGCATATTCCAACTTTTTATTTGTTGGGTCTTCAGCATCAAAAATATTAATTTCTTCGGATTCTTCATCAGTTGAAACTTCGACTGATGGATATTTCCATACCTTTAAATACCTATCTGAAATAAGTTCAAATCTCTTGTCTAATTCCTCTAAATCCCGCTTGCTTAAGGAGGCAAGGTGTCTGTTCAACCACAAGCGACTGAATTTATAACCTTGCTCTTTATTATCAAGATTCATATCGCGTTTTTCGGTAAAATATTTATTGCTTAACTTTCCATTGTTTCCCGACAATGTAAGATTGGCGATTGTATTTAAGTATTTTTCTTTAATCGTTCCTTAAAGGTTTAATTCCTCGTAGCTCTGCTACGGAATATACTGTGTGAATGAGCGAGTTCATTCATAAGAAGCACAATGTCAGCGTGTTGCTGTATCACATAGTATGTCCGGCAAA
>MWYZ01000026.1 GCA_002050365.1 Acidobacteria bacterium 28-1
TGTTCGTCAGTCAAACAAGTTGAATAAATTTGGTTGCTCATAATAAGCAAATTTATCAATGCTGACGAACATTTTTCAAATTATCCAACTTGCTGAAATTACATCTTTTACTTTTCGGACTAACTCTAAAGTAGTTTCCCGACGCTCCAAGTCAGAAGTGTCATTAATTTCAGCCAACAAAACTTCCGATGAAACGAGCGTTAAATTTCCTGTTTCGCAATACGACAAAATTCTGATAATCGCTTCTGTTTCCCACTCAATGCGCGGCTGGGATTGATCATCAAGCGGACGCTGCAAACTGCAATTGTCGAAATAAATTCTCATCCTTACTGTCTGACCGAAACACCGTCGTAAAGTTGTCCGATGTTGCTCGCCGCAACCGATTCGTTTTCCTGAACGCCTTGCTGAACTTCAATCAAATCGTTTTCCAAAATTCCGAGTTTCACGGTGCGCTCTTCCGCGCGTCCGTCTTTAATTACGAAAACCTTGTTCGTGTCGCCTTCGTTTTTGACGGCGGCGGTCGGAATCATCACGCTCGGTTTGGCTTCCGACTGCGTTATTCGCACGGTCGCAAATTGTCCGGGTTTTAAAAGTCCTTCCGTGTTTTCGACTTCGGCTTCGACAATTAAAGTTCTCGATGTGGCGTTCAAACTCGGCGCAATTCGCGTAACGACACCGCTAAAATTTCTATCAGGAAATGCGCTCGTTTGCAGCGAAATTCCTTGTCCGACTTTAACTTGTCCGATCGCTTGTTCGGGAACGTCAATCCGCAAGCGTAAAACGGATGTGCGAACAATCGTGGCGATTTTTCCGCTGGTCGCCACAAATTCTCCCAAGTCAGCGTTTCGTTCGGAAATGTAACCGCTAAGCGGCGCGTAAATCGTCGCGTCGGAAATCGCTTTTTGCGCCGAGGCAGTTTGCGTCTGGGCTGCGTCCGCCGCCGATTGCGCCGTGCGAACCGCCGCCAGTGCCGTGTTGACTTGCGATTGCGCGGTGCGAATTGCAGAAACGGCAACCGAAGCGGTCGAACGCGATTCGTCGAGCTGCGCCCGCAATTGGTCGCGCTGGGCTTTGCGCTGGTCGTAGATTGTTCTCGCAACGTCGCCCGTTTCGAGCAACCTTTCGGCGCGTCCCAATTCTCTTTCGGCTAGAGTAAGCTGCGCTTGCGTGGCGCGAACCTGCGAAAAAGTTTCGATGTCAAAAGTGCTTCCTTCGGTCAATCCGAGTCGCGCTTGCGTCTGTCGCACATTCGCCCGCGCCGCTTCGACTTGCGATTCAGCTTGTTGCACGGTTGATTTCGCCTGCTCGACTTGAGCATTTGCCTGTTCAAGCCGAATTCGCGCATCACGGTCGTCTAATTGAACCAAAACCGAGCCTTTCTGCACGTAATTTCCGATGTCGAAATTAACCGCAACTATTTTGCCGCCAACCGTCGGCGCAACATCGATCTGCGCGTCGCTCGCCAAATTTCCCGTCGCTTCAAAATAGGTCGGCAAGTTTTTGACTATTGCCTGCGCCGTCGTCGTATCAACCATCGTCGGCAGAGCATTGGCGTTTGCCACGTTTGCATTCGCCGCTTTTGAACCGCCGCAAGCCGAAAAAATTAAACTCGATAACGCAATTAAAATTGCAAAAATTGTAAATTTATTAACTTTCATTTTCTTTGCGTTTTCTGCATCTCTGCAGAAATTATTTCTTCACGCCGTTCAGCAAAATCGTGACAAATTCGTGCGCCGCCGCTTCATCGGAAATATTGAGCAGATGCCGTTTTCTATCCCATAAGATATTGTTCAAAGAATGGTGAATCAGCATTCCGAGAAAAGCGCGAACGACAATCCGCGGCTCGACTTCACGCATCGCGCCGTCAATCTGACGCTCTCGAACGTAAGAACCGATAAATTCGTAAATGCGCGAAACAAATTGGTCAAAAAACATCTGCGAAAGCTCGTGTTCGTCAAGTGCGGCATGAAATAAAAGACGCATAAAATCCACATCTTGTTTGTGATGTAGGAGCGCACCGAGCGCGAAATTATAAAAAACCGCGTAGTCGTCTCTTTCCTCGATCGCCCGTTTAATAATCGGATTTTCCCAAGGCGGATTTTTTGTTCCGCCTTCGCACGCTTTAAAATCTAAAATTGCGTGATAAAGTTCGTGTTTGGTAGCGAAATGACGAAAAACCATCGCTTCGGAAACGCCCGCCACTCTGGCAATTTCCTTTGTCGTCGTGCCGCTGAAACCGTTTTGCGAAAATAGACGAATCGCTACCTGCAGAATCTGTGAATGCCGCGCGTCGCCCGACATTCTGCCGGTAACCACATCTGTTTTTGTTAAATCTTCCGTCAATATATTGCTTCCCTGTGTGATAAGTAAGTGCTTACTTACTTTCTCATTTGAAATTATTATTTGTCAAGCGAAGAGAATCGAACTTTATCCGCAAGAAATCCGTATCAACTTTTCACGCGGAAAAGGCATCAAAGCCGCAACCGAAAACTAAAGTAAAACTCGGCTAATTCAAAATTTAAAAGGAGATTTAAAAAATGGCAGATATAAATACGAACCAAGACCAGGGATTAATTAAAACGGATGTCTATAACGGCGAAGATAAATCGACGACCGATTATATGAGCGACTTTAAAGGGCAAGCCCAAGAGTATGGGCAAAAAGTTCAGGACGCGGCAATGAAAGCGAAAGATTTCGCCAACGAAAAATTTACCGTAGCAAGCGATAAATTTAAGGAATTACAACAAAAAGATCCGAAAGAATTGGTGGCTGACGCAAAGGAATATGCGCGTCAGAAGCCGGGACAAACGATTCTGATTTCGGCGGCGGTTGGTATAGTTTTGGGCTTTCTGCTCAAACGTCGGTAGAAATAAAACTAATCATAAAAAAGGCGATTCGAGTATTCGAATCGCCTTTTTTATGATTTATGCTTGAGCGTGAATTAAACGTCGAACTTGGTCGCCGAAAAGCACGTCAATTTTTTGCGGTTCGATGACCGCCGTCACCTCGCCTTGACCGAAAGTCGAGTGCATCATCGCTTGACCTTTGCGGTATTTGCGCGTTCGGTCGTATGGACTGCCGGCTTTGGTCGTCATTCCAACCGATGTTTTGACACCGCTTTTGAAAGTGCTGACAGTCGAGCAGACATCGCACATCAACTTGGTAATTTGACCGAGTTTGGTAACGGTCATTACTGAATGTTCGCTTTCCGTATCACACGCCGAACACAATCTTTCGACTTTCTCATCAATCGCAAATTTTTTCTTTTCTATAGCCATAAAACACCTTTCCTTATTTTACTAGATTTATCTTGAACGAGACGACCGACCGCGTCCTCTTCCAAAGACACGAAACGGTTTTTTGGGTTTCTCAAAAACCGGTAGAACGCCGCCGAAATCAGGCAATAAAACGCGCTCGACTTTTTGGCCGGTTAATTTTTCAATTGTTTGCATCGTCAATTCGTCGCCCGGCGTAACGAGTGTGATAGCGCGACCTTTATTTCCGGCTCTGCCCGTGCGCCCGATGCGGTGAACGTAATCTTCCGCCACTTCCGGCACATCGTAATTAATAACGTGCGAAACCGAATCAATATCAATGCCGCGGGCGGCAACATCGGTCGCAACCAGAACGCGGGTTTTGCCGGTTTTGAAACCGAGCAAAGCGGCTTCGCGCTGCGATTGCGAACGGTCGCCGTGAATGCGCGTTGCTTTATGCGAGCGGGCTTCGAGAATATGCGACAGACGGTCGGCTCCGCGCTTTGTTCGGGTAAAAACCAAAACCCGTTCAAATTTTTCGCGCTCCAGCAAATCGAGCAAAAGCACAGTTTTCGATTGTGCCGAAACCGGATAAGCCGTCTGCTCAATCAATTCGACGGTTTGTCCGTTTCGGCTGACTTCGACGTATTGCGGATTGCTGTTCATCATCGAATTGGCAATTTTTCCGACTTCGGAAGTTATCGTCGCCGAAAAAAACAGCGTTTGCCGCTTTTTCGGAATTGATTCGAGAATGCGCCGAATCGCGGGCAGAAATCCCATATCGAGCATTCGGTCGGCTTCGTCAAGGACGAGCGTTTGCAGACGCGAAAAATTAATCGCGCCCTGCTGCATAAAATCAATCAATCGTCCCGGTGTCGCTACGATGATATTTGCTCCGCGCAAACCTTCAGTCTGACGTTTGTAACCGGCACCGCCGATAAGCGCAACGCAGCGAATTTTTTTCGGCGCAAACTCACGGCACGCGGCTTCGATTTGCGTTGCCAGCTCGCGGGTCGGCGCAAGCACTAAAACCGCAACGCCGTTCGGTTTATTTTCCGTCAGACGCTGAATTAACGGAAGCAGAAAAGCCGCCGTTTTGCCGGTGCCGGTTTCGGCACAAGCGATTATATCCGCGCCTTCTAAAATGGCGGGAATTGTTTGTCGTTGAATTGGTGTCGGTTCCGTAAAACCGAGCGACTCGCAGATTTGCGTCAAAGCAGACTGCAAGCCTAAATCTTTAAAGTTCATTTAATCCTTATCTATTTTGCTCGACCGATAAAGCGGGAGCGAAAAATCTTTTATTGAGATGAAGTTGTTAGTTAGGCGTATTTTGAGAAACTTTCTTTGAATTTCTCGGCTTTAACCGAATTTTGTCGGCTAAAGCAATAAGGAATTGAACTACATTTATCTTTTGGCAAAAGCCAATTTCGGTTCTTGCAATCTTGTCCACTATTTATAAGCTAGTGGCAATTCATTAACTATCAACTCGGGTTAGTTAGAAAACATTTTCTATAAAATAAAGCGGCTTGGCAGCTAACAAAAACTTGCCGAAGCCGCTTTATTTAGAAAATCATTCTAGAATTACCAGCGTGAGCCACCACCACCGCCACCGCGATTTCCACCGCCACCGCCGCCATAGCCGCCACGACCGCCGCCGCCGCCGCGATTTCCACCGCCGCCGCCGCCGCCGCGTTCTTCGCGCGGTCTGGCTTCGTTAACGGTCAAACTGCGACCGTCAATTTCCTTGCCGTTTAATTGTTCAATTGCGGCTTTAACTTCTTCCGCGCTCGACATTTCGACAAAGCCGAAGCCGCGTGAACGTCCCGTGTCGCGGTCTTCAACCACATTTGCTGATTCGACCGTGCCGGCTTGCGCGAAAAGTTCTTGTAAATCTTCGTTAGAAGTGTTGAATGACAAATTACCAACGTAAAGTTTTGTAGACATAAATAATCCTCGTCTCCCTTTAATTTTAAGGAGTGTCAAAAGAAGTTCTTAACGAAAGTTTGCTTCAGCGGAAACGGTTGCTAGCGAAGGCTTGCGGTCAAAATAGCTTCTATTAGTTATAAACGAACCTAATCTCGAACTATCCAAAACGCTACCGTTGATACAGAGAGAAGGAATTAACTTTTACATAATACATTATTTGTAAAAATTAAGCAATGACGCAAAAACTTGAGGCGAAAATATGGGTTAGAATTCAGGATTCAAGATTCAAAATTGAAATCAGAAATTTTGAATCTTGAATCTTAAATCTTGAGTCCTGACTCGCAGTTCTATACTTTTGGTTTGGTAAACTTGGAGTCTTCGACGGTGATGTGGTGTTTGACTTCGGTTGCGGTGATAGAAAATTCCAGTTGCGGCAAAATCGAACGTATCTTGAAAGGTATTTTCACACCGTCAACTTCGCGCATATCTTCAAAAAATGTTTTGGTCGGCATTTTGCCTTCAGGGGAAATGGCGATTAGGTCATAGCGTAGCAAGAAACCGCTTTTCGTATCGAAATAAAATGTTTCAGACGGCAAATTATCAGGCGTTCCGACAACGACGTAAGCCTCATTCGCACCAATTTTTTCAGTGCCTTTGAGTTCCATTTTCGGATAAAGTTTGCTCAGATTCGTTTCTCGATAAAAGTCGTATGTAAGTTTAGTTTGCGCCAATTCTTCGCCTTGTTTATCCCGATTGCCTTGAAGCGGATTAATACTCCAAGCCGCGATTCCGTCAAAACCTTCGATTATCTCGCCGATTCCGTCAAGCGATATTTTCATAATTGACTTGTTCGGTGCGGCGGAAAAAATTTCAAATGTTCCTTTAATGCCCGACGACATTAACTCCAACGTGCCTTTTATCATTCGGCTTTTGATTTTTTCGTTAGCTTCCTTGCCGCCGATTGCCTGCACATATTTTGCCAAAATCTCTTGAACGGTCGGCATTTTAACAGCTGTCGTTTTGATTTCGGGTGTTTTTACGTCAACCTTCGGCTTTGTTTCGACAGCCGGTTTGACGGCTTCCTTTTGTCCGAAAACGGTTGCCGAAATTGAAAACAGAATTGTCAATAGAACTGATATTTTAAGTTTCATTGTTACCTCGTTTTATTTTTTTTTATTTTGCGTTTTTGATTTGTTTGATTGCTTCTTCGATTTGAACGTCGCGCCCGTCGAGCAATGTTTGACGAGTTAATTTTATTTCAGTGTCGGGAATTACGCCGCGATTTTCAATCAAAATACTCTTCGGCGATTTATAATCGGAAATCGCATATTGAAAAATCGCGCCGGTCGGTAAAGTGTCGAAAACCGATGGCAGAACCGCGCCCGCGCTCCGTTCGCCGACAACTTTGGCGCGTCCGATTTCCTGCATTCCGGCGGCAAATATCTCGCTGGTCGAACCCGTTCCGTAATCGGTTAAGATAGCGACTTTTCCTTCAAAGACATCTGATTGCGGATAAACGATAAATTTTATTTCGCTATTGCGTCCGGTCATTGATCCGAGCGAAGTTTGTTCTTTAACGAGCAGTCCGGCAACGCCCGGCGCCATTCCGGCGATGCCGCCGGGGTTTCCGCGCACATCAAAAATAATTCCGTCCGCATCCTTCATCGAGCGAATCGCTTCGCGGATTTTCGACATCTGCGGAATAATCCACATATTGAAACGAATATAGCCGATGTTGTTTGCCAGGCGTTTCGCTTCAAAGACAACTTCCTGCGGCGGGAAATTACCAACGGCAGCCGACATCTCGCCTTTTCGTTTAACTCGCGCCACGTCAAAAATTTGTCGCTGATTTTTATCGTTCAAAACTTCAATTCTAGCTTGTGTTTCGACATTACCGCCGAAAAAACTCAATAGGGTTTTTTCACGATGAATTCTTTTCTGCGCTTCGGGCAGAGGTCTCTTAGCAAAAGACTTTTCGAGCGGCGCGAGCAATTCAGCGACGGTTTTACCGTCAATTTTTTCGATTACGAAACCGGACTTGAGTCCGGCTTGCTCCGCCGTCGAGCCGGTTTGCACCCGGCTGACGACCGCTTGATTGTCGAGCATTTTCAATTCGATTTCGATGATGCCCGGAACAAACTTGACAGTTTGCACGGGAGCGGTCATTTGATAAACCGCAAAATGCGAAAGTTTCAATTCCCGCAGCATCCGATTTAAAACGCCGTGAAATTCTGCGTCAGATTTCGCCGCCTCCGCTTGCGGCTGATAAACTTCGCGCATCTTTAGCCAATCAACGCCGCCGAAAGTCGGGTCATAATGTTTTTCATTAATTATGTGCCAGACTTTTTCAAACGATTGTCGCCGAAGTTCCGCCGTTTCAGGCTTTACCGCTTCTTTTGAAACCGTCGTCGTCTGCGCGTTGAGCGGCAACAGGCACGAAAAAAGTAAAAGATTAAGTACGAGTATTTTTTTCGTCATAACTTTTAGTGTATTTTGATTTGTCCGTCAGATGCAAAATCTTCCCTAGTTTATTACGCAAAAATAGTTTTTTGCGTTTCAACTTTGCAGTGGCGGAAACACAGGCTAAAATTATTGCAGTGTGATTTTAACTTACCTCTTCAAACACGTTTATCGGAGAACCAATGAAATTTTATAACGATATTTTAAGTCTTATCGGCAACACGCCGCTGGTTAAAATTAACATTTTAGCCAAAGAACAAGGCATTAAGGCGCAGATTTTCGCCAAAATGGAAAACCTCAATCCGGGCTTTTCGGTCAAAGACCGCATCGGCATTTCGATGATTGAAGCGGCGGAAAAAGACGGGATTTTAAAGCCGGGCGGCACGATTATCGAAGCCACATCCGGGAATACGGGTATCGGTTTGGCGCTTGCCGCGGCGGTTAAAGGTTACAAATGTATTTTTGTATTGACGGAAAAAGCCTCGATGGAAAAATCGCGCTACCTAAAATCGCTCGGCGCGGATGTCGTGATTTGTCCGGCGGCGGCAAAGCCCGGCACGCCCGACCATTATGTCCAAACTGCAAAGCGCATCGCGTCCGAGATGCCGAATTCATTTTATCCGGACCAGTATAATCACCCGGCAAATCCGCTGGCGCATTACCGCACGACCGGACCGGAGATTTGGAACGACACCGACGGACGCATTACGCATTTTGTATCGAGCATCGGCACGGGCGGGACGATTAGCGGCACGGGCAGATATTTGAAAGAGAAAAATCCCGATATAAAAATCATCGGCGCAGACCCCTACGGCTCGATTTTCAAAAGCTATAAAGAAACCGGTCGCTTTCCCGAAGCCACGCCTTACCTGGTCGAAGGCATCGGACAAAATTTGCCGGTCGGCAACGCCGATATGAAAATCATTGACGAAATTATCAACGTCACCGACCGCGATTCGTTTGACCTCGCGCGGCAGCTCTCGCGGCGGGAAGGAATTTTTTGCGGCGGTTCGACGGGAACGATTTTTGCCGCCGCCCTAAAAGTTGCAAAAGATTTGGACGAAAATGGCTTGATCGTCTTTATCGTCTGCGACACGGGCGAACATTATTTAACAAAGTTTCATTCGGACGAATGGATGAAGGAAAAACTTCTGCTCGAACCGCAAAAAATTACGGCTGGATTAATCAAGGAAACAAAAAATTCCGGCGCGCCACACGAACTTGTTTTCGTCGCGCCTGATGAAATTGTCGGCGATGCTTTAACGAAAATGAACCAATACGGCGTAACGCAAATTCCCGTTCTTGAAAACAATCAGTCGGTCGGTTCCTTGCGCGAAAGCCGCGTTTTAACACGCTTGCTCGAAAACCGTGATTTGCTTGAAGCGAAAGTCGGCGAAGTGATGGACGAAAGTTTTCCGATTGTCGAGATGGACGCGAGTTTTAACGAAATAAAAACCCAATTGAAAAAGTCGCCCGCCGTATTGATTGAAGATTTTAAGCGAATTACGGGTATAATTACTCGAACCGATATGTTGGATTTGCAGAAATAAGTTACAGATTTCAGGTTTTGTCTGAGATTAAGTTAATCTTAAACTTAAAATTCGAAAAGAAAAAGCGATGAGCGATGTGAATGACAAACCGAAAAAAGACGATTGGGGAATGACGATGCCGCATCTGCGTCCGGGTAAAGAAAAGGGCGCAGATAATTTTCCCGCCGATTTAGCGATGCCGAAATCGGCAAAACAATCGCGGATGGATGATTGGGAAACGATTCCGCCGAATTTAGATAAACCGAACAGTCAGCCGTTTTCTTCGGATTTCGACAAAATCACGTCGAATATAAACATTCCGAAAGATATCCGGCAAGACGAAACGCCGCCGACATCAAATCAGCCGCCAACCGAGGATTGGGGAATGACTGTTCATAACATCATTATTCCCCGCGAAGGAAAACCAAACGATTGGGAAGTTACCAGCCCGCCGGTCAACAATCCAAAACAAAAGAAAAAAGATGAGTGGTCAATGCCCGAACCTATTTTTCGCGTTTCCGAAGGCGAAAGTCTGGAAGAAGTAGCAAAAAGAACGGCGGTTTTTAATCTGAAAGACATTGAGAGTTTTGGCAAAACCACACCCGATTTTAATTCTCCTGAAGTTTCACTGCCCGAACCGTTTAATCAAACTGCGCCAAATTTAAATCTTCAGCCGAAGCCGAATAATTCCGATTTGTTTCCCGTTAACGAAATCGCCATAGAAAATAAGCCGTTCGTCCGCCCAAATAATTATAAAGTGATTTTTATCGTCGTCGGACTTTTTTCAATGCTTCTTTTTGTCGGTGTTGTTTTGTTTGGTATTTATCTTTTGTTTCTCAACAATTTATGAACGCCACGCTTCCGAAGTTTTACAAACACAGAGCAAATAATCTGCATTATTTCGTAAAAAATTTGGTTGATTTACCTTGCACGATGTGAAAAATTCTTGCGTCAATTTGACGAATTTGATGACGGCGGGAAAACTGCAATCGAAAACGCTGGTTGATTTGAATTTTATTTTCGTTTTTCGCCTTTTCGTCTATATTAAATCTCACGCGAAACATTCAAGCTATGCAGGCGATTAAATATTTTATGGCATAATATAGAAATGAATATGCCGAACAAATTTGTCAGTAATTTGACCGAAGAAGATGTTACAAAACTTGAGCAGTTATGGCAAACAAATGCCAACTTTCGCGTTCGCAATCGCGCCCAGTCTATTTTGTTTAGTTATCGCCGAGTCGGGATTGATGAACTAGCCCGCATTTGTGGAGTTGGCAGAGACGCTGTGAGCAGTTGGA
>MWYZ01000009.1 GCA_002050365.1 Acidobacteria bacterium 28-1
GTTCGCAGGGCATAGTGAGTCTCCTTTTGACTTTTCTTTGGTCAGAAATATCAAAATCAACTTACTTGCTCTGCGTTTCGTTTTCAAATATCAAATTGGATAAAGTCGAGCTTAGAGATAAATGAAGTAAATTTGCAAAAATAAAAAGGTGAACGGCTTAATCGTTCACCTTTTTTGATGGAACGCCGTCATCACTGACGGCAACGAACGCGAAGCGTTCATAGAACTTTGCGTAGAATCCAAGATTGAATTTCACTCACATCTTCATTCGCGCTACCAGTGAAAATTACTTCTTCGTTAACTCAATGCCTGTCGCTTCAAATGAAATTTCTGTTACCGTTCCGTCCGGATTGATTTTGTCGAACTTCGCGCCGTCTTCCTTCGCCAGATGGTCAACTTCCGCTTTGCTCAAAGTTTTGACCGAGAAAACGCCTTCGACTTTTGCCCGCATTCCCGCTGCATCGAGCGGAATGAAAAAAGCGTGGTTTTTGAATTTAACGCGCACTGATTTTGCGTCTGTCGCAGGCGCAAGTTCCATCCAGCAGCCTTCCATTTTACACGAGCGCACAATCAAGCCTTCGACAAGCACTGTTTTTCCGCTGTATTCGCCCGGATTCTTAATTGCTTTCGCCAGCGAAACTTTTTTCACCGTGCCGATTCCCGCGCCGCGTTTCGTCACACCTTTAGCGTCGGCAACCGATTCATTATCATATTCAAACGGCTTGGGTTCGTCTATCTTTTGCATATTTTTATCGGTTTGCGGCTGTTTTGGCGCGTTAATTTTCGGCTGTGTTTGGGCTAAACTAACGCTTGCCGAAGCCAAAGTTAAAATCATTAAACTTAAAAATTTCTTCATAATAAAATATCTCCTTATCCGAATGTTTGTTTCAAACAGTATAATAAAAATCGTTATAACAAATGTAAAAGGCGAATTTAAATATCGTGGTTACTTTTCCACGCTTTCATAGATGAATTTTCCGTCAACGACAGTTGTTAAAACTTTTGTTTTGCCGATTTCAATCGGATTTATCGTGAAAATATCGTCCGACAGAATTACCATATCCGCGAGTTTGCCGACTGTAATTGTGCCTTTCGCATTTTCCTGAAATTCGGCGTAGGCAGAACCGAATGTGTAAGCCTTGACCGCTTCTTCGACCGTGATTTTTTGTTCGGGAATCCAGCCGTTCGGATTTTTGTCGTCTAAAGTCCGGCGCGTGACGGCGGCGTAAATCCCTAAAATCGGGTTGAGCGGAGCGACAAACCAATCAGAACCGAAAGCCAATGTCGCGCCCGAATCAAGGAGCGAACGAAAAGCATAAGTGCCTTTCAGACGTTTTTCATCCAATCTTTTGTAAGCCCAACGCCCGTCGTCAATCGCGTGATACGGCTGCATCGAAGCAACAATTTTGGCGGCGGCAAAACGCTTGATTAAATCCGCATTGAGATGCTGCGAATGTTCGATGCGAAAGCGGCGGTCGCGTGTGCCATTTTCCTTTTCCACCTTTTCATAAATTTTTAAAATCTCGTCATTAGCGCGGTCGCCGATGGCGTGAATCATAACTTGCAAATTTGCACGGTCGGCATTGAAAACATTATCATATATTTTCGGCATTTCGTCCGAAGCAAGTCCGGTCGAATTGGGCGCATCCAGGTAAGGCTCATAAAACCAAGCAGTCGTCGAACCCAAACTTCCATCGGCAAAACCTTTCAAGCCGCCGACGCGCAGCATTTCAGAGCCGAAAGCGCGGCGCACGCCCGCGCGCTGCCAGCGCTGCCAATCGCTCAAAGGCGAAACGGCGTAAATGCGCGTTTTTAATTTCCCTTGCCGAATCAATTCCTGATAAACGGCGACATCCGCTCCGGCGGACATATCCTGCACACTCGTTACGCCCAAAGAAGCGGCGTAATCGGTTGCGGCTTGGATTGCTTCGAGTTTGCGCTCGAACGAATCGGCGGGAATTACAGCGTAGACGAAATTCATCGCCGCGTCTTTCAAAACGCCGGTCGGATTGCCTTGTGCGTCGCGAACGATTTCGCCGCCTTCGGGCGTTTTCGTATCTTTATCAACCTTTGCAAGTTTTAAAGCCAGAGTGTTCGCCAACGCCATATGACCGTCGAGCCGCATTATGAAAACGGGATTGTCGGGCGTAACTGCATCAATTAATTCTTTGGTCGGCAAATTCGCGGGCGACCAATTTTCGTGGTCCCACACGCCGCCCGTAATCCAGCGTCCTTTCGGAAGTTTGGCGGCGAAATTTTTAATTCGCAATGTGAATTCCTGCGGCGATTTCGCGTCGCGCAGATCCACGCTCGATAACTGCAATCCGCCGTCGAGAAAATGAACGTGCGAATCGTTAAAGCCCGGCAGAACGAGCTTGCCTTTCGCATCTAAAATGCGCGTATTTGCGCCGGAGAGCGCACGAACGTCTTTGTTTGTGCCGACGGAGATGATTCGATTGCCCATTACGGCGACGGCTTCCGCGTTGGGCTTTGAAGCGTCCATTGTCCGCACGTTGGCGTTGACGATTATCAAATCAGCCGCTAAATTTTGCGCGTCCACCATCGTCGTAAAAGTTAAACAGAGAAATAATGACAGAATGAAAACTTCGGCAATCTTTTTCATAGAAAAATTCTTCGTATAAAGTGTATTCTTAAAAACGTCAGGCAGATTATATCAATGAAAGAAACACATATCCAAACACTCGGCATTTCTCTCACAACGTTTTATATAATTTTTATCGCGTGGCTGTATTTGGTTGAGCCGAAATCGCTGGAAGAACTTCCGACAAAGGCGCAAACGACCATCGAAAATGTTACGACGAAAACACAAGTCGCTATCGGAACTTACGAAGTTGACCAAGCAAAGTTTAACGAAGGCTTAAAAGCATTTCGCGCGGACAATTTTATCGTCGCGCGTGATAATTTTGAAAAAGCCGACACCGAAAAGCGTGATGCGAAAACGCAATTTTACATCGCATACGGCTTTTATCGACAAGGCTTTGGCAAAATTTCCAACGATGACGCGCTTTTCAAACAAGGCTTGGAACAAATAAATCGCGTCATTGCGCTCGATAAAAATTTCAAATCCGACGATGCTAACTTGCAAATAAAAACGCCTGTCGAACTGAAAAATGAATTTGAAGAAGGCTTGAAGGTTACGGCAAGCGATTTTAATCCGTTGAAAGTTTTGCGCGAAAGAAAGTAGAAAAGGAAAATGGAAAAAGGTGAAAGGCAAAAAGAAAAAACAGTTTCGCTGCAGTCAGGCGACACAGAGGTTAAAGATTTGTCTTTTGTTGACGGTGAACTGTTAGAAATTCCAATTGAGGAAAAATTGACTGCGAAAAAACATACGGAAATCTCTAGCAAAATTGAAACACCAAAAACAAAGAACGAAAATCAACGGCAAAAATCTTGTTTGCAATATATCTTTTTGCCATTGATTTTCTTAACCGTCGCGCTTCTGGGCGGTTTGCGTATCAGCCAGACGGACGGCGCATTTGTTTTCTTGAAGCCGCCGCTGGTGTGTTTGATTTTTGCGACGATTCTGCTTGTTCTTTTCTTTCGCTCCAATTTAATTAAACTCGACGGTTGGTTTTCGGAAAATTTTTCGATTTTAAAAAACGTCGCCAACGCAACGATTCTAGTTTCATTGTTTGCCGCTTCGACGCAAGTTTTTAACGCACTTCTGCCCGAACGAGGTTTGCCGTTTTGGACTTTCGCCTTTTGTTTTTTCTGGACGCTTTGGAATAATTTGTTCGCCGAATTCGATACAAAGCGCCTGCTCCAAAGTTTGGGTGGTTTATTCGGGCTGGCGTTTGTCGTAAAGTATTTGTTTTTAGCCGGTTTGACCGCGCCGGCCAATAACAATTGGATACAGGGAATCTTTGAAAACCCGGCGCAGGAAGCGTTTACATGGCTTTTGGATTTGCCGAAGTTTGCGCCTGCGACCGGTTATATTCAATTTTTCACGCTTGTTTTTTATTTGATTGGATTGTTTTTATTGAAACCGGAAGCGAGTGAATAGTGAGTAGTGAAAAAGTATTTTGGCTGTCAAGGAACGCCAGCATCTTGCTGGCAAACGCCGCGCGAGCGGCGTAAAAGGCGCGTGAATCAAACGTCTTTGAACGCTTGCGCATTCAGTGCCAGCAAGATGCTGGCGTTCCCTTTTTCACTTCTTATATTTCATCTTCCAAAATTTCTTCCGAAACGATTTCATAAAGATTAGCGGCATCGCTGCGGGAAACTTGCTTTTTGTCGGGAACTTGCAGAACTTTAACCTTTGTCAGCCGATTGTGTTTTTTTATTTCAATTTCGTCATCGGGTTTAACTTCACGCGAAGATTTCGCCGTCAAATCATTTACTTTCACCATTCCCGCATCGCAGAATTTTTGCGCCAAACTGCGGCGGATAATTAAACGGCTGGCTTTTAAGAATAAATCGAGACGCATGCTTTGAATGGATAACGGAAAATGGATAATGGATAATAAAAACATTCGTTAGCCGAATACATATTTACCACTATTCATTTTCCATTATCCATTATCCATTATTCACTACTTTTCGCTTTTCTTAACTTCCGTTTTTCTATCATCGGCGAAAAGAATTGGCGAAACCATCGGGCGATAGTTTTCGCTGATTTTGATATACGCATCTTCTCGCAGAGTCGTCATATATTTTTTGCGTTCATTGGGAAGTTTTTCAAAAGCCATCGCTTTTCGCACCTCGGTTTCGTCGAAAAACGATTCGCTGCTGGCATTTGTTCTCGCGTCCACGCGCAAAATCTCGATGCCTTCCGTCATTTCAATCAACTCCGTGATGCCGCCGACTTTGACGTTCTTCAACGGCTCGGCAAACACCTTATCTAAATCTTTAACATTCAGAGTGCCGGCTTTACCTTTGTTCTCTTTAACGTTCGGTCGGTCAGAATTCTCGACAGCGAGCGCGGCAAAATCTCCACCGCTTCGCAATTCAACGAGCAGGGATTTGGCTTTTTCGCGCACTGCCGCTTCGACGCGTCCGGCGAAACTTAAAAAAATTTCGCTGATGCTAATGGTTTCAGGTTTGGTAAATTTCGCTTTATTCGCCTCGTAATAACTTTTTACTTCTTTCGGTGTCAAACCGAAATAAACTTTCGAGTCAACTTCGCGCTGCAGAACAATATCTTTGGTAATTTGCTTGCGCCAAACTTCACGGACTCCCTGTGGTTCAACGCCGCTCGCTTCCATCGCTTTATACAGCGCGTCGAGCGATTTGATGTTCTGCTGTTTCATAATTTCGAGAAATCGCCCGTTAATCTGCGCTTCGACATCGGCTTCAACACCGTTGAGTTCTTTGCCTTTCTGCAAAATAAGTTCTTCGTTGATAAGACTGGCGATGAGTTCGCCTTGTTTGCCTTCGATTTCGGCTTTCGCCTGTTCGGGCGTTTTGCCTTCTTTGACGAAAGAATCAACTGCTTCTTTCATTTCGCGCTTGATTTGCGAGAGCGTAACCACGCTCTCGTTGACCTGCGCGACAACTTCATCAACGACTTTTGCTTCGCTTTCTTGGGCGAAAGCCGCCGCGTTTGCAACGACTAAAATTGCAATTATAAAAATTGCGGAGTTGATATATTTCACTGTTTTACTCCTTTAAATAAAAAACTTGAATGGAAATCTTAAACTTCAATGAATGGTTTGTGCAACTTCCCGTATTTGATGCGCGAAAAAGTATTTGCGTTTGTTCGGTTTTAAATCGGGAAAAAAACCAATTCACACTTTTAAATTACTAACAGTTTAGTTCAGAATTCAAGATTCAGGATTAAAGACTTTAATTTTGAATCTTAATTTTTTAATCTTGAATTATTAGCCAACCTCGAAAATCATTTTCGCCGTCGAAAACCATTGCGCTTTCAACTACAAAACACGGCACTTCAAATTTTAAATCTCTTAATTTAACAGCGTCTTTCGCGGTTGTAAGCAAGGCTTTCGCGCCTGATTGGTCGGCTTGCGCGACGAGTTTTTCGATGTCTTTTTGCGTGTAAGAGTGATGATCGAGAAATTTTTGCGTCGAAACTAACTCAAACTTTTCCTGCCGTAATTGTTCAAAAAAATTATTCGGATTGCCCAACGCACAGAAGGCAAAAACTTTTGTTTCCAATTTTTTGTCTTTTGTCATTTCTTGTTTTTCAGAACTTTGCGCGCTTTGCGCTTTGGCGGAAAATTCTTCCAATTTAACTAAATCCGATATTTTGTTTTCCGCAACAAAAATTTGACAAGTTCGGTTATATTTTGAGATTTGAGATTTGAGACTTGAAACGTCTTTCGTTAAATTTGCGCGCGTAATAACAATCGCATCGGCGCGTTTCAGATTCTCAAGCGGTTCGCGCAAAATTCCCGACGGCAAAGTTTTTTCGTTGCCGAACGGATTTGTCGCGTCAATGCACACAACGTCTAAATCGCGTCTGACTTTGCGGTGTTGGAAAGCGTCATCAAGAACAAAGCACGTAATTCCGAATCGTTCCCGCGCCCAATTTCCTGCTGAAACGCGGTTTGCGTCAGCAATAACAATCGCTTTTCCCGCAAGTTTCTGGGCAAGCTCAAACGGTTCATCACCCGCTTGCCCGACATCGGTCAAAATCTTTTCGCCGTCGGAAACCAGAACTCTTTTTTTTGGATTTTCGCGCCCGTAACCGCGTGTCAGAATGCAGACTTTCTCGCCTTTTTTTGCTAAAATTTCCGCGACTAATGCAACGAGCGGCGTTTTTCCCGTTCCGCCGACCGTGATGTTTCCGATGCTGACGGTCAAAACTCCTAGCGAGTACGATTTGAAAACGTTTTTTTCATAAAGCGAATTTCGCGCTCGCGTGATTACACCGTAAAGCCAACTGAACATAGTGATAAATGGTCATCAATATCTTAAATATCGAGAAAGTTTTGTAAGAGTTTTTTGCCCGCGCTCGTTAAAATTGATTCGGGATGAAACTGAACGCCTTCGATTTTAAAAGTTTTATGACGCATCGCCATAATCAAACCGTCCGGCGAGGTGGCAGAGATTTCCAGACAATCGGGCAGAGATTCGCGCTCGACTATCAGCGAATGATAACGTCCGGCTTGAAAATTATTTTCTAAATCCTTAAAAAGCGTTTGTCCGTCGTGCTGAATTTCGACGGGTTTTCCGTGAACCGGCACTGGCGCACGAACAACTTTCCCGCCGAACGCTTGTCCGATTGCTTGATGTCCAAGACAAACTCCCAAAATCGGAACTTTACCGGCAAATGCTTCTAAAACTTCGAGCGACACGCCCGCATCATCCGGCGTTCCCGGTCCGGGCGAGATTAAAATTCTCTCGGGCTTTATTTCGCTTTCGATTTCTTCAAGCGCAACTTCGTCGTTGCGCCGAACAATCATCTCCGCGCCGAGTTCGCCCAAATATTGCACGAGGTTATAAGTAAAAGAATCGTAATTGTCTATAATAAGAAGCATATTCAAAATTTAAGATTCAGGCTTCAAAACTGATGATTAAAACCGGAGTTCACAATTTAATATCAAACAGTTATAATCAAACTTGTCCAAGTTCGCATTCGATACTTGGACTTTAAAATTTTAAATTATCTGATTTTTGCATTTATAAAGATTATAGTAAATCTTAAATTTTGAATCCTGAATTATGAGCAAACGCGATTACTACGAAATTCTAAGCATCGGCAAAACCGCGACGGAAACTGAGATAAAAGCCGCTTACCGCAAACTTGCGATTCAACATCACCCGGATAAAAATCCGGACGACCACACGGCGGAAGAAAAATTTAAAGAAGCGGCGGAAGCCTATTCCGTTTTGTCCGACCCGCAGAAACGCGCGGCTTACGACCGTTTCGGACATCAAGGCGTTGGCGCGGGTGCGGGCGGCGCGGGCTTTAATCCGGGTTTTTCCAATATCGAAGATATTTTCGATTTATTCGGTTTCGGCGATATGTTCGGCGGACAAAGCGGCGGCAACTCGCGCCGCACGGCGGCACAGCGCGGCGCGGATTTACGCTACGATTTGGAAATTTCGCTTGAAGAAGCCGCGCTCGGCAAAGAAGAAAAATTACGCATTCCGCGACTTGAAACGTGCGAAGTCTGCAACGGCAAAGGCACGGAAAAGGGAACCGAGCCGCAAACTTGCCCCACTTGCAGCGGCAGCGGACAGACGCGTTATCAGCAAGGTTTTTTCTCGGTCATGCGGACTTGTCCGACTTGCTCCGGTCGCGGACAAATTATCAAAAATCCGTGCAAAAAATGTCGCGGCGCGGGACGCATCGAAAAAGAGAAAACTCTGGAAGTGAAAATTCCGGCAGGTGTCGAAACTGGTTCGCGCCTTCGAATAAACGGCGAAGGCGAAGCGGGCGCGCAAGGCGGCGGTTCAGGTGATTTGTTCGTCGTCATTCACGTCAAAGAGCACGAAATTTTTGAACGGCAAGGCGCAAATCTCTATTCAGCCGCGCCCATTACCTTCGCGCAAGCCGCGCTCGGGGCGGAGATAAAAGTTAAAACGCTCGACGGCGAAGAAGATTTAAAAATTCCGTCGGGAACGCAGACGGGAACAGTTTTTCGCATTAAATCAAAAGGAATGCCCGCCATTGGCGGACGCGGGCGCGGCGATATGTTCGTCGCCGTAACTTTGATAACACCGAAAACTTTGACCAAAGAACAGCGCAAGCTGCTCGAACAACTCGCCGAAGTTGAAGATATGGATTTTCAGGACGAATCCTTTATGGATAAGGTGCGGAACATTTTTGGTTAACGATTGAGTTGACGTGGGCAAAAACCGCCACGCGCAAGCTGAAAGATAAAAGACGACGTGATAAAAAGTCGCTGTTTTTGCCTCACGTCCAATGATTTGTTCGGCGTGTCTTGTCAAACGATGCTCTTTTCTAATAATGAGATTACGGCTCGGATTGTTTCCTCTAGCTTTTCAGATTTCAATTCTCCAATTTGCTTCGTCATTATTCCCGCGTTCGCCGTGAAAAGTTTTCCCGAACGCGCATAGCTGGTTTTCCTCAATAAGCCGCTTGTTAAGTCGGCGGTTGTGATTTCAACAGCTTTTGGATCGGTGTAAGGCTGACTTGTAACTTAACACAAAATCCAATCATTCCGTCCGGTGTCTGCCAATACGACTGCCGGACGCAATTTTGAGCGCGACAAATCGGAAAACGGAAAGCGCACCAAAACTACTGTTCCGACTGAAGGTATGACCATGCTTCGTCCTCCTCCGGTCTATCCCAATCTTCGGCTAAAGCAGCTTCGCTCAAAAGCGCGGTTTCGGAAATGGCAACGGTTGGTTTTTCTTCAAGAATAGTCACCAACGCACGGCGGACTTGCGGTAGGCGCACATTTTGTAAAAGCTGAACTTTTCCTTGCTCGTCAATAACAGCTTCGATAGTTTGAATCATAACTCTAAATTCCTCTGTCTAAATTTTGCTTGGATTTGAAGAAAAGAGCAAGGCTTAAATTACTGCTATCAAAGACCAAGTTTCGGATTAACCACGAAACGCCGAACGGCGGAGGTGACGTGGGGCGAAACCGAATTCACGCAAGCAACAGGTAAAAAGACAACGTGATAAGAAAGTCGCTGTTTCGCCCTCACGTCCATTGAATTGTTATACCGCCCGTAAATAGAAGGAAAAATCGCGCTTCAATTTATTCAACACGAACAAGTAAGTTAGCTTCATACGATTCTAGTTCTTCATCAGCAGCAGATACCGCTGCAATAACTTTATAAAGTCCCGGAATTTCTGGTGACAAAAAGTTAAATGTAAGCTGATGAACAGCGTGCGGAGAATACTCTTGCGTTTGAGTATAAAGTTCCTTTTCGTAATCATTAGAATCCGTGATTTTCGCTGTAAGCGTAAATGTGCCTCCTCCTGATTGCGAATGACTAAACCAAATCTCGCCGTTGGTTATTTCGTTGGGAGTAGTAGTATTTGGAATAATTGTAAGTTTAATATGTGCATTGTTGGGATTTTTCATTTCTTTTTAAACCTTTTTAGGACTTTCATTTATCAATGGTTCGGACAGAATTACGTTGAAATGACCGCGTAATTCCGCAAGTTTTCATATTGCTCGTGATTTTTTATTAAAGTAGAGTCTAAATCTAACTTTGAAATAAATAGACATTATTGGAAATAATATATTTCTTCAAAGTTCGTTAAATCAATTGTTTGAAGTGGCTGGCGGAAGGTTACTCGCAAATTGTGTAACCCACACGCGATTTCCATCACCACATCTGAAATCTTC
>MWYZ01000063.1 GCA_002050365.1 Acidobacteria bacterium 28-1
GATGCGCGTTGCTCGCGTGGATTTTACTTCTTCTAAATCGAGATGTGTGCCGTTGTAAAGTTTGTAGGCGTTAAGGAGAATTTTCCTAAGTTTGATGTCGCCGATGTTCACCACGTCGAGAAATCCGTCGTTGATTTGAGCATCGGGCGCGATTTTCATTCCGCCGCCGAAATAACGCGCATTAGCGATGCAAAAATTTATCGTGTTCAATAATCTCTCTTCCGCTTCGTCAATTTTAACGCGCACGGTCGTAAATTCCGTTTCAAGAACTTCCTGCAAAGTGGAAATGGCAAAACTCGCTTTGCCGCGAATTGTTGCGCCCGGCAGCCAGCCGAATTTGTTATATTTTTTGACTCGCTCGTTGATAGCCGCGCTCAAACCAAAAGATGAAACATTGAGAAAATAACGTGAAACCTGCTCGTTTTGACGGTTGAAAAACGTAACTTTTCCGACATCTATTAATCTGGTCGCGCCCTCCCGCAAATCTCTCGCCGCTTCCCGCGCCGTCTGTGCGATGCCGAGACTGCGCCGAAAATCACCGCCCGTTCCCGACGGCAAAATTCCGAGTTCAACCGCTTCGCCGCTTTGCAAAATGCCGTTGGCAACTTCGTTTATCGTGCCGTCGCCGCCGCAAGCGATAATAAATCTGCGCCCGGATTTTGAAGCCGCTTTTGCCAATTCGATACCGTCGCCCGGTTTGCGGGTGAATTCGACGTTGAACGCGCCGAAATGCGTCCGCAAATCAGAAGCGGTTTTTGCCCAACGCAATTCCGTCGAGCCGCCCGCCGATTTCGGATTGACAAGGACTAGCGGCAGGGAATTGTTTCCATTATTAGAAAATGTTTTTGCTTCGTTTGGCAAAATAGCGCGTTTAGATTTTTATAGATTTTGCGATGCAGTAATTGGTTTAACTTTTTTCTAACATTTAGTCAATCAAACGAGAATTTAGGTAGTATATTAATCTGAGTTGCTGAAAAAATTTATCATGTTGGACAATTATAAAAATTGGTTTTGTAATTGTCTTAAAAGTCAGCAAACGGATTGCATTAGTGAGATTCTGATTGTGAAACGATTTATGGCACAGAACAATACAGAAAACAAAGAATTATCGGCTTCAAATTGTTATATATCAGCCAAAGAGAGCTTCAGAAAAGACGTTCTAAGACACTTTACCTGTCTTGTCGAGAGCGACTGATCTAATTGGTTTCATACGAAAAATATTCTACAAACCTGTTCTACTCGCCGCAGCCTCTTCCAACATCCGATTGATTTCCCCATCTCCGCCTTCTTTGGCTGTTTCAATCAATCTTTTACCGTTCCTCTCGACGTTCGGATTGGCACCGGCATCCAATAATACTCGGATGGCTTCACGCCGTCTTTGAATCAACCTTCGGTTGTTTCTTTCCGCAGGAATTCGCTGAATAGCAGAAAATAACGGCGTGCCGCCATCTTTAAATTTAACATTGACATCGGCTTTTTCTGCGACTAAGCGACGAATGTTGTCAACTTCCGCCATATACGCTGCTGCCTCTAGTGAGCCGGCTAATTTGTCCCCTTCACGTTCCTGCATAATTTGTTCGCGCGTTTCGCAGCCGCTTGTTATGACGAACAGAGCCACGCACAGAATAAAAAACATTTTCATTTTGTTCTCCTTATCAAAGTCGGCGAAGTTACCGAACCTTCAATTTACAGCAGCCCAATTTAAAACATTGTCAAAATTCATAATCTGAAAATTACTTTGCCTAAAATGAACTTTTTATTTAAATTTAATCGCCGTGGAGATGTCCGAGCGGTTGAGAACCTGAAAAAGCCGCATCTCTTCCGCTTGAAACCCAACCGCGCCGAACAGTTTTACCGTTTTTAACTTCGGTTTTAGAAAACAGATTCCAACTCGAATCTTCAACTTGAAACAAATTATTCGAATCTAAAACGGCAAACTTCGGATTAGATATATTTTGCGCTCGCGTGTAATTCGTCTCTTTTGAAGCCCGCGCCATAAACTGTTCGATTTCGCTGATTTTGCGCGGCAATGCTTTCGTCATCCATTCAACACCGGTCGGCGTTACGAGCAAATCGTCTTCGATGCGAACGCCGATGTTTTTATATTTCTCGTAAGCGGGACGAATTTTCGCTAAGAATGCTTTATTCTCGGGCGTGTCGGCAAGGTATTCGAGCGCGTCTTCGCGGATGTAAATTCCCGGTTCATTTGTGAAAATCATTCCCGCTTGCAGCTTCGCGTCATAATCGCCGACATCGTGGACGTTCATCCCGAGCCAATGCCCGAAACCGTGCATAAACCACAAACGATACTGCGGCATATTTATCGCTTTGCCTTGATACAAAATCTGATAAGTCGCGTCGGGCGCGGTTATCAAATTCATCTTCGCCAAACTTTCCTTAATAGATTTGTCAGCCGCGCGGCTCGCGTCGCGGAAACTCGCGCCCGGCTTTACGGTTTTCGCCGCCGCTTCCTGCGCATCATAAACCGTTTGATAAATCTCGGCTTGTTCTTTGGTAAATTTGCCGTTAGACGGATAAGTTCTAGTTACGTCCGCCGTGTAATGGTCATATTCCGCGCCGACATCCATTAGAAGTAAATCGCCCAATTTGACTTCGCCCTGCGATTCAACGTAATGCAAGGTGGTCGCATTCGGACCGCAGCCGACGATTGACGGATAGCCCCAATAATCGGCGTTGCGGCGGCGAAATGTGTATTCGACTTCCGCCTGCACTTCGTATTCATATTTCGCTTTGCCGACCATCGCCATCGAACGCATCTGCGCTTCGGTTGTAATGTCAATCGCGTGCTGCATCAGCTTAATTTCCATCGGCGATTTTATTAAGCGCAAGTTGTCGAAAATCCGGCGAGCGTTTTCGATTTTATAGCCCGCAACTGATTTTGAAAATTCGCTCTCCTTGCGATATTCAGCTTTGCCGTCGCCGTCGGTTTCATTTTCGGGAAGAAGAAGATAAATGGTTGCGGGAACGGTTGAAACGCTCGCACCATCTTTGGAATTAAAAGGCTTTTTATCTTTTACGGATTGCAAAAAAGCGTCAAGTTCGCTCGCATCAACCATCGTTTTCACGCCCGAAATTTTCGCCGCTTCCTCGCGTGAATACATTTTGCCATTCCAAGTTTCGCTCGCCGGATTACGTTTCGGTAAAAATAAAATCTCTTTGGCTTCCGAACCGTTTTTCATCAACACTAACGTCGCATTTCTTTGCTTGAGATTCGTCAGATAATAGAGATTATTTTCCTGCCGATACATAAAATCCACGTCGCCCGCATAATTTTTCGGCTCGGCACTAAACAAAATCATCATCGAATCGCTGCTCATTGCTTCGATGACTTTGGCGCGGCGTTTGGCAAGCTCCGTCTGCCGTTCGGCATCGGAAATGCTTGGCGCGGGCGGCGTAACGCGAATTGTTTTCGGTTCGGTTTTAACGTCAAAATTAAATGCCGCGCCATTTAATGAAACAGTCAAAATCGTCAAAATCGCTAATATGTTTTTCATCATTTCACCAACTCTATTTTTGCCGAAGCAACCCATACCCCAACTTTCTTGACCCAAGCCATGCTGTTAGTCTCCCGCGCCTCGAGAAGAAATTCTGTCGCCTGTTCGCTCGACAAAACCGGCAACGCCAGACTCATTTTCGCTTCTAGATAAACTCCTTCCTGAAGGGAGTAGAATTTTATTCGATTCTTATTGAAACGCCAAATTTCTTTTACGCCGAACGCGGCAAAAATCGGCATTCGAGGTAATGAAGAACTCGTTTTATTAATTTCAATTATTAAATCGGGCGGCGGGTCTTTTTCAAAATCCAAATCTTCCTTTCCCTCGATTAAATTAAGCGATTGAATATAAAAACATGAATCAGGTTCAAATCCCTTACGGATGTTTTTTCGTTTATAAGTTGTCGAACCGCTTCGGCGAAAATCAATTTCTAATTCAACGGCGATTTGTTCAAATAAAGCAGCTAAATTTCTGCTGTCTTCTTCGTGTTTCAAAGAATTTGACAAATTTATCTCCAAAATTCCGCTGTCGTAGGTCAAGCGCGGAAATTGAAAGCCCCAATATTCCGCGACGAGTTCTTCATACGTCTCCCAACTTACGCCATATAAAACTTCACTTTTGGTGATTTTCGGTTTGGTTAAATCTAATACAGCCGACATAATTTTTACTTCCTTTCACAAAAACATTTTAACTTTGAAAACACGAGAAACCTAATTTTATCTTTCAACTTTAATTTCGACATCTTGAGTTGTTTGATTACCAAAAAAATCCGCCGCGAAAACGCGCAAAACGTAATTACCGTTTTCTAATTGTCCGGCATCAAAAAAATCTTCTTGAAAAGAATCACCGTCCACGCGGTTTGATGCAATGTAATCAAAAATCGTTTCGCCGGTCGCGCCCGATTTGCTGCCCGCCGCATAAACAAATTTGACAGCTTCCGCGTCGGGCAGACGGTCAAAGGAAATCGTCCAATTTATATCTTCGAGCGGCGTTTTGTCTTCGCGCAAAACTTGATAACCGATTCGGTAAACACCTAATTTCCGGCGCTCCGAATTTCCGTCCATTCGGTCATAGGCGCGAACAACGATGCGCGTTTTGCCGTTCAATTTGATATGTGAATCCTTGTCTTTGGTTTCAGTGATTGGTTTCCAATTTTCATCAAGCAGCAAAACTTTTTCGATCTTCGGTGCGGTTGCGTCGGAGATATTTGGAAAAATTAAAGCGTCTAAAGCATTCATTTCCGCCGCGCTTCTGCCTGCAATCAAATGAACGTGATTCATCGAATTGAGCGTTCCTATGCTCTCGCCGGCTTCAAACTTTGCGCCGCGCGGAATTCGCAAGCCGTTTTGTTCGCCTTTGCCATCAACAGTAAACTGAAAACGTTCGTCGCCGAAACTTTTATTGTCTTTATCGCGTCCGAGCCGAATGTGAATATAGCCGAGCGTCGGCATTCGGATGAGTTCACGGGAAGTGTCGAAATTTTCGACCGCCGCGGGACGCAGAACTTTTTCCGTTCGAACGAATCGCGCCGTTTCGCCGTAACCGCCGACAATATCGAGTCCGTTGTGGAACCATACCGGCGAATCTCCGTCTTTAATTTCGCCACGAATTTCTCCTAAAGTTCCGGCGATTTCGCGCTTGCCTTCCGGCGGATTATACGTCCAACGCGGCGTCTGCAATTGGCGAAATTCTTCCGGCGTAAAATTGAATTTTTTGAATTCCTCTTTCGTGATTTCGCGTCCGATTTCCGCGCCCATCAAAACTCTAATTACTTGATTTTCCGCGTCAGCGATGAAAAGATTTCCGTCCTCGTTAACTGCCAAACCGCTCGGATGATTAAAGCGCGATTGCCGCAGATTGCCGTCGGCAAAACCGCGTTTCGTATTCGTGATGGTTTCAACCGACGGAAATAATCCTCTGCCGACGACGCGAATCGAATTGCCATCGGCAACGTAAATCACACCGAAATTATCAACCGCAACGGCGACGGGCGCGACAAAACTTGCCTCATACAAAAATCCGCCAGTCGAATTTTCTTCGCCTTTTCCTGCGAGCGTCCAAGTTTTTCCGTCTGCTTCAACAACCCGCAGACGCTTGTTCTGCAAATCGGAAACCAATAATTTGTTGTCCCAAATCGCCAAACCGCAAGGCGTGTCGAATTTCGCCAAAAGACCGTTATCAGCATCGGCGAAACCTTGCTCGCTTCCAGCAATCGTCGAAACTTTTCCATTTTCGACGACGCGGATTTTATCGTTGTAAGTGTCGGCGACAAAAATTTTATCACCCAAAACCGCCACGCCAACGGGAGCGTTAAAAAGCGCGGTTTGGGTTTCGCCGTCGGCGAAACCTTTTTGGTTTTCAATACCGGCAATTATTATAATTTCGCCGTTTGTCGCATTAACTCTTTTTATCGTGTGCGCTCCGGAATCGGCGACGATTAAATCCCCGTTTTTATCGAAAGCGATTCCGGAAGGCGTATTTAATTTATCAGTCAAGACGGCAAAACTTTGGAAATTTGAAACACGCCAGATTTTTCCCGCTTCGCCGTCTGAGACGAAAATTTCACCGTTTTTTTCGGCAATTCCAAACGGCTCGCCGATTTTTTCAGTGTCGCTGAAAATTGTCCGAACTTTTGAAAGGGGAACAGGGGCGGGTTTTTCCTTCGAACGATTAAAACCAAACAAAAACGCGGCGATTAGAGTTATTAAACCGCCGATTAAAAATAAAATTGTAAGAGTTTGGGTTCTGCGCTTTTTTAACATTTTTCCAATTCAAATTTAACAAGAAAATCCAAAAGGACAAATTAGAAACTTTTTGTTAAGATGTTGGAAACAGCAAAAAATTAAGAAAAGGAGATAACAAAATGTTTTCATTAGAAGATTTATTGGGACAGCAGCAGGGAAACGAAGCCGTTAATCAAATCAGCCAAACGCTTGGCGCAAATCCGACCGTTACAAACACCGCGATTCAGATGGCTTTGCCAATGATTTTAAGCGGTTTGGCAAACAATGCACAGCAACCGCAAGGCGCGGAAGAGTTAGCAAATACTTTGGAAAAAAATCACGACGGCGGAATTTTAGACAATCTCGGCGGTTTTCTCGGCAACGGCAATCAAATTTCCGATGACGGAATCGGAATTTTAGGTCATATTTTCGGCAGTCGGCAAGGTGCGGTCGCGCATCAGGTCAGCGAAAAAAGCGGACTCGACATCGGACAAGTCGCCCAGCTTTTGATTACGCTTGCGCCGATTGTAATGGGATTTTTAGGCAAAAAGAAACAGGAACAAAACCTCGACGCGGGCGGACTTTCAAGTATGCTCGGCGAGCAGCAGCAGCAAATGCAAACGGCGGGCAATCCGATGATGGATATGGTTTCGGGCTTTTTCGACAAAGACAAGGACGGAAGCTCGATGGATGATTTGGCTTCGATGGCGGCAAGTTATTTTCAACAAAAAAGATAAATTAAACGGTTGGCAGTTGACGCTACCGGCGAACGGAAAATTTATCTCTCCTTATCGAATTCGACAAATTTATTTTGCGAAATATCAATGTCAATAAATGGGCGCGTGTTTGAATCCGACACGCGTTCAACTTTTTCCGTTCAAAGTTAAAAAACATTTCATTATTCAATCGGAAAACCGCTGTTTTCTTTGATTGTTTCGTCAATCTTCTGCATCAATTCGGTAGTCTGCACCAAAGCCGAAACTACTTTTGAGCAATGTTCTAAATCGTCAAAGTCGAGTGTTCTGCCTTTATGGTCTTTTAGACATTTTTGGCAATCACGCCTTCGATTGACTGAATTGTGAAATCTGAATATCCGCGCCTAAATCGACATTCATAATTGATTTCGGACTGCGGACTTTTTTGAAATTGATAATCAATTGACTTGAAAGAACCGTAAACAAAAGCGTTTTCCAATGTTTGTTACCCACCGGTTCCCGCAAACTCTCATCAAATTGAAGGTAAGCTATGTAGCCATTGGAAGAAGTTAGCATGAGTACCCTCAAACATATTCTTCGTCAAACGACTCAAAGAAATTCTCCGCAAATCTGCTTCTAACTGCCCCGCCGTATTCACTCTTTAGCATAATAAGCTTATCCATAAAAATTTCCATAATTTCTCAAAAATACAAATGGCTTCAGCAAAAATATGTTATTTTATTCGTAATCTTTTGGTTAAATAATATAGTGAGTTCCAGTTGTGAAAACGGATTAATAAAAGTTTTTAAAAGGGATGAAATACACCCGTTTCCCGAATTATGCAGGACAGAGAACAGCTAGGTCATTATAAAATACGCTCTATTATTGGAATGGGCGGTATGGGCGAAGTTTACCTCGCCGACGATATGCGGCTTAATCGTAGGGTTGCGCTTAAAATTTTGCCTGCCGCTTTGAGCGATGACCAGGAGCGTTTGGGTCGTTTTGAGCAGGAAGCATTTACAACCTCAGCCTTAAATCATCCGAATCTTTTAACCGTTTATGAATTCGGCAAGGAAGACGGCATCCATTTTCTCGCTACCGAATTTATTGAAGGCGAAACGCTCAGAGATAAATTAAACGGCGGAAATACAAACTTTTATGAGGTCCTCGACATTGCTCAACAGATTGCTTTTGCGCTTTCGGCAGCACACGCGGCTGGAATTATTCATCGTGATATTAAACCCGAAAACGTAATGATTCGTCCCGACGGAATTGTGAAAGTCCTGGATTTTGGTTTGGCGAAACTGACCGAGGAAAAAACAGAAGATATAGAGAGTCAAGCCAGAACGCACAGACAGGTAATAAGTCAAGCGGGAATGATTCTCGGAACTGTAGCATATATGTCGCCCGAACAAGCCGAGGGAAAAGGCATTGACGCGCAGACAGACATTTGGAGTCTCGGCGTCATTTTGTATGAAATGCTGACCGGAAGAATGCCGTTTGCAGGCGCGACGATTTTCGAAACTGTAATAAATATTTTAACCAAAGAGCCAAAACCCATCGGCGAACTCAACGCTAAAACTCCTCTCTCACTTGAACATATTGTCAATAAATCGTTAAGAAAGGAAAAAGCCGAACGCTATCAAACGGCAAAAGATTTGCTGATTGATTTGAAAAGTTTACAGAAACGTCTGGAGTTTGAAGCCGAACTCGAACGAAGTTCGCCGCCTAATAAACAAACAGACGGCAAATTACAATTTTCCGAAGCCAATGTCACTGAAAAAATTTCAATCGTTCACCTGCATAATTTCTCGGCGGAATTTACGCCGATTGTCGGACGCGAAAAGGAAAGCGCTGAAATACGCGCCTTACTGCAGCGTGCGGATGTGCGATTAGTAACAATGACGGGCGTCGGCGGAACCGGAAAGACATCTCTGGCAAAGGTGGTCGCTCGGCAGATGCTCACCGAATTTACCGACGGAGTGTTTTTTGTCGAACTGGCGGCAATCAAAAACCCGGATCTTGTTGTATCAACCATCGCGCAGCCGCTCGGCGTAAAGGAAGCAGGCGGCAAGCCGATTCTTGAAGTTTCGAAAGATTATTTGCGCGATAAACAAATGCTGCTTGTCGTTGATAATTTTGAGCAGGTAGTTGAAGCAGCGCCGCAAATTGCAGAACTACTTTCCGCCGCCAACCGGCTGAAAATCTTAATCACCAGCCGTAGTCTTCTGCGCTTGAGCGCAGAGCGTGAATTTATAGTTCCGCCGCTTTCTTTACCTAGTGAATCCAAATACATTTCGGTTGATGAGTTATCAAATTATGAAGCGATTAAATTGTTTGTCGAACAAGCACGAAATACGAAACCAAATTTCACTCTGTCACAACAGAATGCTCAAACCGTCGCAGAGATTTGTAATCGGCTGGAAGGTTTGCCTTGGCGATAGAACTTGCGGCAGCGCGTATAAAGTTTCTATCACCGCAAGCTATTCTCACCAAGCTTGAAAACCGTCTGAAACTTTTGACCGGCGGAGCAAGAGATTTGCCCGCGCGACAGCAAACAATGCGCGGCGCAGTTGAATGGAGTTACGACCTTCTAACTAAAGAAGAAAAGTGCTTGTTTCGTCATCTGGCGGTATTTGCCGGCGGTTTCACATTTGAAGCCGCCGAAGCGGTTGCCGGTTGTCAATTCTCCGCTGCCGGTAAAGAAGAAATGATAAGTGAACAAGAAACTGTGGAGATTGAACAACTGACGATTGACACTTTTGACGGCGTTACATCTTTAGTGGATAAAAGTCTGCTTGTTTCAAAAGAGCAAGCCAATGGCGAGACGCGCTTTCGAATGCTGGAAGTCGTTCGTGAATATGCGCTCGAATTATTAGAAATGCGCGGCGAAGCAAAAGCTATGCGCCGCAGTCACGCCGAGTATTTTCTCGCGCTCGGCGAAGAAGCCGAGCCGCATTTGCAAGCCGACCAATCGGTGGAGTGGCTCAACCGTCTGGAAGAGGAACACGATAACCTTCGGGCTGCGCTTCAGTGGTCGTTAGACCGAGATGCGGCAATAGCTGCACGTTTGGCGGCGGGGATATGGAGGTTATGGACTTTTCACAGTTATCTGAAGCCTGAGTGCAATTAAGTTCTTTGACAACAGCTAGTTAGTAATTTAGTTCGAGGCATCAGGAGTTAATCATTGAAAATGATTAAACTTCGGATTGATGTCAATTGAAAATTGTTCCGATTCTC
>MWYZ01000028.1 GCA_002050365.1 Acidobacteria bacterium 28-1
CAGGAGATGATAATCAAGTGTGCGGCATTAAACCGGATGACACACTTGGGAATGCCCGCTAGTTACAAAGTTGGTGGTTGAGCCGAAAGTCGAAATTCAGAGAATTACTGATTTATGCAACAAAGCCCATAAAAAGTGTTTTAGTCGGGAACGCAGGCATCTTGCCTCGCAGATTGCGACGGCAATCTAAAACGGTTGATAATCGGCAATTTCGGCGACGCTTCGCGCCCGTGCAGGCAAGATGCCTGCGCTCCCGACTAGCAATCGACCTTTTATTAAACTGATTTTTTTAGCTAAGTATTGATTCACAAAATATGACTTATAAAGTTAGCAACATAAGCGGTCGGGCAAAAATATGTTTGACTAACGGAACGCCAGCATCGAGGCTTTCAATGAACGCGAGAGCGTTCAAAACCGCTTGATTTCTCGCGCCTCTTACACCGCTCACGCGGCGTTTGCCAGCAAGATGCTGGCGTTCCTTCATTGCCAAGTAATCTATCTTAATTTTGTCCGACTGCTTAAGATGTCGAACACTAGCAAATGTTATTACATCATTCAACCGCGACGCGGCATCTTAAAAACGATAAAACACTTTTTAATAGACGAAAATTATGTTGAAATTAAAATCGTTTTTTACTCAAATTATTTTCTTAAGTCTGTTTTTTGGGAATGTTGCCTGCGCCGATTCGGTTGAAAGCAGTTTACCGGCACCGGCTGAAACGCCGAAGTTTCGGGTTGAAACCGTCGCCACGAATTTAGAAGTCGTCTGGTCAATTGTTTTTGCGCCCGACGGCAGAATGTTTTTCACCGAACGACCGGGCAGAGTGCGCGTCGTCGAAAACGGTAAACTTCGCGCCGCCACTTTTTTTACCGTTCCTGATGTCGAACCGTCGGGCGAAAGCGGCTTAATGGGAATGACTTTGCATCCGCAATTTGCGGAAAATCATTTTGTCTATTTGGCTTACGCTTATCGAGAAAACGGTGACCAGCGCGTGCGCGTCGCGCGTTACCGCGAAACGGGCGAAACTTTGATTGAGGCGAAAACTATTATCGAAGGAATTCCTGCCGCCCGTTATCATTCCGGCACGCGGCTTAAATTTGGACCGGACGCGAAACTTTACATCACAACCGGCGACGCGACCAAACAAAGTCAGGCGCAGAAGCTCGATAACCTCGGCGGCAAAACTTTGCGACTCAACGACCACGGAACTGTTCCCACCGACAATCCGTTCGCCGGTCAAAAAGGAGCGCGTCCCGAAATTTGGACTTTCGGACATCGCAACCCGCAGGGAATGGATTTCCAGCCCGAAACCGGTTTGATGTTTCAAACCGAACACGGTCCGTCAATCATTGACGGCGTGTCACTTTTCAAACGCACGGGCGGCGATGAAGTGAATGTTGTCGAAAAAGGGAAAAATTACGGCTGGGCGAAAATCAGCCATCAAACCCGGCGCGAAGGAATGGAAACGCCGATTGTCGAATACTCGCCGGCAATCGCGCCGTCAAGCGGAATGTTTTATCGTGGCGCGCTTTTTCCCGCTTTTAAAGGCAATTTCTTTTTCGGCGCACTCAAAGGCGAAGCGATAATTCGTCTTGTTTTAGAAGGAAGGCGCGTGGTCAGTCAAGAGCGCCTTGTCGAGAAAACTTACGGACGAATTCGGGAGGTAGCGGAAGCGGCGGACGGCTCGATTTACTTTTCGACTTCCAACCGCGACGGACGCGGTGACCCGGCGCGAGAAGACGACCGCATTTTGCGAATTGTGCCGACCGGCGACGAGAAAACAAAAATTCAGACAAAATAGAAAAAATAAAGTTCACGAAAATATGAAAAAATCAATCGTTTCGATTCTTTTAATGCTGCTCGTTTTTGCCGGTTTGGCTTCGAGCCAGACTAGAAAAAGACCGGTTCGCCGCGCAAAAACTACGACCATTAAACGCACTACGACCAAAAAGCCGGTCGTTTCCGTTAAAAAATCTCCGGTTGTTACGACGGCTTCAGGTTTAACTTATATCATTACGCAAGCTGGCACGGGAGCGCAATTGAAAGCGGGCGATACGGTCAGCGTTCATTACACCGGACTTTTGACCAATGGTTTGAAATTCGACAGTTCGCTCGACAGAGGCGAGCCGTTTCCCTTTCAGCTTGGCGCGGGCAAAGTGATAAAAGGTTGGGACGAAGGAGTCCAAAAACTGCGCGTCGGCGACCGTGCGACGTTTTTTATTCCGCCGCAAATTGCATACGGCGCACGGGGTGCGGGCAACGGTGTGATTCCGCCTGATGCGATGCTAATTTTTATTATAGAAGTCGTCGGCGTGCAGTAAATTTGTCGGATTACGGACAATAAATATGCCGCGACTTTCACATAAAACGAGCCGATTATTTAATGTTTTGGCAATCGCACTGACCTTCATTGCACTGCTTTCAGTAATCTGGATTATTGTTCCCGCGCCTGATTATCGCGTCTGGCTTTTTTCCGTTGCGGTCGGCGAATGGAGTTTGTGGTTTAGTGCGCTCGCCTCGATTGGAACAATTTTGAGCTTGATTGCCCACCCTACCGTTGGAAAAAATAAATTGGGAATTGCGTCTTTAATAATCGGGAGTGTTGCTTTCGTCATTTCCCTTTACCCGCTTTTCAGCACGCTGCCGATTGCTTCCGAACAAGGCGTTTCGTTTTCGCTAAAGCGATATTTTAGCGGATTTGATAGTTCCCAAACTCAAACACAAAATTTTATAACTTACACTTATTCTCAAATTGACGGGAAAGATTTGCAGATGGACGTTTATTCGCCGACGAATGAAACGGCGAATAATGGCGCAAGCGTGATTGTCGTTCACGGCGGTTCGTGGAACGGCGGAATGCGAAGCGATTTCCCGCAGTGGAATTGGTGGCTCGCGGAACAAGGTTTCACGGTTTTCGACATTGATTACCGGCTTGCGCCGCAGCCGAATTACCTAACGGCGACCGGCGATGTTAAATGTGCCATCCGTTGGGTGAAAGAACACGCGGCGGAATTTAAAGTTTCGCCTGAACGGATTGCTCTGCTAGGTCGTTCAGCCGGCGCGCATTTGGCTTTGCTCGCCGCGTATTCCGCCGCCGATGCGCGTCTTCCGGCAACTTGCGCGAACAAAGAAACGAGCGAAGATGTTCGCGCCGTCGTTTCATTTTACGCCCCCGTTGATTTGTTGTGGGCTTACGACAATCCGGCAAACCAATTTGTCATCAACGGACCGGCGACGCTCGCTCGTTTTTTAGGCGGCAATCCGCACGAATCTGCCGAGATACGCGAACGCTTCGTTCTCGCGTCGCCCACCGCTCACATTAAAGAGAACACGCCGCCGACTTTGTTGATTCACGGGGGACAAGACCAACTTGTCAGAAACGAAAATATGACGCGGCTCGCCGAAAAGTTAAAAACAGCGGATGTGCTACACAAAACGCTTTTTATCGCCTACGCGCAGCACGGTTTTGATTACAACTTCAACGGCTTCGGTTCACAGATTTCGCAAGCTGCAATTCTTGAATTCCTGCACGAAAATACTCAAGCCAAACAGCCGAATCAGACACAGAAGAAACAAGCGGAAGAGGATTTTTCCAGACCTGTCAATTAGACCAAAATTCAATTTACTGAAACCCAACAACCGAAGGAAAATTTACAGGGATAACAAGGATGAACAGAGATATGAAAACAAGTTCAAATGTTTGTTTTATCCTCGGTCTATGCTGTTATCCCTGTAAATTTCCCTATGTTTCAATAAATTGAATTTTGCTTCAGACGCCTTGTCTTTGTGCAAGAAGCCACGGCAGCAAATCTTTTTCGCCAAGCACGTTGAGCCACACGTTATGACCGACACCGGGGTATTCGTTGTATTTGACATTACCGTTTGCTTCGAGTGCTTTGACAATTTGGCGCGATTCGTTGACCGGCACTACGCGGTCGTCCGCGCCGTGAAAAAGCCACGCCGGAGTTACGCCGACTTTTCGGGCGATGGAATCGAAACGATTGCCTTCTCTAATCGAACTACCTCCACAAATTGAAACCAAGGCAGCGAACTTTCCCGAATAATGCGAGGCAAAATGCCAAACGCCGTAGCCGCCCATCGAAACGCCAATCAGATAAATGCGCTTTGTATCCGCGCCGAATTCTTCAATCGTCTTCGTGAGCGTGTTCATTACCATCTCGTCCATCACCGGGTCTGACCAATAACTTCCCTGACGGCATTGCGGCAGTAAAACAATTGCCGGAACTTGCGCGAAATAATGGTGAACGACTGCGCCGCTCGTGCCTTCCGTCGGCACGATTCCGCCGCTTCCGCGCTGTCCGATGCCGTGCAGGAAAATTATCACGGGCAAATTTTGCTCGCTTTGGATTTGCTGCGGAAAATATATTTGATAATTAAATTTCTCGGAATCAACCTGAACGATTTGACTTTCGATTCTTCCCTGCCGATTACCGCCGGCGGAAACGGCTGTGGTGAGTAAGTTCCCTAAAACCGACACTAATTCTTTTTGCATAACTACCCTTGTTCAATCTAATCTTATTTTTATTTTGCCATAATCGTTTTAGTTTGGGGAACTGCTCTTTAATTTCCTGCGTTCTTTCTTCCAGATAACGCTTGAGCGGCGCGTCTATTCCTTCAGACGAAATTGCCCGTAATAAATTTTTAGCCGGAGAGTCGTACGATTCATAATTTATCCAAGCCGTAATCGGTTGTTTGCCGCCCATCGCTTGCTCAACAATTGAGGGAATTATCGAGTGACCGTTTCCGCTGTCGGTAAAAATTAAAACGCCCGATTTTTGTTTTTCCGAAGCGATGACGAAAGCGTGCGTGTCGTTGTTATTGCCGCCCCAATGCCAGAACGAGTTTCCGTTTTCGGTTTGCTGCATCCCCATAATAGCGGAGCGGCGCATAGTTCTCTATCCAGTTATTCGCTAATTTTTCGAGCAAATTTCTTATTTTGTGAAAAATGTGTTTTTAAGCGAAACCCTTCTGTAAAACCCAAGTTGTCATACAACGCAGATTCTGCACATTCGTCGTCTTTAAAGGTTCAACCCAAATCCCGCCTAGTTGGTTTGTCGCCGTAATCAAAAATTGCTCATCAACGAGAAAACGCTCTGAACCATCCGGCAGCGAGTATCGGCGTTTTTCTATCAATTCAATTTTGTCTTCAATTCCTATCGTCGAAGCGAGCCTTGCAAAAAACAAACCGCCTTTTCCTAAAACTCGCCACATTTCTTCAATCATTTGATAAAAGTGTCGCTGGTCGCTCGCGAAATGCAGAACGGCATTGCTGATAACGGTATCGAAGCGTTCGTTTTGAAACGGCATTTTTTCGACGGTTGAAACTTGAAAATTTTCCGATGATAAAATCGGATTGAGAGCTTTGGCAAGCAGTCGAACTTGCTCGATCGCCTGCGGATTTTGGTCAACCGCGAAAACTTCATAACCGCTGCGGAGAAAATAAACGAGATTGCGCCCGCCGCCGCAACCGGCATCGAGTATGTTTGAATTGACATCAAAGCTGCCTTTTAATATCTGGTCAAACAGATAAATATCAATCTCGCCGAAAGTCTCTCGTACATTTAACATCGTTCGAGTTTAATTCAATTTTGAATGATTACGCTATATTACATAGATAGTTTAAAGTGGCGATTTAGAGGTGCAAGTTTGACGCGGAAATGATTCGACGAATAATTTCTTTTCGGTTATTTCAAAATAAAAAGCCGCGCGGGTTATAAAAACTCGCGCGGCTTTTTATTGATTTTTTATTTCGACAAGATTATCTTGGCGCGAACTTATAAACTATCAAACCCGTAACTTTAACTGGCTGAAGGCTGAGCTGAGTCGGGTTAAACTTACTGGCGCGAGCCGCCGTTTCAGCCGACGGGCGAAGCAAAACGTGTCCGCTGACGGCATTTGCCGAAATGACGTTGCCTTTTTCATCAATCATTACCTGAACATTGACCTCGCCGGCGGCTCGAACGGCGAGGGCTGCGGGCGAATATGTAGGTTTGACGAGATTGGTCGCTTTGCCGTTAATAACACCCAAAGATTTTTTCGCATTAACCGGCGGTTTCGGAATTTCCTTTGTCAAAGGCGGCGGTGGCGGCGTTTCCTTTATCTTTAGTTTTTCAACCGGCATCGGCTGCGAGCTTTCTGCAAGACCAACACCGACACCGCCGACATTGTTTTCTCCGCCGCGCGTTGCCGAATTTAAGCCTTGTGCCTCCAACTCCAACCCTTCCGAGATTTTAAAGTTTCCATTTGGACGCGCCTTTTGAGTGTTCGGAACTGTCGAGATTTCAGCCGACACATTTGGCGATTCATCAATTCGCATTATATTCGCTTGCCGGGTTGTTTCAACTACTTTTTGTGATTGTTCCTGCTTTTCCATTTTTGCCACAGGCTCCGGCTGACGCGGCGCATCTTCTGGCATCGGCACCGGCGCAACTAAAGTCGAAATTTCCAAATCGTCCTCGCCCATTTTCAAATCCTTGGCGAAAAGGCTCCACAAAATTCCGCTCAAAAATACCGAACATACAACAACCAGCGTTGACAGCATAAAACCGCCGCGCCGCGCGGTTTCTTTTCTGTGACTGCTCGATTCAACTAATTGGTCTAACATAAAATTATTTTCCTCCGTTTTGCCGGTGCCAATCGGGGTCAGAAACTCATTCCTTTTACTTAGACACCGCAATCCCGAGTTTGTTCCGCCGAACCAAGAAATAATTAGAAAACGAAATTTCTGGCTGATTTTGATAATTGAGACGAGAATTGAAATATGTTAGTTTCAATTGTGAAATTTCCAAATACTTTTCAACGTAATATTTAATCGTGAGTAGCCTCAATCCAAAAAATCTTTCCAATCAAATCCAAAATCCAAAATCCAAAATCCAAAATCTGCCGATCGGCATTTTTGATTCGGGTGTCGGCGGCTTAACGGTTTACCGCGCTTTGCACGCGCATCTGCCGAATGAGCATTTTATTTATTTGGGCGATACGGCGCGTGTGCCGTACGGCACGAAATCGCTGGCGACAGTCGAACGCTACGCGATTGAAAATTCGCAATTCTTAGCTTCGCGCGGAATTAAAATCCTTGTCGTCGCGTGCAACACGGCTTCCGCGCTGGCACTACCGAAAATTAGAGAAAAAATCGGCATCGAAGTCGTCGGCGTAATCGGACCCGGCGCAAGACGCTCAGTTGAAATTACAAAGGAAGAAGCTAATCCGAAAATCGGTGTGATTGCTACCGAAGCGACGGTTTCGAGTCACGCTTATTCGGAAGCGATTCGGCGAGTTTCCGAAACGGCAGAGATTATCGAAACCGCTTGTCCGCTGTTCGTATCGTTGGCGGAAGAAAATTGGACGCTGGAGCCGGAAACTTTTTCAATTGCCAAAAAATATCTGCAAAAAATCGTCGAAAAAAATGTTGATGCGCTCGTTTTAGGCTGCACACATTATCCGATTTTGCGCGAGGTGATACAAAAAACCGTCGGCGCAAATGTCGCATTGATTGATTCAGGCGAGGCGACCGCCGGAGAAGTCAAGCAACTGCTCGCTGATAAAAATCTGCAAAATGAAAATCCAATGAGACGTGCAAGCGTTCGGCGTTTGTGCGATGATTTAGACCACTTTTACGTAACGGACGCGGCGGAGCGATTCGCCCGCGTCGCCGAAAGATTTTTGGGCGTGAAGCCCGCGAAACTTGAAGCTATCGAAGTTTTCGGAAAAGACAAAATTAGTGAAAAGTGAAAAGTGAATAACTAAAAAATTTTCACTTTTCACTTTTCACTATTCACTAAAAAAATGAATTACACACGAACAGACAACAGAACAAACGACCAATTAAGAGAAACGCGCATTACGCCAAATTTCGCGCCATATGCCGAAGGTTCGGCTTTAATCGAAGTCGGCAACACGAAAGTTATCTGCACGGCGACGGTTGAAGAGCGAGTTCCGCCGTTTTTGCGAAACAAAGGAGTCGGTTGGGTAACGGCGGAATACGCGATGCTGCCGCGAGCGACGCATACGCGCACGAACCGCGAAACGATGCGTCCGTCGGGCAGAACGCAGGAAATCCAGCGGCTTATCGGGCGCAGTCTCCGCGCCGTCGTTGACACGAAACTGTTGGGCGAGCGACAGATTTTCATTGACTGCGACGTTCTACAAGCCGACGGCGGAACGCGCTGCGCTTCGATTACGGGCGCGTGTGTCGCGCTCGGTTTAGCGGTGAAAAATATGCTGCAATCGGGCAAGCTCAAGAAAAATCCGCTTCTTTCAGAAGTCGCGGCAATCAGCGTCGGAATGATTGAAAACACGCCGATTCTCGATTTGTGTTATGAAGAAGATTCCAACGCCGAAGTTGATATGAACATTGTCTTTACGGGCGCGGGCAAATTCATCGAGATTCAAGGCACGGCGGAGCGCGAACCGTTTAACCGCGAGCAAATGAACCAGATGCTCGAACTCGCCGAAAAAGGTGTCAGTCAACTTTTCACGCTTCAACGCTACGCTTTGAACGGGTAAAAACGGAACGCCAGCATCTTGCTGGCAAACGCCACGTGAGCGGCGTAAAATGAGCGGGAAATCAATTGGTTTTGAACGCCCAGCGCGTTCATTGAAAGCCTCGATGCTGGCGTTCCGATGGTCAAATATATTTTGACCACTACTTGAAATAAAATGAATATGAAATCGAAATTTTTTCTCGGCAATTTAATTGCTTTTTGTTCAGTCGTGATTTTTCTTTCGCCTGCGGCAATCGCGGCGCAGGCTAATCTGGAGAAAACGATTGACCATTACATCGAAAAAATCCGCGACGACGCTTCCGAATATGCGGAAGCCAGAAAAATCGTCTATGGCGACGTGGACAGCGACGGTGTAAAAGATGCGGTCGTGCAATACACGCTCGAAGGCGCGGGCGGCGGAAATTCTTGGGGACAAAGCCTCGTCGTCTTTCTCAACAAAAAAGGCGTATATAAAGCGTCGGGCGATGAAACGGTTGGCGGTAAATTTTTCCGCAGCTTTACTTTGCAAAAAGTCGCGGGTAAACAAATAATTGGCGCAACCGAAACTTGCCCCGAAGACTATCCGCAAGGATTATGCGAAAATCCGAAAAAGAAACAGGTCAAATACTTTTTGCTGAACGGCAAGCTGAAAGAAAAATAGAAAATTTATTCGACAAATCGCCGCAGATGTCGGCGGAAAATTCGATAGAATTATTTTTGAGGTGAAAATTATGGGACTTGCACAACAAAAAACCTTATATTTGCCCGAAGAGTATCTCGAACTCGAACGCCAAGCGGAAACACGCCACGAATTTGTTGACGGAATAATTTACGCAATGGCGGGCGAAAGTCTTTCACATAGCCAAATCTGTATAAATTTGGCTGGCGAAGTTCGCGCAAAATTAAAAGGACAATCTTGCCAGGCACTTTCGCCGAATATGAAAGTTCGCGCCGAAGGCAAAGGAATGTATGCCTATCCTGATTTAACGATTGTTTGCGGCAAACCGCTTTTTCACGACGAACAGCGCGATGTTTTGCTCAATCCAAAAGTTATTATCGAAGTTCTTTCGCCCTCGACTCAGCGTTACGACCAAACGAAAAAGTTTTTCCGCTATCGAAAAGAACTGCCGAGTTTGACCGATTATGTTTTGATTTACCAGGACGCGCCGTTTATCGAACATCACGAAAAGCAACCGGACGAACGCTGGACGCACAACGCGGCGGACGGAATTGACGACGTTTTGCGAATTCCTTCGGTTGAGATTGAGCTGAATTTGCGCGAGATTTACGACAGAGTAGAATTTAAAGAAATTTCGGAGGAAATAAATTTCAAAAATGGGATTAGCACAAAAGAAACCCAAACTTTATAAGCCCGAAGAATATCTGGAACTTGAGCGAGGTTCCGAAGTTCGCCACGAATACATTGACGGCGAACTTTACGAAATGGCGGGCGCAAATATGCAGGTGAATAGATGTTTTGTGGCATAATGTAGAAATGAATATGCCTAATAAATTTGTCAATAATCTGACAGATGAAAATATTATAAAACTTGAGCAATTATGGC
>MWYZ01000108.1 GCA_002050365.1 Acidobacteria bacterium 28-1
ACCGCACCCCCGAAAGGCGTATATTTAATCGCGTTTTCGATTATCGAACACAAAGCGCGGCGCATTGCTTTTTCGTCGCCGCGCACTTTTGGTAGTGTTTCGTCATATTCAACATTAAAAGTTTGCCGGGCGTGGTTTATCGCTGCCGCATAGATGAAAAATTTACGAGCGAATTTTTGAGCGACGGCTGTCAGGAACTAACCGGATACACGGCGGAAGAATTGGTGCAGACGCGGGCGGCGTGGGACAAAATTATTCATCCGGACGACCGCGAGCGAATTCGCACGGAGATTCGCGCTTTGATGAAGGATAACGCCGCATTTGGAACGCCGCCGCTCGAAATTGCTTATCGCATTGTCGCCCGCGACGATTCAATAAAGCACGTCCGCGACCGCTTCCGATTCATTAACGATTCGGCGGGAAAAATCATCGCGCTCGAAGGCTTTATCGCTGACATTACGGCGCGCACCCTCGCTGACGAACGGGCGCGTGTTACCGAATCGCGCTATCGTCTGCTAGCCGAAAATATGTGTGACCTCGTTTGTCTGCACGACCTTGACGGTCTCTACACATACGTTTCGCCATCGTCGTTTGCACTTCTCGAATATCGCCCGCCGGAACTTGTCGGAACATCGCCGTTCGATTTGATTCACTCGGAAGAAATTAATTGCGTCCGCGAAGATATGCACGAGCGACTGCTGAAAGGCGAAACTGATTTGACAATAGATTATCGAATGCGGAAAAAATCGGGCGAATATGTTTGGGTGGAAACGATGGCGCAGATTCTCACGGGCGAGGACGGCAAACCGACGCAATTGCTGACGGTTTCACGCGACATCTCGAAGCGCAAAATCGCCGAGCAGGAACGCGCCGAAGCGCAGGAAGAAATCGCCAGATTTTATTTTAACGAGCAGACTGCGCGGGCGGAAGCCGAAGCCGCGCACAAAGAAGCCGACACTGCCAACCGCGCCAAAGATGAATTTCTGCAATTGATTTCGCACGAATTTCGCACGCCTTTGACGACGATAAAAACGCTCGCCCGTATTATGCAGCGCGAGGACGAATCAATCGAAGAGCGCAACGAGTATTTGGAGACGATTGCCGCCGAATGCGACCGCCAGATTGATATGATTCTCAATCTGCTTGATGTCGCACGCATCGAAGAAGGCTCGATTGATTTACATTCGGAGCCGGTCGATGTCAACCGAATGCTGCGCTCGTGCGATAAAATCGAACGCTACGCGGCAAACGCTCGCGGGCAAACTTTTAATGTTGAATATGACGAAACACTACCAAAAGTGCGCGGCGACGAAAAAGCAATGCGCCGCGCTTTGTGTTCGATAATCGAAAACGCGATTAAATATACGCCTTTCGGGGGTGCGGTCAGCATCACGACGGAACTTGTTCAAACAAAAAAACGGAGCGAATCACCCGCGCAAAAAACATTTGCCGAAAATAATATTGCCGCAGAAGTCGCCATTAAAATTAGCGATACGGGACGCGGCATTCACGCCGAAGATATTCCGCGTCTTTTTCGAAAATTTTACCGCGGCAAAAAAACCGTGCCGCACGACCACACCACCGACGGCACGCCCGACGATGCGATGGGACGCGCCGAAACGCCCGGTGTCGGTTTGGGTTTGTATTTGGCAAAGCGTTTGATTTCCGAACTCGGCGGGCGCATCGAAGCCGAATCGGAAGTCGGGCGCGGCACTTGTTTTACGATTTTTTTCGCCGTGTGGAATGACAAACTCGACCGGCTCGATACGATTGACGAATACGGTTTTGACGAGGGAACGGTGCGATGAAAAAACGTCTGCTCGTGGTCGAAGATAATTTCCGCTTGCTGCAAGCCATCAATGTTTGCTTGAGCAAATCGGGGTTTGAAGTAATGACCGCGCGCGACGGCAACGCGGCTTTGGAGCGCATCGCCGAAACGATTCCCGATTTAATAGTCAGCGATATTATGATGCCGGGAATGGACGGCTTTTCCCTGGCTGCTCAAGTCCGCGCCAATCCGCGCACTGATTTGATTCCGATTGTTTTTTTGACCGCTAAGGAAACTCGCCAAGACCGCATCGCGGGTTTTAAAGTCGGAATTGACGCATACCTTGTCAAACCGTTCGAGCCGGACGAACTCGTCGCCGCCATTGAAAATATTTTAAGTCGCGTTTCACGCACACACCGGCGAGTCGCCCGCACGTCGAACGAAAATAATCAAACCGCGCCAGTCACCCGAAAGTCCGCGCCCGTTTCCGATTTAACCGAAGCCGAAGAGCGCGTCGCAAATCTCGTCGCCAAAAGTTTGAGTAACAAGGAAATTGCCGCACAGCTTAATATCAGCGTCCGCACGGTCGAAATGCACATCTCGAACATTCTTTCAAAGAAAAACTGGTCGAATCGCGTCGAAATTGCACGTTTCGTTATCGAGCGCGATTCTGCTAAATAATCTATGTGAATCAATAATAATAAAGTTAATACAAAGAAGTGTTTTAATCGGGAGCGCAGGCATCTTGCCTGCCAGATTGCGCCGGCAATCTAAAGTGGTTGATAACCGGCAATTTTTGCGACGCTTCGCGCCATTGCAGGCAAGATGCCTGCGCTCCCGACAAGCAATGACTTTTTATAAAACTGATTTTTCTTTTTAGTGTTGATTCACATAATCTGATAGTAGTCGGTAGTCATTTGTCAGTAGGCAAAATTTAAAACTCAATATAATTAAGCGCAATTTTTTACCTAATCTCGGAGTATTTAAGTGTAAAACCTCAATCAACTACTGACAACCGACTCAAGAAAACTTCCCCGAATCACCGCAAAATTACCTACCTTGACTAAGTGTAATTACTGTTGTTTGTCGCTCTCGTTTGCTTCACTGTGTATTACATAGAAAGTAGTTCGGTAAAAACTCGTGCGCTGGTGAATATATGTGTGCGAGCAAATTCGACAAATAAACGATGAATGATTCAACATTACAAGTAATTGACCAAAACGGCGTGCGCGGCACGCTCGATTTAACCGTGATTCCGCCGCAGGGTTCGGAATCACGCCTTGTCCTCGTGCGCTTTGAGGACGGCAGAAGTGTTTTCGTGGATGGCAGCGTGTTTGTCGAAAAGGAAAAAAACTCATACTTTTTTCCCGGCAGTTTTGCTTCGATGACGACAATGGAGCAAACCGACAGCGTAAATAGCGAAAGATTGGTCGTGCCGATTCTCAACGAGGAATTAAAAATCAGCCGCGAAAAAGTAGTAACCGGCGGCGTGCGCGTTCACAAAACCGTGCAGGAGCGCACTGAAACCGTTGACCAGCCGACTTTTGAGGAGAAAATTGAAGTCGAGCGCGTCACGGTCAATCAATTTGTAGATGCGCCGCCGCCCGTCCGATACGAAGGCGACGTGATGATTATGCCGCTTTTGGAAGAAGTTTTGGTGGTTGAAAAACGGTTAGTTCTGCGCGAGGAAGTGCGAATTTCCAAACGCCGCGAAACCGTCAATAAACCGCAGCAAATTGTTTTGCGCCGCGAGGACGTGACCGTAGAACGAATCGAACCGTCAGCCGAACAAACCAAAAACGTTTTGGTTGACGAACAAAACAGACGCGAAAACTAATTTTCGTATTAATAAAAGTCAAAAATAACAAAAATCAAAAAAAAAGGGAGAAATAAAATTATGGCAACAACATTAGTAGGAATTTACGATGATTTAGCACAGGCGCAAAAAGCCGTACAGCAATTGAGCAAAGCGGGTATTAAACAAGGCGACATTACAATCGCCAGCAACGACGGCGGCAAAGGTTATACATCTTACGGCGGTGCAAATTCAAAAGATTACACGACGGGAAGTTCAATCGGCAATGATATATCAAACTTTTTCGGCTCGATTTTCGGCTCGGACATTAATAATGACGAACTCGACATTTACTCCGAAGCTGTTCGACGCGGAAGCGCCGTCGTTATCGTTGATACGGATGATAAGATGACCGAACGTGCCTCCGAAGTTTTGAATCAGCACAGCGCGGTTGACGTTGACCGCCGCGCCGCGCAATACCGCTCTTCAGGCTATAAAAAATTTGACGCTAAAGCTCCGCTTTACAACGCCGAGCAAACCAGAACCGAAACGCAAAACTATGCTAATCAAGGCGAAATCGCGTTGCCGGTTATTGAAGAACAAATAAACGTTGGCAAACGCGTTGTCCAGCGCGGCGGCGTGCGCGTTCACACGCGCATTACCGAGCGTCCGGTAGAAGAAACCGTCAACCTGCGCGAAGAGAAAGTAACCGTTGATCGCCGTCCGGTTGACCGCGAATTCAGCGACGCGGATAGAGCGTCGCTCAACAAAGGTGATTTCACCGTCACGACTCAAGGAGAAGAAGCCGTCGTCTCTAAAGAAGCACGAGTAGTCGAAGAAGTCGTCGTCGGCAAAAATATAACGGAACGTCAAGAAACCGTCCGCGATACGGTCAAACGCACGGATGTCGAAGTCGAAGAAACAGATGTTGATATTGATACGCAACGCAAGGGTGCGCGAAAATAGTTTGATTTGAAAATTGTCGAGCTGTTTTTAATTTCAAAAACGGCTCGGCGTTTTATTGAGTTCGGGTGCATTCCCGAAATTTGATTTCGTCATCATTTTCGAGGTGAGCGAAACTCGCGTTTAGAGTTTGAATTTTAGTTTATCATTATTGGGAAAACAGGCTAAGGCACAAACTCTGAACGTAATTTATTAAAATAAAAAGAAACAGTTAAAAATTAATTTACAAAAACTGCGGCGCAAATCGAACAGACGAGCGCCGGCAGATAACACATAGGAGTTAAAAAAAATGGCTGATATTCCAGTAGAACGCAAAGAAAAAAGCGGACTTCCGTGGTGGCTGATTCCGCTGCTTTTACTTTTACTTTTACCGTTGCTTTTCTTCGGTTTCTGCAATCGCGGTGCCGTCGTTGATAACACCAACACCAACGGAAACACGAACGTGAATCGGATGGTTTCGACAAGCAATATAAATAGTAATACGATGATAATGAACGGTAACGCGATGATGACGAATTCGTCTAACGCCGTGGTAGTCGCTAACAACAATAGCAACAACCGAAATGGCGTAGTCAATGGTAACCTCGGAAACGGTTCAAACAATGCTGCTTTGAATTCCGGTCCGGTGGTAACGGACACGAACTTTTTTGGCGGAGTCAATGACAAAATGACTTTAGTCGGACGCGAAGCCAAAATTTCGGGTGTGCGTGTTAATCGGGTTTTGAGCGACCGCGTTTTCACCGTCAAATCGGGTTCGGGCGAAATGTTCGTGATGCTCGATGAGAATCTCGATTCGCCGGGCGGCAAAGAAGATCAAATCAAAATGAAGCCGGGTCAAAACGTCAATTTGGGCGGTTCGTTTCGCACGATTCCGACAGGAGAAGTTAAAGCCGAAACACAAAATAGTGATTTGAGCCAAAAAGAATATGCACAAATGAAGGGACAACGAGTTTATCTGCACGCGACCAGCGTGAGCGATGTGCGGTAAATCCGCACAATTTAAAATACATTTAAGGAGAAAGAGAAATGGCGATTTTATATTATTCACAACAAGACGAATTCGATTTAGTCAACACCGGGCAGGATTGTATGGGCTGGTCAGTGGTTGACCAAGCCGGAACACCAATTGGAACAGTTACCGAAATGCTTATTGACCCCGATGCCGAAATGGTTGATTCAATTCTTGTTGACCGAAAAAAACGCATTCCGGCGGGCGACATCGCTCTGCGCGACGGGCGCGTCGTCGTGCGCGGCATTATGCAGGACGGCAATCTTGAAATGACCGAAAGCACGACCACGACGAACACAACGACCACGACCGATACGGAAAATCAAAATTACACTGCGATGCAAAGAGAGGCGAACGCCAGACACGTTTCGGGCGTAACGCGCGAGGCAAGCGAAAATGAAGTGGTATTGCCAATTGTTGAAGAACAGCTTCGCATCGGCAAACGCACGGTCGAGCGCGGCGGCGTTAATGTCCGCACGACATCGCAAGAAGTGCCGGTTCAGGAAACCGTCAATTTGCGCGAGGAAAACGTCACGGTTGAACGCCGTCCGGTTGACCGCGCCGTCGGCAACGCGCCCGACGCTTTCAGGGAAGGAACTATCGAAATAACAGAAACGGCGGAAGTTCCGGTCGTTTCCAAAGAAGCGCGGGTGGTCGAAGAAGTCGTCGTCGGTAAAGAAGTAACCGAACGACAGGAAACCGTCCGCGATACGGTCAAACGCACGGAAGTTGAGGTTGACGAAGTAAATCAGACCGACAACCGCAACCGTCAAAACGGCTAACGGGCTTCGGGCGTGGACGAATTGCACAAATGCGAACGACTTTTCTAAATTTGAAAATGCTTTCGCTCCTGTCTTCAAATAAGTGCAATTCATTCACGCCCGATTCAAGTTTAAAAATCTTGCATTTGTAAATGAATAATCGCGCCGGTTTAATGACCGCCGCGATAAGTATAAACAAACCAAAGCGCAAGCCGCACAAAAGGCGCGTGAAATTGGGCAAAAACTGCTGAAAACATAACGAAAGCGGCAATCTGGGCGTTTATTGCGTTTTTAGCGAGCGGCATCGCGGCGGCAATCGGCGGTTATTTGGCAGCGCCGAAAGACATTGCGGCGCGAACCGCAACGACTGCTGTTTAAAGCGAAAAGGCAGTCGAATTATTATCATTCAAAAAACGGAAATAATAGGAAATAACAAGGAGAAAATTTATGGCAAAGGAAAACAACACGCAAAAAAATCAACAGCAGGAGCGCATCGAACGCGGCTACAAAATTCGGCAGGTAACGCAGGTCCAGCCTTCGTGGAAAGAAGGCGGGCGCGGCGCGGACGGCGAGTTTTTCATCCAACTCGTTCTCGATAACGGCGTTGACGAATACATCATTCAACCGTCATCGAGCGACGTTGACGTGATTTTGGAAATGTTTGAAAAAAGCAAATACACCGTTTGGGACGACGAACGCCAGATTTTGATTTTCGAGAATATTTCGACCAAATAAAAAATTGGTTGGCGCGTGAACCATAAACTCGCGCGCCGTCGTCAAAGTAGAGAACAGTGATTAAAGCGGTCATTTCCGACTAACTGATGCTGCTCTTTCTGACGCTAGTCTTTTTGAGCGAGAAGGAATTTGAAGGATTTGGAGAGAAAACAGAAACCGATTTTTAATCGGTAGCACTTGAAGGAAAAAATTATGATGTTTCAAACACCGACAACCGGCATTCGCGATACGAGCGAAGCCATATATTATTCGCTGACCAACGCCCTTATGAACTTTGTCAGTTTTTTGCCTGCGCTCATCGGCGCGGCGATTATTTTAATTGTCGGCTGGTTGCTTTCCGGCTTGCTGGCGAATTTAATTGAACGCGGACTGAAAGCCGTCGGACTCGAAGGCGCGGTCGAGCGTTCGGGAATCGGCGATTTCGTTCGGCGTTCGGGAACGCGGATGACCATCTCCGGCGTGATCGCCACGCTGATTAAATACTTTCTTTTTCTTATTTTCGTCCAAGCCGCCGCGAATGTCCTCGGCATTCCGCAATTGACGGAGATTATCAATCGCATAATTTTATTTATTCCGAACGTCGTCGTCGCAATGGCGATTATCGTCATCGGAAGTTTAATTGCCAGATTTTTGTCAGGTCTCGTGCGTTCGAGCGTTTCCGAATTAGGTGTGGGAAGCCCGAATCTGCTGGCGACTTTGACGCAATATATCGTTATCGGTTTTGCGGTTATCGCTGCAATTGACCAACTCGGCATCGCCGCGACGTTGGTTAATACTTTGCTGATTGGCTTAATCGGTTCAGTCGCGCTGGCAGTCGGTTTGGCGTTCGGTTTAGGCGGACGCGATGTCGCCGCTCAAATCACGCAAAAGTGGTATGAAAGCAGTCAAAATCTGGCAAACGCCGCACGGCAACGCGCCAATCTGCCGGGACGCGCCGCAACGGAAGTTACAGACGCACAGATTCGCGTCGAACCGAGAAGAGATATTTAACGCGAAAGATTTGAATGAAAAAGCAGACCTCAGCAACTCTGGCTGAGGTCTGCTTTTTCATGCTTTTATTCCGTATAGAATTTTTGTCGGTTCAAGATAAGTTTCGCATTTAATTTTCGAAAACCCGGCTTTTTTCATCCATTCGGTATAAACTTTCTCGCTTCTTTCCACATCGGGCGCGTTCCAGCAAACGTCTTCCAGACAAAATAAAATTGAAATTTGCGGAGCCAGATGAGAATTGTCAATAATCCAGCCGCTCAAAAGGCAAACTCCTTGTCGGGGAAGTTTTTTGTATATTTTTTTGAGCAGTTTTTGGTTTGCCTGAGCATCGGCAACCGACATAAAATTTGCCAGCAAAACTGCATCAAAATCATCGGGCAGCGCGTCCTTTTTGAAATCGCCGCCGATTACCGAAATACGATTCGATAAATTTTCTTTGCGCACTAGCTCTTTCGCAACTTCAACGTTTTCAGGCAAATCGAACACTATTGATTCTAGTTTCGAATAGCTTTTACACAAAGCTATTGAAGCGGCAGCAGTTCCGCCGCCGAGGTCGAGAATCTTTTTATATTTTGAAAAGTCGAAGGCTTTTGCCAACTCAAAACCGTGCATCAGCGCAAGATTATGCTGTTCCGTCATCGCTTCAGAACCTTGGTCTTCAGTTTCAGGATTTGTTTTTTCATCGTCGCCGTATTCCCATTTTTTCAAGCGAGTTGTAAGTTTTGCCCAAACCGGAGAACTTCTTTTTCGATGACGCTCGACTTGTCCGCCGAGGTAAAACTCTTTGTCTTTAACAAGAAAAGACTCGGTTAGCTCGGCGTTTGAATAATCGTCTTTTTCTTTTTTCAGTAAGCCAACGGAAGCACAGGCGTTCAAAAATCTTTCCATCGCTAATGGATGGATTTCTTTTATTTGAGCGACTTGCCGCGCGGTAAGTTTCTCTTTATTTAGTATTTCCGGGATTTTAAGTTCGACGAAGGTGAACAAAACTCTTGATTTTTGATACGCCGACATTAATTCTAAAAGTTCGTGAAGATTTTTGGTATCGCTCAAGTTCAAACCGGTGTTTTTCATAGTATTACCCTGTTCCTGTCTTGAGCGATTCATAAATTTGCTTTTTCTGAAAATCAATCGCAAAAGCCATTACCAAACGCCTCCACTGATAAATCGCGGGCGGTTGCTCCCCTCAACGAAAACCACATACACGCCGTTTATGCCAAGTTCGCGGACTTTTCTGGCAACTTCCTTTCCGTCGAAACCGGCGGCGATAAGTTTGTTTCCGTCAAGCACAACCCACTGACCATCGTATTCGTCGCGGTGTTTTTCAAGCCAATCGTGTTCGCGTGAACGGTCGCGCAAGGGCAAATCGGTGGCGATGATTGTGGAAGGAAATTTCGGTCTTGCCGGTTTCGGATTGTGTTTTTCTTCCAGCACGATTCGCACAAACTCGTCACGGCTTACGCCATTTCGTTCGGCTTCCAATTGAAGTTTGTTTTCGAGTTCTTTCGGCACGTCAATGGTTAAAATCATTATCATTCACCTCTCAGGCGATTTTAGCATAGAGTTCACAACTTGCCTCCGACAATTGCTATCGCGTCATCGGTCAATTCGTAGAGCCGATAAATCAATTCGTTAATTTTGCGTTTCCCATTTCACGCCATAGAGCGCGGCGACTGTTCGTCAATTTCGCGTTTTACCGCAAAAGTTTGAGCGGTTAATCAACCGTCAAATCTTTGACGCGGCAAAATGCGCGTTAATTTTCGAGCAAGCGGACAAAACCTTCTTGTTTGAAATGCTTATCGGTGGTTAAGGCTTTTGTGATTTTGCGTTCGTGCATCAAGATAAAATTAACGGCATCACAAAGTGAATAAGTTTTATCAAGGCGATTCTCAAGTAGTTCCATCGCTTGGTTGTGATAATCGTCGTTAATCCAAACGAGTTCAAGGCGCGGTAATAAAATTAAAGTTTTGAGAAAATTGAGCGCGTTTTCGCGTTTCAGCTTGCGAACGTGCGCGAGCGGCACAAACTCTGCCAAAATGTAATTTATCGTTAGTAAAGATTTAGCGTTTTTGAAATGCTCGTTCGCTTGTTTGTGCCTGAAATCATCTTCGTCAAACAAACACATCAAACCTGAAGTATCGAGGAAAAGCCAATCATTCATCGTCGTGCCTTGCTCCGTATTCAAGCGCTAAATCCTCGTCAATTTGCTCATTGTCGGCTGAACACGGATTGCCGCTTTTAGCCGAACCTATCCAACGCGCAAAACGCGCTTCGGCAAGACGCGCTTCTTCTTCGCTCATTTGTTTCCGATTGCTGTTTTCGTCGTCGAGCAAAGTCAGAATCGCGCGACTTTTTTTCTTAATTTTTATCGGCTCAAGCAGACGAACACTGCCGTCCGTATCAACTTCCGCTTCAATCGTCGTCAACATATTTTCAAGCCTCCTTTTGTTCAATAATTATATCACGTGGCTAATTTCACGCCGTATAGCGCGGCGACTCGCTGGTCAATTTCGCGTTCGATTTTGACTTTCGGAAAAGCTACCAACAAATATCAATTAAATTTGAACCGGTAATTGCCGCGTCTTTGGTGATAAGCGGAAGAGATAATTCGGCGGCGGTGGCGACAATCGCTTTATCAAACGGATCATCGTTAAAGTTGTAACCGACGGCTAAAGCGATCACCGCCGGTTCTAGCGGCGCAATACCGAAACCGGAATTTTTCAAAAGCGTTTCCGCCCAGCGCGAAAAACCGCCGTGAAGTTTGATTTTGCCTTTGCGTTCGAGAATTGCCGCTTCCCACAACACAACCGCAGGAACGTAGATAAATCCGTTTCCGGCTTCGGCGGCTTGGAATGCGGATAAGGCTTTCGGTGATAAATCCCCGTGTTTGCCGCCGAAAAACCAGAGAGCCGGATGAGTGTCGGTGACAAAAACGCTCATCCATCAAACTCCGCGCACGATTTGTCGATTGCCGCTAAAAATTCCTCGCGGATTTCAAGACTCGCGGCTTCCAAATCAGCGTCAAGAATTTCAATCGTTCCGACGAGACTTTGCCCGTCGTTCAATGGTTCTTCGTCGAGAAACGTCACAATCACACGCGCCCGACGAATTTTGCTCGGCGTTTCGAGCAGTTTGACGCGCCCGTTTTGATAAATTCCTTCGATTGCTTGCATCATATTTTCACCTCGTCCGCCTATTTTACCACTCTTTGCCCTCGACAAGCAGCAAATCAGTTTCCAATTTCACGCCGTAGAGCGCGGCGACGCGCCGGTCAATTTCGCGTTCTATCGCTACGGTTTGTTCGGTTAAATCAATGGTCGAATCTTTGACGCGGCGAAACGTCGTGATTAAAAGCTGTGATTTCGTGCGGCGCAGGAATTCTTCTTCGCTCAATTCCCAGGGTTTTTCAAGGACGCTGCGGCTCGAAGATTGGGCGGGCGATGTTCCGATGTCGCGGAGAAATTGTTCGACTTTGGCGCGTCGTCTGGCGTGCAGATTTTGCGTTTCTTTGGCTAAACGAGCGACTGCTTCGCGCTCGTCGTCCGAAGCGTTCGGAATCGGTAGTTTTTCCATAAAGATTGAACGAAACTCATAAAAGCCGCCGCGTAAGGGCGACAAAGTTTGTTTTACCCAATCAAAAACCGCTTGAGAATTGAGAACGCCTAAAAGATAAAAATCATCAACAGCTAAAAAGAAAACTTTGTCGTTTCCGTAAAATTTATGCTCATCAAAAGAAAATCTTGGTTTCGTGCTTATCACGGGATAGATGATTTTGGGTTTTTCAAATGACTTAAAATAACTTGAACCGTATCGTGTTAACGCATACCAAGGATGTCTTTGAACTGCGGCTTCAGCGCGTTTCATTAACGCTGATTTGTAGTTAGTTAAATGATTTAGCACCGCCGGATAATCTTCAATCTTTAATTCCCAAGGAATGTATAAAAGAAAATCTTCCTTTGAATGTATTTCAAAACGGCGCACTTCATTTCCAGAAAGAAAAGGCTTGATAATTTCCGCGCTTCGTTTATCTTCGGCAATTAATTTGTCTCGCGTTTCGCGGTCAATCACAAACGCTTCGTTGAGTCCGGTTTTGATTCCGTAATAAATTTCGCCTTTGACGTATTCTTTGAGCGGCTGTCCTTTGCTTTCCATTTGTCCGCGCAAACTTGCGCTTGCGGTTGAAGCGATTCGCGCTTTGCCCGTTCCAAATTGTTCGGCGGGCAAAATGTGCGCGACCTTTGCAACGTGATTTCCAACGCCTTCTTGATAACAAAGCTCTAAATCTTTAACTTCCGCCCAAGCCGTCGGCGTTTTCTTGCGTTCGGCGTTTTGCCAGAGAAAAATGCTCGGATAAGCTGTCGCTTTGAAAACGGGCAAATCGCCGAAATCAACGACGAGATGAAACTTTGTCTGGTCGAGCAGATGTTGACGCAGCTTTTCGCCGTATCCGGCGCGAAGCCATTTGTTTGACGAGATGAAACAGCCAACGCCGTTTGTTCTCAACATCGCGTTTGCCCGCGCAAAGAAATAAACGTAAATGTCCGCCGTGCCGCTATAAACTTCCGCGAAATTCGGCTTCAGTTTGTTTTCCTTGTAATCGCGCCCAAGCAATTCCTGTCGGATATACGGCGGATTTGCCATCACGACATCGAAACCGCCGTCGGCGAAAACTTCGGCGAACTCGACCGTCCAATCGAAAATCTCGCCCGTGTCGTAATGCTCGACGTTGATTTGTTTTTTCCATTCTTCGATGCTTGTCAGAAGTGTGTTCAGATTTTTTTGTTCGCGTTCGGCTTTCGGTTTGTCGCCGGAATTTATCAGGCGTTGAACTTTATCGCGCAGCGGCTGAACTTCGCGTTCGGCGAGCATAATTTGAAACGGCTTCGGCTGTTCGGGCAGATGATGAAGCGATTGGGCAATCTCGACACGCAGGCGTTCGATTTCTTCGTCAATTTCCGCTTTCGATTCGGGACTGTCCGCACCCGAATAATCGGCTTTTCGTAGTTTGAATTGTTCAATCAGCGGGCTGCGAAACAGGTTGAAATCTTTTTCCATCGGCGCGAGAAGCGAATCGCCGCAGCCGATTTTATATTTCAGATTCGGCAAGGCTCGCGGTTTGTCCGAATCAATCGAGAGCGAAAGCCACAATCTGAGGCTGGCAATCTGCACGGCGAAGCGGTCTTTATCAACGCCGTAGATGTTGTTCTCGATAATCTCGCGCTTGCGGTTATACAAAGATTCGTCGCCCAACCGTTTGGAAACAAAAAGCAGTTCGCGCAGACGCAAGAGTTCCTGCATCATTCCCAAAAGATACGCGCCCGAACCGCACGCCGGGTCGCACACGCGAATCCGTTTGAGCGCGTCGAGAATCGCTTCCGGGTTCGACAGATTTTCGCCGTTGCCTTCGTCCACAAATTCAGCAATTGCTTCCCGCGTGTCTTGCGCGGCGAGATAATGTTTGAGCGATTCGCGGCACATAAACGAAACAATCGGGCGCGGCGTGTAGTAACTGCCCGATTCGTGTCTGCCGGTAACGAGTTCTTCAAAAACCTTGCCCAAAATTTCCGGGTCAATCGCCACTTCGACATCGGTCGGCGTTGATTCGTCAACCGTGAAATTATACAGCTCGAACAAATCGAGAATCTCGCCGAAGAAGTTATTTTCTATTTTTACTTTGTCGGCTTCGTCGTAACCGTCCGCGTCCTTTTCAAAAAGTCCGCCGTTCAAGTAAGGAACGTCGCCGCGCAGATTGCGTAAGATTTTTGATTTCTGCAAATCAACATTTTCATTCGCCCCCAAACCCGAAAAGAAAAGCCAGCGCAGACGTTCGCGGTAAAAGTTTTCAATGTTGCTCTCGGCTTCGGTGAAAAGTCGGCGCAGATAATTTGTGTCGCCGTCGAAAGACAACCAGCCTTTTTTCTGCAAAAAGTAGATGAACATCAGGCGGTTGAAAAGCCGCTGCGTGAATAGGCGGCGTTTTTCCTGCGCTTCTTTGTCGTTTGGTTTTGCGTCGGGAATGCTTCGCTTGACTTCGGTTTCGACATTATCGAAAACCAACTTGTAATCGCGGAAAAAATCTTGCGTGACGACTTCGATGCTGAATGCTTTTTGATTTCTGCGAGGGTCGGCGTATTTGCGGCGGTTAAAAGCGGAATGAACTGCTTTCGCGCCGTATGCGTTCGCTTATTTCTGCCGACAAGAAACGAAAATCTTTTTGCTTCGCTTTTCTGGTAGGCTTCCTTAACTTGTCCGTTTTCATCCCGTTCGAGCGTTACGTCAACCTTGACATAAGAAAAACGCCAGGTATCGTCCGTGTCCGAATAAAAAGCGGCGAGAACGCCGGATTTTCCCAAACCTTGACCTTTGACAAGATAATCGGCGGCAAATTCTCTGAGGCTCGTGCGCCCGCGCTGCAGCGTAACATTGCGATGAAGTTTGATAATCAAAACGTCGAGCGCGTCGGCGCAGCTTCCGATTTTTTCGTAAGATTCGATGCGTTCATGATGTTTATAACGGAAATCGCCTTGCGCGTCGGTTCGCAACGGTGAAAAGTTTTCGCTCGCGTCTAAATCATCACGAAGCAGTTCACCTGCAAACTCGATAAACTTTGTTCTGTTGAAATCGTTTCCTAATGTTTCATCAACTAATCGGCGGGCTTGGTCTTGATTCATAGTTTTCAGTTTCTTTATCAATTGCCACTAGCTTTAGCTAGTGGACACCCAGGCAAAAAGATTCTTGGCTTTAGCCAAATTTCAAAAAGAATAATTTCCTTTCGGCTTTAGCCTAAAAACTTTTGAAAACCTGCTCTTTTCATAAAACCCTCAAACTCATCATCAAAACTTTTTGTGCGGTGATGTTCTACTTGATTTGCAATATACTTTCTAACGCTCTCGATAACTGTTTCGCTCACCGACACGGCAAAATACTCGTTCTGCCATTCAAACTTTCCACGACATAATTTATTTTTGTTTATCCAAAATGAAGACTCGCCTTTTATTAACTGCATTATTTTTTCCATTGTCTGGTCTGTGCCGAGCGAAATTAAACAATGAACGTGGTCAACATAGCCGCCAATAAAATCAAGATAAATTTCCTTCTCTTTCGCGTTTTCCTTGATGTGTTGGAAAACTTTTAGCCTAATTTCATCGGCTAAATATGGTTCTCTGTTTTTGGTTGACCAGACAAAATGTATCCAAACTTTGACCCACGGCATAGATTTTTATTTAGGCTAAAGCCGAAAGGAAAGTTTATTCTTTTATTTGGCTAAAGCCCATTTTTGTTAGAATCTTGTCCACTAGCTAAAGCTAATGGCAATTTATCAAGCTAATTCACAATTCATAAGACATCATTAAAGTAAGTGTTCCGACAAAATAACTTCACGAATTTTAATTTGCTTTTTAATCGGCGGCGGTTCTTCATTTGCCAATCCATTGAGCGAAAGATTTTTTTTCAATACTTCCAAAACGCCGCGAGCATCGCTGATTTTTTCGACAGTTTTCCAAACTTTGTTGACCGTCTTTTTAGCAACCGCGCCGTCGCGTAATGCGCTTATTGCGTCTTGCCAGAATTTATCTTCCGTGTCGGTGAAATCCTGCATCTGTTCCGGTTTGAAAACAAACAAGCGGCGTTGGAGTTTAGTTGCGGCATCACGGTTTGAGAGAGGCGCGTGTGTCGTTTCCCGGTCGGCTTCGAGAGATTTGGCGAGTTCGTCTTGATTCTTTTTCAGAAGCGCGAAAAAATCTTTGCCAACCGATGTTTTATTTTGATTGTCGGTTTCCAGAATTTTCGCCGCTTCGAGAAAATCAATTTCTTGAGCGAAAGCGTTTTCGCCGTTTGCCAGATAAAATTTGTCGAGTTTGCCGAGACGAAAATAAGTTAAAAGTGCGTTTGTATATTCGGGCAGATTGTTTGCGGCGCGCGCCTTTCGCGGCAGTTTTTTGATTCGAGCAAATAATTCTTTTTGGTTTTCCTGAATGTCGCGGATAAATTTCAGGTATTTAAGCTCGCTCGTTTCGTCCGCATCGGATTCGCCGGTGAGAGTTTCCTTTGACGTGATGCGGTCAAATAAATTGAACGATTTGATTTCTTCGTTTTCCGTCAAAAGGCGCGCGTCCGTGCCGAGCATTTCGATAAAGGCTTCGATTTTTGCTTCGGCGGCTTCCCGCAAACCTATTTCGTTGTTGCCTTCTTCGGACGGGAAAAAGTTATAAGTAAAAACTCTGTCAAAGCGCGTGTCAACGCGATTGATGCGCCCGACACGCTGCATCATTCGAGTCGGATTCCAGGGAATATCATAATTGATGACGACGTTCGAGCGATGCAGAGACACACCTTCCGCCAAAGTATCGGTCGTCAGAAGAATGCGGAAGTTATCTTTCGGCGGCTTGGCGCGGGCATCGAAATTATCAATCACCGTTTCGCGCATCCTGAGTTTTGAACTGCCTGTAAAACACAAAGCGTCTTCATCAAAGGAGTCAGCAATGCGGCGACAAAGATATTCGGCGGTTTCCTTCGATTCGGTGAAAAGCAGCAGTTTAGTTTTTTGAAACGTCGGCTCATTTTTCAAAAGCGACAAAAACTTTTCCCATTTCGGGTCGCGGTCAACCGTGTGCCAATCGGCGCGAATCGCTTGCAAAGTTTCCAAATCGCTTTTCAAATCAACGAAAAACTGCGAATCAAAATCCTTCGCGTCGTATCGTTCGGCTTCTTCCGATTCGATGATTTTTTCAATCCGGTTGAAATCTCCGGCTTCGATAAGGTCGAAAATCACATTGGTTTTTTTCTTGCTGACATAAACATAACCGCTCCTGTAAGCCGCAATATATTTTTCATAAACGGCAATAAAACGTCCGAGCGTTTTGCGAAACGCTTCAAAGCTGCTTTCCAGCCGTTTGACGAGCAAAACCTTCATAAATCCGGCAAGGTTGTTTTGCGCCGTCACCGTGTTTTCGTCCAGTTCGCCTCTAAAATACTTTTCGACTAAAGGACGATAACGCGCGTATGTGATTTGTTTGGCAATGCGTTCAATAGTGCGAGTGAAAATTTCGTTTTCGCGTTTTGACAGTTCGTAATAAACCGATTGCGGCGTTTCGACTTCGGGAAATTTTAGATTTTGTTTGGTTAAATCTTCGTCGTAAAACCTTGAAATCTCGCTGCGCGTTCGGCGAACCATCAGATATTTCAAAATTCTTTCACGAACTTCGCGGGCGTTTTCGCGCATTACTCTAAGATATTCTTCGCGGTCGGCGACGCGATGATATTGGCTCAAACGGCTATTCAGATTGCGAAAGAAATTATCCAGATTCGGCAGATTCGGCAAAGTGCTGCTGCGCGAATTTTGGAAAAGTTTGAGCTGGCTCAAAAGGTCGTTCGGGCGATTATTAAAAGGCGTTGCCGTTACCAGAACGACTTTCTTGTTGCGGCAAATGCGGTGCAGTTTGGCGTAAGTTTCATTGTCTTCGTTGCGAAAACGATGCGCTTCGTCAATGAAAACGTATTGAAACTTGCTCAAATCAAGTTTCAAAATTGCGTCGAGTTTTCCAACGGATTCGGCGTGAAAGCCGCGCACGCCGAAATCGTGAAAAACATTTTGCCACGCGCCCGGATTGTTTTTATCAATCAGCGCGGGCGGCGCGATAACAAGGCTTCTGCCATTTAACTCACGCGCCAGCATTGCTGCCATATAAGTTTTGCCCAAACCGACGACATCAGCCAGAAAAACGCCGTCGTATTCTTCAACAATACGTTTCGCAGTCAGAACGGCATCGTGTTGATATTGCAGCCGCATAAAATTTTCCGGCTGATAATCCTGGTCAAGCTCGCGCGGACTGTTGAGTTCGGTCCGAAAGTATTCGTAAAGAAATTTAAGATAAAGTTCAAACGGGGAAAACTGCGCTAAGTGTGATTCGTTTTTAACTGTGCGAACGAAATTTTCTGAAACTTCAACCGAATCCTTCCATAATTCTTCAAACTTAGCGGCAGCAAATTCATAATCAGAACGATTTTTCAATTCAACATTAAACTCTAAATTGTCATGCAAACCTGAAAGTGAAAGATTGCTTGAGCCGGTAATCACGCGACCTTTATCAACTTGGTCAGAATTAAAGGTAAAAATATAAAGTTTAGCGTGGATTTTATGTTTGTCGTAGGCGCGAACTTCGACTTTGCCTTCCGCGCACCAACGAACGAACTGCTCAATTCCTGTTTCAACTTCGGCTGTTTCTTCTGCCGTTTCGAGTTGTTCCAAAACAACTTTGCTAAATTCTTTAACTGTTTCAGAATTTGAATGAAAATCAAATTCAGGTTGTATCTTAGCTCGTTGAAGTGCTTTGAGAACTTGGCTTTCTGTTTCAAGTCCAATCAAAATGCGAATTTTCTCACAAGGCTCAAGTGATTTTCTGATTAGATAAAAACCGCTTAAATAAAAATATCCGACAAGACAATCAAAGCGGTTTGATTTTGACAAAAGATTACTTAGGCGCGTTGAAAGTTTGCGTTCATCTTCATTCGTTAAAAATGTTATGTCTGAATTTACCAAAATCTAAGAGTGTTGCAGGACTAAGTTTGACTCTCTAAACGAAGGATTATTTAGAGAGTAAAGAAAATGTAAATAATATTTTTACAACACTCAAAAATTTTGTTTTCAGAGATAGTAAAAACTTATGATTACTTCGTAAGAAACCCGTAAAAATATGTCAGTTACACATTCAAAAAATTCAACTACAAGGCTAAGAATGGGTAATAAACTAAAAGGCGGTAACTATTATAGGAAACTTTAGAGGAAACCTGCAACAGTTAAGACCGCCTATTTTTTTAAGGTAGCTTTATCATTATTAAAAGAAAACTTTTATCGTTTCAAACACACAGGTCTAAAACCTTGCAATCAAATTGCATGTTTTACTTCTTAGAGCAAAATTAGCCCGCGCCGCAGGGCTTGCGTAACTGCTTCGGTGCGCGTGTTCACGCCGAGTTTGCTGAAAATCGAGGCGACGTGAAACTTGACCGTGTGTTCCGAAATACGTAACCGGTAGGCAATGACTTTATTACTTTCGCCCTCGACAAGAAACTCTAAAACCTCTCGTTCGCGCGGGGTTAAATCCTCAACCGCCTCGCCCGACAAACCTTTCTTTACGTTCGGCAAATAATCTTCGCTTGTAATCGAAGAAACGAGCGTTTCTAAAATTTCCGGCGACGCAACGATTAAATTGTTCGCCGCCGCGCCTATTGCCGCGATGATTTCGCCCGCTGTTGCCTCCGCCAGCAGAATTCCGCGCACACCGTTTTGCAACAACTCGACTGCTTGCTCCGAGTTCTGAAAATCAGTTGAAAGAAGCGCGACAACAGACGGGGAACTTGTATCTTCGCCGTCGCCGCTCAAAAATTCCGTCAAAGCAACCAACTGGCTGGGTTGTTCGACGTTCACTAAAAGCACGTCAAAAGTTTGACCGAATGAGAAAACGGACGGCGCGGCGAAAATCTCCGCCGCGCTGCCCGTGACAATCAATCTTTCATCAATTTGCAAAACCGCTTCCAAACCGGCGCGCGCGATTGGCGAAGCCGCGACGATAAAAATTGTGATGATGTCGTTTTCACCGTTCATCGTTACCGGCAACCGCGTCGTCTCCAACCGCTTCTGCCGCGCTCGCGCGTTCCGCTTTCCTGTGCGGGACGCTCGCCCAAAGTGATTTCCACTTCTTTGAGTTCGCCGCCGCGCAAGAGTTTTGCCTTAACCGCGTCTCCGGCTTCTTTTCCCCAAAGGGCGGCTTGCACGTCCTCGGGGTCGAGCGTCGTTTTGTCGTCAATCGCCAGCAGAACATCGCCGATTAAAACACCGGCTTTCTCCGCCGCACCGTCCGCTTCAACCGTCAACATCATCAATCCGCTCGATTGCTCTAAATTTAAACGCTGACGTAGATTTTCAGAAATTGGAACGGCTTGCGTGCCGATTCCCAAATACGGTCGGGGGATTGTGCCTTTTGTTAATAAAACGTCAACTACGCGATTGACCGTTTCCGACGGAATGGTCAACGCCAGCCCGCGCCCGTATGCGGAAGTATTCACGCCCAAAACTTTTCCGTCCGCATTGATTAACGCGCCGCCGGAAAAACCGAGACGAATCGCCAAATCAAGCGCAATAAAGCGTTCGATTTCGTCGCCTCGCCACGTTCGCCACGCGCCGCCGATTCGATTAACTACTCCGAAACTCGCCGCCACAGCGCCGCCTTCTGCGCTCGTGCATCCGACCGCCAACACGAGATTGCCGACTTTGATTTTCGATGTTTCCGCAATCTCCGCCGATTTTAATGATTTGGCAATCGCTTCGTCATCAATTTTTAAGACGGCGAGGTCGCATCCCGCGTCGCGTCCGACGAGCGTTGCCGCCGTCGTCCGCCCGTCTTCAAGCGCGACGGTGATATTGTCGTCGCGGTGAATCGTGTGATTAGTCGAAACAATCACACCGCCTTCGCGCCAGACGATGCCGCTCGTCGCCACGCGCGGGCGAGCGTCAATCGCCACGATTGATTGGGCGACATTTTCAACCGCCTCGGTGATTTGTGCGGAAAAATCAGACAATTTGTTTCCGCTTTCTGTATTTTTTGTTTCCATTTTTATAAACTCCATTTTAACTTAATCGAAAGAAATTAATTTTTTCTTTTGTTAAATGAATTATGACGGAAACAAACCGTCCGCACATCAGCCATTCGGCTAGGAGAGAAAGCAGTGAATTCGGCTAGGAGAGATTTAACCTTTCTCGGACCCGGCAAGTTTGTTATTTAAAACTTCTTGTTTGCCGGAACAAAATAAAGACGTAGTAAAGTATCCCTTTTAGAAGTGTGTAATCAAAATCAAGTTTTATGTTCACTTTCTCCGAGCCGTCCGACGCGCAGATTGAAAATTTTCTTGCCGAGCAGCGAGATTTGCCATTCTCATACGGGGAAGTCGGCGCATCGCAAAACACAATTCCGTCCGGCTATCCAATCAATCATCACCGCGTTCAAATAGGTAATGGAGATAATACTTTCGCTCGCGCCAAAAACGCGATTCAAAATTGGGCGATGTATGAGCTCAAATGGACGCGGCTTTATCCGTCTCATACGCCGGTTGCCGCCCGTGAAGTCGTCTGCGTGGTCGTCAATCACGGTTTTTGCTGGTCTCTAAATCCGTGCCGAATTATTTATACCCTAGAAGAAAAAGGAGAAGTTGAGCGATTTGGTTTCGCGTTCGGAACGCTGCCCGGGCATTCTGAAGAAGGCGAAGAAAGATTCGTCGTCGAATGGCATCACGCGGACGATTCGGTTTGGTATGAGCTTTTTTCATTCGCCCGCCCGCATCACATTTTAGCCAAAATCGGTTTTCCGTTTGTCCGATTAACACAGCAGCGTTTTGGAAAAGATTCGGAAGGCGCGATGCTGAAAGCTGTGATTAAAAGTTAAAGAAAAAGAGAAATAACTCTGTTAGACGAATCGTTATTAAACAAATCGTTGATGCAGGTGAAAACAATAATTGAAATTAGATGGAATATAATGAAAATATGAAGGGCGCGAATTATTTTAAGAGTGATGCTTCCCGAAAATTAAAATTCCTTCGATGCCGAGCGCAGATTGTTATTTTTGCCGCAAATCATTCACAAATTTTGCAAGATGTAGGAATATGAAAAGACATCGGGGAATAAATCGAAACTTATAGTTGATTTTATAATTATGTCTTTACAGTATTTGAAAGAAGCCGTGTCAAACGACGACACAGAAAAGCTGATTCGCTACGTGCGCCTACATTTCGGCGACGGCAGCGAAGCGGCGGGGAAGAAAGAAATTGATAAAGCGTGGATTGAAGCCTTGAAACTGCTGCTCGACGTTCCCGCAACGAAGCGCGAATTTATTTTGCAAACTTTAGCTGAAAACGACGCGGCGACGCTCGCGCATCTTTTCTTTCATCTACATTTTTATTTTGTCGAGCGTTCGGGAGAGTGGATTCACGATGGACGAGTCTAAAGAAAACGATTCACCGCAACTTCGTCCCGGTTTATGGGCGACGGTCAATGAACGCTATCCGGGTTCGATGATTACGAAAAGCGATTTTATTCCGCTGGCGAAATTGAAAAAACCTTTGTCAGAATCACGCTTGACTTTTGTCAGTACGGCGGGCGTTCAGCCAAAAGGCAGTTTGCCGTTCGACACGGTTCATCCGGTCGGTGATTATACTTTTCGGCGCGTGCCTGCCGATTCAAAGCCTGAAGATTTAGAAATCCATCAACTTAAATATCCGACTGTCGGCGCAGATAAAGATTTAAATGTTATTTTTCCGATTGAGCGACTTCAGGAATTAGCAAAGGAAAAAATTATCGGCGAACTTGCCCCGAATTTCTTTTCGTTTATCGGCTACAATATGAATCCCGAAATGCTCGAAGAAAAACTGGCGGAAGACATCGCCGAAGCGGTCAAAGTGGAAGGCTCGGACATTGCACTGCTCGCGCCCGCCTGACCGATTTGCCATCAGAGCATTGCGCTGGTTCAGCGCGCCATCGAAAAGAGAGGAATTCCGACCGTTTCAATTAGTGTTGCTTTAGATGTAACCGAACACGTCAAACCGCCGCGCGCCGTCTTCGTGCCGTTTATGATGGGACATCACTTCGGCGTGCCGTTTCACACCGAATTACAGCGAAGAATTATTCTCGAAGCATTAGATTTTTTAATGGCGGCGGAGCGAAGCGGAGAAGTGAAAATGCTGCCGCTAAAATGGGCGCAGGCGCGGCGCGAAGCGATTGAAATCAAGCGGAAACTCAAATTAAGGAAAGACTAAAATTTATTGACCTGTAAATTATTTGAAGGATAAAAATGTCGGACAAAATTATCGTCGGAATCGTCCAAGCGAGTCCGGTTTTTATGAATCTCGAAGCGAGTCTCGCCAAAGCCATCGCGTTAATTCAGCAGGCGGCGGAGCAAGGCGCAAAGCTCGTCGCGTTTGGCGAAACGTGGCTCGCCGGTTATCCGGCGTGGCTCGATTATTGTCCGAACGCCGCGCTCTGGAATCACGAGCCGACGAAAGAAGTTTTCGCCCGACTGCGCCGCAACAGCGTCGTCGTGCCGGGACTGGAAACCGAAATGCTCAGCGAGGTTGCCGCCAAATACGGCGTTGTTTTAGTCGTCGGAATCAACGAACGAATCGAACGCGGCGCGGGCAACGGGACGCTTTACAATTCTTTGCTTACTTTCGGCGCGGACGGAGCGATTCTGAATCATCATCGCAAACTCGTCCCGACTTATACCGAGCGATTGGTTTGGGGGCAAGGTGACGCGGCGGGACTCGAAGCAGTTGAAACGAATGCGGGAAGGGTCGGCGGACTTATTTGCTGGGAACATTGGATGCCGCTCGCGCGTCAAGCAATGCATAATTCCGGCGAAGACGTTCACATCGCGGTTTTTCCGACCGTTCATGAAACGCATCAGATTGCCAGCCGTCATTACGCTTTTGAAGGTAGATGTTTTGTATTAGCGGCGGGCTTGCTGATGAAAGCCGGCGATTTGCCGGCGGAACTCGCGGCGGGAACTGAATCAGAAAATACGCCCGAAAAATTTCTTCTGCGTGGCGGAAGCTGCGTCATCGCGCCCGACGGCACTTACGTTGTCGAGCCGATTTTCGACGAGGAGAAAATTATCGTCGCCGAACTCGATTTAACAATCATTGACCGGGAAAAAATGACGCTCGACGTTTCCGGTCATTACTCGCGCCCGGACGTTTTCGATTTGAAAATTAATCGCAGTTCGCGGCGTGAAAAATAATTTACCGGGAAAGATTTTCTAAAATTTGCCGGGCTGACGTGGCTTGCAAAACATCGAATTGCGGATTGAGCGCAAGCGCGCGGTTAATAAATTCGCCCGCCGCCGTTTTATCGCCGCCAGCGCGGGCAATCATTCCGGCGTGATAGAAAAGTTTCGCGTCCCCGGTATTCAATCGCAAAGCGTCTTTTATCGCCGCTTGCGTTTCACTAAACTTGCCTACCTTTAATGCCGAACTGAAGTTTCCCGTGCCAGACATTTGAATGAACATCTAGCACCTATTTGTCATCATCAGCGGCGTTATTGTCTGAAACTAGCTCGATGATACCGCACGCGATCCGCGCACCACCGGATGCACCGGTAACGCCGGTGATACCTCGATCTGGATCCAAATGGATGATGACCGCGCTGCCGTCCAGATCAAACACACTGAGAGGACCGGGTGAGAGTGTGATCCGGCTCGTCGTATGTTGGAGAAATCCGTGTCCGGTTGCATCAACAATGAGATTGGGGACGTCACCCGTATGGTAAGGGTGGTTAGCGTCCACGGGGGTTGAACTACCAAACGGTCCGGGGTCGAAGTGTCCACCAGCGGTCGTAAAGCCAGGGAGTTCGCATCTTCCAACCTCATGGATATGCATTCCGTGCGCTCCTGGCGTCAAAACGCCATTTGGTCCGTTAATCCGTGCCACAATTTCCACGGTTGGCTCGGGGAAGTTTCTAAATCCGGGAGCAGTTGGCGGAGCCGTAGGGCCCGGCGTGGGGCATCCCGGACATTGCGGCTGCCTAAAAGTGACTACGCCTGCAATACCTGAACTAGGAGCGCCATGGACAAACGCGCGAGCAAGCACAGGGTTAGATTGTTTGTTCTCATTGTTTTTGCTAGGTCTGGCACTATTAACAGCCCAGACATTTCCCAGAAGCCATATTGTTCCGAGAAGACATGCAACGAGAAAACAGCCGACGAACAGTTTAGTGATTAGTCTCATATTACTGATTAGTTTCATATGTTTTCCTTCCTTCCTTTCTGATTAAGATTTGGTTTAATTAGACCACCAATAACAGTATCATTCCATACGATACGACTCTTAGCGGTATCACGGCGGAATTGACGTGGGGCGAAACCGAATCCACGCAACTCAAAGTTTAACGGACGACGCGATAACAAAGTCGCTGTTTTGCGCTCACGTCCAATGGTAGGATGAAAGACGGGCTTTTGTCCGATTTCATCCAACTTGTTCTTTGACAGTCAATCGCATTGTTTTTCCTTCTAACGCAAAAAGCAGGTTTTATTCAATGCAGCAATCTATTTTCGTTGGTTTGGACTTGGGTTCGAGCCATTGTCATCAAACCGTTATCAATTCCGACGGTGTGCTTGTCCGTTCGCGCTCCATCCCGACTTCGGAACAGCATCTGCGACTCGCTTTTGCCGATTTGGGTAATGATGTTCACCTTCACGCCGAAGCCTCGGAACTCGCCGCTTGGTCGCCTTCGATCATCAGTCGGCTAGTCAGCCGATTTGTCATCTCACATCCCCCTTCATTGGCTTGGATTGCCAAAGATTCCCAAGCAAGTATTACCGAGTTCAGGGCGAAAGTTGCTAGAACCAATCCACAAATTGCCATTAGCTTAAACGCTAGGTTTGAGCCGTTTTCTGATTTCTTACCCGTCGCTTTCCGCGCTCTTTCGTCATTTATTTTCTTTATCACTTATTCTTTTTCATTTCCTTGTTATTCATCATTACTGCCTTGTCCGCGTCGCCCAGCTCCGTATTCGACACCTGAAACAGAAAGCCCTTCATATATTCCGGGTTCTTCATCTCAAGAACCGATTCGGCGTAAAACTTACGCGCGTCTTTGACGCTTTTCTTACCCTTGACAATATCGTCGGCAAGATTCAAAGCCAGAAAGTTCGCTTCTTCCTTATCACAACGCGCCGAGATTTCGCCTTTTGTGCGCTCGACAATCACGCTGCCGTCGTATTCGGCAAGGTCGTCGAATTTATCGGTCGGGACTTGATAACTGATTGTCTGTTTCAGCATGTCCGGGTGCTGTTTTGGAAACGAATGCGGAATTTCTTCATTAACGAGTTCGGTTCGTTTCCAAGGTCCATTGTTATGCCAGACAAGTCTTTCGGCGGTCGCCTCCTGCGGCATTCCGTATTTGGCGATGACGGTTCGCGCCACTTCCTGCGGCGTGGGCTTCCAGCCCGTGATAATTTGCTCGACGGTTGCCTTGTCAACCATCATCATTTTGTCCATTTTGTCCATCTTGTTCATATCCTGGCTGGAAACGAGTCCGCCAAAAGTTAGAACTGCTAATGCAAACACTAATGTAAATCCTAAAAATTTCATTTTTTTACCTCCCTTATTTAGTTATCGGCGTATGAAAATTCTCGTCCACACGCCGTTTGATTTTTGTCCGAGCATGCCAATCAAAAATTGATGCCGGTATGCACGGCGAACTGAACCGAAGTAAATCCGGTGCCGTTGGGACGACGTTCCCGGCGCACCGGAAAATCCGCTTCGATAAAATAGTTGGTTTTGCCTTTGAGCTTAAAACTGCGCGAGGCAATCGGGGTAAATCCGTAATTTCCCGTTCCAAATTCATATGCCGCACGCACTCCAACCGCATACTTTTTCTTAAAACTGTAGGTAATGCCCGGATGCACCAGAAATCTAAAATCCTGATTTGACGGCGTGTTTATTATCGGGACGAACTCAAAATCGAAAGCCGCCGGACTGTTTGTTCTAACGACGAGAGCGAAGGGAAAGCCGATGATGAAATTATCCGCAATCGTCGTGGTCGTACCGTTGCCGCGGGTCACGATTGGAATCACGATTCCGACGTGACCGCCGAAACGCTGCGGTTTAGCTTCCGCCTGCTTCTTGAGTTCCGTTTCCTTTGTATCTTTTTTCGCTATTTTATTTTTATTTACTGTTTCATCCTCGTCCGTTGTTTCATCTTTGTCCTGCGTTTTCTCGGTTTCCTGCGATTCGTTGATGTTTTGCAAAATTGTTTGCGCCGACAGATTCGCCGTCATCAAGCCAACTGCGAAAAACAAAAGCAGACAGCGGATGTGTAAAAGATTTCCAAAAAAGTTCATAGTTAAGTTCCTCGCATAGTTGTCTTGTGATTCTCACGACTTGCTTTGATCAAGCCGCAGGGTTGTTTTTAATCTTTACGTAATCGCAAAAGATAAGAAACGAAGGAAAAGATGAAAGATTCTCAAACGTATTCATCTTTCCTCCTTTATCCGCTCGTTAGTTGTACGGGCAAGCGTCCCCGTAGTAATAGCGCGTAATGTTTGCCTTGCCACCTCCGCTTGTAGAATGTCGAACGAGGGATTTATTTTGAGCGCAAGTTGTAGGTGTTTAATAGCATTGCGACGGTTGCCGAGTGCCTGCTCGATCATTCCGGCGTGATAGAAAAGACGCGCGTCCTGTGTGCCTAGCCGCAATGCTTCATCCATCGCCGTTTTCGCTTCCGTCAGTTGACCTTTTTTGAACAGACACCAGGCGAGCGTGTCGCTGGTGAAAATGTCGGAGCGCACCTCTCGCTCGCGCTTCGCAATCGTTAAAGCCTCGTCGAGTTTAATATCGTGGTCAGCCCAGAAAAGCGCGATATTGCGCGAATAGGCGCGGCTCTCGGTTGTGCCGGCTTGCTCTATGAACTCGACCAAATCGTATTGACGCTTTGCCTCTTCGGATAATCCGCGTTGTGCATATAGATCGCCGAGCGCGATTGCAAATTCAGGCAGCGGCACACGCTCCTGAGCTTGTTTGTAAAACTTTATGGCGGAATCGGCGTCGCCGGCGGCGAGTCGGGCGCGAGCCTTCCCGGCTAAGGCGAGGTAATAATCGGGAAAGATGTAAAGCGCGTTATCAAGCTCACGGTCGGCGGCTGCCGCTTTGCCTGAATTTATTAACAAATCGCCGAGATGGACGCGGCACCACGCGGCGGTTTCGGGATCGCCCGCCGCCTCTGCTGCTGCGCGCATCGATTCGATTGCACCTTGCGTATCACCTTGTAGCTCGCGTAGATACGAGACTCTTGAGTAAGACGATGTACCCGGTTTAATATCCATCATCGCTTGTGCCGCCTTGAAAGCCCCCGGATAATCGCCGAGTTCGACGAGCGCATCGGTAATCGCGCCATAATTTTGCGGGTCTTGTGGCTGTATCTCCTGTGCGAGGCGCGCCGCTTCGAGTGCCTCGCCGAAACGGTGATAAGCGAGCAGGAGCATTGCCTTTAACCTGATTGCGTCATAATTATCCGCAGATGAATTTAGCTCGAACGAGCGATTAAGCGCCGCTTCCGCTCTGGCGTTGAAACCGAAATCGCCGGTTTCTCTCGCCTTCTTCAGATAAGCGGCGGACAGCATATTGTAGCCGTTCGGATCGGCGGGAGATCTCTCGATTGCGCTCTGTATCTTTTGAAGCTGCCGGTCGAAAGGCTTTGCCTGCGCGTCGAAAGCAGAGGGATTTTGGCGCACGGCTTCGGGGCGCGGAGCGTGATACGACACCGCTCGAATGCCGACGATGACGAAACCGCCAAGAACTATTCCGATAATGATTAAAAGTTTAAAGCGCATATCTTCCATCAGAGCTAACAATTCAATAGAGATTATTGGAAATAATAAACCACGAAGTTACACGAAGATTTCACGAAAAGTTTTGCGAACAAAATTTACGAGCGTAATGAAACTCGATTGATGTTGTAAGTGGTTTCCAAACTTTTTCATTTAAACTTCGTGTTTCCTTCGTGTAGCTTCGTGGTTAAATTTTTATTTTTAGCCGGAGTCGAGTCCTTTGATGCACTCGACTCCGTCCGGCAGCGTCAGATTTGCGTTCTTAAGCTGCGCCGTTTTTCAGTGCCGCCCGCTTTGCGACGGACTACGGCTGGTTGTGGATGTGCGTGTGATTGAAGCCCTCGTGCGGCAATCCGAGATACGGAAAGACGGGCAAATACGATACGTCGTTCGCAGGCACGTTGTCCGTCAATCTCGCCGCTATAAGCGCACAGTTAGTTGAGGAGCCAAACTCCGTCTGTAACTCGCCGCCCCAGAGGCGCAGAAGAATATCCACCGAATCGTCGGCGACGCGGCGACCGTTCGGGAATCCGGCGAAGTCCCCGTTCAAGACGCCCATCGGGTCCTGCGCCCCGAACGGTTTCGGCGGAATGTTGTAGTTCAGCCGCATTTCATCGGCGATTGCCGGATTTGCGGTCTGGGTTTCACGGTTGCCGGGGAAACCTCTCACCACGCCAGCCGGATAGCCCAACATAAATGAGGCAACCTGATCCCGACGATTAACGACATCGGTGCAACGGGTAAATTCCCGCAGTTGCTGCACCAGCGTGTTCGGTCCCTGAACCGTGGCGGGATTCAGAATGCCCGGAAAAATATTCTTTTCGTCCAGAGAAGGAGTCGTCGCATTGTAGAGATCCTTTAACCTGATGGGGTCGAGGAACTCATTAAACAGCGGGTTAGCCAGACGCGACACCTGCGTGCCAACGCCGTTGTTAACACCCGGTGCTATGCAGGGCTGATTATCGTTCAAATTTTGGGAATTGCAGACCGGATGCCTCGTCCGGCTCGCGGTAGACCACACGCCGATGATGCCGTCGGTGTCGCCCGCCGCCCTTAAACGCGCCTTCGGAATCTCGACGGCGAGCGTGGAGGTGTTGAATCCGCCGGTTCCGTCCGCGCCGGGGGCTGTCGGATTGATTAAATCAAAGGCTGTCCCCAGTCCGACGTAGAAGCCTTCATCGCGCGGACCGACGAAAGAGCGCAAGCCTCCCGAATTGGGTGCGGTATGAACCGCCATCTCGGCAAGGTTCTGGTATGCGACGGTAGTGTCGCCTTGCACGACAGTTCCTCCCCTTCCCACAGCGGTAAAATTGATTGACTTCGGTCCGGGGCGATTGGGCGCGGTTCGCACGTTTTCAAGCAGCACCCGCCCGCTGCCCGTCGTACCTCTACCGCGTTCCGTGAGCGTGTAGCTTTGCGGCTGGTTCAAATTAACATACTGCGAAGTCGGGTCAAGCGGATTCGGCGGCGGCAGAATCGTGTTCGTGGCGTAGAGATACGTGCCGGGGTCAACGATTCTGGTCTTGAACTTAAACTCGTATGTCAAATCCGCAAGTGCGTCGCCGTCCACGTCAATGAGGATCTCATAGTTGACGAAGTCGGAAAGTTTGTAGAAGTTCGGACCATTGGCAGGTTCCTGTAGCGGAACGAAATTACTGAGCAAAGTCACGTAGTCGGAGCGTCCCGTTTCGGTGCTGACGAATGCGTAAACGTCGGTGTTGTCCGCCGCCGGGTCTTCTGAAATGAACGGCGAATCACGGTGACTAGAAGCGCGGGCGGACGGCACGAGCATGACTCCCGCCATTAAGCTAGCCGTGATGGCAAGTGCGCTTATCTTAGTTAAATAACGAGCCGTTGCCGTTATCGCAACGGCAATCAATGCGATTTTTTTTGTTTTTTTTGTTTTTTTGTTAATCATTTTATCTCCCTTGTTCATAGTGATAGCCTGAATCGGCTTTTTAACGACCGGATATCCGATTCGGCGCGTTGCCGTTTCGCCCGGTCGTCCTGTATTAAATGCTCCGTTTTGGAGCAAATATCTACGCCAAATCTTGTCTGCCGTTGGCGCAGGTATTGTCTGAAAGTTATTGCCGCGTGTGGTCGTCCGCGCCGCTTCCCGGCGGGAACGGTTGCGTCGGCTTGGCGACAAACGGAAACTGATTATTAAACGGCACATCGTTGCCGTTGACTTTATCGCCGAGCGGCTTGCCGTTGTTGATAATCGTGAAGGTTGCGTCCATCACGTCGTTTCTCAAACGCCGCCCGCTAAAAAACGCCATTCGTTAGCGAGCAGCGAGACCGTTTGCGCCCGCCGGAAATCCGTGTCCGGCATCGAATCTCAAAAGCGTCAGACTGCCGTCGCCTTCGACTCGGAATGAACTGACGACAGCCGTAATGTTATTCAGAATATATAGATAACGCCCGTTGTCGCTCATGCCCGGGTCGCGCGGGTCGCCGCCGGTTAAATCCGCGGCACTCGCGCGGAGTAAAGTGATGCTTCCGTTTTCTTGAATCGTGTAGCTCGTCAGCGAGTCGGAAACCGGATTAGACGTGTAAGCGTATCGCCCGTTATTGGTGATAATCACCCAGCACGACGCGGCTTGACCGTTTCCCAAAGTCGCGGTTGTCGGTGCCAAATTTCCCGTTGCCGAAAGAATATATGAAGAAGCCGCGCCCCTGCCGACCTCATCCAAAAAGGCATTGGCAACAACCAACCGCCCGCGTTTGGCAAAGGCAAAACCGAAAGGCGTTGAATCTTGCACGGTTTGAAAAACTTGCACCAGCGTCAAACGCCCGTCGTCACCGACGGTGAAGGTGTCGATCCTATCAGGCAGTCTTTCGGTTACAACCACAAAGTCGCCATTCGGATTAAATCCGACGGTGGTTGCACCGGTTAAGCTGCACAGAGCGTGCGGGTCGCCCGCATCCGTGACTAGAGGCGGGCAGATTTCGGATTGCGTCAAACTCAACGCCCGCGTTGAATTCGCTATCGGCGATAAACTGCCGTCGGAGCCGATATTAAAACCCGTAATATTGCCTTCGCTTCCGGTGTTGAGAACATACAATAAATTTTCGCTGACGGTTAAACTGACTGGACGGTCGCCGCCGGAAGAAATTTTTTGGACAAATTCCAAACCATCGCCTTCAATTACTTTGAAAACAGTTATCTCGTCGCTTCCCGGATTGGCGGCAAAAAGCCATTCGCCACCCTCGCTCAAAATTAGCGAACCTTGATTTTCCAACAGGTTTCCCGTGCCGCGACCGCCGGTCGAGATTGTTCCCGCATTTGCCAGACTACCATCGGCGGCTCGGCGAAAGTGAACTACGGCGTTGCCGTGAACTCCGTTGGTCATGACATAGACAGCCCCGACTCCGCCTATTTTCGATTGCGGCGTAAGTCCCGGAATCGGGTTTCGACCAAACGCCGCACTTTGCGTAAAAGTCATTATTCCAAACGCCGCCAACATCAATGCCGTGATTGTCGCCAGTTTTCGTGTCTTATATTTTCTCATTATTTTTACTCCTTGTTGTTTTGCTTGGAAAATACTTTCCCAAATGTCAATGTTCCACATCGGACGAATTTATTCCTTCCGACAACGGAAAGCCCGGAGAAACAAAATTTCTCCTAATTTAATTCCTGCAAAACCAATTTCAAATTTTCAGCCTGCAAAAAGTCGAATGACGGATTTGTTTCCAATATTGTGTACGCCGTCATACACAACGCACTTTTAGCAAGAGTTTTACTGTCGCGTGTGGTCGTCCGGATTTTTTCCCGGCGGGAACGGCTGCGTCGGCTTGGCGACAAACGGAAATTGATTGAGAAACGGCACTTCGTTGCGGTCAACTTTATCACCGAGCGGCTGACCGTTGTTGATTATCGTGAAAACCATATCAACCACGTCGTCCTGCAGCCGCCGTCCACCCATTTTGCCGAAACCGCCGTCTTTGTTATTTCCGCCGCCTGAACCTCTGTTCGGCACGTTCAAGTCGAGCCGCAAAATATCGCCGGTTTCAACCGCGGCTTTCGCCAGCATCGCAATATGCGCGTCATTTGTTCCCAAACCTTTCAGCGATTTCACGAGGTCGTCTTTAAATTTGCCTTTCGCGTCGTCTTCGGTCGAAGCGGCGTTATATTCGTCTTTGCGCGGCGGCGGAATCAGACCGTTATTGACCAGCGGTCCGCCGTCGCGGTCAACCGTTACCCAATCGCCGTCGCCTGTAACTTGATTGTTTCTGCCGATTCTTTGACGCTCCCGACGTTGCGTAACGGCGTTGATGCCGATGACGTTTCCTCTGCCTTTGAGCATCGAAGCCGGAACGCTGACGGCGGTAATCAAAGTGTTAAAGCCGGCGTAAGTGTCGCGCCCGCCGCGCTCGTCGAGAAGCGATTTATTCGGTCTTCCCGGATTCATAATCGAAGATGCGACGAAGCGGTTTGCGCCCGTATCGTCCAGGAAAAACGGGTCGTCGGCAACGCCCGCGTAAAATGCGGCGTTGTTCTCGCTGTTATTCGTAATGACGAATTCAGGTGCTTTGTACTCCTGGTCTGAGACAGTTGTCGGCGCGGTGAACTTCTTGCCGTTCGACAATTCAATCGTCGCCGTCTGCGGCGTAACGCGCCCGAGTCCCGGCGAGTAATAGACATCAATAAACTGGTCGGGTTTGGCATCGCCCGTGTTTTCAATCTCGAAACGATAACGAATGTTGTGGTCGAAAATCGCCATTCCGAAATGCTCGCCCGACACGACAAAGCCTTGCGTTGACATAATCAAAACGACTTTTGAATTGTCGTTCGGGTCTAAAAAAGCGAAAGTGTCGGCTAAATCCGAGCCGCGGTCTTGCGTGATAATCGGCGAGTCAATATGGTCGGACGCGCTTGTCGGCGGCATGGGCGCAAATTGTATCGCCATCGCCGCTATTAAGAAAATAGCGGCAATCGCTATCTTTTTTCCTCGTATAAGAAACATAAATTTTCTCCTCAAAGATTAAATAAAAATTATTGTTCGAGGCTCTCCGATTGATTAAACGAGCAGCCGGAAAGCCGGAAACAAATCCCCCTTGTTCATTCTTAAAGCCGCTTGTCAAACGGATTTATTCCCGCGAAAAAAATTATTTTTTCCGAAATTCGTTTCGATACACGATTCAAATTTTTACTGGTTTATAATCAGGGTCTGATGAGATTGAAGCGTCTTGACTATTTCAGGCGAGCGATTTAATTCTCTACTTGCTGCCGGCAGAATCAAATGTTTCTTTCGACTTTTGAAGGCTGGAGAGCAGCTTCCGCGTAAGATAAGTTTTCAATTTGCCGGCGAATCAAATCGGCAATTTCTCTCGGTGCTTCGAGCGGCAAAAGATGTTTGACTTCGGGGACAACGACCAGACGCGCGTTTTCGATGCGCCGGACGATTTCTCGTTTCAACAGTTTGGCGGTCATCATTTCATCCTTTTCGCCCGCCGCGACCAGAACCGGAACATTGATTTTTTTGATGTCGGATGAAACGTCTCTGCGGCTCTCACTTTCGAGCCACGCCCGCCACGCCGCTTGCGAGCTTCTCAAATTATCCGTGACGGCACGCTCGAAAACTGCGGCGGGCAATTTTCCTCCGGCGGCGCGGCAAGCCGTTTCGGTGGCGGCGCAGCGATTACCGTGCGCGTTCAATAACCGTTTTCTTTCATCATCGAGAATCGGTTCGGGCGACGGCGGCGACGGCGCGAGCAGAATTAAAGATTGCAAATTTTTCGGCTTTCTTGCCGCCAATGCGAGCGCGAATTTGCCACCCATCGAATGACCGATGAGCGCGAAATTTTCAAGTCTGAACAACGTAATTAACTCTTGAACGTCGCTGGCGTAATCTTCGATTGCATAATTTTCGGCAGAAGCCTCCGACGCTCCGAAACCGCGTAAATCCGGCGCAACGCAATGATAATCGTCCGCAAGTTCGGCGATAACTTCCGTCCACGCGAGCGATGAACCGCCGAAGTAATGCAGAAAGACGAGCGACGGGCGACCTTTATTATAATTTTTTGCTCCCGCCTCAAAAATATTGAGAACCGTGCCGTTGACTTTGTATCGCATAAATTAAACTTCAACTTTCAAACGCGCCGGATTGCCGGTTACTTCAAACAATTCGCCGTGTGGCACGATCGTGATTTGCCCGAACTCTTCGAGCAGCGCGCGATACGCGTTTCCGACCGGACGAATCTTGCGCTCCAAATCGTAAAGTCCGCATTCGTTCACCTTTCCGCGTTTTTTGCCGAGCGCGGAATCCCAGTCAACCTGGTCAATCAAGCTATACCAGGTAAAACCGAGAACCGGCACGCCGTCTTTCCGCATCCGCAAAATATTTATCCATTGTTTCCAAAGCCAATTCGACGCCTCTTCTGGGTCGAAGTGGTTCGTCTCTGTGTGCATCACCGGCTTTTTGTAGCGTTCGTAGTATTCCTTTGTGATTTGATACCAACCCATCACGTCTTCGCCCGTGCAGGTCGTGCCGTCGGGCAGCAGGATTTTTTCATTATTTCCGTAATAATCGTTGCCCATAATCTGGTATCCGGGCGGCTCGCCCTTCATAAACCAATCGTATTCCTCGCGCGTCATCCCGTTGTCGAGCATAAATTGATAAACGTCGGCATCCGGTTGATGCGCGTAAAGCAAATCGAGCGACAATAGTCGTTTTTTATTATCGAGCGCGATTTGCGGCGATTGTTCCGAACGGGCTTCATGCATATATTCGGCTGATTCCGATTGGACGATAACGCAGTCGGGGCGGCGTTGCGAGATAGCGTGATTGGCGAGAATGCTCGCGGCAACCGTGTGTTTCAAAGCCGTCACAAAACCTTTGTCGGATTTTAACTGCTCGTTCCAGATGCCGTCTTTCGCGCTCAACTTCGCCGTCACGTAAATCTCGTTGACCGGCGTGTAATAACGCACCCAAGGGTAACGCTCGGCAACCGCGTCGGCGTATTCGGCAAACAGAACGGGCAGTTCGGGATTTTGAAAATCGCCGATCCAATTCGGAACGCCAAAGTGCATCAAATCGAGAATCGGCGTAATGTTCAAATGCTGCATTTCCTGCATCGCTTGGTCGGCGAATTCCCAATCGAACTTGCCCTTACCTTTGTGAATTTTGTAATACGGCAAACCGTAGCGCAGAACTTTCAAACCCAATTCTTGTACGAGCCGCAAATCTTCCTTCCAATGCTCGTAATGCCCGCATTCTTTTAAAAGGTCGCGCCGCGTTTTGCCGTGGTGAATCGTCGGATACGAGCATTCGATTCCGGTAGCAAACATAAAATTTCCGGGAAAGCCGTCAGGCAAGCCTCTGCCGGACATTCCCGCCGCGCCGCCGTGCTGGTCGCCCGCGTAATTGCTGTCGCCGCGTTCCTTTTTTACAATGTCAAGAAAATTCTTTTTAGCCATATAATCCTCTACAGAGATTTAAGAATTATTAACCACAGATAGACACAGATAAACACAGATAAAAGCAAGATAAAAACAATCTTTTTTATCTTCAAAAAATCTGTGTCTATCTGTGTCTATCTGTGGTTTCATTTTCTCTGTATTTTTGTGATTCAAACTTAATCGTTCCTTATCGGTTTAATTTTGCAAAAAAATATCTGCCGTTCTGAGTGCTAAAGCCATAATCGTTAATGCCGGATTGACGCTCAACGCCGAAGGAAAAACCGAATTGTCGCAGATGTATAAATTCGGAATATCAAAACTTTGATTTTCCGAATTAACAACCGAATCCGCCGCGTCCATTCCCATCCGGCAGGTCCCGATGATGTGCGCGTTGCGCTGAAACGTCCACATTTTTCTCGCGCCTGCTTCCGTCCAAATTTCGCGCATTAGTTTTTCGGCGTGTGCCGTCATTCGGTTTTCATTTTCGCCGTGTGAAAAATGAACGCGCGGTTTCTTAAGTCCGCGAGCATCGTTTTCGTCTGCCAATTCAAGAACATTATTTGCGTGCGGCAGGCAATCGCCCAAAATGTTGATGCCCGCCGTATTGTTATATGCGCTCATCCACTCATTTAATTCCGAGCCGAAAACTTTCTCGCCGCGAGCCAGTTGCGACGCGTAAGTGACGGGCATCACGCCGATTGATTGCAGCAAATAACCGCCCGCGAAATCCGCGTTTTTCGGACGGTGCGTGTCTTCTGAAATCAAACCGCCGGGAATACCTTTGTGCGGATAAATCGGTTCGTCGAAAACGCCCCAAATTTGAACGCCCGTGTGTGCCATAAAATTCTTGCCGACCTGTCCGCTTGAATTTGCAAGATTATTTATCAGAAGCAAGCGCGGCGTTTCGATTCCGCCCGCGCACAAAAAAACATTTTTGCACGGCTGCTTTTTCGTCTCGCCGTTTTGCGAATAAACGACTGCTTTGATTTTTTTGTTGGCATCAAATTCAAATTCGGTTACAAAACATTCGGAACGAATTTCCGCGCCAGATTTTACCGCCAGCGGCAGAAAAGTTACGTCCATCGAGCCTTTTGCGCCGACCGAACAACCGGCTTGGCAAAAGCCCCGATTTGTGCAGGCGTGCCGCAAACCAATTTGTTCCTGAAAATAATCTTGCGACAAAGCCGCGTTCGGTGCCGGCGCAGTTGTAATATTTAGTTTTTCGCAAGCGCGTTGCATCAATTGAGCCGCGCCGTTCAAAGGTAAAGGCAAAAGTGGATAACCTCGTTTTCTCGCTTTTCCCCACGGATACGGCGACGCGCCCGACACGCCTAAAAACCATTCGAGTTCATCGAAATACGGCTCTAAATCTTCGTAAGAAATCGCCCAATCGCGCCCGACTCCGAAATCCGAAAAAAGGCGAAAATCGTCCGCCTGCGGGCGCGGCGTGTAAGCCGTAAAATGCAGAGTCGAACCGCCCACGCCGCAGCCGGAATTATTGCTTCCGAACGCAACCGCGTTTTCGCCCGCACTCAATCGCTCGTCCGTCCAAAATAATTTACTTTGCTCGCGCTCGTCGGTGGCAAATCCGCGGTAATCAAATTTTTTTCCGGCTTCCAGAGCGACGACTTTCAATCCGGCTTGTGCAAGGCGCGCGAGAATCGGCGCGCCGCCCGCGCCCGTGCCGATTATGACAGCATCAACTTGATTTTGGATTTTGGATTTTGGATTTTGGATTTGAAGATTCTGATGCAGGTTTTCGATTTTTCGACCTTGAACTTCGGACTCAAGACTTTGGCCTCCCAAATCCCAGCCGCGCGCGTCCGCGAAACCAATGTAGCCGATTTCTTCTAAAACAAGCGGATGTGAGTAAAAAAGTTCGACGAATTCGGCGCAAATTTCTTCTAAAAATTTATCGGACGAAAATTCAAATTTGATTTCTCCGTTTTTTAAGCGGTGAAAAATTTCGCGCCTTTGTTCGTTTTCGAGCGAAGCGAAGCGGTCGCTGAAAAGTTTTTCGGCAATTCGGTCAAATTCGCCGAGCGCGGTTCGATAAGCGTCGCCGTCGGGCGGTAGCGCGTCGTAACGCCAGCCGTTTCCTCTGCCAGCCGCCAGCCGCAAATCAATCTCGCCCGCGACAAACCGGCACGGCACGACCTCTGAGGGCGCGAGCGCGTCACAAATGCCTTTCAAAATTTCAAACTCGCGCTCGTCGAAAAAACGCGGTGGCATCTCGCGGGCGTTTAACCTTTCCTTTAATACGCGGCGCGTTTCGTCGGTTACAAAATCGCTGTCGAGTAGTTCGATAAAACTTTTTTCTGGAAAATTCTGCATTAATTTTCTTTTGGATAATTCGGCAATTCTTTATCAATAACGCTTAAAAAAACCGTTTTCGTTCGCGCGTAAATTTCCGCCGCGAGCAGCATCGCTAATGGCGGAGCGACGAAATAAATCCACAGATGCTCCCATTTATTCGCCGCCAGAGCCGCTGCAAACGAACGCGCCGGATTCAAACTCATACCGGAAAACGGAAGTTCAAAGATTAAATAAAGCGCAATCAGAACGCCTGTTACAACAGCGGCGTATTTTTCCAATCGTTTTGAACTGATGAAGATTAAGACGACGAACATCAAGACAAACGAGATGATAAATTCAGCGACGAAAGCGGTCATCGGAACGTGCGGCGGCTTCATTTCGGTGACGCCGAAATTGACAAGCGGATGTGCAAACCATTTGCCGAGCCAAAATCTTAAAACTAAAGCCGCCGCAATTGCTCCGACAAACTGTGCGGCGGTATAAAAACAGGCGTCGGCAAAATTGATTTTTCCCAACCGGAAGAACGCCCAGGTTGTCGCCGGATTGATGTGGGCGCCTGATTTTTTACCGAATAAATAAACTATTCCGGAAATATACGCGCCCATCAAAATTCCGAGCGGAATGCGCCGCCAAATTGCGTTTTCTTCGCCGCCGAACGAACTTTGCATCGCCGGAAAATTGGGGTGTTCGAGAAAAACCGTCAAAAGTCCCGCGCCCAAAACAAAACCTGCTAGCCCGACAGTTTCCATTAAATACTCGCGCCGGTGCCGTTTGAAAAGTTCAAGCATTTAATCGCTCGACATTTTGCCGCCCGTTACGTCCAGCAAACAGCCCGTAACAAAACTGCCGTCTTCCGACGCGAGAAAAACGTAAGCGGGAGCTAGTTCTTCGGGTTGTCCGGGACGTTTTAAAGCGACTTCGTGACCGAAGTTTTCGACTTCCTCAATCGGCATCGTGCCGGGAATGTTCGGTGTCCAAACCGGACCCGGAACAACGCAATTGACGCGGATTTCTTTTTCACCGAGATTCGTCGCCAGCGATTTTGTAAAAGAATGAATCGCGCCCTTAGTCGAAGTGTAATCAATCAAAATCGGGTTGCCGACGCGCCCGACGATGCTGCCCGTATTGATAATCGCGTCGCCTTTTTTCAAATGCGGCAAAGCGGCTTGCGCCATAAAAAAGTAACCCAGAATATTCGTTTCAAAGGTTCGGCGCAAATCTTCTTCCTCGATGTCTTCAAAGTTTTTTTGCGCCTTTTGAAAAGCGGCGTTGTTGACGAGAATGTTCAAGTCGCCGAACTCACCGACGCATTTTTCAACCGCGTCAAAACACATTTGCCGGTAACGCACGTCGGATTTAATCACCAGACACTCGCCGCCGTTTGCTTCACATAATCGCTTTGTTTCTTCCGCGTCTTCCGTGTTTTCGTTATACACGATTGCGACGTTCGCGCCTTCCTTGCAAAATGCAATCGCCACAGCGCGCCCGATGCCGGAATCCGCGCCCGTTATAATAGCGACTTTGCCTTTTAATTTGCCTGCCGCCAGATAATTCGATAAATCCGAATCCGGCTGCCGCTTCATATCCGATTGTTTTGCCGGATAGGGAAGTTTTTCTCCTCTAATGTCTTTGGCTTTCGGTCTTTGTTCGTTATCATTCATACAAATCTCCCTCTGCTCCATAAAAAATATCACATCTTTAAAAATTTCACATCTTTATTGTGTGAGATACATTACAGAACAAATTATTATTGAAATCAATTTTGAGAAGATTTTATTCCCGGCGCGAAGGAAAACGGCGGCGTTTTTGCGTCCGGGAATTTTTATCGGGCAAAAACGGCTTTATGTTAGAATGCGGGTGATAACTTAAATTTTCGACCGCGGCGGACGGTAGCCGATTAACAAACAATGAACGGTAAAAAATTCATGCGGTCTAAAACAAGCGAAAAATTTACAACGGTATAATAAGGGAAATGGGAAATTATGCCAAACCTTAACGAAAAAAAATGTGAAGTCGTCCAGGTCCGCCTTGATGCGTATATGGACGGCGAACTCGGCGATGAGATAGCCGGAAATATCACCCGACATTTAGAATTCTGCGCCGATTGCAGCGAATCCGCCCATGCAATTTTGCACGCCAAAACACTTCTTCGGCGCGCCGTGCAGAACGAGGTTGCGCCGAACGCTTTGCGCGAAACGATTCAAAAACAAATTCACGCCGAGCCGCGTCTTTTCAGATTTTTATTTGTTCGCAAATTTTTGACAGCGGCGACGGCGATTGTTTTGTTTGTCTGTTTCGGGCTATTCGGCATCTTCGTCTGGCAGCGCCGTTCGCCGTCAAATCTCGCCGGTAAATCAAGCCCGAGTCAAACTTTTCCCGGACAAATTACTGAATTGCTTCGCATCGGATTGGGCGACCACGTTCACTGCGCTCTCGAAGAAGGCTATGCCGAGCGGCATTATACCGTTGAGGAAATGTCCGGCAAACTCGGAGCGGAATACGCCGGTTTAGTGCCGCTGATAAAAGAAAAGGCTGACGACGGATTTGATGTCGTCGCCGCCCATCACTGCACGATTGACGAAAGAAATTTCGTTCATCTGATTTTGAGAAAAAACGAAAAAATTCTCTCACTGATTATTACTAAAAAGAACGGCGAAACTTTTTCCGGTCGTGGCGGCATCGCGCTTTTGCAATCGTCGGGCATTGCGCTGTATCAAGAAGCGATTCAAAATTACGCCGTCGCGGGGTTTGAAACCGAAACTGATTTGGTCTTTTTCATTTCCAATTTGACGAACGCGGAAAACTTGCAGATTGCTTCAAACGCCGCGCCCGCCGTGCAAAATTTTCTTGAAAAATCGAGTGTCAATTTATAGTCGAAAGGGCTAGAATAAATTTACTCTTTAAAGAGTTACATCAACGAAAGGTAAAAGGCAAAGAAACAGAAACGGGAAATGAGCGGCGACACATTGAAACGATACAAAGCGGAATTTCCTTTCGGCGAACACCACGATTGCCGCGCTTTGACGACTTTGACGATTGAGCATCTGCCGCCGGACGGCTCGCTCGGCAAACAGCTTGAGTTCGGGCGCGGAGTGGATGTCTGGCAGCCGGGCGACCGTTCGGACAGTCTTTATTTCATCAAAAGCGGGCAAGCCGCTTTGATTGCGAGCAGCATCGAAGGGAACGAAATTGTGCTGAATGTGTTCGATGCGGGCGAACCGTTCGGCGAACTTTGTTTTTGCGGCAGAGGCGATACGGCACACCGTCAGAATTGGGCGCGGGCGACGACCGAAAGCACTATCGTTGAAATCAAACTCGCGGATTTTCTGAATTATCTGCAAGATAACAGCGAAATACTCGGCGCGTTTGTTTTTACTTTCTGCATCCGGCTTGCCGACGCTTTGCGGCGCGTCGAGATTCTCAGCTATCGCGGCGCGGAAGAACGACTCGGAATGTTATTGCTGCATCTTGCCAGCACGCGCGAAAAGCGCATTATCAAAGAAAGAACAGGTCAAGTCGAGTTGCTCGTAACGCACGACGATTTGGCGCGAATGGCGGCGATGAGCCGGCAACACGTAACAATTACTCTGGGGCGTTTGCGACAGGCGGGAATTGTCAATTATAAACGCGGGCATCCATTGACGCTTCAGCCCGACGCGCTGACGGATTATCTAACCAACAAAAGCTTTAAACGATAAGCGTAATTTTTACCAAGCGCGAGTAAAATGACGATTGAATATCTGGTTTTGTATAGAAGTGATTTTATTACCACGCAAGACAACGGTTAATGAGGAAGTTTGCTTTTACCTACCAAAGTTCTCAGCGAAAAAATAAATATTTTATATGTCACCGGGCTGACATATAATAATTTTTTTTCTAACGTAAGATTCACTCATTAGAAACGAATTTGCGTCCGGTTATTCCGGAAAAACTTTCGTATCAGAGAGGATTTATGCCGACTTTAAAGGAAAATACGATAAAAGATTTTGAAGCGGAAGCGATGCCGCATTTAAACGAGCTTTACCGCACTGCCTTGAAATTTACGAAAAATCAATCAGAAGCCGAAGACTTAATTCAGGAAGTTTTTCTGCAAGCGTGGAAATCATTCGGGTGCTATAAACTCGGAACTAATTGCCGGGCGTGGCTGCATAAAATCCTTTCCAACAAGCTGAAACGCTTTTATTTTAACAATAAAAAATTTAAGTTCGTCGAAGACGGCGACGAAGCATTGAAGAGCTTGGTTTTCAAACCCGCAATCGCCGAATCTCTCCGCGACGAGGAAATAATCGCCAGTCTTAAACACATTCCGCCGTGTTTTCGAGAAGTAGTGCTGCTTGCCGATGTCGAAGAATTTTCTTATCGGGAAATCGCCGAAATCTTGGACATTCCCGTCGGAACGGTGATGTCGCGCATCAGCCGCGGCAGAAAATTGTTGCGAATCGAGATGATGAATTTAGCCGATTCCATCAACTCCAAATTTGAAGGTAAAAAAGAATCTATCAATGTTGTAAAGTTTTTACTCGGAAAACTCAAAATAGCGTGAATCAGATTGATTGATAATTATGCGGGAATAATAAAGAACCTTTTGGGGATTATTAAAGTATGTGAATCAACACTAAAAAGAAAATCCAGTTTAATAAAAAGTCAATTTCTTGTCGGGAGCGCAGGCATCTTGCCTGCCACGACGCGAAGCGTCGCAGAAATTGCTGATTATCAACCGTTTTAGATTGCTGGCACAATCCGTGCAGGCAAGATGCCTGCGTTCCCGACTAAAACACTTCTTTGTATTAACTTTCCTAGTATTGATTCACACAAAGTTATGAAGCAAAGATTCCGCGAAGTCCGTTGAGTAATAAAAGACGTAAAACGAAAATACCAATGCTTCGGCAAAGGGTAAATTCTCGGCTGAACATAGACGGATGAGCGTCACTTTTGCCAAAATACGTCAAAAGGGAAATTATTATGAACTACAAAATTACTTCGGTGTTAGCTTTAATCTCGCTCGTTGCAGCGATAATCTTTACCGGCTGTTCCCGCTCGGTCGCATCAAAACAAGATAGCCAATCGGCAGTTGCTACTCCCGGCAAAACCGATAAAAATAAAGAAAAGTTGAACCGCGAAGCTTCTTTCGTGCCGATGACTTCAGATGAAAATGCTGGTGCCAACGCCCGCGACGCGCTGATTGCGGCAGGCAAGGCGAAGGCTGCTCCCGCGCTTAAAGAAGGACAATGGCTTAATTCCGAACCGACGACGCTGGAGAATCTACGCGGGCGCGTCGTGCTGGTGGATTTCTGGACGTTCGGCTGTTATAACTGCCGCAATACTTTGCCGACGCTCAAGCGGCTGGATGCCGATTACCGCGACAAGGGCTTGACCATCGTCGGCGTTCACACACCCGAATCCGAATACGAAAAGAATTTCGATAAGATTCAAGATGCCGTCAAACGCTTGGGCATCAAATACCCGGTCGTAACGGACGGAGGCGGCGATACGTGGCGGGAATATAATATCGAAGCGTGGCCGACGGTTGTGATTCTCGATAAACAGGGACGCATCCGCTATACGCACATCGGCGAGGGCGCATACGATGTGCAGGAAAAGGTTATTCAAACATTGCTTGCCGAAAAGGAAGCTAAAACGGCAAGCGCGTCAAACGGAGAATACAAGGGAGAAAAAATCGTGAAAACAGAAGACGAATGGCGAAAGCAACTCACTAAAGAACAATTTTACGTGATGCGCGAAAAGGGAACCGAGCGAGCTTTTACGGGCGAATACAACGACAATCACGAACACGGCGATTATTACTGCGCGGCGTGTCATTTAAAGCTATTCAGTTCCGACGCAAAATTTGAATCCGGCACGGGCTGGCCAAGTTTTTATCAGCCGATTGCCGCGATAAACGTCACCGAAGAAACCGATAATAGTTTTGGCTCGTCACGCACCGAAGTGTTATGCAGTCGTTGTCGTTCGCATCTCGGTCACGTTTTCGACGACGGACCGAAGCCGACCGGCTTACGTTATTGTATGAATTCGGTCGCGCTAAAATTTGAAAAACAAAACTGAATTTACCGTCTGACGGTTTTAGCTTTATAATCGCCAAATAATGATGCAGGAAAACGGCATACAATTAGAAAAGAAGCCTTCGCTTGCGACGCGCTGGCTGCACTGAATTAGTTTTCCGCCGCTGACGATAATGATTTTTCGGATTTTACCGCGAAATATCAGCCGAAAACGCGCGATGGCAACGCGCCCGACTTAAAAAATCATCCCGAAAATCTGCTGCCGTATGTCTCGCTCGTGACTTCTGACGAAGGATATTACGTCGGCTTTGATATACCGAGCATTCTTCATCCGCAGACGCTTCTGGCGTATGAAATGAACGGCGCGCCACTAACTCTGGAACACGGCGCGCCGCTACGCCTCGCCACGCCGACCAAATACGGCATCAAACAAATCAAACGCATCGGACGAATTGAATATACCGACAAACGCCCGCGCGATTTTTGGGCGGAACAAGGCTATGATTGGTATTCGGAGCATAATTACATTTCTTAATACCAAAATAGATGACAAAAAGAAAAGGCGATTCCGAAGAATTGCTCAAAAACAAGGTTGGACTGAGATGATTTGAACCTCCAACTTCTCCCAAACCGGACGACGGTGACGATAGAATCCCAGAGAGTAACAAACCAGACATATTTACGCATTTCCAAGATGAGCTAATTCTCCAGATTTAGCCAGTTATTGTTTCTTCATTTGCGCGTCGCCCTGCCGACTTGAGAAATTACTTAACAAATTATTTATCTTGCCGCAGCTATAGTTTTGTAATACATTAAGCGAAGAATCGTTTATTTATTTCAAATGTCCTTTGACCATTTTCAAAATGCAAATCATTGTCTTGAAAGAATCATTTGCGGACGAAATTCGCGTCGCTCTTGTTCCTGAGTCGGTCAAAAAACTCGTTGCGGCAGGAAATAAAGTTCTTGTCGAAACCGGCGCGGGCGAATCAGCCGGCGCAACCGATACCGATTATGAACAAGCCGGAGCGGAAATTTCATCTGCTCAAGAAGAACTGCTGCAAAAAGCCGATGTTTTGCTGGCAATAAATCGTCCCGCCGACGCGAGTTTGTCGAAACTGAAAAAAAGCACAATTGTCGTCGCTCTTCTGCGCCCTTTGGATGAGCCGGAAAAACTGCAAGCATTTATTGAGAATGATTTGACGGCAATTTCTCTGGAAATGATTCCACGCACAACGCGGGCGCAGGCGATGGACATTTTGTCTTCGATGGCGACGATTGCCGGTTACAAAGCCGTTCTTCTGGGATGCGAAAAACTGCCGCGAATGCTGCCGATGATGACGACCGCGGCGGGAACGATTCCGCCCGCGAAAGTTTTAATTGTCGGCGCGGGTGTTGCCGGACTTCAGGCGATTGCGACGGCGCGGCGTTTGGGCGCGGTCGTCGAAGGCTTTGACATCAGAGCGGCGGCTGGCGAAGCCGTGCGCTCTCTGGGAGCAAAGTTTCTCGAACTCGAAAACGTCAACGCCGAAGGCGAAGGCGGTTATGCGAAAGAAGTCGGCGAGGAAATTATGGAAAGCGCACGCGAACTTTTGAGAAAAGCGGCGGCAAACACCGATTGCATCATCACGACCGCGCAAATTCCGGGAAGGCGCGCTCCAATTTTAATCACTGGAGAAGCCGTCGAAGCGATGAAACGCGGTTCGACGATTATTGATTTAGCGGGTGCAAACGGCGGCAACTGTGAGCTTTCCAAGCCGAACGAAATCGTCAATCACAACGGAATTTTTATTTACGCGCCCACCAATCTGGCGGCGACAATTCCGGTTCACGCGAGCCAGCTTTTTTCGCGCAACGTAACGGCATTTTGCAATCTGCTGGCGACGGGCGGCGCGTTAAATTTGGATTTTTCTGACGATATTCTGAACGGCAGTTGCGTCGTGCATCAGGGCGAGATTCGCAACGAGAGAATTAAAGAGATTTTCAATACAAAATAAATAGAGTTTTATGGATAACGAAACCATTATCAGCTTGCTATACGTTTTCGCGTTAGCGGCTTTTCTGGGCTATCTGGTCATCTCGAAAGTGCCGCCGCTGCTTCATACGCCTTTGATGTCGGCGACCAACGCGATTTCGGGAATTTCAGTCGTCGGCGCGATTGTTCTGGCAGGCTCGCAGCACGACCGAGTTAGTACGATTTTGGGCGTGATTGCCGTGATTTCCGCCACTATAAATGTTGTCGGCGGTTTTATGATAACCGACCGAATGCTCAGAATGTTTCAAGACAAGACGGGAAGAAAGAAATAAGAGTTTTGCCCGCGGAACACGCGGAACACACGGAAAAAAAGAAAAATAATTTTTTATGTTTTGCCTTTTCTTTTAGCGTCTTTGGCGTGTTTCGCGGGCAATAAAAATTTATGGCTGATTTAATCTACAAAGAAGAAAGCTACAAAATCATCGGCGCATGTTTTGAACTTTATAAGCAAAAAGGCTGTGGTTTTCTTGAGCCTGTTTATCAAGAATGTTTGAGAATAGAATTTGAAATTCAGGAAATTCCTTTTGTGTTTGAGCCTATAATTCAGCTTGAATACAAAGGAATACAATTAGAACAATTTTTCAAACCTGACTTTGTTTGCTTCAGCAAAATTATTGTTGAACTGAAGGCGGTATCGAGTTTGGTTGATGAACATAGAGCGCAAACAATGAATTACTTGAACGCGACTGGTTTTGAATTGGCGTTACTGGTCAACTTCGGGCATTTTCCAAAACTCGAATACGAACGCTTTGCCAACACTAAAAACTCCAAAAATTTGATTCGGGAAGTTAAAAGCTGGAATGAATGATTGCCCGCGAAACACGCGAAAGACGCTAAAAAGATAAGAACGAAAAGGCAAAATTTTCTTTATTTCTTTTTTCGAGGGCAAACAAACAAAAATGAAACGGATACTTTTGGAATGTGTGGAACAGATGAAGCAATTTTTGCTTTGATTTTGTTTTCTTTTCGCGTTTTTAGCGTGTTTCGCGGGCAAATATCTTTTATGCAAATTCCTTATTTAATCGAAATCATCTATCTCGTCGCGTCCGTTTTATTTATTTACGGTCTGAAAGCGATGAGTCATCCGACGACGGCGCGACGCGGAATGAATGCGGCGGCGGTTGGAATGTTGATGGCGATTGCCGGAACGCTTTTTCATCGAGAAATCGTTTCTTACGAATGGATTATCGTCGGTCTGGTGATTGGCTCGCTAATCGGCGCGGCAATGTCAATCTGGATGCCGATGACCGCGATGCCGCAGCGAACCGCTCTCTCACACGCTTTCGGCGCACTCGCCGCCACGATTGTCGGGATTGCCGAATTTTATCGGTACAGCGGCGAATTGGGTTCTTTTAAAATGACCGCCATAGGTTTTGAAGTTCTGTTCGGCGGCATCACCGTTACGGGAAGTTTAATCGCTTTTGCCAAACTGCAAGGCTTGGTGCGCGGAACGCCTGTTACTTACAAAGGTCAAAACATCGTCAATATCTCTTTGTTCGTTGCGGCTGTCGGTATTTTTGTTTATCTGATTTTCTTTCCGGTCGGAATACTGTTTTATGTGATGGTCGGAATGGCGTTTTTGTTCGGCGTTTTGCTCGTGCTGCCGATTGGCGCGGCTGATATGCCGGTCGTCATGTCGCTGATGAATTCTTACGCCGGACTCGCTTCCGCCGCGACGGGTTTTGCCCTGAACAACAAGGTTTTAATTATTGCCGGAACGCTCGACGGTTTTTCCGGCTTGATTCTTTCGATTCTAATGTGCCGCGCGATGAATCGTTCAATCACGAATGTTTTATTCGGCGCGTTCGGTTCGGCGGGAACTGAAGCGACGCAGATTGAAGGAACGATGCGCGAAACTTCGGTTGACGATGTTGCTGTGCAGTTGGCTTATGCGCGTCAGGTCGTTTTCGTTCCCGGCTACGGAATGGCGACGGCGCAGGCGCAGCACGCTCTGCGGGAGTTGGCGGACACGCTTGAAAAGCGCGGCGTTTCGGTCAAATACGCGATTCATCCGGTCGCCGGCAGAATGCCCGGACATATGAACGTGCTGCTTGCCGAAGCCAACGTGCCGTATTCGCTCCTTTATGAACTCGAACAAGTCAATCCGGAAATGCCGACCACCGATGTCGCCGTTGTCGTCGGCGCAAACGACACGGTAAATCCGGATGCAAGAGATAATCCGAAAAGCGCGATTGCCGGGATGCCGATTATCGAAGTTGACCGCGCGACTCAGGTGATTGTTCTCAAACGCGGGCAGGGAAAAGGTTTTTCCGGCATCGAAAATCCTTTGTTTTTCAAACCGAATACGGCGATGCTGTACGGCGACGCGAAAGATTCTTTGTCCAAACTCGCGCAAGCGGTTCAACAAGCCTGAAATGCCGAATTTCGCAAATAAAATTATGAAATTATTAAAACGCTCTCTCTTGCCGATATTTATTATCGCTTTCGTATTCGGCATTCAAACAATTGCTGACGCGCAGGCGTTTAATCAGGATTTCAAACAAGCTCTGCATTGGCGCAACATCGGACCGTTTCGCGGCAGTCGAACCCGCGCCGTCGCGGGTGTCCCTTCGCAACCTAACGTTTTTTATATGGCGCAGAGCAACGGCGGAGTTTTTAAAACGACCGATGCCGGACGCACCTGGATTCCAATTTTTGACGACCAACCGACGGGTTCAATCGGCGCAATCGCCGTTTCAATTTCAAATCCGAACGTGATTTACGTCGGCAGCGGCGAAGGTTTGCATCGTCCTGATTTGTCGGTCGGCGACGGCGTTTATAAATCAATTGACGCAGGACGCACTTGGACGCATTTAGGTTTGCGCGACGGTCAACAAATCGCGGAAATTGCCGTTGACCCGCGCGACGAAAATAAAGTTCTTGTTGCTGTCGCCGGACATCCTTACGGCGCAAACGCGGAGCGCGGTATTTATCGCTCTCTCGACGGCGGAAAAACTTTTGAAAAAGTTCTCGGCAAAGATGAAAACGTCGGCGGCTGGGATGTCGTGATTGACCCGACCAATACAAACATCATTTACGCATCGCTCTGGGAATCGCGCGAAGGCGCGTGGGAAAACGCCCGGTTCGACGGCACGAACGGCGGCGTCTTTAAATCAATTGATGGCGGCAAGACTTGGCGGCAATTAACAAAAGGCTTGCCTGCCAGTATCACGCAAGCCAGCCTCGCCGTTGCGCCGAGCAATCCGAAACGCTTGTTTGCCGCAGTCAGAACGCCGGACGACACGAAATTTTATCGCTCAAGCGACGCAGGCGAAACGTGGACGGTTGTTACAACCGATTCTCGTCCGGCGAATCGTATTGCGAGCGGCGATTTGGGCGATTTGCAGTTTGACCCGAAAAACGCGGACGTGATTTACGCGGCAAGTATTGTTACCTGGAAATCTACGGACGGCGGTACAACCTGGACGGCTTTTCGCGGAGCGCCGGGCGGCGACGATTATCAAAACATCTGGATAAATCCGAATAATTCCGAAATTATTTTAATGGGCAGCGACCAGGGCGCAATCATCACGGTTAACGGCGGAAAGTCCTGGAGTTCGTGGTATAACCAGCCGACCGCGCAGCTTTATCACGTTTCCGCCGACAACTCTTTTCCGTATCGCCTGTGCAGCGGTCAACAGGAAAGCGGCTCGGTTTGCATTTCGAGCCGCGGCAATTACGGCGAGATAACTTTTAAAGATTGGACTCCGGTAGCGGCGGAAGAATACGGCTACGTCGCCGCCGACCCGCTCGACCCCGACATCGTTTATGGCGGCAAACTCTCGCGCTACGACCGGCGGACGGGACAGGCGCAAAACATTTTGCCGAAACCGTTTCGCGGCGCTGATTTTCGGATGATTAGAACGCAGCCGGTAATTTTTTCGCCCGTTGATAATCGAACGTTGTATTTTTCGGGAAACACTTTGTGGAAAACGCGCGACGGCGGGCAGAATTGGGAGCAAATCAGTCAGGATTTGACGCGCAAAACGTGGGAAATTCCGGCAAGCACGGGCAAATTCAAAACACTGCCTTCCGCGCAGCCGACGCAGCGCGGAGTGATTTACACCGTCGCGCCGTCATTCCAAGACATCAATCGAATTTGGGTTGGAACTGACGACGGTTTGATTCAACTGACCACCGACGGCGGCAAAAATTGGAAAGACATCACGCCGCCAAACATTTCGGCGTGGCAGAAAATTTCCATCGTCGAAGCCGGACATTTTGACAAGGACACGGCTTATGCGGCAGTCAACACTTTGCGGCTCGACGACAATCGTCCGCACATCTACCGGACGCACGACAGCGGAAAAAATTGGAAGGAAATTACAAAGGGCATTCCCGACGGGCAAACCGTCAATGTTGTGCGCGAGGACACGCGGCGAAAAGGTTTATTATTTGCCGGAACCGAACGCGCCGTTTATGTCTCGTTTGACGACGGCGAAAATTGGCAATCTCTGCGGTTTAATATGCCCGCGACTTCCGTGCGCGATTTAATCGTCAAAGACGACGACATCGCCGTCGGCACGCACGGGCGCGGATTTTGGATTTTGGATAACATCACGCCGCTTCGACAGCTTGAAACGAACAATCAAGAATCGGTTCTTTTCAAACCGCAAACCGCTTTGCGTGTTCGTTGGAATATGAACACCGACACGCCTTTGCCGCCCGACGAGCCGTCAGGCGAAAATCCGCCGGACGGCGCGATGATTGATTATTATCTCGACAAAAACGCGCCGAACGTTACGCTGGAAATCAAAGACCGCAAAGGAAGCGTTGTGCGGAGTTATTCGAGCGCGGACAAGTTTGCGCCGGTAAAGGATACGAACAATGTTCCGGCTTACTGGATTCGACCGCCACAAGTATTATCGAACAAAGCCGGAATCCACCGCTTTATGTGGGATTTGCAGTATCAGCCGATTCCGAACGTTGAGCCGGAATATCCGATTGCCGCCGTTTATCGCAACACCGCGCCGAACGCGACCGCGCCGTGGGCGATGCCGGGCGAATATTCAATTGTGCTGACCGTCGGCGGCAAAAGCTACACGCAGCCGATGACGGTTAAAATTGACCCGCGCCTGAAAACTTCGACGGCTGATTTGACAAAACAGTTTGAATTATCAAAACAACTTTACGACCACAGGCTCACGCTGCAGCCGATAACCGAGCGCGTCAATTTGCTCGGTTCCGAACTCGCCAAAGCCAAAGAAAGGGCGGGACAAAATGCTGTCGCCGGGCAAATTGACGCGCTGGATAAAAAACTGAACGAACTTACCGGCGCAACAAATCGCCGTCCGGGCGCGCCGCTTTCACTTGATGTTTTAGCTAGACTGCAAACGCTTTTCGGCGTGATTCAGGAAGTTGATGCCGCGCCAACTCCGCAAGTCGCGGCAGCCGTCGTCGAAGTGAACCGCGAATCAAAATCCGTCATCGAACGCTGGCAGACAATCGAATCGCAAGACATTCCGGCACTAAATCGGCAGCTTCAAGCCGTAGGTCTGCCAAGTGTAAAGATAAAAGAATGAAAACAGGAAGAATGATAATTCAAATGAAAAGATTATAATTTTTGATTATTTTGCTTCAACAAATTCTTGGAAGTTGTTCGCCGAGCTGCAGATCTACGACGCGAGTGCCGCCGATACCGGTTTTAGCGACGACCATTCCGGCGTGTTCGGCGACGACTTCGCCGATGATTTCCGCTTTTTCGCCAAACTTATTTGAGCGCATCTTTTCGAGCATTTCGTCGGCATATTCGCGCGACAGAATCGCCACGAGTTTGCCTTCGTTGGCGACGTAAAGCGGGTCAAGTCCGAGCATTTCGCACGCCGAGCGCACAATGCGCGGAACGGGCAAACTGTTTTCCTGAAGGCGAATTCCGACGTTTGAAGACTTGGCGATTTCATTTAACACCGAAGCCACGCCGCCGCGCGTCGCGTCGCGCAGAACGTGAATTTCTTTTGTAACTTCGAGCATTTCCGCAACTAATCCATTCAACGGCGCACAGTCAGACAAAATCGGCGCGTCAAACTCTAAGCCTTCGCGGACGCTCATAATCGCAATTCCGTGCAGACCGATTTCGCCCGAAACAATGACGACATCGCCCGCTTGCGCTAGATTCGGCGCGATATTTACGCCTCCGGAAACGATGCCGATACCACTCGTGTTGATAAAAACGCCGTCGCCTTTGCCGCGCTCGACAACCTTCGTATCGCCGGTGACGATGCGCACATTCGCAGTGAGCGCGGCTTGGCTCATCGAACCGACGATTCTACCAAGATTTTCCATCTCGAAACCTTCTTCGATGATAAAACCCGCGCTTAAAAACATAGGCTTTGCGCCGCTCATCGCCACGTCGTTGACCGTGCCGTTGATTGCCAAATCGCCGATGTTGCCGCCGGGAAAAAATAACGGATTGACGACAAAAGAATCGGTGGAATATGCGAGCCGTGCGCCATTTTGCAAAATTCCATTTAAATCAATCGTCGCCGCGTCGCCCAATTTTTCCAGCGTTTCATTTGAGAAGGCGGGCAGGAAAAGATTTTCGATTAACTCGTTTGACAATTTTCCGCCGCCGCCGTGTCCGAGAACAATTTTCGGATAATCACGAAGCGGCAAAGGGCAAGTCCAACTGTTAAAATCTAAATTCATTTTGTTATTCAGGGATTATTAAATGTCTTCGGCGGCGGCGATTTTTGACGAACGTCCGAAATTACGATTGAGCAAATCTGACCCGCGTTTCTGTTGCCACGAAAAATTGCTCCGGCAATTTTTCAGCGTAATTTTCCAATAACCTTTGCAGAACCGCAATTTTATTCGCCGCCCGTTCATCTTCAAGCCGCAGAAGAATCACGCCTTTGTGTTCGCGCCGCTCGCGGAAAAACATCTCGCCGAAATCTTTGTCGTTAGTTACTAAAATCCAATCTTCAGTGAAAGCCTTTTCGATAACTTCATCATCGGTCATTCCACGCGCTTCGTTGAAAACGGAAAAGACTTCGTGATGCGTGTTCGCGCAGCCATTTGGCGACTTTCGAGCCGGTGCATTCGTCAACCAGAAAACGCATTTCAAACCGTCTCCACCGTCAGAGGCATAAAATCAATACGGCTTAAAGATTCTCCGGCAAAAAGCAGACAGGCTTGAACATCTTCCGCCATCAAGCCTTCGTATTCATCTAAAATTTCTTCAATCGTCGCGCCGTGCGCCAATAAATTAATAATAAATTCGACCGTCAAACGTGTGCCTTTGATGACGGGCTTTCCGATCATCACTTTGGGATTGAGAACGATACGTTCGAGTAATTGTTGATTTCGCATATTTCAACCTCGGCTTTATTTTCGCACAAACTTTTTTGTAATCAAACTTTATTGGTTTCAAGTCGTTTTGCCGGGTAAATAATAAAATCGCAAAATGATAAGTCCGGCGATTGCCGCCGCGCACAGCAGTAAATCGAGCGCGGTGATGTTCGGATTGACCGTCTTACGGGCGAGGACGAAAACCACGACTTCGACCGCCGCGCTCATTCGATGATACAGCAGAAGAAACGCGAACTCAGCGGCAATGGCAATCAGCAAAACATTTTCGACGATTCTTTGCAGAGCGACATACTCGTCATTCTGTTGCCAGAGTTGAGGAAAATCGCGGACAACCGTATCGTAAGCGGCGATGCCAGCCGCAATCAACAGCAACAGGGCAAGCACTGAAAGAAACAAATGAATGACAACGCCGACATAATTTGCGATGGCACGTTCGATTTTGGTTTCTTTGCCCGTTCCGATTACGTCTTTTTCCGTTTCTTCAGTCATAAAACTTTCAGTCCAACAAATCGCGCACCGCCTGCCGCACCAAATCAGTTGTCAATCCATAAACCAAGTGCGAAGAAAGGGCGTAAGCGTGCGTCGAAAGCGGATATTGGGTTGCCGGTTTTGCAAGTCCGAGCGCGGGCACGACGACATCATCCGCAACCAGCCAAACCGCCGCGCCGAACGGAAGCCCCAATCCGACTGTCGTCATCGGCGCAATCTCGGAAGCAATACCGTAAATCAAGCCCGACATTGCGCCCATCGCGTAATGCGCCGCTTCGCCCGCCGGTTCTTTTTCGCTTTTCTTTAATCGGTGGTCGAAAACCGCTTTGGAAATTCCTTCGGCGGCTTTGACGTTTGCCGGTTCGTCTTCCTTTTTTTTTTTGATTTTTTCTCTTCTTCCGAAAGCGCGCTTAAAAGCGTCTGAAATGCGCTCATCACGAAAGAAGCCACCAGCCCGCCGACGAGTCCGGCAACCGCTCCTTTTACCACATCGCCCTCATTTGTTTTTTTCATATAATCTCTTTAATTTCTTTCACAGATTGTTTTGAAAAGAGTTGCAGTCGCAATTCACACACTAAACTCTTTTGGCTCAATCTTAATTTCCTTTAGAATTTCAAAATAGCTGTCGAAAATATACTCCATTTCTTCCGTGTCAAAATCGAAACTATCCCAATCATCAAAATATTTTTGTATTTCTTGAATTACAAATTGGTTAGTCGGATGAGTTTTGTAGAGATTTATCAGAAAGTCAATAAAAGTTTTGACAGCCAATTGCATCTCTTCAATAGTTGACTCTTCTGAATGATTCAAGCCGCGTTCACCCCATTCATCCAACGGAAAAAACTGCTTGGCTTTTAAATCATTTAAAGTTTCTATCATATTGAATGCTCTGCCTTCGGTGCTAATCGTCCGTAATTATAATAAGCCGCGCACGCGCCCTCGCTCGAAACCATTGTCGCGCCGAGCGGTTTGCGCGGCGTGCAGTTTTTGCCGAAGCATTCGCATTCGTGCGGTTTAATCATTCCTTGCAAGACTTCACCGCTTCGACAGAGAGGCGATTCGACGGTGTTTATTCCCGTCACATCAAACTTCGCTTCGGCATCGAACTGGCGATATTTTTCATTCAAACGCCAGCCGCTTTGCGGAATAATGCCAATGCCGCGCCACGCACTGTCAGTCGTGCGAAAAACTTCGGCGAGCATCGTTTGCGCGGGAATGTTTCCGTCGAAATTAACTACTCTTTTGTAGCCGTTTTCGATTTCGTGTCGCCCGCTTTCGAGTTGCATCACCACGCGGCGAATGCCTTCCAAAACGTCAACCGGCTCAAAGCCCGTCACGACAATCGGAACTTTGTATTTTTCGACGAGCGGCGGGTATTGCGCGTAGCCCATCACCGAACAGACATGACCGGCGGCAAGAAATCCTTGGACGCGATTGGTCGGCGAGTCCATAATCGCGGCAATCGCGGGCGGCACGAGAACGTGCGAAACCAGCATCGAAAAATTTTCGAGATTTTGCTGTTTTGCCTGGAAAACCGCCATTGCATTTGCAGGCGCGGTCGTTTCAAAACCGATGCCGAAAAAGACGACTTCCTTTTCGGGATTTTCCCGTGCAATTTTCAGCGCGTCGAGCGGCGAATAAACCGTGCGAACATCGCCGCCTTCGCTTTTGACGCGAAACAAATCCTTCTCGCTTCCGGGAACGCGCAGCATATCACCGAACGAACAGAAAATTACATTCGGTTTGGCGGCAATCGCTAGAGCTTTGTCAATCATATCGAGCGGCGTCACGCAGACCGGACAGCCCGGACCGTGAATCAGTTCGATATTTTCCGGAAGGAGCTGGTCAATGCCGTGCCGAATAATCGAATGCGTCTGACCGCCGCAAACTTCCATAATCGCCCACGGGCGCGTGGTGGCGGCGCGAATCTCCGATAAGATATTTTGCGCTAGTTCTGGGTCACGAAACTCTTGCAGATATTTCATTTTGTACTCCTTGGGCTTCCGTTGTCGCACCGAGTTCTTCTTCTAAAACGCCCATCTCTCGAAATATCTGAAGCGTTTCGAGAGCCGTTTTTTCGTCTAATTTTTCGATGGCAAAACCGACGTGGACGAGCGCGTATTCACCGATTTTAATGTCCGGCACATACGCCAAACAGATGTTTTTGGTGATGCCGTCGAAATCAATTTTGCCCATCTGCACGCCGTCGGCTTCAAATTTATTAACGATTTTTCCGGGAATTGCTAAACACATAATTTTTTGTCCTTTATATCAACTATAAAACGATTTTCTATTCAAATTATGAAACGCGATTTTCATAAATATATTTATAAACGTTTTCATTTTTGAGAGTTGATTTTATTTTTGATTTTATTTCTTCCTTATTCGGCAATTTATATTCTTTGTCGAAAAATGACCAAGCTACTTCTTCTTTGCCCATATAGATGTAACGCAAAACTATATCAAGCCTGTTGGATAAATAATTACTTTCATTGCTCGGATTTAACCGCTTTACTTCATTCTCGATTCCCGCTAATAAATAGTCCTGAAACATTGGATTGGCGGGGAAATATTTTCTTGCGTCTTTGTCATATTTGAAAATGATTTCTGGAAGCGGGGTTTCCGCCATTGACATATTTTCAAACATATAAAAATTAGTAAGCGGCAAAGAAATTTCATACACTCCATCTTTATCAATGTCTATAACATTGAATTCTTCCCGCCCGACACCATAATCTTTACTATCGAAAATCACCCGTGCTTCAGATGATAAATCAATAACCCAGTGCCTTCCACCGCGAGGTATTGTTTGTGAAACAGCAAGTTGTTTTGTTCCTTTACCCAAGAAAGGAAATAAGCCGAAATCGGTTGCGTTTCCCGCACCAAAATAAACTCCGTCAAACGTATCTAATACTTTATTTTTCTTTTTTAAAACGGCATAAGAAACCTCAACCGATTCAGGTTTTGATTTCATTTCTGGTGGATATTCCAATTTAACTTTCTTTTTTAGTTTAACTACATCATAACAGTTGAAAGAGAGTGAATCTTTATCAACAAAAATGCTGTCAATTTGTTCAGGTTCTTCTTTAGACGAATTAGAATTAGTCGTATTTTGTAATCCTGGAGTAATTGCAGATTGAGAAACTGTTTGAGCTTCGCACGCCAAAAAAGTTGGCGCGAATATGAAAAGAATAAATAAAAAGTAGAATTGTTTCATTTAAAAATCTTACTTATATTTCCGCCTTTACGACAAAATGCCATTGTAGAAATTCCAACCATTCATTCCCCAATAATTTCATTCAGTCCTTCAATCACTAACTCCAACTCATCGGCTGATGCTCTGCCCAATTTCTTTCCTAATCGTTTCACTGACAAAACTCTGATTTGACTGATTTTCACCCAGGACTTCTTTGGCAAATTGGAATCGGTCAATTCGAGCGTCAAAGGAAAACCCGCGCTCGGCGGCTGACTTGTCAATGCAACCGCAATGACTGTTCCCGAGCGGTCGTTAAAAACGTTCTGACTCAACACTAGGACGGGACGCAAGCCGGATTGTTCGTGTCCTTGCGTCGGGTCAAGACTCGCCCAGATAATGTCGCCCCTTAATATTCGAGCCATTCCGCTACCTCGGAAGCCAAGCCTTCATCGGCAAGAGCCTGCTCGAATTTTTTATCGAGCTTCGCGCACTCACGCGCTAAACGATTGCGGTCGAGTCGTGAAACCTTTTCTTCAACGGCGGATTGAATGGCTTGACTGCGATTTGAAAAAACTTGTTCTTTAACCAGAATATCAACCTTTTTCAGCAAGTTTGATTCAATGGAAATTGTTACTTTTGCGACACTCATAATTAAGTAATACCATTGGTCATACTTGCCCGTCAACAAATTTAGCTTGCAGAAATTCCAGCCATTTGTCCATTCCCTCGCCCGTTTTTGACGAAACTTCAAACACCTGCATCGCGGGACGCACGGCTTGGATGCTCGCGTGTGCCGCTTTCAAATCAAACTCGACAGCTTCCGCCAAATCCATTTTTGTAATCACGGCGACATCAGCCGTATTGAAAATCGTCGGATATTTGAGCGGCTTATCTTCGCCTTCGGTCGTTGACATCAGCACGACGCGCAACGCTTCGCCCAAATCGTAACTTGATGGGCAAACGAGATTGCCGACGTTTTCGATAAACAAACAATCGAGTTCGTTCAAATCCCAATCTTGCAGCGAATCTGAAACCATCTGCGCTTCGAGATGACAAATCGTGCCGGTGACGATTTGTTTGACGGGAACTTCCGCCCGCGCCAAACGCGCCGCATCGTTCGCCGTCGCCAAATCGCCGACGAGCGCGGTAATGCGATACTGCGAACGCAGCTTCGTTAAAGTCTTTTCCAGAAAAGCGGTTTTGCCCGAACCCGGACTCGACACAAAACTGGCGACAAAAACTCCGGCTTTCTGAAAACGAATTCGTAGTTCACGCGCCAAAACATCGTTGTGTTTCAGCACGTTTTGTCTGACTTCGACTAAGCGAGTTTGTGTCATTCAATAATCTCCAATGCCGTTACTTCCAATTCTCTGCCTTGCATAACTTCCGGTGTCGGCGCATTGCAAACAGGACACAAAAAATTATTAATCTCTGCAATCGTTCGATCTGTTTTGCAATTCTCACAATGCACGACGACGGGAATTTCCGTAATCTCAAGTCGTGAACTTTCGAGTGTCGTTCCCTGACAGGCAATTTCCCACGAAAAAAGCAGCGCGTCTTTGACCACTCCCGAAAGCCGTCCGAGTTTCAAATGAACCGCGTCAACTTTCGCTCCGCCGCGCTTGTTTGATTCTTCGATTCCCATCTCAACGATACTCAGTGCAATTGAAAGTTCGTGCATGTTTTCAAAACCGGCGAATCAATCCAGTTAAATTTCTGCCGTGATGTCAAAGGAAATTTCCACTTCGTCCTTAACTTTGAGCGTGCCGCCGAGCGCTTTCACCTTTTTGATATTGAAATCGCTTTGTTTCAATTTAAATTCGCCTTGCGCGCGGATGGTTTTTCCGCTAATTTCCGCTTCGGCTTCGATTGTCTGCCCGCGCGTTTCACCGTGAAGCGACAAAGAGCCGTTAATTTTGATGGCGTATCTGTTGTCGGCAATTTGCCTCATCGAAACATCACGACTGACAAAGACGATCTCCGGATGCCGCGAAATTTCCAGCACTTCTTCGCGCATCGTATTTTCTATTTCCGCCGCATCTTTGGCACTGACTTTATCGAGTAACGACAGCTTATCCGCCTGCGCTATTAACAGCATCGAATCAACTTCCCGGTTGTCGGAATCAAGCTGTATTTCGCCGCCGTAGCGCCCGACGGCAAAAGTCGGATTGTGTCCCATAAATGAAAGCATTCCTTCGGCAAAGGCTTGCGCGGTGAAACTGCTGCGGCTGGCATCAATGCGATAACGTATTCCTAAATTTTCCGGGTTGTTCGTCATAATTTTTAATTTGCGCCGCGTTATCTTCTTCTGTCTATTTCTAGTCAAAAAATTGCTTATGACTTATGACCGAACAGCGAATAATGAATCGAAAAGTTTTTATCTATTGCGCAAATATTTATTTTCTGTTTTATATTCCTCTCAAAGCCGCCCGCGCCGCAAAATAACCGCACATTCCGTGAACGCCGCCGCCCGGCGGTGTTGATGACGAGCAGATGTAAAGACCTTTTGCAGGCGTTGAATAAAGACTTAATGTCGGGCGCAGAAAAAGCTGCCGAATGTCGTTTGAGCCGCCGCTAATATTGCCGCCAACGAGATTGGCATTGTGCCGTTCGAGTTCGGCGGGCGGCGAAACTTTTTTAGCGATAATGCAATCACGAAAGCCGGGCGCAAAGCGTTCGATTTGATTTTCGATGCGCTCGGTCATATCAAAAGTTGAGCCGTTCGGGACGTGACAATAACCCCAAGCCGTATGTTTTCCTTCCGGCGCACGAGTCGAGTCAAACAAACTCGGCTGAGTTACGAGAACGTACGGTTTCTCGGCGTGTTTGCCTTTTGCCGGCGCGTCTTCGGAAGCGGCAATCTCGGCAAGCGTTCCGCCGAGATGAACTGTTCCGGCGCGGGCGCATTCTTTAGCCTTCCACGGAATCGGGGCGTTTAACGCCCAATCAATTTTGAACACGGCATGACCGATACGGTAACGCTCAAGTTTGCGCCGGTAACTTTTCGGCAAATGATGTCCGGCGACTTTTAACAATCCGCGCGGCGTTAGATCGCACAGCACGGCGCGTTCGGGTTTTAGTAAATTATCAATTGATTCGACGCGCGAATTTGCGACGACTTCGCCGCCGAGCGAGCGCAAATAAGAACTGAGCGCGTCGGCGATTTTCTGCGAGCCGCCGCGCGGAATCGCCCAACCAACGGCGTGTCCCGCAACGGCGAGAACGACGGCGAATGAAGCGGAAAAGGCTTGGTCGAGCGACAACATTGAGTGACCGGCAATTCCGGCAAATATCGCGCGGGCGCGTTCGCCCTTAAAATGGCTTTTTGCCAAACCTTGCGCCGAACGCCTTGCGCTTAAACCGAAGCGGGCAAACGTCAAAGGATGTTTCGGAAAACGTATCGGACCGAGCAAGTCGGCAAAGAGATTTTCCCAATCGTCAACCAACGGATTTATCAATTTGCGATACGCGGCGGCATCTTCACCAAGATTTTCGCAAGTTTCCTCAATTGATTTTTCCAACACGACCGCCGTTCCATCGTCAAGCGGATGCGCGAGCGGCGCAGGCGGTTGAATCCACTCTAAGCCGTGCGAAGCGAGCGGCAACGTGCGAAAGAACGGCGACGCAACACCGAGCGGATGCACCGCCGAGCAAATATCGTGAACAAAATTCGGCAGCGTCAATTCACCCGAACGAGTGCCGCCGCCGATAGTTTTTTCCGCTTCAAGCACTTGCACGGAACATCCGCTACGCGCCAATTCAATGGCGGCGGCAAGTCCATTTGGACCCGAACCGATAACGGTCGCCTGATTGAAATGCAGCGGTTGGCTCATATTGCGTTTGCCAGTTGTTCAAACCAACTACATCATGCTGATTTTGATATACCGCTTAATATCGGGCAGAGCGGCAATTACCGTCACCGCCGCCAAAGCGAGAACCGTTCCGCCGACAATTTTCCAAGCTGTTGCCGCCGCCGAACTTTCGTCTCTGTATCTCGCCATCTGTCGGTTATCTTCTCTTCTTTCCATTTTATTGTGTTCCATTTTCTTAATGCTCCTTGTAAATTCAAATTTTATTTAGGCACAAGCCTTTTCTTGTTTTTCCGCCAAAATTTTAGTGATAAGCGATTCGACGACTTCGACCGCTTTATCAACTGCCGCTTCGACCGGTTCGCTCAAACCCATAAATCCGATGTCTTCCTCGCCGGTAAAAAGCGGCTCGCAACCGACGAGAAAGATTTTTTTGAATTCGCCGCCTAAAGTTTTGACCATACTCAAAACCTTCAGCGGGTTCATATTATGCGTATCAATCGCCGCCGGTTGCGCGTCGAGTTTATCGAGTTCGTCCAAATCCGGTTCAATAAGATAAATCGTGCCGGGCGCGTCGCCGCGCGGAGTTGCGTCAATAAATACGGTCACATCGTAACCGTCCATCAGCGCATAAGCCAAATCAAAACCGCGAATTCCGTAATCAACCACGCGCACATTTTCGGGTAATTTTCGTTCAAACAATCGTTTCGCCACTTCGCAGCCAAAAGCATCGTCGCCCAGAAAAATGTTGCCGATGCCCGCGATTAATATGCGCGGCTGTGTCATCAATCAATCTCCCTCTTGAAAGGATAAAGGATGAAGGATAAGGGATAAAGTAAAAACAATTCTCTTGTCTTTCTCCCTTCTCCTTTATACTTTATCCTTTCCTCTTAGCGGTTCGACTTCTTCCAAGGTAAAAAAGAAACGATGTCCGGGTTGCCGCATCATACCCAAATCGCGTCCCGGGTCGTCTTCCAAAACAACGGCGAGTTGAACCTGGTCTTCGTAGGTTTGCTCGATTGATTCGATCACGGCGATTTGATTTGCCAGAGCCATATCGAAAATATCGCCGTTTTTACGCGGTCGCAGAATCACGCGGTCGCCTTTTTTTATTTCAACGCCGGATACGCTCACCGATTCCAGCGGTGTGTGTTCTTCAAGAAGTTGCCATTCCAATTCGTTCATTTATCCTATTTTAGTTGGCTTCCATCGTCGCAGGCACTTTGCCGACCAGCGCGAAGAAGGCTAAACCCATAATCGCTCCGAAAATAATATGACCCATTAAACTCATTATTCCCATCATTCGCATCGGTTCCATCGTCAGCGGAGCAAAGACCGGCATTCCGAGAAACAGCGGCATCAAAATTAATCCGCCTATAATCCACCAAACAACGCCCCAGATAATTCCCCATAAAATCCCCGCACCGTAGTTTTGAACGCGATTGCCGAACAGCAGACCGAACGACGCGCCGATAATCACGCTATTGAACAAATGATAAAGCCACCCGACAACCAGACTGTCCGATTGAACGACTTTAGCCACCATTGCCATCATCGGCTTTCCGTCCGGCGCACTCATCATCGTCATTATCATTCCGAATGCAACACCACCGATTAATGCGGCGATAATGCCTGTTACAACTTTTGATTGCATAGTTATTATCTCCTTTACAGATTTCTGTCTATAGGCAAACTCGTTACAACCGACGTATGTTCAACTTTTACCGGCAACAACTCAAAGCCGTTGATTTCCAGTTGATGCGGAAATAAAACATCAAACGGTGCTGACAAAGACATTTTCCCGATGCTGACCTTGATTGCCGTTTCCTAGACGCTCACAATGCTGACAAACTTTTCGTTCGACACATCTTCAATCAAACTCTGGGCATACGCACTCAAACTCGCACTGCCTGCAATAAACCACAAAAGCGTATGGGTATCAAGCAACAGCTTCATTTGCGATATTCGTCAAAATCCGCAACCGGTTCGTTAAAATCATCCGCCAGTACAAACAAGCCTTTCGCACTGCCAAACTGCGGTCGTGGCTTTTCCTGCCGCACGGCGACGAGTTTTGCAATGGGTAAATTGTTTCGGGTGAAAATAACTTCTTCGCCTTCGACAACCGATTCAATCAAAGCAGGTAATTCAATTGTGTCGCTTTTTTCGACGCTCACTTCATACATACAATTTTGTTGCTTCCGAATTTAAATTTTTATCACACGCTCAAAGCAAACTTTTTCGAGAAAACACGGTAGCCGCCCAAGTTTGTATTATACGGAAGTTCCGCACAATAACATTCTTTTCAAGATTTATAACGAAACGCTCTTTGTAATTTCCTCTTCTTCCGCGAGCAGAAGTTTTTCCAACGCCTGCTCAAAGGTTGGAATACCGCGCTGCATTTTATACTTTTGCAGCCGCTCAAAAGCATCGCGGCGTAAAATTAACCACGCGCTGTTCGGATAATAATGCTCCATCATCTCTCGCCAGACGCCCACTGATAGACTAAATTTTGCTTCCTTGCTCCAGGAAATCTGCGAGATTTGTATCGCTCCATCTTCAGCTTCATAAAAAATCGTGCCGCTGAACAACAATAAAAGCGGAATTTCGCCGGACTCGAGTCCGGCGAAATACTTTGTGCCGGCGACGTTAAAATCAAACGTGCAATTTACGGGCAAATCAACCGTCGTTGAATTTTGAAACGGCGAAACGACTGTGCTAGCGTGTGTCCACAGCATCGTTTTCAGCGTTTGTCCCCAACGCTCAGACTCGCCGAAAAGGTCGAGCATTTTTTCCTTTTCTTCACCGTTATATTGCCTGCGCGTCGGCTCAATCTGAATCTGACAACGCAGCGCGACAGTTTGAATCCATTCGTCCGGGTTTGAATTGTCAACGCGCAATTTAAAATTCAAAAGTGGCGCGACTGCGAACGGCACGGCTTCGACCGATTCGACTTGAAAATCCAAGTCAGGCATTTTTTACCTCGCTGGCGCGTTCCTTCAATTTGGCGTAAAATTCCGCGATTTCCCGCCAAACTTCCGTGCCGCCGGACAATCCGCTCCAATGTGTGCGAATCAAACCGACGAGCTTGTAACATTCGTCAATCGGCACAATATAATAATCGCGCGTATTGCCGACGCGGTTGACGAGCAATGCTTCTACATCCGCTTCCATCTGTTCCAAAATTGGATTTTCCGCTGCAATTTCGCCCCAGGATTCAAAAGATAAAAGCGATTCGGTCGCGCCCGCCGAACCCGGATAAATTGCAACTATTCTTTCATTGACCGTACTGTTGAAAAAGAACGCGAGTTGAATCGGGATTCTCAAATTGTCCCACTGCGCGTCCGTCAGGCGAAAATTCGAAAGATACCTGATGCGGCGCGGAACGCTTTTGTATTTCGTTTCGCCCGGATTGTCGAAAAGAATCGCGCACGGCTGGCAGGCGCAGATTAGTTGACGGCTGAGCGGGTCAATCAAATGCTGATGCTCGGCGGCAAGTTCGGCATTACACATATCGCAATGCTCGAGAGCGACGCGCGGGCGCACAAACCGCCGAAGCGCGGCAAACGAATCATTTTCTTTCGGAGGCTATATCGAATTCATTGCCGATTAGACCGAATCCATTCGATTATTTCTCCAACCCGCCGCGCGTAACGCTTCGCCCGCCGACCAGATTGCGATTCCGAGCAGTGCCAAATCCTTTGCAATAAATTGACCCGGCATCGGCGACGGAAACGGAAAGCCGTAACCCGGCTGCCACACGCCCGGCGTCGTCAAAAGAAAGTGCAGGGTGATAAGAAAAATTCCAATCGCAATAATACTACCAACGGCTGAAATTTTCGGCGCAAACGAGCGCGTCGCAATCAGCAATGCCGCGATAATTTCCGTCGCGCCGATAAGCATCGAAGCCGTGCGTACGCTCATCACGCTATACATCCACGACATCAGCGGAGAGTTGGCGATTAAGCCCTGGATGCCTTCGGCTTCGTAGGCGGTGAATTTGAGCGCGCCAACCCACAGCAAAATTATCACCAGACCGTAGCGAATTACGTTCGCGCCGATATTTTCCAGCGTGTAACCCCAGCCGCTCGCATCCGCGCGTTCCATAGTTTCCATTCTAGTTGCCATTTTTGTTTTCTCCTCACTCGCCTGCCGCCGAAAAAAGCCGGGCGACAAGTCAGCTTATTTTTATTCGTCGTTTCCGACGAAAGATAAATTTTGATAGACGAAACTTTGACTTTCAACCGATTGCATCTGTCCGCTCAATCAAAATTAAAATACCGTTAAACCACTTGCGGCTTGCCTCACGATTTCATTTTACGCCCATTTTGTCAGCCATACCTTTAATCATTTCCAAGTGCATTTTCAAAGTCGGCAGTGTTTTTGTGGCAAATGCTTTCACATCCGCGTCGGCGGCTGTTTTAGAAACATTTTCGAACGCTGCGACATCTTTTTCGTGATCTTCGACCATTGCTTTGACGTATTCTTTGTCAAAGTCCGCGCCGCTCAGCTTCGATAACTTATCCATTATCTCTTTGTGTTTCGGCATCACGTCCGGCGGCAGCGTAACTTTTTTCTGCGCCGCCAACTGTTTCAATTCTTCATTTGCCTTCGAGTGATCTTCAACCATTTTTTGACCGAAGATTTTAACTTCCGCATTTTGCGCTTTTGCAGCAGCGAGTTTACCGAGTTCGACTTCCGCCATTCCGCCCGGAGCCGCATCGTTCATAAAGGCGAGGTCGCCGCCCGTGACAACTGTATCGCCTTTATCGCTCGGCGGTTTCGCCGGATCAGTTTTTACTAACGGCTCGCTGTTCGCCGTTCCCTTATTGCCCGGCTCATTTGAACAAGCCGCTCCAATCGCAAGCAAAGTACTGACTGATATTAATAAAACTATTGTCTTTATTTGTTTAACCATTTGTTTAATCATTGTTTCCATCTTGTTATTCCTCAGAAATTATTTCCCATGTCATCACCGAATGATTTTCGGGCGATTTCGCGTCCGAAAGATTATAGCTTACTGCGCCTCGTAAGCGGTGAATTTCAAAGCTCCGACCCACAACAAAACGATAACTAACCCGTAGCGAATTACATTTGCGCCGATATTTTCGAGCGTGTAACCCCAGCCGTTCGCATCCGTGCGTTCCATAGTTGCCATTTTTGTTTTCTCCTTATCTACTGAATTCGCCCCCGCGCTTTACGGTTTCACGCCCATTTTGGCAGCCATACCTTTAATCATTTCTAAGCGCATTTTTATAGTTGGCAGCCTCTTCGTGGCAAACGCTTTTACATCCGCGTCGGCAGCTGTTTTAGAAACATTTTCAAATGCCGCGACATCTTTTTCGTGCGCTTCGACCATCGCTTTGACGTATTCTTTGTCAAAGTCCGCGCCGCTCAGCTTCGACAATTTATCCATCAACTCCATATGCATCGGCACCACATCCGATGGCAGCAGAACTTTTTTCTGTACCATCAACACTTTCACATCCTCGATTGCCTTCGAGTGGTCTTCAACCATTTTTTGACCGAAGGCTTTGACATCCGCGCTCTGCGCTTTTGAAGCGGCGAGATTGCCGAGTTCAATTGCCCCCATTCCGCCCGGAGCCTCGGCGATCACAAAGGCGAGATCAGCGCCGGTGATAAGCGCGTCTTCTGTATCGCTCGCCGAACCGGTTTTTATTGGCGGCTCACTGCTCGCCGCTCCATTGTTGCCCGGCTCCTTTGAACAAGCCGCTCCAATCGCAAGCAAAATACTGATTGATATCAATAAAATATTTGTTTTTATTTGTTTAATCATTTGTTTAATTATTGTTTTCATTTTGTTATTCGTTGAAGATTATTTCCCTCGTTATCTCCCAATGATTTTCGGGCGACTTCGCATCCTAAAGATTATATGTCATTGCTCGCGGATTCCGCATTTTATTTTCGGCTTTTTAGACTGGGGGCAAGTTTGGCATTGTACAACCGCAATGCTCAAGAGCGACGCGCGAGCGCATAAACCGCTGAAGCGCGTCGCATAAAGATTGGCGATTGTCCTTTAAGCTCGAATCTTAACTCATAATCAACAACTGATGAACACGGAATAATGAATGATGAAATTTAAATACAAGTTGCCCTTCATTCATCATTTATACTTCACATTCCATAAATCACCTAAGCGGGCGGCATATTCGGCATCTCCGGGTCTATCGGCTCTCTTTCTTCCACATTGACGCTGGTGGAATTTCTCGCCGTAGAAGTTCCGGTCGGGCGACCTGCTTCATCTTTTCCGGTGTCGTGGAGTTTTTCGCCCATAAGGAATATTTTCTGCTTCTGCTGCCATCGTTTTTCCTCCTTTTGGTTTGGTAGATTGTAGTTCAACAATCAATGATTCAAATATCACTCTACTTACATTAAGCGACGCGCCTTAATATTTTATTCCGCAAAATTATTAATTTGAAATTTCTCGTCGGAAATTAAAATCTTAGGTAAATTTTCTTTAGTGAATTGTTTTAGTTATCACGCTGCAGAGGCGCACCCGTGCAAGCATCGTCCAACTAAACAGTTTCAAAGACCTGCACCGGGAACGCCGAGAGTAGTTGCACTTGTCGGCACGAATTAAGTTCGATAAATCGAAGTGTTTAACTGTCATAACGCTTTACGGGAAGTTTGTCAAATTTTTTTATGCGTGTAGTAAAAAAACAAGTAAAAATATTTAATTACAGGCGAAAATTTATTGGTTTTGATTGGAAAAAAGTGGTAAAGTATTCTTCAAATTTTGAATCAAGCGAAGGTTATGAATAAATTTTTCGCATTCGCGCATTAAACGATGAATCTGCCGATTTTAAGTCTACCGATAGAGAATGCTTGCGGGTGCGGGGATACGGAATCAGGCGAGAGCAACGAGTGTATGTGTCCGGCGACGGGTTTAGTGCAAATCATCGGGCGCAAATATGCACTTAGACTGCTGACAGTCATCGGCGAACGTCAAAGTATACGTTTTAACGATCTAAAGGTTGCGATGAACGATATAAGTTCTTCGACTTTGACGATTCGGTTGGCAGAACTTGAACGCGCCGGGCTCATCGAACGTCAAACGTATTCTGAGACGCCGCCGCGCGTTGAATACACGCTGTCAACAGACGGCAGGAAACTGCGGCAAAGCCTTTTCGCGCTCTCGAAATATGCGTCTAGAAAATCAGAAAGGTCAAAGTTATTGGCGGCGGAGTGATTTGTCTGCAAAAGCGTCGCTGCCAAGATTTTACTAAGCGCAAAATTGTGTTTTTGTCTTAAAGATTTGGAGGAAAAACGATGGATTCGATTACGATTTGGACATATTCGCTGATTGTCGGCGTAGTAGTGATTTTGATTGTCGCGGTTCTGCTGATTGCAATCGTTTTAACTGCCCGCAAAATTGACGACCACGCCAAAGATATTTGGCAAGCCGGAAAACTAATCGCCGGAAATACGGTTTCGATTTGGATGTTGAAAGACACTAACGTCGTCGCGGGCGATATTCTTACAACCGCTCAATCCATCGCCGGAGTCGCCGGAGAAATCAATAATAAACTTGACGATTTGGGACAGGCATTAACCAAAGGAGCGTAAATTATATGGAACTGCTGACTTGGTTGACGATTATTTACGCGGTGATTTTGGTGCTGACCTTGGCGGTCGGGTTGATTGCGATTTTGACGACTTTGATGAGCGTTGCCAAAAAACTCGGCGCAATCAGCGCGGGTTTGCAGGTGGTCGAGCAAAATACCGCGCCGCTCAATGCTGGAGTTGAACAATTAAACGGCTCGCTCGGCGGATTGGCTGGCGGTTTGATGGTCGCCGAATCTAGTTTTGCTTCGGCGAACGAGCATTTGCAGGAAACGCTCGACGCGGTAACGGTTGCGCGTTAATTACGTCAGAACCGCCTGCGGTAGCGGGCGGGTATTCGACGCAGCTACCCGCCCGCTACCGCAGGCGGTCTGACCGGAGGGTTTATATGTTTTTAATCGAACTAACTCCTAATGCAGAACTCGCGGTTAAAATCGCGTGGTCTGTCGGATTGATTCTCGCCCTGATTGTCACGGCGATTGATGTTCATTTGTTAATTCGCGTAATTAAAGCCGCCCGCAAAATTGACCGCTTGGCGGGCAGAACTTTGACGGCGGCTGGCGGAATCGCGGGCAATACTTCAGCACTAAAAAATTTGACGGCAACCAACGAAGTCGCCGCCGCGCTGATTGCGGGCGCGACACCGATTGTAAGTGTCGCCGATGCGATTGATAAAAAACTGTCGGCAGTTTCGACATTTTTCGGCGGAGGTAAGAAATAATGGACACGGTTTTATTATTGACAATTTTAACGATTGTCGCCGCCGCAGTTTTACTCATTGCGCTCGGTATTGGATTGTTTCAAATCGCGCTTGGCTTGGAAGGCATCGGTTCGAGCCTCGACAAAATCGCTTATGGCGTGCGGGCAATTGAAACCGAAACCTCGCCTTTGCCCATTTGCATTGACGGCATCAACGGTTCGCTCGCGCCGGTGGTCGGCGGTTTTGAAGCGGTCGGCGAAAGTTTAACGAGTGCAGACGCACATTTAGGAAATGTTGCCGGAGTTTTGGGCATTAAGTGAAGAAATGAAACCACAGATAGACACAGATGATTTTAAGATAAAACAAAATCGGTTTTAATCTTTTGTTATCCGTGTTTATCTGTGGTAAAAAAATAAATTATGAAAATAGGAATCAGCGGCAAAGGTGGTTCGGGTAAAACGACAATTTCGGCGACGCTGGCGCGTGTCTTTGCGCGTCAAGGTTTTCCCGTTTTGGCGATTGACGGCGACCCGAATCCGAATCTGGGAATGGCTCTGGGTTTAAAAGCCGAAACGCTCGAAGAAACTCATTCTATTCCGCGCAGTATTGTCGAAAGAAAAGAAGACGCGGACGGCAAAATGCGGATGGTTTTAAAAGATTCGGTGGAAAACATTACTGCGCTACACGGCATTGCCGCGCCAGACGGAATTCGTTTGATAGTTGGCACGAAAGTCGAAAATCCGGGCGCGGGCTGACTCTGTTCCGCACACGCTGCCGTGCGCAGCCTGATGGGAGAAATCGTTTCGGAAGCCGACAATATCACTGTGATGGATATGGAAGCGTCTTTGGAACACCTGAGTCGCGGCACGGTTCGCCACGTTGACGTTTTGCTGATTGTTACCGAACCGTATTATCGTTCGCTTGAAACCGCCCGCCGGACTTTGCCGCTCGCTCGCGGTCTCGGCATCAATCACATTTACGCCGTCGTCAATAAATATCGAAGCGCGGAAGACGAGAAAGCCGTGACGAGTTTTTGCCGAAACAATGATTTGGAAATTATCGCCAAAATTCCTTTTGACGAAAACGTAACGAAAGCCGATTTGGAAGGAAAATCTTTATACGATTTTAATTCCGCCGCGCCCGTTGTGACGGAAGTTGAAAAACTCGCTGCGACATTGCGCGAGCGTGTGCCGCTGAATAATTCTTCGGCGAGCAAAATATTAACCAAGCCGAACTGTTAGATTGAGGAGAATTTTATGTTAGACGACCCTAAATCACTAGCCGGAAACCCGACTGACAATAACGTCGCGCCGCAGGTCAAACCAGAAGAGAAACTGGCGGAGCTTTCCTTCGGACCTTTGAAGACGGTTCACGTTTTTTGGCTGGCGGGAATGAGCTGCGACGGCTGCACGGTTGCCGTGGCGGGCGCGACGCAGCCGCCGCTTGAAAATTTGCTGACCGGAACGGTTACCGGCGTTCCGCAGGTTATTCTTCATCATCCGGTGTTATCAATCGAAGCGGGCGAGGAATTTATTGCAAATTTTTACAAGGCTGAACGTGGCGAACTCGACGCGCCTTATGTCGTTTGCTATGAAGGCTCAATCGCTGACGAAAGAATCGCGGCGGCAACCGGCGGATATTTCTCGGCAATCGGTTCGGAACGCTTGAGCGATGACGTTCACCGTCCGATTCCGACAACCGAATGGCTCAAAAGACTTGCGCCGGGCGCGGCGGCTGTCATTGCAATCGGAACTTGCGCAACGTGGGGCGGAATTCCCGCCGCCGCCGGAAACCCGACGAACTCGATGAGTTTGATGGATTTTCTCGGCAAAGATTATCGCGGCACCGCCGGTTTGCCGGTCATTAACATTCCGGGATGCGCGCCCGTCGGCGACAATTTTACCGAAACGGTGGCGATGGTTTTGCTTTTCCTGCAAGGCATCGGACCGCTGCCCGAATTTGACGAACTCGGTCGTCCGGCGTGGCTTTTCAAGGAAACCGTGCATCAGCGATGCGTTCGCGGCGGTTATTATGAAGAAGGTATTTTTGCCACCGAATACGGCGGCAAAGAGTGTCTGGTGGAAATCGGCTGTTGGGGTCCGGTTGTGCAGTGCAATATCACGCAACGCGGAGCAATCAATCACATGGGCGGCTGTATGAACACGGGCGGCGTTTGTATCGGCTGCACGATGCCCGGTTTTCCCGACAAATTCGCGCCCTTTTATAAAACGCCGCCGGGTTCGACGGTTTCCAGCAATGCCGTGCGGACTTACGGCGCAGTCATCAGGCGGTTGCGGCGAATGACGCAGCAGTTTCAAAATATGGAGCCGCGCTGGGATGAAAGCAATCAGCCCGTTCCGAGCGGTTGGGGGCAAGTCGAAAAACCGTCTCTGGTCAATAAGGCAATCCATTATCTTTATGAAAAAATGCAGTATCGCGGTTCGGTCAGACCGGGCGATTATGTCGGTGAAGGCTCGCTTAAAGCGAAGGGAAAACATACGCCGGAAGTTTAAGTCAGAACCGTTTGCGGTAGCGAACGGGTTTTTACGCAATTATGTGGAACGATACCGACACACCTTTAGCCTATTTAATTACGTTTCGCACTTACGGAACGTGGTTGCACGGTGATTCTCGCGGGTCTGTTGACCGATTTCATAATGTTTATAATTCGCCGTTTATTACAGCGAATGAAAGATGGCGACAATATAATACGCAAGTGCTTAAAGATAAACCTGTTTTACTGAACACAAAACAGCGTGAAACGGTTGAATTTGCCATCCGCGAAACCTGCGAGAAACGCAATTGGTTATTGCGGGCAATCAACGTGCGAACAAATCACGTTCATACCGTAATCACAATCGGCTTAGAAAAACCGGAAAAGGCACTTAACGCTTTCAAGGCAAATGCGACAAGAAAGATGCGCGAAGATAAGTGTTGGAATTCCGAAAATAGTCCTTGGGCTGTCAAAGGAAGTCGGCGTTACTTGTGGAATGAACGCAGTATCGAGATAGCGATTGATTATGTGATTAATGGGCAAGGTGATGAGTTACTGAAGTTTGATTAAGCGTGGTTTTTAGTCGTTGGCTGCCGAACGACATTTTACCCGCCCGCTACCGCAGGCGGTTCTGACAATAATATTATGTGCTTCAAAAATTTACCGATTGAATTCGACGAGCAGGGCAAGGCTTTTTTAAAGGGCGGCATCCGCGACCCGTATTCGACCAAAAACGCGATTACCTCGGTTGGCGAAGTCAAGCAAATGCCATACGACACGGTGCGCGAACTGCTGGCGCGAAACGGCTACATCAAAGACGTTGATTTCGACCCGGTTACGCGCGTCGCCGGCGCGCTCGCTTTTCACGGCGTGGCGGATTTGGAAAACCGCAAGTTTATCGAAGCGCGTTCGATGGCGACTTTGTTTCGCGGCTACGAAATTATTATGCAGGGACGCGACCCGCGCGACGCGATTTTTATCACGAGCCGCGCCTGCGGCGTGTGCGGCGGCGTTCACTCGTCGTGCGCCGCTTTAGGAATCGAGATGGCTTTTGGCATCACGCCGCCGCCGCTCGGAATTATCGTGCGAAATCTGATGCTCTCGCTCGAATTTTTATATGACAATCCGCTGCATCTTTTCCTGCTCGCCGGACCCGATTATTCGGAACTGATAGTCAAAGCGACGACTCCGAGTTTGTGGGAAAAAGCCCTAAAGACCGCCGCCCCGAATGCCGAGCATCACGGCTATGCGATGATGAGCGATTTGATGCGCGATATGAACCCGCTTTCAGGAAATCTTTATCTCGAAGCGCTGCATATGACGCGCGTCGCGCGTGAAGCGTATGTCGTTATCGGCGGTAAATATCCGCATCCCGAAACGCTCGTGCCGGGCGGTGTCAGCACGACCGTCACTCTGCAAACTTTCAACGAAATTTACAGCCGGCTGCATCAATTTTTCGATTACTCGAAAAAAGTGGTAATGATTTGGGACGATTTGACCGACTTTTTCTACGATGCAAATCCCGAATATCGGAAAAACGGAATGCGGGCGGCGAATATGGTTGACTTGGGAATTTGGGATGACCCTGACGTTTACGACGCGACCTACGAAAATTGCAACGAATGGGGCAAAAATCGCTGGTCAACGCCGGGCGCAATTATCGGCGGCGAACTTGTTACCACCGATTTACAAAGTATCAATTTGGGGATGGAAGAGTTTATCGAACACTCGTTCTACGAACAATGGTCAAACGGCGATGGTAATGGCGGCGGTTTGAAACATCCGACCGACCCGAAAGGTGCGCCGCTCTCGCCGTATCACCCGTGGAACAAGCAAACTCTGCCGCGTCCGACGGGACAAAATTGGCGCGAAAAATATACCTGGGCAACGTCACCGCGCTGGGATAGGCAGGTTTTTGAAGCCGGTTCTTACGCCCGCGTTTGGAACACCGCCGCCGCGCAGAAAATTCGCCCGAATCCGTTTATTGAATCTACGGGAACGAGCCTGAAAATGCGTCTGCCAAAAGCGGCAAAACCGGAAATGAATATCGAATGGAAGATTCCGACCGATTGGAACACTTTCGAGCGCAACAAAGCGCGTGCTTACGGCGTGGCTTTTACGGCACTCGTCGCAATGAACGATTGGCTCAAAGGTCTCGACCTTTTGAAAAAAGGAGAAACAAAAGTCAGCACCGAATTTGAGATTCCGAAAACAAACCGCATCGGCGTCGGATTCTGGGGGGCGGGACGCGGTTTTCTCTCGCATCATATGGAACTCGACAAGGGCATCGTAACCAACTATCAAATCGTTACGCCTTCGACGATTAACGCTTCGCCGATGGACGCTTGGGACAAACACGGAGCGTATGAAGAAGCCGTGCTGAACACGCCGATTCTCGAAGAATTCGACAAACCGGAAAATTACAAAGGCATTGATTTGCTGCGGACTTTGCGGAGTTTCGACCCGTGTATGCCCTGCACAACGCACATCTACGCGGGTGAGCACAAAGTTGTCAGGGAAATCAACACTTGCGCTTGCGGCGTTGACGGTTAATAATGCCCTCTCGGTTTCCTTGGCTTTTAACAATTTGTTTAGGATTGACATATTTTAAGGATACGCGAAAATAAAAGCGGAGGCGTTTTATGACTAACGAAGAAATTTTGCGCGAAATTAATTCTCTGCCGCTTGAAGCTCAACGCCAGATTGAAGATTTTGTTTTTTTTCTGCGAGAGCGTTACAAATCGCCGCAACCGGAAAGCATTCCGGCTTCTGATTTACAAACCGAAGCGTTTGTCGGAATGTGGCGCGACCGCGAAGATATAAGCGACAGTTCGGCTTGGGTTCGCAGCGTCCGCGAAACACATTGGAGCAAGTGAGATGGCTTTAACCATTGTGGATTCGGACATTTTAATTGACGTGGCGCGTGGCGACAGCGACGCAATCAATTATTGCCAGCGTCTTGAAAAAGCTTCCGTTTTGGCTGTCAGCACCGTAACACAATTGGAATTGATTGTCGGTTGTCGAAACAAAACGGAGTTGAAAGACCTCGAAAAATTTCTGAATCGTTACCAGATTCTGAAAATCACCGACCAAATCTCCGACCGCGCGGTTGATTTATTGAAACAATATTTTTTGAGTCACGGTTTGTTAATTGCCGACGGGCTGATTGCCGCAACTGCGCTTGTTCACAATGAAGCGTTCGTATCAAAGAACCAACGCGACTTTCGTTTTATCGCAGGCTTGAATTTATCACCCTATCCATTAAATTAAAAAAGTAGTCGTGAAAGTTTTAATCGCCGGAGTCGGTCATCCCAACTTAAAAGATTTATCTTTCGGACAGGTTTTGCTTCCGCATTTAAAAAAGCAAAAATGGGCGAAAGATTTCGACCTTGAAAATTTGAGTTTCGGCGCGATTGCGGTTTTGCAGTGGTTTCAGGATTTTCCCGGTAAATACGAGAGAGTCGTTTTCGTTTCGGCGGCGGAACGCGCAGGACGCAAGCCCGGAACTTTGGACGTTTATAAGTGGGATTTTGCGCCGCTTGACGAGGAAGTCGTGCAGGAATGCGTGGCTGAATCGGTCACGGGAATTATCAGTCTGGATAATTTGATGATGATTTTGCAGTATTTCAAGGCTTTGCCGCCGGAAGTCGTTGTGTTAGACCTTGAGCCGATTGATTCGGAAATTGGTTTTGAATGCAGTCCCGAAATTACGGCGCGTTTTGATGAGTTCGGCGAAATTATCAGAGAGAAGGCGACGGCAAAATTGGAAACTAAAAATGAGTGAAATAACCACGGAAGTTGCAGAAGAAACAACCGCTTTCGACCAATTAAATATCCTGCTCGAATCAATCGAACAGCACCCGGAAGAAGCGGTTCGCAACCACGTTCGCGCTCTGGTTTATACGCTGCTCGACCTTCATCACGGCGCGTTGCAGCGCATTGTCGAAATAGTTTCCGCGCAGCCGACGGGCGAAAAAATATTGCAGGAATTAAGCGACGACGAGCTTGTGCAGGCGGTTTTGATGGTTCACGAATTGATGGCGCAGCCGCTTGAAACGCGCATTGAAAACGCGCTCGAAATCGCCCGCGAGCAACTGAAAATTTACGGCGCGGATGTCGAACTCATTGAAGTCAAAAACGGAGTTGCTCAATTAAAACTTTTTGGCGGCGCATCAACCGCGAATGTTTCGACCACTATTCTAAAAGCCGAAATCGAACACGCTTTGCACGAACACACGCCCGATTTGCTCAACGTCGAATACGAAGACACGATTGCTCCGACGCGCCCGCCGAAATTGGTGCAGATTCTGCCGCGCCAACCCGTTCAAAACACCGCGTCGAAGGAATTTTTTATGGCGATAATCCGCGCCGACCAGGTTCCTGATAACGGACTGCGTGTTGTTGAAACGGGCGGCATCAATTTGCTCTTGTGCAATGTGGCGGGAACGATTTACACTTTTCAAAATGCTTGCGCCGAAGGGAATTTGCCGCTTGACGAAAGTATTTTAGAAGACGGCGTTTTGACTTGTCCGTGCCACGGTTATCAATTCGACGCGCGGCAAAAAGGACGCTGTTTGACCGACCCGAAATTGCGGCTTGAAGCGTTGCCGATGCGAGTGGAAAATGATGTTGTTAAAGTCGCTTTGCCAAAGGAGGACGAAATAAATGCAGGAACAAACCATTGATTTGATTAAGACCAACGAACAGCCCTCTCTTTTCTGGCAGGACGAGATTTTGCAGGTGATGTATTGGATGCGCGGCGAAGGTTTCGGCGAAAAAATTACCGTCTCCGAATTGAAGAAATTTCTCGACGCTTCAAACGAAATTCTCGCCGCCAATTTATCGCAATTGGCGAAAAACGGTTTGATCAATTTTGACTTTTCAGACACTTACGAACTAACCGAAACGGGTATCAAAGAAGGCGGACGACGTTTTGCCGACGAGTTTGACGGAATGCTCAAACAAGGTCATTACGAATGCGACGACCCCGATTGCGATTGCCACAGCCCCGATGCCGTGCCGTGCCGCGCCGTCCACAATCATCAACAGTAGCCGTTCAATTCAGGATTTGTAGTTTGTCTTGCACCGCCGCGCTTCGCTGGCGATTTCACGCTAAAGCGTGGACTCTGAACGCTGTGTCTTTCTAGCGAACGAATTCAAATATGAAACATATTCTAGCAACTGCGGTTTTGATAATAACTGTATCAACATTCGCTTTCGGTCAATGCAGCGACGCGGAAAAAAAGGCTCTCGAAGCGTTTGATTTGGCGTGGGAGGCAGCCGGACAGCGCGGCGACCGTGCTTATCTGGAAAGCACATTTGCCGATGATTTTGTCGCTTTGCCTGCAATGACAAACAAAACTCAGACGATTGACAATATTCTTCGTCGGGCTGAGCGCAACAAAGCCAATCCGCAGACGGCCGACATGGTAATTTCTGACAATTACATTATCTCCTGCACGCCGACGACGGCGACCATCACGCACCGTCTTTTGGTCACAGTCAAAAACAGCGCGGGCAAGGAAGAAACTTTTTATAACCGGAGCGTCCACGTTCTTGAAAAGCGCGGCGGACGCTGGCAAGCCGTTACTAACGCCAATCACGAAGTCAGCGACTATGCCGTTTTAGATTATATGAAACGCGATTGGAACAACGCTTTAATAAAACGCGATACGCCGTGGTTTGAGCGAAATTACGCCGCCGATGCCAGCGAAATTGACGGCAAAGCGGGCGCGATTAGCGGACGGGCGGCGATGATTGCAAAAATAAAAGCCGACAAAAGCGCGTTTGAATCCGCCGAACTTTCCGAAACGGACGTTCGCATCGAAGGCGGCACGGCGATCGTAACGGGCGTTAATCGTCTCAAAGGGCGAGACGAAAAAAATCAGTCTTTCGATATGCGGGTTCGTTTTACCGATACATTCGTTAAGCGGGACGGACGCTGGCAGATTTGGGCGACGCACGGAACACGCATTCCGTAACCGAAGTTTCACCTTTTAAATTTGCAAAAACGCGGGAAAATCGAAAAGTATAATATTTATGAAAATCTTTTTTCCCCGCTTGTATCAACGGCTTCTCGTCAAGCGCGTCATCCAATCGTTGATTCTCATTCTGCTGTTAATTGTCATCAATTTTTTCCTGATACATCTTGCGCCGGGCGACCCGGTTTATTATCTTGCCGGACAAAGCGGCGACGAGCAATATTATGAATTGATTCGCGCCAAATTCGGCTTAGACCAGTCGCTTTTGACGCAGCTTTGGGTTTATCTTTCGAGCGTTTTGCGCGGAGATTTGGGATATTCGTTAAGCTATCAACAGCCCGTGTCGGCAGTCATTTTCTCGCGCGTTCCGGCAACTCTTCTGCTAATTGTCAGCGCGATTTTGATGGCATCGGTCGGCGGCATTCTTCTCGGAGTCGAGGCGGCACGCAAGGAAAATTCTTTTTACGACCGCCTCTTTAATACATTTGCACTGCTGGGACACTCTTTTCCTTCTTTCTCGATCGGACATCTTTTATTGCTTTTCTTCGCGCTTTATCTTGGTTTGTTTCCGGCGCAGGGAATGGCTTCGGCAAATCAGGATTTAACGGGAATAAATTACTTTCTCGATTTACTGGTTCATCTCGCACTGCCAAGTTTGACGCTTGCCATTGTGCAAATCGCCCAAATAATGCGGCTGACACGAGCCGAAATGCTAAACGTGCTTGGCGAAAATTTCATCACGACGGCGCGAGCCAAAGGTGTTTCCGAGCGAAAAGTTTTATACGGTCACGCGCTCCGCAATGCTTTGCTGCCGGTTGTCACCATCATCGGAAGCGATTTGGGTATGCTTTTGAGCGGCGCGGTTTTAACCGAAACGGTTTTTGCCTATCCGGGTCTCGGCAGATTGACGTTAGAAGTTTTAGCCGCGCGGGATTATCCGGTTTTAATGGGACTTTTTCTTTTAATTTCAATCTCGGTCGCCGTGATAAATTTTCTGACGGACATCACTTATCCGCTGATTGACCCACGCATTAAATACAGCCGATGAAAGTTAATAGCGAAATCAAAAACCATCATCCGCTTTCGGCGGGAAATCTTTGGCGCGGCGTAAAACATAATAAAGTGGCATTGATTGGCGCGATTGTGCTGGTAGTTTTTTTCGGCGCAGCAATTTTTGCCGACCGCATTGCGCCGTATGACCCGCAGAAAACTTCCAACGAAACTTTTCAACCGCCGTCACAAAAGTTTTTATTCGGCACTGACGACCTCGGCAGAGACGTATTTAGCGGCGTAATTTACGGAGCGCAGACTTCCATACTGATTGGTGTTTCCGTCGCGCTGCTTAGCGGGCTGTTAGGCGTATTTGTCGGTTCGGCGGCGGGTTACGCGGGCGGAATTGGGGATGACTTTTTGATGCGGCTGACGGAACTGTTTCTCATTCCGCCGCAATTTTTTCTAGCGTTGATTATCGCCGCGCTTTTCGGTTCTTCGCTTTTCAATCTGATACTGATTTTAACCATCACCAGTTGGACAGCGATGGCGCGGCTCGTGCGGGCGGAAGTTTTATCTCTGAAAGAAAGACCTTTTGTTGAAGCCTCAAGAGCGGTGGGCGCAAGTCCGACAAGAATACTGTTTCACGATATTTTGCCTAATGCGTTTCCTCTGATAATTACTAAAATAATACTGATGGTCGGCGGCGTGATTCTGCTCGAAGCTGGGTTGGAATTTGTCGGCATCGGCGACGCGAACCGTATCAGTTGGGGCTATATGCTGCACAACGGACAGCATTTTATCCGCGACGGCTGGTGGATAATCGCCTTTCCGAGTCTGGCTCTCGCCGCGCTCGTGCTGGCACTAAACGTAGTCGGCGACGCGCTAAACTCTGCGCTCAATCCAAAAGCAAGAGCGGCGCATTTCGATAAGGCTGTCTGAGCTTTGTTCTTTAACAAAATAATTCACCGCCCGAATTCACCGCCGCGAGCTTATTGCTCTCGAATAGACGGAGAGCGCGAGCCGTATAGCTTGTCCACGCCGGTTGCGGGAGTACCGAACTTTGCCTGCATTACAACCCGCGAAGGAGGCTCGCTCCAAGGCATTACTCCTATAACCAATTTCGGGATGTTGATGAAAACATCCGTGCCGCTGCGCTTGACTACTGCGTCCAGCGGAATATAAGTGTCCGTCTGGAAAATCAATCCGCGCGACACAAGCAGGTAGCCTTCGATTTCCTCTGCAGCTTCGACGACCTCTTTAACGGTGCCGATTTCTCCGTGGTCGGAACCATATACCTTATCGCCCGGCTGCACGCTTATTACTGAAGCGTCCACGGCGGCGAGAAATTCGTCCACCGTTATAACGGCGTTGCCGATGAGCGGGAAGTTCACGCGAATTGAAGCCTCATATTCAGGAATACTCGCCGCGCCGATAGCGTCGGAGAGAAATGTCACGTCAAATCCTTCTTCCATCGCGTGCCGTCCGGTGGACTCGCAGCATAGGTTGGCGGACATTCCGGCGATTATCAGATGAGTAATTCCCATCCGTCGCAGGTGTTCGGGAAGGTCGGTCTGGAAAACATCACAACTCTTATGCGGCAGAAGTATAGTGTCGTTCTCGCGCGGCTGCAAATCGGGATGAAAGTCTGCACCCCAACTGCCAGCCAGAAACATCTTCTTCTCAAACATCAAGCGATTAATCCCGCTCCTGCGCTGCAGCCGCTCGTCGGCGTAATCTTCTTCGGTATATGCCATCGGACCAAACAGGACAGGAATGCCGTGCAATCGCGCGCCCTCAATAGCGTGCTTTAGATGACCAACCACGTCGTTCTTCTTCACAGTGGTTTCGGTCAATTCCCAGCCTGCTCCACCCTCGGAGAGGAAATCGTTGACCGGATCAATCACCAGCAGAGCCGTCCGGTCAGGCGGGAATGAAATCCCGGTTTCTTCTTTCGGCAGATAAGTGTTGCAGCCTTCCCCGTCGCTGCCCAGCCGGTTAGTGCTTTTCATATTCATAACATCATCCTTATATTCCAAAACAGTAACACGTTATTAGTCCACCATCAAGACCGCGTGCTGCTATCTTGATAAAGCAGTCTGAGTTTTAGCTCCGACGCTTTTTGCGCTTCGCTAAAATAGCGATAACAGCAATCGAAATAATCGCTCCGATAATCAGAAAAAAATAAAGCCTGCGCTGATTGAATTTTTTTTCATTCCGCCGAGATTTTCCGGCATTGGTTATCGCCGCGCTCGTGTTGGCACTTAACGTAGTCGGCGACGCGCTAAACTCTGCGCTTAATCCAAAAACGCGGGGAATTTCCTAATAGTGTGTTGCTAAGGACGGAGTTGAGCGGCGTTATCATTTAACCACATTGTTTTAACCGAAGAATATCATTCGCAGCAGACCAATTAGACCGCCAGCCAATACTACAAACAGAACATCTGCCTTAAAACGGTAGAGCGCGACGAATGCGGCAACGCTCATTGCGGCGGCAAACCAATCTAAGTTGTCGGTTAATCCATTCGGAAAAATAACCGCCGCGCCGAAAACTAAGGCAAGATTCAAAATAACGCCGACGATCGCCGCCGTCACGCCCGAAAGCGCGCCCGTCAGATTTTTATTGCCGCGCAGAACTTCGATATACGGCGCGCCGATAAAGATGAAAAGAAAACAGGGCAGGAAAGTAACATAAGTGGTAATCAGCGCGCCTGTAATCGCGCTCGTCGTTTGATTCATATCTCCGGGATTGTTCCAAGCCGCCATAAAGCCGATGAACTGCAAAACCATAATCAGCGGTCCCGGCGTGGTTTCAGCCAGAGCCAAACCATCAACGGCTTGCGTTTTCGTAATCCAACCGAAAGAACCGGCGGCGGCTTGCGTGACGTAAGCGAGAACCGCATATGCGCCGCCGAAGGTAACGAGCGCGGCTTGCGTGAAATAGCGGTATTCCTGCGCGTGAAGGCTGTCCCAGCCGCGCCATAATCCGACGAGAAAAAACGGCAAAATCCAAAGCGCGAGACCAACCGCCAGAATTTTGAAAGTCCGCGACCGATTCGGTAAAGTGTGCGACGGCGGCGGCGCATTGTCGTCAATGACCAGCGGAACGGTATTGTTTATTTCGCCATCGCCTTCCGTCTTTTTGTCGGGTTCTTTAATTTTAGGCGGCGCGGCAAAGACACCCGGCATCAATCGTGCGCCAAGTAATCCGATTGCCGCCGCAGCTAAAACGATAAGCGGAAACGGAACGTGCAGAAAATAAATTGAAACGAACGCCGCCGCTGCGATGACGAAATGCGACCGGCGTTTGAGAGCCTTGCCGCCGATTTTGATAACCGCTTCGACGACGATGGCAACGACAATCGGCTTAAAACCCGAAAGCACTCCCGCCACCGCCGGAACATTTCCGTAAGCCGCGTAGACGTAGGAAAGTGCGAGTAGAATGAAAATCGAAGGAATGACGAAAAACGCTCCGGCGACAATTCCGCCCCAAATGCGGTGCGTCAGCCAGCCGATGTAAATGGCAAGCTGCTGCGCTTCCGGTCCCGGCAGCAGTATACAATAATTCAAGGCGTGCAAAAATCTTTCTTCCGACAGCCACCTTCGCCGCTCAACCAATTCACGGTGCATAATGGCGATTTGTCCGGCGGGACCGCCGAACGAGATAAAACCCAACTTGAGCCAAAAGCGAAAGGCTTCGGCAAAAGAAACATCGCGCTTGGCAGATTGAATCTCATTTTTGTTGTCCGTTGGGGCAATGTGTTTGCTTGCTTCCATCTGTTTTTGATTCACATTTAATCAACGCTCTCCACTTGTCCGGTTACTGCGTCAACGTGAACCATTGTTTCTTTGTCATCGCTGCCGATGATTTCAAATTCGTAGAGAATTTTGCCGCGCTCGCGTTCGAGTTTTGCCATCACGACATTGCCCGCAACGCGCTGTAATGCGGCGACTTCGGCATCATCCATCGAAATTTTAACTTGGCGGAATATTTCGGCTTCTTTCGCCGAGCCGCTTCCTGATTTTTCTTCGACTTCCGATATTTCGCCCGAAACCGCGTCAACGTGAATGATGACTTCTTTATTCTGCGCGTTGTGAATCTCAAACTCGAACAAAACTTTGCCCTTTTCGCGTTCGAGTTTGCCTTCTTCGATGTTTCCCGCGACACGCCCTAGCGCGGTTTTTCGCGCTTCCGCCATCGTGATTTTGGCTTGCTTGACGAGTTTGGCTTCCTTGCTTTCCTTTTTGGCGGAAGCGACGGGAACAACCGCCACTATTGCCGACAAAGCCAAAACCGCAACAAATAATTTGCTTTTCATAATTTCTCTCCTTGTGTTTCAAATTCTTTGGTCAGTGGCGCATTGCCTGACCTTTTCCTAATTCGTTAAGCGCGGCACGGAAACCTTGCGCTAATTTATCCGCCGCACCGCGTCCGTAGTAATGCAAAAAGATAATTCGCGGTTCATCGCCGAGCATATGATTGTGCAGAGCGACAACTTCCAGATTATTTCGACGCAAAGCCTTTATCACCTGGTTCACTTCCGGCTCAAGCATTGCAATATCGCCCGCGATGCGCGCCGCGCCCGTTTCACCCGCGAACGCCGCCCAGGAATTTAAGCCGATATTGGCGGTCATCTCCGCGCCCATCGCCATAATCGAAATGTCATCGCGCCCGACGGTATATTTATAAGTCGCGCCGTTGACCGCGCCCGTGTGTCCGGCAATTTTATCGAGCGCGGGCAAATCGAAAATCTCTTTCGCCGTTTTGGTCGGGGCAGAAACTTCCGGTTGATTCGCCGGAAACAATTTGTTGTTTTTAATCGTCGCCGCGTAACTTTTCGCCAATGTCGCCGCGTCGCCCATACCGTGCAGGTGCATATAGAAAATGCGCGGTTCTTCGTAAAAGAAATGATTGTGGATCGCGCTAATTTCCAAGCCGTTGGCGTGCGCCGCCGAAATCAGCGGATTGACTTCCGCTTCGAGCAGCACAGTGTCGCTCATTAAAACCGCGCCTTTGCCGTCCATCGTTTTTTTGATGGAAACCCAACCGCCGAAGCCAAAGGAAATAGGCACGGCTTCGCCTTTGATGCTGACCTTCAAATCGTTACGCGGCAAAGGAACGGTATAAACAGCTTCCGCTTCGACATACTTTCCTTTCTTTCCAAGCGCGGCTTCTATCGCCGTCATTTCCGCCTGCGTGAGCGGCGGCGTTTTGCTCTTTGATTGAGCAGACGCAACTTGTTTGAAACCTTCGATATTCACCGCGCCCGCCACGCCCAAAGCGACAACGGAACTCAGCATTTGCCGCCGACTAATAATTTTTTCCCGCATAATTACTCTCCCTTAAATCGTTGTTTTGATATTAACAGAATTACATTTTTATCTTTTCCAATCAAGCAAATTTGTGATTTTATCAAGGCGAATCCGCCAAAGTGTCAGGTATCAAGAATCATTTTAACGCGGTCTAAGATTCAGCTCCGACGCATTTTTCTTCTCAAAAATATGGCGACAAAGATAATTGAAATGAGCGCGACGGCGGCGAGCAAAAAGTAAAGTCTGCGCTGCCCGAATGTTCCTGATGAATTACGATTTGAGCGATTGCCGTCAATCCACCAAGCGTCCTGCGCGAAATAAACATTTGACTTCGCGCTCCACGCATACATTCCTTGCAAATTGGCGTTGTATGCCGCGCCCGATTGCGGTTCGTAGAGCCACAGATACGGCACGTCGCGGGCGAGAATTTCCTGCGCTTCAAAATAATACGCGGCGCGTTTTTGCCTATCGGTTTCAAACACGGCTGACCAAACTTTTTCTCATTCCGTCAAGATTTTTTCTGTCATCGATTATGCCGTGCTCGTGCTAGCACTGAACGTCGTCGGCGACGCGTTAAACTCTGCGCTTAACCCGAAAACTGGTTCCGCATATATTGAAAAGACAGTTTGAGTTTTGGTGATGAACGCAATCGTTTTTTTATTGTCAATAATCTTGTTCGCAATTCACCTCTGTCGCGGATCGAGCGCGTCACGCAATCCGTCTCCGAGTAAATTAAACCCTTATATTCCAAAACAGTAACACGTTATTAGTCCACCATCAAGACCGCGTGCTGCTATCTTGATAAAGCAGTCTGAGTTTTAGCTCCGACGCTTTTTGCGCTTCGCTAAAATAGCGAT
>MWYZ01000001.1 GCA_002050365.1 Acidobacteria bacterium 28-1
ACACTCGATTGTGCTGCTCGCCCGCTCTTTAAGCGCAATAGTCGGCGCAGGCGTTTGTTGGTTTTCTTCCACCAATGGCTTTTCCGCCAAAGACGAAAATAATGATACACGGTCTGCCACGGCGGATAATCACGCGGCAAATACCGCCACGCACAGCCGGTTCTGAGTAAATAAAAAATGCCGTTCAATATCTCACGCCGCGTGTGTTCGGGCGGACGACCAAAGCCACTTTGCTTGGGCAAACACTTTTTGAGATACTCAAACTCTCCGTCAGAGAGGTCACAAGGATAAATTCTTTTCGTCATGAATTCATCTTAACCGACTGACGGAGACTTTTCAGACACGCTCTAACTTCCCCTGCCGAAGATAAGTGCCGCCTTTTTTAGAATGTCGCGCTCCATCTCGACTTCGCGTAACTTCTTTTTGAGTTCCAAATTCTCTTTTTCCAAGTCTAAACTCGTTTCAAGTTTAGCCTTTTTCCACTTATGGAGCAGACTTTCGGCAACGCCCAACTCGCCTGACACCAAGGCGACCGATTGCCCGTCTAATATCTTTTTGACGACATTTTCTCTGAACTCATTATCATATTTTCGCATACTCTCATTTTAGCGAGAGCTTCGTGTATCGTTTAATTAGACCACCTCAATAGCTGAAATCGAAAAAACCAAAATATTAGAAAGCTATGTTGTTCAGACAACAGAAAGAAAAATGTTGCGGTTTATAGCTCCTCTTAACCACCATTAAGCGTCGAACTTTTAATTCGGCAGATACGCATTCGGAATAGGTTTATCCGTCGAAGTTCCAAACGCAATGCCGTTAAATCCGTTCGTACTTTGCAGCAGATACCAACCGCCGTTTGACGGGCGAAAGACTGCAATGTCGGATTTGTTGTCCCCGTCGAAATCGCCGGTTACCGGCAAATCGCCGCTCGCGCCAAACCCAACGGCGGAAAATCCGTTTGTGCTTTGCAGCAGATACCACGTGCCGCTGCGGAAAACAGCAAAATCCGTTTTGCCGTCGCCGTCATAATCGCCTTGCGCGGGCAAATCGGTGGAAATTCCGAAAGCGACTCCGACGAAAGTTCCGTCGGAGCTTCTGAGATAATACCAACTGCCGGTCGAAGCTCGCCAGACGGCAATGTCCGCTTTGCCATCGCCATCATAATCGGCTTGCGCCGGTTTATCGCCGTTTTGTCCGAACTGCACAAAAGTAAAAGTTCCGCGGCTGTCGCTGTTGGCAATATACCAAAAGCCGTTTGACGGGCGAAAAACGGCGATGTCGGTTTTGCCGTCGTTGTTATAATCTGCCGGAGCCGGAATATCGCCGTTTGCTCCGAATTGCCGCACGGTTAAAAATCCGGCTTTCGTCAAAATATACCAAGTGCCTTCGGCGGGGCGAAAAACCGCCGTATCCGTTTTACCGTCGCCATCATAATCGCCCGGCGCGGGAACGTCAGTGTTCGTTCCAAAAGCAACTGCGCTAAAAGCAGAATTTGAACTTTTCAAAACATACCAATTACCGGTCTCGGGACGATAAACGCTGACATCGGTTCTGCCGTCACCGTCAAAATCTGCCGTTTTATTTTTGGCGATTGCCGGTCCTGCAACCGGCGCGTCGGAAATGTCGCCGTCAATGTTGAAAGTTACGCCGCCCCACGTTTCGTTGTGCGGTGCTTGCCATTGTTTGATGCGCTGATTGTTTGACCAAAAATTAACCGGCACGACCGGCGACGGCGGCCCGTAATACCAAACAGATGGAACATTGTCCCAACGAGCGAGCCAAACCGCGTCCATACGGCTTGCCGGCGGAAGATTTATCCAGTCGTTGACGGCGTTCGTCGGCGAACCATAAACGCCGGAAATATAACCTCGCTCTTTCAAGCGGTCAGTCCAACCTTTCAGAAACGCATTGACCGCCAGCCGACAACCGGGCGTGCCGCTCGTTTCATCGTAACGCTCCATATCATAATAAAGCACCGTGCCTTGCGTCAGTCCAAGATTCGTCGCATCAGCAATGGCAATGTCCGCTTCACCGCGTCCCTGCGTCTCAGCTACGCCCGTGTCGTAACTATGTTTTTGACTATTAGTGCTGACCGAGCAAGGTGCTTGATAACCGACAATCGTCGGAATCAAACCCCAACCCATCGCGGAAACTTGATCAACCCAAGCCGCTGACAATTGCGGCTGCGAACAACCGCGATTTCTGCCCGACATGTAAATGTTTGAATCATAAAACGGCGAAGTGTTCCACCAAATTTGCATTTGTGCAACGGTTGCGGCGGTGCATTTGTCGAAACCGCGATTCAGGCTGATGCGCGTCGAACCGTTCGGCGGTCTGGCAAATACGGAATTTTGCGCTTCAAGTAGGGCGTTTTCCTTTTCGAGGCGGGCGAGATTTTTGATTGCGGACGGTGTGATTTCCTTTGCGCCGTCGAAGATTTTAGTTTCCTGAACACAGCCGGTTTTCGCGCCGGTGCAATTTCCTTCAGTTTTCAAAATCCAACTCCCCGACCTTTGTTCGGCAGAAGCATCGTCATTACGACGAATTTCCACCGAGCGTTGCGAAAATTTCCAAGTTTGCCCGCCATCTTTTGTTTCGTAAATAATTATTCCGGCAAAATTAGAACTTGTCATTGTGGAAATAGATAAATTCAAATCGCCGTTACCCAGAATGCCGATATATATATTTCCAAAATCGGCTACTGACAAATCCTCGTTTCTCAGTCGAATCGGCGTTTTCGTCCAAGAATTTCCGCCGTCGTTTGTTTTGGCAATTTCAAGATGCGCATTTTGTTCGTCGGCTAAAATCGCCCAACCAATATTTTCATCCGAAAACGAAATTGTGCTGATTGTTTCCGAGAAACTTCGCGGCAAAGCGATTTCGCGCCACGTTGCGCCGCCCGTGTCGGTTCGGAAAAGCGTGTCGCGCGTATAAGCTAAACCTGATTGTTCACCGAAAACCTGTATATCTTTGATTTGCGAACTTGGCAAAACTGTTTGCTTCTCAACCGACGGCGGACTTTGCAGGGCAATCGGCAAATTAAAAATACCGAAAAGGTTTTCATTGGATTTTTGCGCGTTTGCGGAAAAGCACGAAAAAATCAACGACAAAACAAACAATGTTATTAAAAGACGAACGTTTTTCATTTTTCACCTCGAATTGTATTGGAAAAGCTAATGGTTGACGGAGAAAAGTATAACTTATTCAAATGGTTTTTCCAACAGTTTGATGGCAACGGGAAAAGATTTTGTAAAATTTTGTCTTACAGAAGAATTAAGGTAATTTATAATTTAGTAAATACGCACTTAAATCAATTCCGCAAATATGCTTTTGTCCTTCATTTTAATCTTGCTCATTACCGTCGGCGGTTTAAGCTTGACATATCTTTTCGCCGATGACGAGCCGCTTCTATGGCGTGTTTGTGCGGGAAATATCGTCGGTTCAGCGCTTTTCGGATTGATTTGTTTTTTGCTTGCGTGTTTTTTCGGATTCAACCAGGCAACCGTTTCGCTATCTTTTTTGATAAGTCTTTCGCCTCTGGTTTTATTTAATAACAAAGCAAACCGCCTAAAATTTCTCGCTAATTGGCGCAAAGCTAAAGGCAAACTCGAAGGTGCGAATTCCAAAAAGATTTTCCGATTCGCTTATTATGTTTTCTTTTTCGGTTTGTTCTGGCTGTTTTTTGAACGTGCAATGCTTGAAACGCCAAATGGAATTTTCACCGGCGGCTCGCAGAACTTAGGCGATTTGCCGTTTCATTTGGGCGCGATTTTCTCCTTCACCGACGGGCAAAATTTCCCGCCTGAAAATCCTTCTTACGCTTTCGCCAAATTTTCTTATCCGTTTATGGCGGATTTAGTAACGGCGAGTTTCGTCGCGCTCGGCGGACGGGTGCGCGAAGCGATGCTCGTCCAAAATGTCTTTTTAGCTTTTTCTCTGCTCGTCATTTTAGAACGCTTTACTTTCAAATTAACCGGCAGTTGGTTGGCGGGAAAAATCGCGCCGGTGCTTTTATTCTTTAGCGGCGGGCTTGGGTTTCTGTGGTTTTTCAAAGATTTCTGGCAGCAAGCGCAGGGGTTTTTTGATTTTGTATGGAATTTGCCGCGCGATTATACAAGCGGCGATAAATTTCGCTGGGGAAATTCATTGATAACACTATTTGTAACGCAGAGGAGTTTGCTGCTTGGAATGCCGCTGACAATTATTGTTTTGCAAAGGCTCTGGGAAGTTTTTAATAGGGACAAGGGACAAGGGACGAGGGACGAGTTAAATTATAAGACTGACACTCGTCCCTCATCACTCGCCACTCGTCACTGTTTTTTCCTCGGTTTGCTCGCGGGAACTTTGCCCCTCATTCACGTTCATAGTTTAGTTGTGTTGTTCGTGGTCAGCGCGTTTTTATTTTTCTTTCGATCGGGCAGATGGCGCGAATGGATTGCTTTCGGCGCGGGCGTTTCAATCGTTGCCGTTCCCGAACTCATTTGGGCAATGACGGGCAGCGCAACGCGCTTGACGGAATTTGTCGCGTGGAATTTCGGTTGGGATTTGAGAGGCGAAAATTTTATTTGGTTTTGGTTTAAAAACTTGGGAATCTTCATTCCGATTTTGATTTTCGGAATTTATTTGGTTTTTTCACTGCTGCGACGCAAAAAAGAAAATGAACTGCGAATTGAAACGGACAAACGCCGATTCAAAAATGACATTTTCCATTTTCCATTTTCCATTTTCCATTTGTATTTTTATCTCCCGTTTTTGTTGTGCTTCGTCGTGGCAAATCTCGTCAAACTCGCACCATGGGAATGGGACAATATCAAGGTTTTAATTTATTGGTTCGTCGGCTCGCTTCCGTTCGCCGCGTTTTGTTTGGCGTGGCTTTGGAATAAAGATAGAATCTTTAAAATCATTGCCGTCGGTTGTTTGGTCGTGCTAACTTTTTCGGGCGCGTTGGATGTTTGGCGCGTCGTGGCAAAACAAATCAATTACAAAGTTTTCGACAAAGACGCGGTTGCCATCAGTCAGCAAATCAAACAAAAAACTGCGCCGAATGCTTTATTTTTGAACGCGCCGACTTATAATTCGGCAATCGTTTTGTCGGGCAGACGCTCTCTTATGCGATACAGCGGGCATCTTTCTTCCTATGGAATTGATTATCAAGAACGTGAAACGGAAGTGAAAAAAATCTATTCGGGCGACCCGGCGGCGGAGATTCTTTTGACAAAATACGGCATCGAATATGTTTTAATCAGTCCTGAAGAAAAATCGAATTTGACCGTCAACGAAGAATTTTTCCGACGATATCCGGTCGCGGCAGAAGCCGGACAATATCGCGTTTATCAAGTTAAGAAATGAAACCACATATGAACAGCAGCAAGAACGCGAAGACGCGAAGACGCGAAGACGCGGAGGTAATACCTGAAACTTGGAACTTGGGAATCGAAACCAAAGACCAAATATTAAATACCAAAGACCACTTGTGGCTTCTCGGCTGTTTTGCCGTAACCGCTGTCGCCGCATTTCTGCGTTTTTGGCGATTAGAACTCAAACCGCTTCACCACGACGAAGGCGTGAACGGATTTTTTTTAACTACGCTTTTCCGCGACGGCATTTATAAATATGACCCGAGCAATTATCACGGTCCGGATTTATATTACTTCGCGCTGGCGGCGGCGAAAACGTTTGGCTTAAATACTTTGAGCATCAGAGGAAGCGTGGCGATTTTCGGACTGTTGATGGTTGTTCTGGCTTTTTTCTTAAAAAATTACATCGGCAAAATCGGAAGTCTGACCGCCGCTCTGTTTATCACGCTCTCGCCCGGAATGGTTTATATTTCGCGTTATTTTATTCACGAAATTTTATTTGCTTTCTTTTCTTTCACCATTGTCATCGGCGTTTTGTATTTTATAGAAAAAAGAAAAGCGGGCGTATTTGCGATTGCGACGATGACGTTTCTGTTGCTCGTCTGTTTTTTGCCAACCGCGCTTAATCTGGCAAATCTTGTCAGTAAGGAAAACGCTACTTTGTTTTGGGTTGTTCGGCTCGCTTTGTTCGCACTCATATCGTTTTTGGTTTTGCTGATTGTGCGGATGCTGCTCGCGTGGAATGAAGGCACGCCGATTTATTTATTGCTCGCGTCGGCTTCCGCCATTCTGCTTTTCGCCACTAAAGAAACGGCTTTTATCACTATCGGCACAATGTTGATGGCGTGTGTCTGTGTTTGGTTGTGGCGCAAAATTTACAAAGCAGTCGTTAGCCAGCCGAAGGAAAACGAACTCGAACCGGTCGAATTAACTTGGGCAACTTTTCGTGAGCGTTTAGGCACGTCAAGCGATTTGCTTTTGATAATTGTCGCGGCTGCCAGTGTTTTTGTCTACATCGGTGTTTTGTTTTTCTCGTCGTTTTTCACTTATCCGGAAGGCATAAAAAAAGGGTTCGAGGCTTATGCCATCTGGACAAAAACAGGCTCGAAAGACCACACGCAAAACGGAGCGCTGGCTTATGTAAAATGGCTTTTGAAAATCGAATCGCCGATTCTAATTCTCTCATCAGTCGGGATTTTGATTGCATTACTCAAAGCGCGTCATCGGTTTGCGCTGTTCGCCGCATTTTGGGCATTCGGACTTTTTCTCGCTTACACGGTTATTCCCTACAAAACGCCTTGGCTGGCGATAAGCTTCATTTTGCCGATGTGCGTCATCGCCGGTTACGGCATCAACGAACTCATTGCTTCGCGCAATGTCTTATTGAAGATTGCCGGCGGAGTTTTAACAATTATTGCCGTTGGCGTTCTCGGTTATCAAACTTACGATTTGAATTTTCAAAAGTATGACGACGATTCAATGCCGTATGTCTACGCCCACACAACGCGCGGGTTTCATAATTTAATCAATGAAATCGAGCGTTATGCTGAAAAAAGCGGCAAAGGCAAAGATGCTTCGGTTGAAATTGTCTCGCCCGATTATTGGCCAATGCCTTGGTATCTGCACGAATATCCGAAGGCGGTTTTTCACGGCAATTTAATTGATACGAACACGGCGGAAATAATTGTCGCTTCGGAAAAACAAAAAGGAGAATTGAACAAAAGATACGCGACGCAATACAAATATGCCGGGACTTTTCCGCTTCGTCCGGGCGTTGAGCTTTATTTGTTGGTCAGACGTGATTTGGCGGACGCTGGAGGGGCACAAGAACTTTATAAAATCGGCGCGGGCGAGCCGTAAATTGAAAGGCATTTTGTGGGAATCAACGGCGATACCGGAAATTCACGAACAGGCAAATAAAATGGCTTTATCTTTGCTCAACGGAGGATAGTCGGATGAGGAAAATATTTTTTGTTTTGGCGGTAATCGGCTTCGGTGTATTGTTCACCCGCGCACAAACAATTGATACGGACGACAATCAATCCTGGAACGACGTGCAAATCACCGTTCCGATAACAAAGGAATTCGATTTTACTTTGACCGGAACGTTTCGCTTCGGTAAAAACATTACGCGCCTTAACGACCGCCGAATCGCCGTCGGATTTCTTTATAAGCCGAATAAATCTTGGTCTTTTCAACCGTTTTACTGGAACATCGTGGCGCGAAACGTCAGTGGCATATTTCTGACGGAACACCGACTCAATTTCCGGGCAACTTATCGCTTTTCATTCAAAAGAACTGGGCTTTCGCATCGCAGTTGGATCGAGCGTCGTCTGCGCCAGCCGCGCAATTCCTGGCGTTATCGCCCGTCGCTGACGTTTGAAAAAGACATCAAAAAAATCATTCCCGACGCGAAATTTTTCGTCAGCGAAGAAATTTTTTACGATTCTATTTTAAAACGATTTTCGCGCAATCGGTTCAGCATTGGAATTAACAAGACTTTGACGAAAAATCTGCAGCTCGATGTTTTCTATTTGCGGCAAAACGACGGCTTTTCGCGTCCGGGCGATTTGAATGTGATTGGGACGGCGTGGAGAATTCGTTTATAAAAATAGAGGAAAATACCGTTTTAAATTCCGGAAAGTTAGAACAAATCGGAAAATTTAGTCGCGGTTTTTATTAGCAACTGCCAACCGATTTCTGCTTACTATGCACCTAACTAAAAGTAATCTTGTATAATGAACCGATTTTTGAAAGCACTTTATCTAGTTCTTCGGTTAGTTTTTGATATAGGGCTTTCTCATAAAAAGAAATTTGCAAACAAGGCTACAAACAGTTATTTTTTATAGTTTTGCGACTTAGAAAAAGTAACCACTATGCAGCCTTGTCAAAAAGATAATAGAAGTTTTTTCGAGAAACTTCAAAACGCCGAAGGTTTGGATTTACGCGACAATCGTGGCAAAAGACACGATTTAGCTATTGTTTTAGTTGGTGTCACGCTCGCTCTGTTAAGTCATCGAGACGGCTCTTTGTCGAGCATTCATCGGCATTTGAAGAATCATTACGAACGGTTAATGACGGCTTTGAGTGTGGAGGCGAAGTCTGCCGTTTCGAGGGCGCAACTGCCGCGAGTGTTGGAGAAAGTGTCAGTTGAAGTGTTTGACGGTTTGTTATTTGAAAGTTTTGGGGTGAAATTAAATTCTGCGGAGCGGAAATGGTTTGCCGTTGACGGCAAAGAACTGCGCGGCAGCATCGCTTCGGGGGCGAAAAGAGGCGAGGCGGTGGTGCAAGCTATCGAACACGAAACTCTGCAAGTTCAGAGCCAAACCTACTACTCTGGAAACAAAGAGTCGGAAGTAGCGGCAGTCCGGCAATTATTGAAAGAGAATGATTTATGTGCCGAGAAAATCAGTCTGGACGCGCTCCATTGCAAACCTCTGTCGCTCGAGCCGATAGCCGAAGCAGGCGGGATTTATCTGGTTGGATTGAAAGAGAATCAAAAAGAGATGTTCTTGGAAGTGCAAGAAATGGTTCGGCAGCGACCGTCTTTGTGGGAAACCGAAAGTCTGGAAAAAGGGCATGGCAGAATCGAGCAGCGCAAGTATCAAGTGTATGATATTGCTAACATTTATCAGGACGAGCGGTGGGACAAATGCCAAATTCAAAGGGCGGTCACGCGTCAAACGCCAGGGAGTTGAAATCAGAAGTGGCAAACAGAGTGTGGAAACGAGTTATTATTTATCAAATGAACGGACAAAGCTGTCGGAATTGTGCTCTGCGGTGAGAAAACATTGGTCAGTAGAAACCAATAATCACATCCGCGATGTGACGCTCAGAGAAGACCAACTGCGAGTCAAAAAAAGAATTCAAATCGAATTCTGGCAGGGATGCGAACATTAGTGACAAAGGTTTTAAGTGAAACAAAATGTCTCAATAAAAAGGCACAGCTAGAAGATTTTGCCGATAATTTCAACAGTTTATTAGAAATACTCAAAAAGTTGAATTTTTTATGAGAAAGCCCTTATTTTTGATATGACTGATAGGCTTCCAAGGGCAACCATTCGTGTTTGATTTTCTTCCACAGCATCTCTATTTTGTTTAGTTCCGAGCTATAGGTTAGTAAATAGTAGATTGCCAGTCTTTTTTGCTCCCATTCTTCAAGACTTTCCTCAAACTCTTCACTCCGGTGAATTGGCGCATTATCTATTACTATCACCGTCGGTTTATCCAGCATTTTCACGATTTC
>MWYZ01000011.1 GCA_002050365.1 Acidobacteria bacterium 28-1
TTTATGGGAAGAGAGGAGTTTTCAAACATCGCCAAATGAGGTGGAGATGATAAAAATACCTCGCTCATTAATGAAATGTTTGACAGAAACGCTCTGCTTTGTAACCTAATTTGGATAAAGTCGAGCTAAGACAATGCTTTTTGCCAAACAATCAAATCTCTATAACCTTCCACCTTTGCCTTGTCTTCGTCCATAACACTCAACTTGTTGAAAAATTACACTTCTAATCCCTCGACCCTCGACCCTTGTCCCGCGTCCCTAAGAATAAAGATTCATTGGGCGCGTTAAAAGCGCAATCGGGTCTTCGACGTTCAACGCTTCGCGCACATAAAACGGTTCGCCCGCCGTTACTCCGATTAAGCTGCCGAAATAACGCGAACGGTTTTCGAGTTCGTCAATAAAACCTTTGCCCGTCAGACGAGTTTCAGGTTCGATTGATTCGGGGTTGTAGAATTGAGATTTATGAGCGCGAATCGCTTCGGTTTTCTGGGCTGAAAATTCTGAAACGTCCACGATAAATGACGGCATAACGCGCTGTGAAAAAATGTTGTGCGCGACAATCGGAACTTTGATTTTTTCTTGTCCGAAATCGCCGTCGTATTTCTGCATCGAAGCAAGCCGCGCCGCTTCACGAACGATTTGTGTAATATGATTATGGTCGGGATGCGGGTCGTCAATCTGGTGCGTGAGCAAAACTTTCGGTTTCAAGCGGCGCAAAACTCTGACTAATTTTGTGCGGGTTTCCTCCGTCAGCCAAACGTGACCGTCGGGCAATTCGAGATTTTCTCGCACGTCTAACTTTAAAATTTTCGCTGCTTCATCTGCTTCTTCGGCACGACCTGTCACAGTTCCGCGCGTTCCCATTTCGCCCTTTGTTACATCAAGCGCACCTGTTTTATAACCAAGCGATTTCATTTTCAAAAGCGTTCCGCCGACGGTTAACTCCACGTCGTCCGGGTGCGCGAAGATTGCTAAGATGTCAATTTCATTCATACAAAAATTTACCACAGAGAATACTAAGAAGAATAATTTACAGGGATAAAAAGGATAAGCAGGGATTTTATTTATCCTGTCCATCGCTTTTATCCCTGTAAATTTTCCTTTGCGTCTTTTGCGTCTTTTGCGGTTTAATTGTTTTATGAAATTTACGATTCTTGGTTCGGGAACTTCCGTGCCGCATCCGCAGAGAAGTTCTTCTGGCTTCTGGCTCGAAACGCAAAGCGGCTCAATTCTGCTTGATTGTTCGGCTTCAGCAGTGCACAGAATGGCGCAGGAAAATCTTGATTGGGCGAATCTGGACGCGATTTGGATTTCGCATTTTCACCTCGACCACATCGGCGGACTTTTCCCATTTTTGTTCGGCACGAAATACGCGCCCGAAACTCAAACGAGAAAAAAGCCGTTGACAATTTTCGGCGCGAAAGGTTTAAAGAAAATCACAAAAGCGTTTGATAAAACAAACAATTATGAATTGCTCAAACAGCCGTTTCCGCTTGAGTTTCAAGAAGTCGAATCGCTCGAAAAGTTTGAGATTTTAAAAGATGTTGAAGCCGTTGCGCTCGACACGCCACACACTCTGGAGAGTTTGGCAATTTACATCAGAAACAAAACGGACAAAACGTTGGTTTATACGGCAGATACAGGTTTTACGAAAACCGTCGGAACGCTGGCGCAAAATGTAGATTTGCTCATCATGGAATGTTCATTTTTCGCGGATAAACCGGTTGACACGCATCTCAAACTTAGCGAGGCGATGTATCTCGTGCGCTTTGCCAAACCGAAACGAGTTGTATTAACGCATCTTTATCCTGAATGGGACGCAGTTGATTTTGAAAAAGAAGTCGCAAAATTTTCGCCGCCCTGCGAAATTCTCCAAGCACAGGACGGCATAAATTTAGAAATTTAATCAGGCGTTTACTGAATTGAAATCATTAGTGTGAAGCGCGATTTTACAAGCGTCTAAAGCGCGAAATAGTGAGCAGACGAAAATCGTTTAGGCTTTTTTCGGTAAGGTGATATATTTCTATGAAAATATCCGTCTTTTAATTTCTACTCAAAGGAAATCGAAAAATTATGTTTAACCGCATGTCATATTTCGTATTGTTTGTGTTTTTAGCGTCGGCTTTTTCGATTGTTTCCGCACAAAATCAGGCTTCAAATCAAACGGGCGCGACCAAACAGCTTTACGCTTTATTCAACGCTGAATGGGAATTGGGTTTGAAAGAAAATCCAACGTTCGCCTCGTTTTTGGGTGATAAACGCTACAATAATCGCTGGAACGACGCCAGTCTCTCGGCGATCGAGAAACGACAGCAACATCGCATCGAAACACTTGCCGCGCTCAAGAAAATTTATCGCGCCGAGCTTTCCGTGCCTGACCAACTAAATTACGATTTATTTCAAAAAGATTACGAGGAAGCCGTCGAAGGCAATAAATATAAACGCTATCTTTTACCGATTACGCAGCAAGGCGGCATTCAGACGATTGACGAACTCGCTCAGTTGATTCAATTTCAAACCGTCAAAGATTATGAAGATTGGATTGCGCGGATGAACGCTTTTCCCGTTTTTATGCAGCAGACTTTGGCTTTGATGCAGACCGGCGCAAAGCAAAACATCGTGTTGCCGAAAGTAGTGATGGAGCGCGTTCCGGCGCAGATTGATAAAATGACGACCGCTGCCGAGCAAAATCCGTTCTTCGCGCCGTTTAGAAGTTTCCCAAAAGATATTTCCGAAAGCGAACAAATCAGACTTAAAAATCTGGCGAAAGAAGCGATTGACGGCAAAGTCGTTCCTTCTTACAAAAAGCTAAAAGTTTATTTTATGGGCGAATATTTGCCCGCTTCTTATGCGCAAGCAGGAGTTTGGCAGCGACCGGACGGCGCGGAATATTACGCTTTTCTGGCGCGTTCAAATACGACCACGACGATGACACCGCAGCAGATTCACAGCAAGGGTTTGTCGGAAGTTGCGCGAATTCGCGCCGAGATGGAACGAATAAAAACTCAAGTCGGATTTAAAGGAACGCTTCAGGAATTCTTTCAATTTTTGAGAACCGACAAACAATTTTTTTACACGTCGCCCGGAGAATTATTGAATGCTTACCGCGCGATGTCAAAAAAAATTGACCCAAATCTGACGAAAGTTTTTCGCACTCTGCCGCGCACACCTTACGGCGTGATTCCGATTCCTGAAAAAATCGCGCCCGATACGACCACGGCTTATTACAACCAACCTGCCGCCGACGGCTCGCGCCCCGGCTATTATTACGTCAACCTTTATAAACCGGAAGTTCGTCCGAAGTGGGAAATGATGGCTTTGAGTCTGCACGAATCAGTTCCCGGACATCACTTGCAATTAGCTTTGCAGCAGGAACTCGGTGAAGTTCCGAATTTTAGAAAGTTCGGCGGCTTTACGGCGTTTATCGAAGGCTGGGGGCTTTATTCGGAAAGTTTAGGCGAAGAGATGGGTTTATACAACGACCCTTACGACAAATTCGGTCAATTGACTTACGAAATGTGGCGAGCCGTGCGGCTTGTGGTTGATACAGGCATTCATTTTTTCAAATGGGACCGGCAACGGGCGATTGATTATTTCGAAGACAACGCCGCGAAAACCGAGCAGGATATTGTTAACGAAATTGACCGCTATATTTCCGACCCGGGACAAGCGTTAGCTTATAAAATCGGCGAGTTGAAAATTAAAGAACTCCGCGCCAAATCAAAAATGGAACTCGGCGAACGGTTTGATATTAAAGAATTTCACGATGTTGTTCTACTTTCGGGCGCGTTGCCGCTTGATATTCTGGAAAAGAATGTGAACGATTGGATTGCTAAGAAAGTGAAAAATGAAAAGTGAGAAATGAAATTTGTCTTTAGTCAATTGAAATTTTCTAGGCAACAGATAGAACGTTTAGAAGTTTCTTAAAGAAGTATTGATTTTGGAAGACTTTATCTGCTACGGTAGAAAAATCGAAGAAGACCTTTGATTGCTAGTTTTAAGCTAAAGGCTTGCCGAAAAGCTGTAAAAATATTAAGCGGGATGAGAACACAAATAGCGATAGATGAACGCAAATTTCGGAATCGGTCGGCGTTTATCTGCGCTAACCTGCGAATCATTTTTCTGTTTTTGTTTTGCTTAACAGCTTCAGCGGCGGCTCAAGATTCCGATGAAATAATTCGCGTTGAGACTGATTTAATTGCGTTTGAAGTTACCGCTACCGATAAAGCCGGCAAACCCGTGCGCGGTCTTGAAGCGAAGGATTTCAGACTTTTTGAAGACGGCGCGGAGCGTCCGATTGATTTCTTTGAGCCGATAAAAAGAATTGATGGTCGTCCGCTTTCGATAGTTTTTGCGCTCGATGTTTCGGGAAGCGTAACGAGCGCAGAGCTTTCACGTCTCCGGGATGCGCTGCAAGTTTTCGTTCAAAGGCTCGCTGATTACGATTCTTATTTTGCCGTGATGACCTTTGGTATGGAGGTTAAAACGCTTCAGACGTTCACGAATCGTCCCGACAAACTTGAAAAAACCTTTGATAAATTGCTGCGCGAACAAGATGGGCTTTCGACTCACGCCTACGACGCGACCGACGATGCAATTCGGCTGCTCAGGAAAAAATCACCTTCGGCAATCAAACAAAAACTTTCAAAACGCGCCGTTATTTTGATTACCGACGGCTTTCCGGTTGGCGATACGGTCGCGCCGAAAACCGTTATCGAACGCGCCAATGATGCGGAAACAACTATCTATTCGGTGCTTTTGCCGTCTTATTCGCGCCTTCAAAGAGATAAAAAGCCGCTTCTTACACCGCTCGAAGCCAGTGGATTGTTAGAAAAAACCGGCGGACGCGCTTTCTACGCGACCGAGAAAAGTTTCGAGCCGCTTTTTAAATCTTTAGCCGAAGAGATAACGGCTTCTTACGTTTTGGCTTTTTATCCAAAACCGCAGAATCGCCAAGATGGAAGGTTTCATCAAATTCGGATTGAAACACCGAAAAACTTACAAATCAAACAAAACCGTTCAGGCTATGAGATTAAATAATTTAATCGAAGACGACGAATTTTTATTGCTTAATATTCAAACTCGTCGCCGTCATCAATCTTAAAATCATCATCTTTTTCTTCGTGAATATCCAACTCAATCGGGTCGAGTCCGACAATTTCCAAATCCGTTCCGCACTCGTCGCAGGAAACAACATCACCCTGCTCGGAATCGGCATCAACGTAAACATCTTCACTGCACTCAGGACAAGCTGTGGTCGGCATTTTTCTTTTCTCCAAATAATTTTATAAATTTAATTGCAATTCACTCGAATAGCCAAGTGAAAAAATATGTATATTATTGTCAATCTAACTTTTTTGGGAACTGTTTGGCAAGAGTGTTTTTCAATTTTTTTAGAGATTAAAAATTGATGTTTGATTAATGCTTAAAACATTGCAAACATTAATGATTATTATGAACTTTCCTTTTACTTTACCTGAAAACAGAAAGTTTGATGTCGTCGGTTTCGGGACAAATGCGGTTGATTATTTAATTCAAGTTCCCGAATATCCGTCATTTAATTCAAAAATCGAGCTTTCCGATTACGTTCAAGCGGCGGGCGGCGAAGTGGCGACGACGATGGTTGGACTCCAGCGTTTGGGTTTGAAAACTTTATACGTCGGACGTTTCGGCGACGACCAAGAGGGCGATTTCGGTCTGCGTTCTTTGAGCGACGAAGCGGTTGACATCTCGTTTGCCGAACAAATAAAAGGCGCGAGAACGCAAATCGCTTTTATCGTGATTGACCGGCGCAGCGGCGAGCGCACGGTTATCTGGCATCGAGATAAATTGTTGGCTTACGACGAAAAAGATGCGCCGACCGAAGCAGCGGCTTTGGGGAAAGTGTTGCATTTCACACCGCACGATACGCGGGCTTGTCTGCCGATGGCGCGGAAAGCGAAAGCCGAAAAGACGATTGTTTCGATTGACGTTGATAATGTTTTCGACGACATCAAAGAACTTTTGCCGCACGTTGATATACTGATTTCTTCCTCTGATTTTCCTGAAAAGATTGTCGGAATCAAAGAGCAGAAAGAATCTTTGCGCGAATTAAATGCTCAGTTCGGCTGCAAAATTGTCGGAATGACTTTGGGTGAAAAAGGTTCTTTGATTTTGTGCGAAAACGAATTTATCGAAACAAATGGTTTTGAAGTTCCGAATGGCTGCCAAGATACGACTGGCGCAGGCGATGCTTTTCGCGTCGGTTTGCTTTACGGTCTCCTGAAAGGCGAATCGGTGGATACCGCCGCACAAATGGCAAACGCCGTCGCCGCGCTCAAATGCCGTAGACTCGGTGCGAGAACGGCTCTCCCGTGTACTGAAGAACTTAATAATTTATTGAAAGCAAACGAAGACGAAAATTTGATAGTGTTCTAATCTTTTGGTGCTATATTTTATTAGTCTCAAAACGACCTTTTTTGAGACTAACAATTCCACTTTCTAAAACATCTTGGCAAGAACATAAAACAGGCGTATTATCTCTGATGAAACAGGCAGACCGCCGAAAGTGAATGTGAAGAAATTTTAAAGTATAATTCGGCTTTTGTCCGGTGTAATTTTGGTAAGATAAGTATTAACAGTTATTTAATAATTCCGCATAAAAATTTATGCGGAATTTAATTCGGTATAATACAAAGTTCGCCGCCTCGCGGTGGCAACGCGGAAATTGCACTTCGCTTGAATCGAATCGAACGATTCGATTTGGCTCGCTGGTAACGGTACTTTTGAAAATTAACAATTTCGGCGGCGAAGTTCTCGCGCCATTCGGCGTGAACTCGAACGGGCGCGAAGGCAAACTCGGCGTGGTGAAAATCACGTTGACCGATGGCAAAGTTGCGACGGCAGCCGCCGTTAAAATAAAGGCGGCGGCGAACAATTCAATGGACGTGAGGGCGAAACAGCGACTTTGTTATTCAGCTTGTCTGTTTTCCCTGACGTTGCGCGGCGGCGGTTTCGCCCCACGTCATCTCAACCGTTCGATTTCTCGTGTTGGTGAGGTAAAAATCCGTGAGCATTTTGATTTATTGGAAATACGATAATTATATTAGCGACAATGTTGACGGTTTTGGCTATGCCTTCAACTCAAACCAAAGCCGCTTACATTCAGCTACCGAGATTGGCGACGACGTTTTTGTTGTTGGCGGCATTAAGAAAAAATCGGGCTTGGAGATTTACCTTTTGGCGCATATGATTCTTGAAGAAAAGGCTTTTAATCCGCCAGACCATGTTTACGGAAGATACAGAATTGAGGCTGACCACAAAAAATCCAAATACTTTTCTTTAGACGCAGAACCAATTACGCCATATTTGTCTGAACTTACTTCTATCAACCATTTTGCCGATGACCAAACGCACAAATACGCGCAAGCATTTCAGACGATACGAGTTCTAAACGAAGCAGACACCCTACGATTAAAAGAGATTGCTGAAAAGTTACCGTTAAATGTTAAGATGCGAAAGGTGTGAGAAAGCGTGGTGAAAATAACGGCGAAATCGAACAAATCATTGGACGTGAGGGCGAAACAGCTACTTTCTTTTCACGTTGTCCGTTAAACTTTGGCGGGCTTGGCGGCGGTTTCGCCCCACGTCAATTCAATCGTTAGACATCTTCGTGTTTGTGAGGTTGAGAAAACTTTATGAAAAAAGCATCCACATTACTGCTGATTATTTTGCTGCCGACATTTGTATTCGGTCAACTCACTTCCGCGAAAAAGACCAACGTAAACCGCAATATAAAAAAGGGAAAAACAAAAGACACTCAAAAGAGTGCTGTTTCAATAAATCGTTTTTCTGGAGTTGATTTTGCTCGCATAGACTCGGTATTTCAGGAGTTCAACCGGAAGGATTGTCCGGGATGTGCATTAGCAGTTATTGATCACGGCAGAATCATTTATCAAAAAGGATATGGAATGGCGAATCTGGAACATAACATTCCTATTACACCAACCACTGTTTTTGATGTTGCTTCGGTCTCTAAACAATTTACCGCTTTTGCTATTGCGCTTCTTGCGAGACGCGGAAAACTCTCGCTTGATGATAATGCGCGCAAATATGTGCCGGAACTTCCCAAATTTGGCAAGCCCATCACCATCAGACATCTCGTTCATCACACATCCGGGCTTCGCGATTACGGAGCGTTACGGATTATGACGTGTTGGAGAATGGACAATCCGGTGAACATGACTGATTTCATCAACATCGTTTCCAAACAAAAGGGGTTAAATTTTGCTTCTGGTGAAAAGTTCATGTATTCCAACACTAATTATGGTTTGTTGGGGATGATTGTAGAGCGTGTATCGGGACGTTCTTTCGCCGATTTTATGAAAGCCGAAGTTTTCGCTCCATTGGGAATGAACAATACGATTGTGCGAAGCGATTCTTTGATAATCGTGCCTAATCGCGCTTCCAATTACACAACTCAGAAGGAAGGCGGATAAAAGCTGAACTATGTTTGGGGTTTTACGAAAGTGATGGGACCGAGCAGCGTCCACACTACATTAGAAGATTTAGCGAAGTGGGACGCAAATTTTTACGATGAACGCCTTGGCGGCGCGGGAATTCGGGAATTGTTGTATTCGCCGGGAACTTTGAATTCCGGGCAGAGTTCCGATTATGCCTTTGGTCTTTTTATCCGTTCATATCGCGGGCTGCGGACAGTAACTCACGACGGAGCGGGCGGGGGAAGTTTCGTGCTGACGCGATTTCCCGACCAGAAGTTTTCTGTCGCCGTGCTATGTAACAGATATTACACGGATACAAACTCCACGATGCTGGCTGAACGGGTCGCCGATATATTTCTGGCTGATAAATTTGAGGAAAAGAAAACGACACTAACCGCTATTCCCATCGCGGCAAAAGAGGCTCCGCCGAAAGATGAGCTTACGCGATATGCCGGTATCTATTGGATGGAAGGCTCAGGTAACAAAATAACTTTTGTCGTGAATGACGGAAAATTAACGACACAATATAACAATGAAAAAGTTTTCCCTATTGCATATGCAGGTGAATAGATGTTTTGTGGCATAATGTAGAAATGAATATGCCTAATAAATTTGTCAATAATCTGACAGATGAAAATATTATAAAACTTGAGCAATTATGGCAAACGAGTTCAAACTTTCG
>MWYZ01000007.1 GCA_002050365.1 Acidobacteria bacterium 28-1
TCCGATAAAATTGTGCTATTTTCGAGGCAGGACTTGACTGCCTTTTTGGTTTCTTTTTTCAAACATCTAAACTGACAAATGCTTTCAAGTCCTTCAAGTCAGTTTTAACAATTTGGAACTACTGAGATTAAATAATTGCCGGAATTTAAAGACGAAAAGGTAGCTTCAGGAAGCTACCTTTTCGTCTTTGATAATAATGCTTACGCCGGAACTTTTCTAGTCATTTCTCTATCCCAATTGCGATGCTGCGCGATTGCCGCAATAAAATCTCCGGCGACTTTACCAGCCTTTTCGCCTAAAATTACTCCCGCATCGTCTTTTGCTCGACTGACAAAAGTGTCGCCGACAAAATCAACGCCTTCACCGGTTGCCGCGATTGCTTTGCAATGTCTGAAAGCCTCGTTCACAAAGTGATAAGCGTCGGCTTCACCGCCGAGCATTTCGATGCTCGCCGCGCCGCCCGGAACGTAAACTGCATCGAAAAGCACGGAAGCCGCCGTCAGAAAACTAAAATCGGCAGTTATTTCTTTGCCGCTTGCGCTTTTGATTGCGCCGAGTTTGGGAGCAACTGTTTTCAACATTGCGCCTTCGGCTTCGAGTGCTTTTTTCATTGCATCAAGCGCGTCGCCGTCAAAACCGTCGGCAATCAAAGCAGCAACTTTGCGCGTTTTGATAGAATTTTTAACCGTATTTTCCATACTCAATGCTTCTGATTTTTCAATGGAAGATTTAACCTTTTTCGGCTGCACCGATTTTGGATTAGTGTCTGCGCCGAAAGAACGGTTCATCGGTTCTTCCGCTTTGCGCGGAACAAGCAATCCCAAACCGGCGGCAACTTTGTCCGCCAGCCCAGTGCCAACCTGTTTGAGCAAACCGAGCATTCTTTCGCGGACGGCGACCGTTTCGACTTTGCCGAGTTCAAAACGCAAAGCATCAACAATGTGTTTTTGTTCGGCTGGCGATTGACTATTATAAAAAAGCGTCGCCTGACTAAAATGGTCGTGGAAACTCTCGCTTCGGGCGCGGACTTTTTTCGCATCTACGCGCTCTTCAAAAGTATGGAAACCGCCGTCTTTCATCGCGGCTTGAAACGGACAGCCGCCGGCAAGCGTATTCGGCTCGTAACTAACGCGCCCTTGATTAATAGTTTGGCGCATATGCCCGTCGCGCTGATTATTATGCAGCGGCGCAACCGTTCGGTTAATCGGAATCTCGTGAAAATTCGGACTTCCCAAACGCTTCAATTGCGTATCGGTATAAGAAAATAATCGTCCTTGAAGCAGCGGGTCGTTGGTAAAATCAATGCCGGAGACGACGTGTCCGAGGTGAAATGCAACTTGTTCGGTTTCAGCGAAAAAGTTATCGGGATTACGATTAAGCGTCAATTTCCCGATGCGCTGAACGGGAACTAATTCTTCGGGAATAATTTTGGTTGAATCTAATAAATCGAACTCGAATTTATGTTCGTCAGCTTCGGCGACAAGTTGAACTCCTAATTCCCATTCAGGAAAATCGCCGTTTTCAATTGCTTCCCACAAATCGCGGCGGTGAAAATCCGGGTCTTTGCCGGAAATTTTCTGGGCTTCGTCCCAAGCGACCGAGTGAACGCCCAAAAGCGGTTTCCAGTGAAATTTAACGAACGTCGCTTTTCCCGCTTCGTTGACAAAGCGAAAAGTGTGAACGCCGAAACCTTCCATCATTCTAAAGGAGCGCGGGATTGCCCGGTCGGACATCAGCCACATAATCATATGCATTGATTCGGGCATCAGGGAAATAAAATCCCAAAACGTATCGTGCGCTGAAGCCGCCTGCGGAATTTCGTTGTGCGGCTCGGGCTTGACGGCGTGAACAAGGTCGGGAAATTTAATCGCATCTTGAATAAAAAAGACGGGAATGTTGTTGCCGACTAAATCGTAATTGCCTTCGTCGGTGTAAAACTTGACGGCGAAACCGCGCACGTCACGTGCCAAATCGGTCGAGCCGCGCGAACCGGCAACGGTTGAAAAGCGCACAAAAACCGGCGTTTCGCGGCTTGGGTCTTGTAAGAACTTCGCTTTCGTATATTTCGCCATTGATTCGTAAACTTTGAAAACTCCGTGCGCCGCTGAGCCGCGAGCGTGAACGATTCGTTCGGGAATCCGCTCGTGGTCGAAATGCGTGATTTTTTCGCGCAGAATAAAATCTTCAAGCAACGTTGCGCCTCGTTCGCCCGCTTTAAGTGAGTTCTGGTTATCGTTGATGCGTAACCCTTGATTGGTGGTTAAGAATTGGTCTGTTCCGTCCTCGCGGTTAACTTCCAACTCCTGCAATTTTTTGTTGTTATTACGGTTGTTATTTGGATTTTTTTTCGTCGCCATATTTTCTCCCTTGTATTTTTGTAAAAGTTTCCAAGTCTTTAAAAACTTGAAAATCAGTTGTGTCATTTTTAGAATTTAACAATTGAAAGTATCATTAAAGTTTGGCAATAAACAGAAAGTTTTGCAAATCTTTTAAAGTTTTTTCGCATAAACTATTTATAAAAAATATGAAAGCAATAGCGGTTACACCGAAAGAAAAAAACAGTGTTCGTCTGGTCGAGATGGACAAACCAAAAGTCGGCGCAATCAAAGACGGACGCGGCGTGCTGGTCGAGGTTTTGCGCGTCGGCGCGTGCGGCACTGACCGCGAAATCAACAATGGCGAATACGGCGTTGCGCCGAAAGGTTTTGATTTTCTCGTTCTCGGACACGAAAATTTCGGGCGCGTCGTCGAAACGGGCGAAAACGTCAAGGAATTACAAACGGGTGATTTCGTCGTGGCAACCGTCCGCCGTCCGCGCGGACACAGCATTTATGACAAAATCGGTGAACAGGATTTTACGACCGATGACAAATATTTCGAGCGCGGCATTTCGCGGATTCACGGTTATATGGCGGAATTTTACGCCGAAAGCGCAGATTTTTTAATCAAAATTCCGCCCGCAATTAAAGAAATCGCTGTTCTGCTCGAGCCGCTTTCAATTATAGAAAAAGGTTTGAAACAGGCGAGCGATATTCAAGAGCGTTTGAAAATCTGGCATCCGAAAACGGCGGCGGTTTTGGGAACCGGTAACGTCGGACTTTTAACTATGATGGCTTTGCGGCTGCGCGGTTATGAAGTTCACGGCTTTGGCAAGCAAGCGCGTGCAGGTTATCTAAATGCCGAACTTTGCGAAGCAATTGGTGCGACATATGATTCGACTGACGATTTATCAATTGCTGATTCGACGAAAAAATACGGCGAATACGATTTGGTTTTTGAATGCACGGGCTACTCGCCAATTATCTTCGACGCGATGCAGGCGTTAAACGAAAACGGCATCTTAATTCTAGCTTCGGTTACGGGCGGGGAGCGCAAAACCGACCAAGTTCCATCGGACAAAATCAATCAAATGTTTGTCTTGGGCAACCGCGCAATGGTCGGCACGGTCAACGCCAACCGGGAACATTTCGAGTTGGGCGTAAAGGATTTGGCTTTGTGCGAAGCAATGTATGCGGGCTGGCTTTCAAGAATGATGACGCACGGAGTAAAAGGCTTGGAAAATTACGAAAAGATTTTCGATATTCTAAACAATTCCGCGAAATATAATGCGATTAAAGCGTATTTTGAAGTGAATAAATTTTGATAATGGTAAACGGTAAATGGTAAATGGTAAATTTTTAATTTTGCAATGGTTTTCCATTTACCATTTACAACTAACCATTTACCATTATTTGTATGCCTGATTTTCCCGAATTTGAAAACGACAGCGACGTTCTGACCGAAAGCGAAACGCGCCTTGAAAAGCCGCCGCTTTTCAAAGTCATTTTGCACAACGACGATTTTACGACGATGGAATTTGTCGTCTTTGTCTTGACCCACGTCTTTCTGCGTGCCGAAGCCGAAGCCTTTGCCATAATGCTCCAAGTTCATCACGACGGCATTGGCATCGCGGGCGTGTATTCGTATGAAATCGCCAATATGAAAGCCGAAAAAGCGATGAACCTCGCCCGCGCTCAGGAATATCCGCTTCTTTGCACGGTTGAAGAAGAGTAAAATGGAGAGTGTTATGCAAACAAATTTAGAGCAAGTTACCAAAATTATCAGAACATTGCCGCTTGAAGATTTCAACAAAGTTCGTGAAGTGCTTGACGAAGAAGAACAAGAATGCAAGCGAATTGAAACGGATAAAAAAATCGGACTCGAACAGCGAATCGAAAAATTCAAAAAGGCTGAAAAATGGTTGTCGAAAAACCGCGAAAAGTATATGAACCAATGGGTTTGTCTGGAAGGTGCCCGGCTTGTCGCGCACGGCACAGACGCTTTGGAAGTTCACCGAAAGGCAAAAGAAGCGGGCATCGAAATTCCATTTATGGAACATATTATTGACGAAAGTCTGCCTTTCGGAGGTTGGTAATGGCTGAAACTTTGAGCTATGACGAGATTTATTATTACGACACTTTGAAAAAAGGCATTACCGTTCCCGTGTATTTGAAATATGGATCACAAACGGTTGACTTAAAAGCCAAAATTGATACGGGCGCAGAGAATTGTATTTTTGAAAGAAAACACGCCGAGCTTTTAGGAATTGAAGTTGAACACGGCGAACTTCAAAGCTTTAGCGCGGCAACAAGCAGTTTCCTCGCCTACGGACACGAACTAACAATCAATAGTTTTAGAAATCGAATTTGTTTCAACCGTCTATTTTGCCAAAGAAGAATCTTTCACGCGCAATGTTCTCGGCAGACAAGGCTGGCTCGACCGCGTGAAACTTGGGCTGATTGATTACGAAGGCAAATTGTATTTGAGCGAGTATAATAAATGAAGACTTGTAGTGAAGAATAAAAGTTCAATTTCAGAAGCAGAATCGTACGGGCAAATCGGCGAGTTTTGGGACGCGCACGATTTGAGCGAAGTTTGGGACGAAACCGAAGAAGTGAATTTTGAAATTGATTTGCAATCAGAAAATTACGAAAAATTAATAACTATGGACAACGCAGATTTAGTTTCTCAAAAACAAAGAAAACGATATGAAATTTTGCTTTCACTATGGCGTGCGTCTAATGGTACTGCACATAGAAATATAAATTTTTTGGAGATTTGTAGTAACTTAGGTATTGATGATTTTGAGGAAGCACAAGAATATTTGAACTATTTTGCAGCGGAAGGATTGATAAATAATAATGCTGGATTTGAAATAGGTCTGTCACATAAAGGTATTGTTGAAATTGAAAATTCTATATATTACCCACAAAAAAGCACTGAACATTTCCCTTCTACAATTATCCAAAATTTTAATGCGCCCGTTGGCTCTGTCCAAACAGGTCCACATAATACTTCTAATGTAAATCAAAATTTCGAGAATAATGTATCCGAAGTATTAAAATTATTAAATGAACTGAAAAATAGTTTGAAAGATTTACCCATAGAACAAAGACAAGAAGCAACTGAATTAACAGATTTTATTGAGGGAGAAATTGTTTCAGAATCACCAAACAAGACAAAGTTAAAAGCGTTTTTGAAACAATTAGGAACTTTTACAGTTGATACTGCTTCTAATATAGCTGCTACAGCAATAGCCAAATATTACGGAATCGATAGTTAGATATGTTAACCAGAGAATTAGAAGAAACATTAAGCTACGCGGTTGATGAAGCCGTCAAGCACAAACACGAATACGTTACTTTAGAGCATCTGCTTTACGCGCTGCTCGAAGACACGGCGGCGCGGGATATTTTATACAACTGCGGCGCGAAGATTGAGGAAATTGCCAAATCGCTCGAAGATTATTTCACAGACGTTTTGGAGAAAATACCTGTCAAAGTCAAAAAGCTGCCGGAACTGACTTCGACGTTTGAGGCGACGATTCAATACGCGATGTTGCAGGCGGAAGGTAGCGGGCAAAAAGTGGTTGATGGCGGAAACATTCTCGTCGCGCTTTATCAAGCCGAGCAAAGTTATGCCGTTTACGTGCTTAAACAGCAAGGCGTTTCGCGGCTCGACGTTTTGAATTACATCGCGCACGGCATCTCGAAATTAGATGATAATTTATTTCCGCTCGGCGGCGACGAAATGGAAGGCGAAGAATTTGCCGAAGAACGTGCGGCGGGCGGCAAGCAGAAAAAACCGCTCGAATCGTTTACCGTCGAACTCGTGGGAAAAGCCGCGAAAGGCGAGATTGACCCGATAATCGGACGCGCGGCAGAAATCGAACGCACCGTTCAAGTTCTGTGTCGGCGCAAGAAAAATAATCCGCTTTACGTCGGCGAACCCGGAGTTGGCAAAACTGCTCTGGCGGAAGGCTTGGCTTTGAAAATCAGTGAAGGAAATGTTCCCGAAGTTTTGAAAGACGCGAAGGTTTTCGCGCTCGATATGGGCGCGGTGCTGGCGGGAACGCGCTATCGCGGCGATTTTGAACAGCGTTTCAAGGCAATTATAAACGATTTGAAGAAGCACGAAAACGCGATTTTGTTTATAGACGAAATTCACACCATCGTCGGCGCAGGCGCGGTTTCGGGCGGTTCGATGGACGCTTCAAATATCTTGAAGCCGGCGCTTGCCGACGGAGCTCTGCGCTGTATCGGTTCGACGACTTTTGCCGAATATAAAGCCGCGTTTGAACGCGACCGAGCGTTGGCGAGACGCTTTCAAAAAATCGAAATTAATGAACCGACCGTCGAAGAAACCTACGAAATTCTTAAAGGCTTGAAGCGATTTTACGAAGACCATCACGGCGTAAAATACTCGGACGAATCTTTGCGCGTTGCATCGGAACTCGCGGGAAAATACATCAACGACCGATTTCTGCCCGACAAAGCGATTGACGTGATTGACGAAGTCGGCGCGAGCGTCAAACTGCTCGCCGAAGACAAACGCCCTAATCAAATTTCCGTGCAGATGGTCGAAAACACGATTGCGCGGATGGCGAAAATTCCGCCAAAAACGGTAGTCGCCGATGAAAAAGACCGCTTGAAAACACTTCGACCGGATTTGAAACAGGTAATTTTCGGGCAGGACGATGCGATTGATAAAATCGTGGACGCGATTCAGATTTCTCGCGCCGGTCTCGGACACCAAACAAAACCCGTCGGCTCATTTCTTTTTTCAGGTCCGACCGGCGTTGGCAAAACCGAACTCTCAAAACAATTAGCGGAACAACTCGGCATCGAATTTATGCGCTACGATATGAGCGAATACGCCGAGCCGCACACAGTTTCCCGATTAATCGGTGCGCCGCCCGGCTACGTCGGTTTCGACCAAGGCGGTTTGCTGACCGAAGCGATTATGCGAACGCCGCACGCCGTTTTAGTTCTTGACGAAATCGAAAAATCGCATCCGAATCTTTTCAACTTGCTTCTTCAAGTGATGGATTCAGCGACCTTGACTGACAACAATGGCAAAAAGGCGGATTTCCGCAACGTGATTTTGATTATGACGACCAACGCGGGCGCAAGAGAATTATCTTCGGGCGGTGTCGGTTTCCGAAATCAAAGTGAAACAAAAGGGCAAGCCAAAGGCGCAATCGAACGCACATTTTCCCCTGAATTTCGCAATCGCTTAGATGCTTGGGTGCCGTTTAAGGCTTTGGACTTAGAAAATATCAAACTGATTGTTGATAAATTTATCAAAGAGCTAAATGGGCAATTAGCCGAAAAGCGCGTGTTGATAAAATTGGACGAAAGCGCAAAAGAATGGTTGGCGAAAAACGGTTTCGACGGCAAATACGGCGCACGTCCGATGGCGCGTCTGATTCACGACAAAATAAAACAGCCGTTGGCGAATGAGATTTTGTTCGGCAAATTAACCGACGGCGGAAGTGTTTCCATTGAAGAGAAAGACGGCGAATTGGTTTTGAATTTTTGAGAAGATTTAATTATGTCAATAATGAAAAGTTGTCCTAGTTGTAGTTGTTCATATTCAGATTTGTCTTTAAGTTTTTGTTTGGAAGCCGGTTCGGTTTTATCTGCTCCGTATAATTCAGAAGATTTTCAATTAGGATTTACGAATAACAATAATAAAGAAAAAGACGAAGAAATAACTTTAGTGAAATCATCGGGCAGTAACCGAGTAGATTTGGCATCTTTGGGAGGCTACTCAAATTTTATAAAAAATCGAGAAAGTCTTTCAACAAAATACCGCAAAACTCTTCGCACCGAAAAAGAATATCCAATTCTAAATTCTAAACCGACGTTCGAGAGACACTCTTGGCGAAATGGACTTCTTCTGATTTTATAAGACTGATTACTTACGAAATAACAAGATTGCATACTTTTCACGCTCAAGAAAATATAGTAATTCTTAGCTCGACTTTATCCAATTTGATATTTGAAAACGAAACGCAGAGCAAGTAAGTTGATTTTGATATTTCTGACCAAAGAAAAGTCAAAAGGAGACTCACTATGCCCTGCGAACTGATGAAATTTGT
>MWYZ01000102.1 GCA_002050365.1 Acidobacteria bacterium 28-1
TAACGCCGCATTTGGAACGCCGCCGCTCGAAATTGCTTATCGCATTGTCGCCCGCGACGATTCAATAAAGCACGTCCGCGACCGCTTCCGATTCATTAACGATTCGGCGGGAAAAATCATCGCGCTCTGACAAGACGCTTAAATAAATACACCGACAATATCGTTTTTATTCTTGACAGCTGTCACTCCGGTTCGGGAACGCGCGACGCGGGCGATGTTCGGCGCATTCCCGCTAGAACAAGTGTTCCGGTGCCGATTTCAAATGCACAAATTCGCGGCGCGGACAAAAAAACTGAGAAAGACAACGAGCAGACCGACGTCCTGCCGGCGAGCAAAGATTACATCGTAATTTCTGCCGCCCGAGCCGACCAACTCGCCGGGCAAACGGAAGTTTTTGAAACCGATGCGAGCCAGTATCCAATGGCTTATTACGGTAGATTGACGTTTTTTCTGTTGAACAATTTGCGCGGCGCAGGCGAGATGACAACTTACCGCGAATTGATGGATGCGGTTTCGCGCGATATTTCCGCCCGGTTCGGTAACGCGCAAGTTCCGCAAATCGAAGGCGAAGACCGCCGCGTCGTGTTCGGCGGATTAAGCAAAATTGAAGATAACTCAATTAAAATTTCGGCGATTGAAAATAAACAAATCCACATCTCCGCCGGCGCGATGCAGGGCGTAATAAATGGTACGATTCTGGACATTTTCGACAAAAGAGGCGAGAAAATCGGAACGGCAAAAATCTCGAAGGCAATCGCCGATAAATCCGTCGCCGGTATCATAACGGCAAAGCGCGATTTTACGACGGAAGACCGCGCCGTCATCGTTTCCCAAGATTTAGGCGCGTTGCGCCTTCGAGTTTTGCTCGATGGCGACGATGTCGCCAAACTCTCGGCGGACGACAGAAAAACGATTCAAAATTTGCGGAAACAATTCGCCATGCAAACGGAAGGCGCGGCGGAATCGCACGGCGTTGATTTGGCGAGCGGAAAATGGAATGATTCAAAAGCGCGTTGGGACGTCGCGCTTTTGAAAGACAGATTTGATAAAGTTTTCCCCGACAAAAATCTGGCTGCGCCAATTAGAATCGGCACAGATGAAACAGGCAGAAACATCTACGAGAAATTTCCCGCCGGCGACCGGCAAATTTTTTATCTGGCGGGAAAGGATTTTGTGCCGCTTTACGGATTTTACGTTGAAGCGGATAAGGATTATACGGAAAGAATTATCGAGAAAGCACTGCTTCAACTGGCGCGTCTTCGTTCGGTCAAATCAATCGCTAACGACAATTCAACTCTGAAAGGCGCGATAAAAATTACGCCGTATAAATTCGATTTATTGGAAGATGCGACGTGCGATGAAAAAGGAAATTTTGTTCCGCGCTCGAAAACCGTCGCCGTTTGGAACGCAGCGAAAACGGCTTATAAATTTAGCACGGGCGATTATTTCTGGCTTGAAGTCGCCAACACTTCAGACAGGAATTTGTATATTACTTTGCTCGACATCGGCGCGGACGGAAGCGTTCAGATTCTTTTTCCGCGTAACATTGACGGGGAAAATATAAACAAGGAAACCGGCGGCTTCGTGTTGGCTGCAAAAACCGGAAAGCGAATTATTCTCGGCGAGAAGTGCGACGACGGCGTTTTGCGAATCGGATTTCCGACGGGAAAAGAAATTTTCAAAATCATTGCGACGACCGAACCCGCGCCGCGCAAAAAATTCGAGTTTCTGGAAATGGAATCGCTCAACGCGCAGCGGGGCGAGAAAACTTCCCTGTTAAGCGTCGGCGATTGGACGACCGCCGAAATCAATTTTGAAATCACTGCGCGGAAAGAATAATTTTCGCAAAAAGTTAATTGTCGGTATTTTGATTGCAAGTATTACGAATTAAAACCGTTAGTAAACAGCGTTATAAAAAATATCAACTCGCCTAATGAGGCAGCAGTTATGAAAAAACTTAAAAATCTCTCGCTTCTTTTATTCTCGATTCACCTGTCTTTAATCGGCATTTCCGCTCAAACCGCGCCGGAAACGCAGTTTACCGTGCAGATGAACGGCTATATTTCTCCTATTAATTCAGTCGCCATCTCGTTTGACGGGCGAACGATTGTTACGGGCGGCGACGACCGAACCGTCAAGGTATGGGATATCGCTTCAGGTCGAGAATTAAAAACCTTAAGAGGACATACGGAAAGCGTCACTGCAGTAGATATTGCTCCGAACGGACGAACAATCGCATCCGGCAGCAGCGACAACACCGTCAAACTGTGGAATGTTGATGGTCTGGAGTTAAAAACTCTTAAAGGGCATACCGAAGATATTATCTCAGTCGTTTTTTCGTTTGACTGGAAAGTGATTGCTTCGGAAAGTCAAAAAAAAATCCTCAAAGTCTGGGATGCTGCAACGGGTCGGGAGTTGAAAACACTGACACAAAACGACCCGGATTACCGGCGTGAAGTTTTGGCACTTACGCCCGGTTATCTACCAAGGAGCAATAAAGAAGATACCTCAAGAGACGGCAAATTTTTAGTTAAAGTCAAAGAAGGCAGAGTGAATTTGTATTTCCGGCAAACCGAGCGATTACTGGCAAGTTTAATTGCCATTGACAGTTTTGATTGGGCGGTCGTCACTCCGGAAGGTTTGTTTGATTGCTCGCCGAACGCCAGACGGAAACTTTATTACGCCATCGGAGACGAGCCGATTAATTTAGAGCAGATGAAGGATGTTTACTACGTTCCCGGTCTTCTGCGGAAAATATTCGAAGGCGAACCGCTTCCAAAAGTCCAGCTTTTTTCCAAAGAAGATTTGTTTCCCGCAGTCGAAATTGTTCAGCCGAATGCCGAACAAAAAGATTTGACCGTCAAGCTGACAAATCGCGGCGGCGGCATCGGACAAGTGCAAATTCTCGTCAACGGTAAAGAGTTTATAAAAGATGCGCGTCCCTCAAATTTTGACCCGAATACCAAGGAACCGGTTACGCTAAGCGTCAGTTTGAAGGACGCGCCGCTCGTCGGCAATCAGGAAAACAAAATCGAGGTTGTTGCCCGAAATGCAGCAGGTTCGCTGACGACGCGCGGAACGGCACGCGGAACGCAAATCATCAGTTTCGGCGCGGCTAAAAAAGACGTTGACGTGAATATCTACGCCATCGTCGGCGGAATATCAAACTATGCGGGTGATAATCTACAATTGAACTTTGCCGCCAAGGATGCCGAAGATTTCGCCCGCGCGCTCGAACTCGGCGCAATCAAACTTTTGAACGGCGACAAAAACAAAGTTCATATTCGCCTGTTGACCAGCAACGGCAAGAAAACGAGCGTCAAATTCAACGCGCTGGACGCGAAAGTTTCGACCGCGACAAAAACCGATTTTGAACGGGCTTTTGCCGATTTTCGCAACGCCACGCCGAATGATGTTTTCATTGTTTATCTCGCCGGACACGGCATATCTTTAAATCTTAACCGAAATCCGAAGCAAGCGGGCGGCGACACTTATCTTTATTTGACGCAGGAAGCGACGACGACCGACAAATCGGTTTTGACCGTGGAAAATTTGCGCCGGGCGATGACCGTCTCCAGCGAGGAATTGAAAGATTTGATGAAGCAAAATAAAGCACTCAAGCAGGTTTTGATTCTCGACACCTGCGCGGCGGGACAATTGGCGGAAAGTTTTGTCACCAAACGCGATTTGCCGTCCGACCAAATCCGCGCCATCGAGCGTTTGAAAGACAACACGGGATTTTACATTTTGATGGGCAGCGCGGCGGATGCCATTTCCTACGAAACCAACAAATACGGGCAAGGGCTTTTGACGTATTCGCTTTTGCAGGGAATGCAGGGCGCGGGATTGCTCGAAGATAAGTTTGCCGATGTCGAATTGCTATTCAGTTACGCAGTCAAAAAAGTGCCGGAAATGGCGATCAATATTGGCGGAATTCAACAGCCGAGAACCATCACGCCCGACACGAGCAGGAGCTTTTCGATCGGCACATTTACCGCCGACGAGCGCAAAGAAATTAAACTTAACACGCCGAAACCGCTGATTTTGCGCCCCAATCTGCAAAATGAAAAACTGCGTTTTGATAACTTAAAACTGACTGAGATTCTGCGTCAGGAATTGAGAAATGTAAGTTTTGCAAAAGCCCGCGGCGAAAGCCCGCCGGTATATTTCGTCGAAACGGACGAAATGATTGACGCAAATAAGCCGAGCGGCGGTTATTCGGTTGACGGCGAAAATCTGACAATTACCGTCGTGCTGGTGCGAAATAACGAGCAAGTCGGGAAAGAAATCAGCGTTGCCGGCAAATTAAGCGAAAAGGAAAAACTTATCAGACAACTGGTTGTCGAGATGATAAAAGTGGTGCAGTAAATATTAACAATGAATTTTAAACCGCATCTTTTCAAAAACCTGAAGATTCAGAAAAATACAAAATGAAAAGTTAAAATTTCGGTAGTGAACTAAAAGTAATGCTTCTATAAATTGCCATTGGCTTTAGCTAGTGGACAAAATGGGCAAATAAATCGGCGGCTTTAGCCGAATAATTAATTTCGGAAATTTCCTATTTGCTTTAGCTAAAGCTATTTGGAAATTATTTTTTTGATTAAATTTGGCTGAAGCCTGTGCTTTGCTGTTGGCTGTCCACTAGCTGAAGCTAGTGGCAAGTTATTACGAAAATTGCAATCAGCATTACTTTTGGTTTACTACCAAAATTTCAATCGGGAAATCACGCGGGAGAAACTGATAACTTTCGCCGCATTTATAAATAATCAAGGAGAAAAAAGTAAAAATGAAAAATGAAATACAACAAAAATATCGCGTCGCCGTTAAATTATTGATGTTCGCTTTACTTGTTTTTGTCTGCGCCGCCGAAGCCGAAGCAAAAGGGCGCAAATTTGGTTTGTTCGTCGGCATTAACGAATACGCCGCACCGATTAGTCCGCTGCGCGGCTGCGTCAACGACGCGGAGAAAATGCAGGCGGCAATGTTAGCCAAATACGGTTTCAAAAAAGCCGACACAACCATTTTGACCGACGCACAGGCGACGCGCGAAGGCATTATCGGCAAAATCAAAATGTATGAACAAATGGCGGGCGAAGGCGATTTGTTCGTTTTTCATTATTCGGGACACGGCACGCTTTTCCCCGATGCCAATTCCGAAGAGCAGGACGAAACGGAACTGCAGTATGTCGAAATAGCCTACGGACCGGGCGCATCTGAAGTCATCTTCCCCCGCGCCAAATACGATTCCGCAATTGTGCCGATAGACGTTGCAGAGGCGACGAGCGGCAAGCCGTGGCAAAATCTGATTCTCGACGACGAACTCTACCAGATGTTTGCCGCCTTTACGAAAAAAGGCACGCAAGTCGTGTTTATCTCCGACAGTTGCCATTCGGGTTCGGTTGCCAGAGCCGAGAAAAATCTCACCAAAATAAGATTTACGCCGCTTCATAAGGCTTTTAACGCGAAAAGTTTTGCGGATTTAAATTTGAAAAAGCCTGCCGCCGCCTCCAAACCTACTGCCGCACAGCCGCAATTAAACGGTTTGTATCTGACGATGACCGGCTCGAAAGACGACGAGTTCTCGCTCGATGCGGGCGAAGGCGGAATTCCGATGGGACTTTTTACCAGCACGCTACTTAAAACTTTGAACGCGCGGGGCGCGGCGAGTTTAACTTACAAAAAATTAATTGAATCGGTCAGCCCAAAAGTTTCAAAGACGGCTTTGTCGTTGAACAATAACCAAAATCCGCAGCTCGATTCGCGTTTCGGCAATGCCGATAAATTGATTTTCAGCGTTCCAAAAGCGACGCCGCCGAGCGCGAAAAAATAAAGTAGTTTGCTTTTATGACGAACAACTGACGGCTACCCGTTTCGCACCGGCGGGCGGCGGTTCGGCAAATCGTTCCATCGTCGGTTGTTCATCAAACGGTTTTTGCAATACTTCAAGCAACGTGTTCAATTCCGTATAATCATCAGCTTGCGCTTGTTCGATTACCGCTTGCGCAATATGATTGCGAAGGACGAATTTCGTATTAACAAGCATCATCCGCTTGCGCCGTTCCGCGTCAACGCTCGCTTCCTTTGTTAAACGAGCCAGATAAACTTTCGCCCAGTTGTCGAAACTCTTCGGGTCAATAAACATTCCCTGCAGCGCATCGTTCTTCTCGCCTTCGGCAGTTTTAAAGTCGCTCAGACGACGGAAAAAGCGCGTATAATCAACGCTGCTCAATTGCAGAATCTCCAACAGAGCGTGAATAATTTCAGTGTCTTCCACAAATACTTTTTCCAAACCTAATTTAGCCCGCATCAATTTGAAAAATTCTTCCGTGAAAATCATTTGATATTCGCCCAGAACCGCCTCTGCTTCTTCTGGTTCGATGAGCGGAACGAGCGTCTGCGCCAATTTATAAAGATTCCAGAGTCCGACATTCGGCTGTTGGTCGAACGCGTAACGTCCGGCGTAATCGGAATGATTGCAAATGAATCCGGCATCGAATTCGTCGAGAAATCCGAACGGACCGTAATCAATCGTCAAACCGATGATTGACATATTGTCCGTGTTCATTACGCCGTGCGCGAATCCGACGGTTTGCCACTGCGCGATGAGGCGGGCGGTGCGATGAACGACTTCGCGCAGAAATTCCAGGTATTTATTTTCAGTTTCGACCGGCGGCGGGAAAAATTCGCTGATGACGTAATCGGCAAGCTCGCGCACTTGCTCGTATTGCCCGCGATAATAAAAAAGTTCAAACGAACCGAAGCGAACATGCGTCGGCGCAAGACGAGTTAACACGGCGGCGGTTTCAACAGTTTCACGATAAACCGGCGCGTCGCTTCCCGTAATGCAGAGCGAGCGCGTCGTCGGAATGCCGAGCCAGTGCATCGCTTCCGAACAGAGATACTCACGAATTGTCGAGCGCAAAACCGCTCGTCCGTCGCCCATCCGCGAAAACGGCGTGAGTCCCGCGCCTTTTAATTGAATATCAAACCGTTCGCCGCGCGCGTTCGCCGCTTCACCCAAAAGAATCGCGCGACCGTCGCCGAGTTGCGGAACGAATGTGCCGAATTGATGTCCGGCATAAATTGCGGAAATCGGTTCACTGCCCGGCAGAATTTTGTTGCCGGTAAAATACTCGACGAAATCCGATTTTGAAACTTCCTGCCCGTCAAGCCCGATTAACTCGGCAGCAGCTGAATTAAAGCTGACTAAATACGGCGCAGGCAAAGCCGTCGGTTTCACGCGGCGGTAAAACATATCCGGCATCCGCGCGTATGTGTTATCAAATTGAAGTTCTTCAAGTGTAGCCATAAACATTAATAATAATTGTAAGCGAGCAGAGATGTCTAATTCGACTTGCCCTCTGTGAACCGACGCATTTTGCTATAATCCTCACTTTGCTGCTCCGCTGGTTAAATATGTGAATCACTATTAAAAAGTTAATACATAAAAAGGGCGTTGTTGCACAAATAGGTTGCGGAAACGATAGATGGTAGAATTTTTCTGCGATGAAAAAGAAGACCAAATATCGAATCCGCAACTGGAGCGATTATAACCGAAGTTTAGTCAATCGAGGAAGTCTGACGTTCTGGATTTCCGAAGAGTTACTTGCCAATTGGGTCGAGCCAGAGAAAACGGGGATGCGCGGGCGGTCGCCGCAATATACTGAGGCGGCGGTGGTGGCGATGGCATCAATCAAGTTTGTCTTTCATCAGGCGGGCAGACAAACCGGCGGGCTGGTGGCGAGTGTTTTTGCCTTGCTGAAAGTCGTTTTGCCCGCGCCAAATACGATTCCGCAATTGTGCCGATAGACGTTGCAGAGGCGACGAGCGGCAAGCCGTGGCAAAATCTGATTCTCGACGACGAACTCTACCAGATGTTTGCCGCCTTTACGAAAAAAGG
>MWYZ01000023.1 GCA_002050365.1 Acidobacteria bacterium 28-1
GAAGATTTCAGATGTGGTGATGGAAATCGCGTGTGGGTTACACAATTTGCGAGTAACCTTCCGCCAGCCACTTCAAACAATTGATTTAACGAACTTTGAAGAAATATATTATTTCCAATAATGTCTACTAAATAAGCCTTTTTGAAAACGATTAAAAAAATTCTCAATTGTGTAGTAATTTAAGGCGGTCAATTTCGAGGTTTTTTAACAAAGAACATTTTTAGTTGGTATAGAAAAGATGTTATAAAAATTGAATATACTTACTTATTGTGCGGGCAAAAATTGCCGAAGATTATTTGCCTGACATTTCTACCAAAAATTATGAGCACTCTAAAAATATTTCTGCTTTTCCTATTCGTCTTGGTTTTGTTTTTTCCGACCGCCGGACAAACTGCCGATGCGCCGTTTGATTTGTTAATTACCAATGCCCGCGTCGTTGACGGCACCGGCAATCCTTGGGTTCGCGCCGATGTCGCCGTTAAAAACGGGCGCATTGTGAAAATAGGTCGGATTGCTCCGGCTGATGCCAAACAAACGATTGATGCCAAGAATCAAATTCTCGCGCCCGGGTTTATTGACGTTCACGCCCACACAGAAAATATCTTCAATCATCCCGAAGCGGAAAATTTCATTCAGATGGGAGTAACTTCGTTGGTTACGGGAAACTGCGGCGGCTCGGTAACGGACGTTGAAAAATTTCTCGGACGTTATAAGGAAACTCCTCTGGCAATTAATCTAGCGACGTTAATCGCTCACGGTTCGGTTCGCGCTAAGGTTTTAGGCTCGGAAAATCGCGCTCCGACTGCGGAAGAGTTAAAACAAATGGAAGAAATTGTCGAGACGGCGATGAAAAACGGCGCGGTTGGGCTTTCGACGGGTTTAATTTACGTTCCGGGAACATACGCGAAAACCGATGAAGTTGTCTCCTTGGCGCGGGTGGCAAACAAATATCAAGGCATTTACGCCAGCCATATTCGTAATGAAGGTGAAAAGGTTTTTGAAGCTATTACCGAAGCCATCAACATCGGCGAACAAACCGGAATTCCGGTTGAAATTTCGCATTTTAAAATTTCAAGCAAAAAGCATTGGGGGAAAACCAATGAGACGCTCGGTTTGGTTCGCGCGGCGCGTGAAAAAGGTCTTGTCGTAACGGTTGATCAATACGCTTATACGGCTTCTTCAACTTCGCTCGACACAATTTTGCCGAGTTGGGCTTTGGCGGGCGGACGCGAAGAAGGAAAAAAACGGCTCGCTGACGAAACAACGCGCGAAAAAATTGTTGATGAAATCAAGAAAACGCTCAAAGACAGCAAGTTTAAAGATTTTTCCTACGCCAACGTCGCCACATACGCGGCGAATAGAGATTTCAACGGTTTGAATATCAAAGAAATCACCAAACGAAGTCGTGGCAAAGACAAGCTCGACGTGCAGATTGACCAAATTCTTGAAATGTATGCTGCCGGCGGCGCACAGATGGTTTATCACAAAATGAACGAAGAAGACGTGCAGAACATTATGCGCGAACCTTTTACAATGATTGCTTCCGACAGCGGCGTTCGTGAGTTCGGCGAAGGCGTTCCGCACCCGCGCGGTTACGGAAACAACGTCCGCGTTCTCGGTCGCTACGTACGCGAATTAAAACTTTTGACGCTTGAAGATGCGGTTCGCAAAATGACTTCGCTGCCGGCGCAAACATTCGGATTGCGCGACCGAGGATTAATTCGAGAAGGCTTCGCCGCCGATCTCGTAATTTTTGACGAAAACCGAATCGCCGACCGCGCGACGTTTGAAAATCCGCATCAATATCCAATCGGAATCAGCAGCGTTTATGTCAATGGCACGGCAGTTTTCGCCGATGGAAAAATGACCGGAGCGCGGATGGGCGTGGCGTTGCGACGCGGCGAAAATTAATTTGCTGAAAGTGTTTTGGCTGTTAAGGAACGCCAGCATCTTGCTGGCAAACGCCGCACGGCGGCGTAGAAATTTGGGTAGTCAAGTAGATTTGAACGCTTTGCGGCGTTTATTGAAAGCCTCGATGCAGGCGTTCCTTAAATTGAATAAATTTTTTCACAAGTGCTTAAAATAGTATCAAAGAACTTTTGAGGTTTCTCGGCGCGTATTGAGATTTATCAATTCTGCAATTATTTTTGATATTGAACAATTAAACCTTTCGCGCCGACCGCCCAACCGTATTTTTTCATCATAAATAATCCGTAGAGATTTTCCTTAGAATTGCTTTCCTGTTTTATCCAGGTTCTGCCTTTATCGCTTGAGCGCAAAATCGTTCCGCCGTAACCGACAATCCAACCGTTTTTATCGTCGGCAAAATCTACGCGCAAAAATGTGCTTGGAAAATTCGTTTTCACCAACTCCCAAGTTTCGCCGCCGTTTTCCGTTCTTAAAATTGTGCCTTTGCCGCCGACAACATAACCTTCCTCCGAATCACGAAAATCAACATTGTATAGCGTTGTATCAACGCCGGAAGTTTGCTTCTGCCAAGATAAACCGCCGTCCTGGGTCGTCAGAATCAAGCCTTTGTCGCCGACAATCCAGCCACGCGAACTGCCCACGAAAACGAGGTGAAACAATTCGAGTTTCGAGGGCACGATTACGCGCCACCAAGTTTCACCGCCGTCATCGGTTCGCATCACTAACGAATCAATTACTTCGTCATTTTTATTTAACAGCGAGCCGACAATCAGCCCGCGTTTTTTATCGGCAAAGCGCACGCTCAAAAATTCGGGTGCGGCGGTACGGAAACTTTTCGGGTCGTAGATTTTTATCTCGCGCCACGAGTGTCCGCCGTTGTCGGTCAGAAACATTTTTTTGCCTGCCACGACGTATCCATTTTTGTCGTTGCGAAAATAAATTTCATTGATGTCTTCGTCCGCGTTGATTAACTGCTGCGCCCAAGTTTTGCCGCCGTCGGTAGTTTGCGCTAAATATCCTTTATCGCCAGCAATGAAACCGCGCTCGGCAGAGGTAAAATAGACGGCTACCAAATCGCTCGTCGCACCGTTTTTAATTTGATTCCAACTAGATTGCGCGTGTAATGCGGGAACAACAGCGAGAAATGTGAAAATATAAAAGAAGGCAATTTTTTTCCAAATCATCAGAATCCTCCTCCTCCGCACTTCGATTACTTTGAGAGAGTTTAGCAATAAAATATCACTTATGCGTTTGAATTTACGAACGCCAAAAAACGAATTACTAAGTCGAACTGAAGTCAAACTCATAATTCGTTCTGTATTTTATATTTATTAGTGAATCAATACTAAAAAGTTAATACAAAGAAGTGATTTAGTCGGGAGCGCAGGCATCTTGCCTGCCAGATTGCCGGCGCGATCTAAAACGGTTGATAATCGGCAATTTCTGCGACGCTTCGCGCCGTGGCAGGCAAGATGCCTGCGCTCCCGACTAAAAAGTGAAAAATCATAATCGGCAACTAGAATTAATTCGTTACCCGATAAACCTTGCCTTTCCAAACAACGATAACTTGTTCGCCGAGCGCGAAAAATTGTGCGAGTTCCCTTTCTCTATTGAGCAAGGCGTAAAATTCATCGCTTCCAAACTTAACATTCACCTCTGAAAGTCTCGTTTCAGGTTTAAATTCGGCATCTTGCCACACGCCGTTTTGATTGTAAAAATTCTTCGTGCCGACAAACTGATTGTTCATACTGTTCGCCACGAAAACGCTTTTGTTCGACGGCGCAAGCGTTGCGTTTGATTGTTGCGTGTTTTGCTGAACGCTCAATTCGACGGCGGCTCGTCCGCTTTTCTCTTTCACCGATTTCGCAGCGTCTTGATTAATTCTATATAATCCTGAAACTTCGCGCCTGACCGATTCAAAACTTCCATCAGCTGCCAGAAAAGATGTGTATGGCGTAACGATTCCGTAACGAGTTCCGAGTTCGGCAACTTCGTCGCGCAATTCTTTGGTTTCGCCATTGGCGCGGATTTGTTCAAGCAACCAGCCGACGCGCCTCGTCGCCCACAGACGCGGCAGAAAATTATTCTCTTCGGTGCGCAACGGAAAATCCAAATTCTGATATGTAAAAGTTCGGTTTTCCGTTCCCGATTTTCCGCTTAAACGAATCACTGTGTTTTGCAAATCGTTATCATTCTTATAACGTCCAATCAAAGTGATTTGGGCTCCTTTAAATAAATCCGTCAGCTTACGCGGATAAATATAATCAGTTTCCACACCGCCGAAATCAATCTGCAAATCGGATAAAACCGGCGCGCTGACTTTGGTGAAAAAGTTGGAAACTTTGATTTCTATATCTTCTTTCGGCGCGACGTAATCAGATGCGCCGGAATTTTCCGACGCGATTTTATCGAGCAGTTGCGTGTTCACGTCATAGCCGACACCGAAAGTGAAAAGTCTGATGTCTTCCGTTTTAGCGTTTTTCACGTTAGCGATAATTTTTTCGGCGTTCGATTCGCCAACCGTCGGATTTCCGTCAGTCATAAACACCAACATTTTCGGACGCGGCGACGAGCTAAACTGTTTGAGCGCGGCAATCAGCGAATCATTGATATTTGTTCCACCGGTCGGCGCGAGTTTACCCACGAAATCTTCGCCGCGCTTTTTCCCTGAACCGTTGGCGGCAATCAAACCGCTTTCCATAAGATGTTCTTCGCCCGCAAAATTTATCACGTTAAACCGGTCGCCGTCGCGCAGAGTTTTAATTCCGAACAGCAGTGCGGAACGCGCTTTTTCCATCTTGCCTTCTTCAGCCATCGAACCGCTTGTATCAAGCACGAAAACGATGTCTTTATTAACTAATTCTTTCTCCGCAATGTCATCTTTTGGCGAAAGCATCAACAGAAAATACCCGTCCTTGTTCGTTTCCCGATAAGTCAAAAGCGACATTCCGAAATCGCCCGACGACAAACCGTAAAAAAGTTGAAAATCGTTATCATTGCCGCTTGTTTCAAATGAAACGCTGGCAGCAGTTTCGCCTTTTCTCTTCAAATCAATTTGGTGCGACGGCGAATAAACGTTCCGTAACGCTTCCTTGCCTACGATTTCTATTTTGCCCGAAACCGTGCCAAATTTCTGATTATTTCTGACGGGCGTTCTTTCATCTTCACGCATCATCGGAACAGGAATTGGTCTTGGATTTGCCCAGAGATTTCTGCCTGTTCCGAGCGGATAACGATAAGCGACCGTTCCCGATTCGGCTTTCAAAACTTGCGAATAAGTTAATTCTAATTTTTTATCGGAGTTCGGCGGAATCGGAAAAATCGAAGCCTGAAACAAATCTTTGCCCGCGTATTCGAGCAGTCCCGGATCTTTTTGCCGGCGAACAACTTCATCGTAAATTCGTCTGGCTTCCTCGCGTGAGCGCACTTCGCCGACGAGTTTTTTACCGTTTTCCCAAATCGCAAATTCAACAATAGAAGCCGTTTCGGGAATCGGAAAAAAATAAGTTCCTTCCAAAGTATAAGGCGTGTCATTGCGAAAAACTTGCTCAACGTGCGTCGTCGCTACTTGTCCGTTTATCTTCGTATCAAGTTCAATAGATTTGACGGGCAAAGCGTTCGGAATTGGAATCGGGCGCGGACGCGGAATCGGACGGCACGGGCGAAAATCACACGGAATCGGTATAATCACACCTTGCGCGTTGGCGAAAACGGCGGTTAGCAAACAAACAAACAGCAGACAAAAAAAACTTGCCGACTTCTTTAATCTCATTTTATTTTCTCCTTTAATCGAACGAATTAAGCGCGGTTGATTTTAAATTTACGCTTGGTTGGACGAGTTAAAGAACGCGGCTAGTTGCTTTGACTTGCAGATTATTTTGGCAAGGTTTCGTAGTTTATATTGAATAAAATTATTGAAATAAATAACGGCTGATAAAAAAGATTAAATTCATGCGGATATATCTGTTAATTATTACGGGCGGAGTTGACGTGGGGCGAAATTGAATGCATGCAAGCAACGGGTAAGGGGCACGTTATAACAAAGTCGTTGCTTCGCCCTTAGACCAATCAGTTATTCGGCTTCGTGTTGCATTTATAACAAATTTTATTGTTTTGAAGTTAAGATATATTATGCAGAAGATTATTATTCTTCGCGCTTTTAAGAGTCGTCGCGCCAAATGCCGGGCTGCCGTTTTATAGACTTAGTTTTGCGACTTGCTTCCTCGCGACACTCTTCAGTATGCACGCCACGTTTGCAAAAGGGGTGTTCCTTCTGATACTTCATCGCGCTCTTCATCACATTGTTCCAAAAAATCGGCTCTCGTTTGATTATCACATCAAACAGGAATCCTACATCCCACAAAAAATTAGGGTAACGCCGAAAAAGAATTGACCAGCGTTTAAGAAAGGGCGGGATGATAAGCTCTGTTTTCTGATTTTCGTTGGATGCTGACATACATCTTATTTCCTCAACTACGTGAAGAAGCCGAACACAGAGTTGAACCGCCCGCTTCACAGCGGTCGGTTAACCGAGTGCTTGAAGCGGGTCGGTTCCAACGACAAGTTAGGTTTTTTGCGGAATTACGAATTTCAGACATAAAAAGTTCGCTGCTTTCCGCAAATAAATTTAACTTTCATTTATGCTGATCTACCGAATTTTTAATACGCTAACTGTATTGTCAGAAAGAGGCGAAACGCAAAAAACAGGATTTATATTTACGGTTTCTCTTCTTCGGCTGCGAGCGCGTCGTCAATTTCCTTATCGAGTTTGATGCGCACTTTTTCCACTAAAAAATCGGCTCGTTCGACGTTTGATTCCAAAGTTGTGCGGCTTGTCTGGATTTGCGTGAGCAGCGATTCAAGATTTCGCTTTTCGGCTTCGAGCGATTTGCGGCGTTGGTCGCGGATTTCTTCGGGGCGAAGCGAGCCGACCATTGCTACGGCTCGGTCAACGACTTCCGAACGCGAATCGAATTGGATTTGTTCGAGCCGCGATTTGACCGTGTTTTCTTTTTCAATCATCTCGAAAAGCTGTTTGCGAAGCGATTCGGCGCGGCTTTCCGCCCGCGAAAGAATATCCAGATTTAATAAAAGTCTTTTCTGCTTTGCGTCATATTGATTTTGTTTATTCGATTCGAGCGACTTAATGCGGGCGTTTAATTCTTTGATACTAGCATTTACTTCGCCGCTTTCTTCGGTTGTATTTACCGGTTCAGGAACAACGGTTTCGGTAGTCGTCTGAACCGGCGGATTTTCGCCCAAAACAATTTGATTGCCGTCCAAATATACATCGCTTTGGCTGACAACGACGGGAACGCTCGGCGGACTCGGCGTTTTCTTGCGGCGTTTAGTTTGCGCGTCGGCACTGGATATTGAACCAAATATGCACACCAAAACCGCTGTTAAAAAACTCAATTTTAAAAGTTTATTTTTCATTTTTTTGATTATTTATATTTTTGTCGGGAAGCAAATCGCCCGTAAAAAACTCGACGACATTTTTGCCCAAACCGACAAATGGAATCGCGTCCAGCCCGGCATTTAACACGCCCTTAACGACACCTTTTCGCTTAATGTCGTAGCCGACCAACCCAATCGCCATCACCGTTCCGACATACGGAATTGATTTTGCCACCCGCTTGGCAACCGTCCAGCCGCCGGCGTGAACTATTTTTCTTTTTAAACTTGGATTTTCTTTTGTCATTATTTTAATCTATTGTAACTTTCTAAAAGCTATAATAACGCAAACCGTCGCAAATCTTGAAGGTAAAAAAGTTAATTAGACATTATTGGAAATAATATATTTCTTCAAAGTTCGTTAAATCAATTGTTTGAAGTGGCTGGCGGAAGGTTACTCGCAAATTGTGTAACCCACACGCGATTTCCATCACCACATCTGAAATCTTC
>MWYZ01000097.1 GCA_002050365.1 Acidobacteria bacterium 28-1
ATTTATCAGACGTTGTAATGGAGATTGCCTGTGGTTTGCACAACTTGCGAGTTACATTCCGACAACCAATGCAAACCATTGATATTACTGTTGCTGAGGAATTATCTTATTTCCGATAATGTCTATTGTCCATGGTAATCAAGTTTATATCTGACCAATCTATGAAATATGGAATTGGTGCGTGTGCTTCTACCAAAAGCACAAGTCTTTCTGAAAAAGAAAATATGCTAATAGTAAAAATGGTGAAAATGCTCAAAACAAAAGCATTTCTTCGTTTCATTAAAGTTTTCATCAGCTGGTAATCTCCTAAAGGGTGTAAAATTTGAATTTAGAGCAAAGATACTGGTGTTGAAAAAAGGAAAGAGATGAGTATCCGCAGAAATATGCTTTGCCTGGTGAACAATAAAGATAATACAAAAAAACTATATGAGAAGCAATATCTTTTGTAGTTATTTTGTGAATGCTAGAATGAAGTTCGTTACAGATTTTGTGTTCAAAAATTGCTTTGATATTTAGGTAAAGTGCAGATTATTAAAAACGAAGATTGATATTGTTTAACACAAAATATTTAAGTGTCAAACTTTTCACCCTAATTCTTTGAATTCAATTAGATTTAAGCTGTTTGAAGAAATAGATATTTGAGCTGATTAAAAATAATAATAAAATCTTTCGGCGTTTACGTTATCGTCAGCTTTACGTCGCAGGAGGCAGGCAACATTACTTTCACCCGCGGAATGGAAATGTATAAAGGCAGCATCGTCGTTGCTGATTAATAAAATCAAGAAAAACTAACAGGAGAGAAAAATGAAAACAATTATCTTACTCTTTTTTTTGAGCGTGGCGGTAATCGCTTTCGCGGGTTGTCAATCCGCGCCGACCACGACAAATACAAACATTCACACGAACACCGCCATCGTTAATTCAAATGCTAATTCGATGATGAATTTGAACGGCAACACGATGATGAACGGCAATTCGATGAGCAACAGCGGCGGAATGATGAATCGTTCGGATATAAAAAGCTCACCGAACGCAGCTTCACAACCTTATGATTTGCAGTTTATTGATACGATGTCGGCGCATCACAAAAGCGCGATAGATATGGCGGAAATGACCGTCAAAAAATCGAATAACGCCGAACTGAAAACCTTCGCGCAGAAGATTATTGACGATCAGAAAAAGGAAATCGCACAGATGAAAGACTGGCGCGAAAAATGGTATGCTGGAAAACCCGAAGCGATGAATATGGAAATGTCCGGAATGAATGATTCGATGAAGATGATGATGGGCGACGAGATGAAAAAGATGGAAGCGGCGACCGGTAAGGATTTCGACATCCATTTTCTGGATATGATGACACCGCATCACGCGGGCGCGGTAACGATGGCGAAAGAAGCGTTGATGAAAGCCGAACACCCGGAAATCAAAACTCTGGCGAATCAGATTATCAAAGCGCAGGAAGCCGAAATCAAAATGATGAACGAATGGAAGAAAAGATGGTCAAAATAACGGGCGGCGAAATTTGATACAAGTTTTTTACTATCAAAAATGACGTATGAAACATTTACTGACGGCTGAGCGCGCCCGCAAACGTTTTCGCTATCATTTGTCGCTGGCGGTCATCAATCTTGCGCTGACCGCCTTCCTTTATGGTGTTTTGTCGCTCTTTTATCCTTCGCCGCAATCTCGGATTTTTTGTTGGAGTTTGGCAACCGGATATGTCGGAGCGGCTTTGTTGACGCTAACGCTTTCGCTCGGCGCGTGGAAAATTTTGCGCGGGCGGTCAAATCCGGTTTCGACCGATTTACGCCGCGACATCGGAATTTGGTGCGGCGTTTTGTCAATCGCTCACGTCGTCCTCGGGCTGAACGTCCATATGAAGAGCTGGACGCTGTATTTTGTAACGGACGCGGGCGGTTTGCGAACGGATTTTTTCGGGCTTGCCAACTATTCGGGGTTGATGGCGACGCTCGTCATCGTCGTTCTGCTCGCCACTTCCAACGATTTTTCGTTGACCGTTTTGAAAAGCAAACTTTGGAAAGCGGTTCAACGATGGAATTATGTTTTCGCCGCTTTGGTCGCCTTGCACGCTTTTCTGTATATCGCGGTGGAAAATCGCCTCGTGCCGTTCATTTTTATTTTTGGAGCGTTTTCGATTTGGACATTAATAATTCAAGCAATTGGTTTTCAAAAGCGGCGGAAATCGGGGATGGAAGCGCAGACATTAGCTGCTTCGGAATAGTTATAAAATGAACGCAATAATTAAATGGGCATTACAAAATCGGCTAATTATCGTGGCAATCGCGGCACTGCTTCTTGTCTGGGGCGCATATGTCGCGCTGAATCTTCCGGTTGACGTTTTCCCTGATCTCAACAAACCGGCGATTACGATTTTAACGGAAGCGGAACGAACGCAACGGCAGATATTGCAACAATCGTCGCAGAAATGATGACGATTATAACCATTAAAATTAACGTGTGGTCTTCATTTTTGTTTGACGTTAAGCAAATTGAAGGCGGGCGAGAACGAATCGATTCGTTCTCGCCCGCCTTTTTCATTTGTGTTTCTCTGTAAAAGCGAAATCGGATTTGACTCTGTATTCGACTACAAGGTTTATGATATTATTGCAGCACGAAATCGGGCTGTAAATCTAAAAGGAGGAAGAAAAATATGGCATTACAAAAAGGCGAAGTTTATCGCTGTCCGGATGAGAAATGTGGTTGCGAAATTACGGTTACGAAAGGTGCGCCACCCGTTTGCAAAGGGCAGGAACAACCGCGTTGTTGTTGCGGCGAAACGATGGAAAAAGTGTCAAACTAAACATTAAAGGAACGTGAGAGATGATTTGGGTTGCCGGCATCTCTCACGAAAATCGAACAATGTTTAATGAAAAATTATGAAAATGGCGAAAGGACAAATTAGTTTTGAGAAAACGGTTGCCCCGCGTCAGTCACTAAAAATCGGCGAAGTGTCGCAATTGTCGGGCATCGGAATCGAAGCCCTGCGTTTCTACGAGCGGAGCGGACTGCTCGGCAAACCGTCGCGCTCGCCGAGCGGCTACCGGCTCTATGACGATGGAGTGCTTGAGCGTCTGATTTTTATAAAAAAATCGCAAACACTAGGCTTTTCCCTTAATGAAATAGGGCGGATTATCAGCGATGCCCAGAGCGGCTTGAGTCCTTGTGACGAAGTGCGGGAAATCGTGCGTCGGCGGCTTGCGGAACTTGATGAGCGAATGCGCGAAATGCGTCGTTACCGCCGGGAACTAGCTCAAACGCTTGAAGAATGGGATAAAGTCGGGCGTGCGCCCGGTCATATTTGCGGGCTGATTGAAGCGACGGAGATGGAAAATCAGCCGCCCGCCGCGCCGCGCGTCGCGCCAAAGAGTAGACATAAAAAAGTCGGCTGAGGTATTTGAAATTTTTTTGAAAAACAACGCTTGACTCTTTACTTGACTACGGGGTTTATACTTTTCTTAGTTCTTCGTTAGAACAATTTTGGAAAAGTTAAAAACATTATGAATTAACCAAAATACCCGACACGGGAAAGGTTAGATGCTTTGCCGGCGAACAAAAAACTGCGGCGAATAAAGAAATGACGAAACCTTCGTGCAGATGTTGCGGAGAAGATCAAACAATCAACTTAATAAGGAGTAAAACGGTTATGAACGACACGACGAACAAAACAACAAATAAAACAACGACGGTGACCGCCCCCGACATCGTGTGCGGCGGGTGCGCGAGTTCGATAAAAAAGGCTTTGGGAAATCTCTCGGGAGTCGCGCAGGTAGATGTTGACGTGGCGACTAAAACCGTTAAGGTCGAGCATTCCGAAGCGGCATCGCGCGACGAGATTATCGCAGCTTTAGATCGCGCCGGATTTTCCGTTCAATAAAACGGTTGCCGAAACGCTATTTTCAATAGAACGCCAATTGTTTGGCTGTTGGCGGACGGCAGAAGCGAAGTCGCAGACCGTTTGAGAAAGGGGAAATTATGATTACGACGAAAGTGACCGACCCGGTGTGCGGGATGATGATTGATGCGGAAACGGCTGCCGGAACGAGCGAGTTCAAAGGCAAGGCTTTCTATTTTTGCTCGCCCATTTGCAAAGAAAAATTCGATGCCGCGCCGCAAGACTTTATCAAACCGGAAGGAAATAAAACAGAAACTAAAACAGAAAATAAAACGAACGGTGCGAACGGTTTGACGACCGAGCAAGCGACCGATGGGACGCACAATAACCACACTCTACCGAACGGGGCGGGCGAGCGCGTGGATTTGCCGATCACGGGGATGACCTGCGCGGCGTGCGCCAACCGCATCGAACGGCAGCTTGCCAAACAGCCGGGCGTTTCTCGCGCCGGAGTAAATTTTGCGACTTCGCGGGCGACTGTTGAATATAACCCGAATGAGACGGGCGTTAAAAATTTGATTCAAACCGTCAAAGATGTCGGTTACGGCACGGCGGGGACAGCGCGGGCGGATTTCATTGTAGACGATTCGGCGCGCCCCTCAGGGTCGAGCCAGCCGCTTGAAAATCATCTTAATAAATTGCGCGGCGTGGCAAACGCTTCATTTAATCTGGCGACGAGGCAAGTGCGCGTCGAATACTTGCCCGGCTCAACCGACGTGCGAACGATTCAAATGGCGATTGAGGACTTCGGCTACCGGGTCGGAGAAGTTCAGGTTGGAGGTGGTGAGGCGGCGGAAGATTCGGAAGCCAAATGGCGCGAAGTCGAATACAAAGATTTACGCCGTAAGTTTTGGCTCGCCGCCGTCTTGTCATTGCCGGTTTTGGTCATTGCGATGTCGCATGGCTCGATTGAGTTTCTGAACTTTCCGGGAGTCAATTGGCTGCAATTTGCTTTGACCGTACCGGTTGTTTTCTATTGCGGAGCGCAATTTTATCGCGGCGCGTGGGCGGCTTTTCGTCACCGGGCGGCGGATATGAACACGCTGATTGCTACAGGGACGGGCGCGGCTTTCGTCTATTCAGTTTTGGCGACGATATTTCCGTCCAATTTCGCGAATGCAAACGGACAAACGATGAATATGCCGGGAATGGAAGGGATGCCGAACATTCCGGTTTATTTTGAAGCGGCGAGCGTCATTATCGCGTTGATTTTGCTGGGCAGAATGCTCGAAGCCAAAGCGAAAGGTCAGACGGGTGAAGCGATTCGTCGTCTTTTGGGGCTTCAGGCGAAAACCGCAAAAGTCGTCCGCGACGGTAGGGAAGTTGATATTCCGGTTGAGGAAGTCGTTCCCGAAGATGTCGTCATCGTGCGTCCGGGCGAGAAAATTCCGGTTGACGGAATGGTTGCGGAAGGCTCATCAGCCGTTGACGAATCAATGCTGACGGGCGAAAGTCTGCCGGTTGAAAAGAAAGCGGGCGACGAAGTTTTCGGCGCGACGATTAACAAAACCGGCTCTTTCCGTTTCAAAGCGACGAAGGTCGGCAAAGACACCGTATTGCAGCAAATCGTTAAAATGGTGCAGGACGCGCAAGGCTCGAAAGCTCCGATTGCCAGACTTGCGGATGTGATCAGCGGCATCTTCACGCCGATTGTCATCTGCGTTGCGATTGCGACGTTCGTCATCTGGTTTGTCGCCGCTTCGCCGGAAGCGCGCTTTACGATGGCACTCGTCAATTTCGTTTCCGTTTTGATTATCGCCTGCCCGTGCGCTCTCGGGTTGGCAACGCCGACGGCGATTATGGTCGGGACGGGCAAGGGCGCGGAAAACGGCGTTCTCATTAAAGGCGGCGAGGCGTTGGAGACGGCGCATAAGTTGTCGGCAATCGTTCTGGACAAAACCGGCACAATTACCAAAGGCGAGCCGTCTTTGACCAATGTCGTCACGGCAAGCGACGCGGACGAAAATGATTTCTTAAAAACGGTCGCTTCGGCGGAAAAATTGAGCGAGCATCCGCTCGCGGCGGCAATCGTGCGCGGCGCGGAAAGCAGAAATTTACAATTTGAAACCGTCGAAAATTTTAATGCGCTTGAAGGTCGCGGAATCGAAGCGAGCGTCGGAGGAAAAAGCCTGCTGCTCGGCAATTTGCGCTTGATGAACGAGCGAAGCATTTTGTTAAACGGTGCACAGGATACAGCGCAAAAATTGGCGGCGAAAGGAAAAACGCCGATGTATGCGGCGATTGACGGGAAATTTGCCGGACTCGTCGCCGTCGCCGACACGATCAAGCCGGAAGCCAAAGATGCGATTGCGACAATGCAAAAATTGGGTTTGGAGGTCGTGATGATGACGGGCGACAATCGCCGCACGGCGGAAGCGGTAGCGCGGGAAGTTGGCATTACCAGAGTTTTGGCGGAAGTCCTGCCGCAGGATAAGGCAAACGAAGTCAAAAAACTCCAACAAGAGAAAAAAATCGTCGGAATGGTCGGCGACGGCATCAACGACGCACCCGCGCTCGCGCAAGCCGATGTCGGCATCGCTATCGGAACGGGAACGGACGTGGCGATTGAGGCTTCGGACATAACTCTGATCAAAGGTGATTTGCGCGGCGTGGTAACGGCAATCGCGCTTTCAAAAGCGACAATCCGTACTGTCAAACAGAATCTGTTCTGGGCGTTTATTTACAACGTGCTGGGAATCCCGATTGCCGCCGGCTTGCTCTACCCGTTTTTCGGTATTTTGCTGTCGCCCATTATCGCCAGTGCCGCGATGAGTTTTTCGAGCGTGTCGGTGGTCGTCAACAGTCTGCGGCTGCGCTCATTCAGCGCGCCGGTCAAAGGAGAGTAAAAAATGGACATGATAGAAATTATTGTAGTGGTCGGCGGCATCGCATTAATCGCTTTAACGCTCTGGTATTTCTTCGGCGAGCGTGAGAGAGTTGCGGCGCAAATCGGCGAGGGCGGCGTACAGGAAATCAACGTCACGGTCAAAGGCGGCTACTCGCCCGACGTGATTGTCGTCAAGAAAAATCAACCCGTGCGTCTGAATTTCTACCGCGACGAAACCGCGTCGTGCAGCGAGACGGTCGTCTTCGGCGATTTCGGTATTGCGAAAGATTTGCCACCGTTCAAAACCACGCCGATTGAATTTACGCCCGATAAAGCGGGAGAATTTAACTTCGTCTGCGGAATGAATATGCTGCGCGGCAAATTGATTGTCGAGGCAAATTGATGGCGAGCAGCATCAATATTTTAACTAGACATTATCGGAAATAAGTAAAATCAATTAAACTGTGTAAATGTTAAGATATGTTGAGTTAAAAGGAAAGCCGAAAGAGTTTTTGGCGGCAACAGGATTGACCGATGAAGAATTTCAAACCTTGC
>MWYZ01000095.1 GCA_002050365.1 Acidobacteria bacterium 28-1
AAGAAAATCAAACACGAATGGTTAGCGTTGGAAGCCTATCAGTCGTATCAAAAGTTGACTGAAGAACCAGATAAAGTGCTTTCAAAAATCGGTTCATTATACAAGATTATTTTTACTTAGGTGCATAACTTTGTTCTCGAAGACGAACTGGAAATTGATTTCGGAAGCGAGCGCGTGAATTACGCAGGCGGACAAAGAATTTTTATCTTGGAAGGCGAGAACAACGCTCACAAAGCGCGAGCCGTTACGCCTCTGGTAAAACTTATTTTGGTCGAAGATTTATAATTCGGAAATGATTTCAAATTTCAAATTTCAAATTTCAAATTCATTGGCAATCTGCTTGGTTTCGGGCGGAATGGATTCGTGCGTGAGCGCGGCGATTGCGAAGGCGGAAAATTCAGAGATAGCTTTTCTTCACGTTTCATACGGACAACGAACCGAGCGGCGCGAGCGGCAAGCCTTCAACGACATCGCGGATTTTTACGCCGTCGAAAAACGGCTTGACGTTTCGATTGAATATCTGGCAAAAATCGGCGGCTCAAGTTTGACCGACCTTTCGATGGAAATAACGGAAGCGAATCTCGAATCAAAAGACATTCCGACTTCCTACGTTCCGTTTCGCAACGCGAATATGCTCTCGATTGCGACGAGTTGGGCGGAAGTTTTAAATGCAGCGCGAATCTACATCGGCGCGGTTGCGGAAGACTCGAGCGGTTATCCAGATTGCCGTCCCGAATTTTACGCGGCGTTTGAACGCACGATTGAAACGGGAACGAAACCGGAAACAAAAATTAAAATCGTCACGCCGATTATTCATTTGTCGAAAGCGGAAATTGTGGAGAAGGGAATTGAATTGAATGTGCCGCTTCACCTTAGTTGGTCGTGTTATCGCAATGAAGACGCGGCTTGCGGAACGTGCGATTCGTGTGCGTTGCGGCTGCGCGGATTTCAACGGGCGGGCGTGGCTGACCCGATTAAATATAAAATTTGATTTACAACCCGAAATCTTCGCGAATGAATGAAAACATCACGGCATCGTGAAGTCTGCCGCCGATGACCAGACGTTTTCGCAAAATGCCTTCGCGTGTCGCGCCGGATTTTTCGGCGGCTTTTTGGCTCGGAACATTTTCAATCGCTGTCAGGATTTCAATTCTATTAATTGGCAAATCTTCAAAAGCACTTTTAGCTAAAAATTGCGTTGCTTCGCTGGAGATGCCGCGATTTTGGCGCGAGACGCGAACCCAATAACCGAGATTATAAAATTTGTGAATTTTGCTCGGCTGATTCAAACCTGTTCCGCCTAAAAATTCGTTCGTTTTCGCGTTGAAAATCGCAAAGCCGAAAACTTCTCCGTTCTGCCATTTTTCTTTGAGGCTTTCGATAAAAGTTTCGCTTTCGGAAATCGTATAGTTTTCGTGACACCACGGCATCCAGCGCGAAAATTCGCCGCCTTTCGATTCGTTCGCCGCTTCAAACAAAAGCGGCGCGAAACCGATTTCGTATTTTCTCAAAATTATTTTCTCGCCAATGATTTCGCTTCGCATTAAATTTCCAACCTTTCACGTTTAATTTTCAAACCGTTCAAATTTCCCAAAGCGGCGAGCGCGATTTGTTCGGTTTGGAAAAACTCCAGCGCAATCGTTTGAACGTTTTCTAAACTAACAGCTTCAATTTTCGCCAAAGTTTCTTCGACCGAGATTTGCCTGCCGTGCGTTATTTCCATCTGCGCGAGGTTGGCGGCACGAACGCTTGAATCTTCAAGCCCAAGCAAAACCGACGCGGCGGTTTGCTCTTTCATTAAATTCAATTCTTCGACTGAAACGCCCTTTTGTTTTATTTTCTTTAATTCAGTGATTGATAAATCCACGACTTCCGCCACCTTTTCGGGCGAACATCCCGCGTAAATCGAAAACACTCCGCAATCTTGAAACGAAGTCGCGCTTGCGCCAACCGAATAAGCCAAGCCGCGTTTTTCCCGAATCGTCTGCCAGAGACGCGACGAATTGCCGTCGCCCAAAATACCGATCAGCAGCGAAGCGGCGTAACGGCGTTCATCAATTGCCGAAATCCAAGGCGTGGCGATAATCAAATGCGCTTGTTCGAGATTTTTTTTAGGTTTAATAAGAATCGGAGCGGCAGTTTTCGGCTTTGCCTCTAATGGTGAAGGCTGAAGGCTGAAGGCTGAATTTGAAGAATCGAAAAACTTCTCAGCCAATTCGACAATCGGCGCGTGTTCGACATTTCCTGCGCAAGCGACGACGATATTACGCGGCTGAAACATCTTCGTGTGAAAGTTTCTTGTTGTTTCGTGATTGAAAGTTTTGACGGTTTTGCGCGTACCTTCAATCGGCAATCCGAGCGCGTGATTTGGATAAAACGCTTGGGTGAAAATCTCGCTCAGAAAATCTTCGGGCGTGTCTTCGACCATTTTGATTTCTTCGATAATGACTTTTTGTTCACGCCTTAATTCGCGTTCATCGAATAGCGGATTTGCCAGCATATCGGCGATTAAATCAAAAGCATTAGCGGTTTGCGTATCTACGACTTTCGCCATAAAACCGACGGCTTCGTGCATTGTAAAAGCGTCGAGATTGCCGCCGAGACGGTCAGTTTCAATCGCAATGTTGAGTGCCGAGCGTTTTGCCGTGCCTTTGAAGACGGCGTGTTCGATAAAATGAGAAATGCCGTTTAAGTTGGCGGGTTCGTGGCGCGAGCCGGTGCGAATCCAAATTCCAATTGTCGCGGAACGCACGTCGGGCATTTTTTCCGTCAGAATCGTCAAACCGTTTTCGCAGCGTGTTGTCTGTATGTTTTCTTTCATAGCGCAAAAGCAAACGAAAATTTTATCATAAACAAACGATTCGGCGCATCGTTTCAAAAACTGTGATATTAACAGGAAAGAAAACACCCACCAAAAACACAAAAAGCTCGAAAGTGAGAAAATTCGGAAAACTTTTTTGCAAACTTTCATTTGTTCCGAGTGTTTCGCGGGCAAAAATATGGTCTTCCATATCCAAATTGACAAGTCAGTTAGCGGATGTGATAAATTGAAAGTAAGTGCTTACTAACTTTATTGAAGATAAATGAAAAAGTGAAAGAAAAATTGCTGACATCTGATATTTCGACTGACGGCAAAGAAGTAGAGAATAATTCGCTTCCAAAGACCGAAAACAATTCGGATTCACAAAACGATTTTCCCGAAAATCAACCTGAAAACCCGACCGAAACGGAATCAAGCGATGAGGCAGCGACGGAAACCGCGCCGAAAAGCAAACGGCTGCCGATTTTTATTGTCGGCGGCGTTTTGCTCGCGGCGGCAATTGCCGGAACGATTTATTGGCTCTATGCCAGACAGTTCGAGTCAACCGATGACGCTTTTATCGAAGGCAACGTCGTGCAGGTCAGCCCGAAAGTTTCGGCTTATGTCGCAAAAGTTTTGGTCAGAGAAAATCAGCCGGTTCACAAAGGTGATTTGCTGGTCGAGCTTGATACAAAAGACTTGGAAGCGCGTCTGGAAGCGGCAAAAGCTCAGCTTCGCGCGGCGCAGGCGCAGCGCGGACAGGCGCAAGCCGGAGTTGATTTAACGCGCAAAACTACGACCGCCGGACAATCGCAGGCGCAGTCGAACGTCGAAACGGCGCGAAATAATGTCGAGCAGACACAGCTTGCCGCGGGCGCGAAACAATCTCAAATCAGGCAAGCGTAAACTGCCGTCAAAACCGCGCAGGCAAATCTCGCTCAGACGCGAACGCAAATACCGGAGGCAGAAGCGAATTTGAATTTGGCGCAGAAGGAATTTAATCGCCGGCAAGAACTTTTCAATCGCGGCGACGTTTCCAGGCAATCGCTCGACCAGGCAACAAATGCCTTGCAGACGGCACGGACGCAGCTTGATGCGGCGCGAAAACAGGTCGAAGCGGCGCAATCGCGCGTCGGCGAAGCACAGGCGAATGTCGAAACGGCGCAGGAAAATTATCATCAATCAGTAGCGCAAATTTCATTAACTCAATCGCAGGTTAAAGAATCCGCCGGACGCCTGCAAGAATCTGCCGCCGCGCCGGAAAGAATTGCGGTAAACGAATCGCAAGTCGGAACTGCGGAAGCGCAAATCGCGCAAGCTGAAACCGCCGTGCGTCAAGCCGAACTCGAACTTTCCTATACGCGAATCATCGCGCCGGAAGACGGTTTTGTAACGCGCAAAGTCGTGCAGGAAGGTCAGCTTGTTCAACCCGGCACGGCGTTAATGGCTCTATCGCAATCGGACGTTTGGGTAGTAGCGAATTTTAAAGAAACACAATTGGAAAATCTGCGCGTCGGGCAAGCAGTCGAAGTAAAAGTTGACGCTTATCCGAGCAAGATTTTTCACGGTAAAATTGACAGTTTTCAAGCCGGAACAGGCTCGCGTTTCAGCGTTTTGCCGTCGGAAAACGCAACCGGAAATTACGTCAAAGTCGTGCAGCGTGTTCCGGTGAAAATCGTCTTTGAAGAAACGCCGGATGATATCCAGTTGCTCGCGCCGGGAATGTCGGTCGAACCGAGCGTGAAGGTGAGATGATTTCACGACATAAAAAAAGTTAGCCACGAATTACACTGATAAACACGAATAAAAATTAATTTTTCTAATTGTGATATTCGTGTAATTCGTGGCTAAAAATTTTTGTCATCAATTTTGAGGAAAGAAAAATGGCTACAAATGCCGCGACAATTGATGCGCCAATCGCCGAAAAGTCGCGCCCAAATATCAATCCGATTCTCATCATTGTCATCTTGACGATTGCGACGTTTATGGAAGTTCTTGACACTTCCATCGCCAACGTCGCATTGCCGCACATCGCCGGAAGTTTATCAGCCGGACAGGAAGAATCGGCTTGGGTTTTGACTTCGTATCTGGTCGCTAACGCCATCATTTTACCGATTAGCGGTTGGCTCGCCACATTCTTCGGGCGCAAGCATTTTTTTATATGGCTTGCGTTGCTATTTTCGTCGTCAGTTCTTTTATGTGCGGCGTTTCGACCAATCTCGGAATGCTGATTTTCTTTCGGATTCTGCAAGGCTTGGGCGGCGGTGGTCTCGCGCCTTCGGAGCAATCCATTATCGCCGACATCGTACCGCCGGAAAAGCGTGGAATCGCTTTCGCGATTTACGGTCTCGGCGTGATTTTCGCCCCTGCCATCGGTCCGACAGTCGGCGGCTGGATTACAGATAATTACAGTTGGCATTGGATATTTTTTATTAACGTGCCGATTGGTTTAATTTCTTTGCTCTTGACTTGGTATTTCGTGCAGGAGCCGAAAAGCACGGCGCACGAGCGCGAACGGCTGGACAAAGAAGGATTCAAAATTGATTGGCTCGGCATCACTTTATTTGCCCTCGGCATCGGCGCGTTGGAAATCGTCTTGGACGAAGGCAATCGGAAGGATTGGTTTGAATCGAGTTTTATTGTCGGGTTTGCAGTTGTCGCAGTTGTCGCGCTCGTCATTGGAATCACCTGGGAATTTTATCAAAAACATCCGGCGGTTGATGTGCGAATGCTTCTAAATCGAAATTTTGCGAGTTCATTCGTTCTTCTTTTCGCGCTCGGTTTTATTCTTTTCGGCTCGACGTTTTTGCTGCCTTTAATGACGCAAACTCTTTTCGGTTATGACGCGGTAACTGCCGGCGAAGTTATCTCGCCCGGTGGATTCGTCGTAATGGCGATGATGCCGATTGTCGGCGGCGTTTTGATTTCGCGCGTTCAAGCTCGCTGGCTAATTTTGTTCGGCTTGCTGGTTTCGGCAGCAGCTTTATGGAATTTGGCGAGTTTGAACTTGCAAGCCGGTTATTCGGATTTGGCGTGGGCGCGGGCATATCAAGCGTTCGGTTTAGCGTTTCTTTTCGTTCCGATAAACACGGCAGCTTACACAGGAATTCCGGCGGGCAAGTCAAACAATGTATCAGCACTGATGAATCTGGCGCGAAACATCGGCGGCAGTATGGGAATTGCCATTTTGTCAACACTACTCACGCGCCGCTCGCAATTTCACATCAACAGTTCCGGCTATTACACCTCAAATTACAACCCGAATTTTGTTGATGCGATAAATCGAACAACGCAAGTTTTGCAGGAACGCGGACTTTCGGTGATTGACGCTGCAAATCAAGCCCGCGGTTTAATGTGGGCGCAAGTTTTAAAGCAATCGAGTATGCTGGCTTTTCTCGATGCGTTTTACTTTTTGATGTGGGAATTTTATCAAAAACATCCGGCGGTTGATGTGCGAATGCTTCTAAATCGAAATTTTGCGAGTTCATTCGTTCTTCTTTTCGCGCTCGGTTTTATTCTTTTCGGCTCGACGTTTTTGCTGCCTTTAATGACGCAAACTCTTTTCGGTTATGACGCGGTAACTGCCGGCGAAGTTATCTCGCCCGGTGGATTCGTCGTAATGGCGATGATGCCGATTGTCGGCGGCGTTTTGATTTCGCGCGTTCAAGCTCGCTGGCTAATTTTGTTCGGCTTGCTGGTTTCGGCAGCAGCTTTATGGAATTTGGCGAGTTTGAACTTGCAAGCCGGTTATTCGGATTTGGCGTGGGCGCGGGCATATCAAGCGTTCGGTTTAGCGTTTCTTTTCGTTCCGATAAACACGGCAGCTTACACAGGAATTCCGGCGGGCAAGTCAAACAATGTATCAGCACTGATGAATCTGGCGCGAAACATCGGCGGCAGTATGGGAATTGCCATTTTGTCAACACTACTCACGCGCCGCTCGCAATTTCACATCAACAGTTCCGGCTATTACACCTCAAATTACAACCCGAATTTTGTTGATGCGATAAATCGAACAACGCAAGTTTTGCAGGAACGCGGACTTTCGGTGATTGACGCTGCAAATCAAGCCCGCGGTTTAATGTGGGCGCAAGTTTTAAAGCAATCGAGTATGCTGGCTTTTCTCGATGCGTTTTACTTTTTGATGATTTTGATTTTGTGCGCGATTCCGCTCGCATTTTTGCTCAAGAAAAACAAACCCGGACAAGGTGCAGGCGGACATTAAATAATAAAAAGGCGAGCTGCAACTCGCCTGAAAATTTATAAGCAGGTAAGACAAAGTAATGAGGTATAATGGTGGAATGAAAATACCAACCAAATTTGTCAAAGCTTTGTCTGATGAAGAACATACCAAACTTCTTGGGAATCATCAAACGAGCGATAATTTTCG
>MWYZ01000048.1 GCA_002050365.1 Acidobacteria bacterium 28-1
GTAACTCTGCCACCTTTTGAAAAGTTTCCCCTTGATGTAATTGCAAGAGTCCCATCGCTCGGCGAATAACTCTAGCTTTCGCTTGACCTTTGCTCAGAAGTTCGGTCAAATACTTTTTGTCTGATTCGGTTAATTTCAGATGTTGTTTCTTCATACATCTAAAATACCAGAAAACTTAAAAATTGCTCTACTTAGTCAAAAATATTCTGCTTCCATAGCCCGTCAGCGGCAATAATTAAGTTTCTTAAAGTTTGACTTGTCGCGCCACATTCACCGCTTCGAGATTTCGTAAATCCGCCAAAACGTTTTCTTCTAGAGGCGAATCAATTTCGATAATCGCTAAGGCTTCGCCGCCTTTGGCTTCGCGTCCGAGATAAAAGCGCGAGATGTTGACTTCGTTTTCACCCAGAAGAGTTCCAATTTTGCCGATAACGCCGGGAACGTCCTTGTTTTTTGTCAGCAGCATAAAGCCCGACGGCACGACTTCGATTGAGAAATTGCCGATTTCCGTGATGCGTCCTTCGCCGTTGGCGAACATCATTCCCGACGCGGTTTGTTCCGTCTGCGCGGATGAGACGGCGGTGCGAATGTCGTAGCTTGAGCGTTTCGACTGCGTGTAGCTAGTCGTGATTTTGATGCCGCGCTCGTCGGCGATGTGCAGGGCGTTGACGACGTTGACACGCGCCGAAACGTCTTTTAAGAGTCCGGCAAGAAATGCTCTGGTGACGGGCGCGGCATCTTTTTCGGCTAATTCTCCGGCGTATTCGATTTTGACTGCCGAAACCGGATTTTCGTTCATAATCTGCGCCTGAAAACGTCCGAGCTTTTCGCCCAAATCAATAAACGGCTGAAATGCTTCGAGTTCTTTAGCCGCCATCGAAGGCGCGTTAACGGCGTTTCGCAACTCGCCCGAAAGCAGATAATCGCGCATCTGTTCGGCGACGGTCAACGCCACGCCTTCCTGCGCTTCGGTTGTTGACGCGCCCAGATGCGGCGTTGTAATAATTTTCGGATTATTCAAAAGCGGCGAATCGGTCGGCAAAGGTTCGGTCGCGTAAACATCCAAAGCCGCCGCCGCAACCGTGCCGTTTTCAATCGCTTCGAGTAAAGCGTTTTCGTCAACCAATCCGCCGCGGGCGCAATTGACCAGACGAACGCCCTTTTTCATCTTTGCAAAAGCGTCTTTGCCGATAATGTTGCGCGTCTCATCCATAACCGGCGTGTGAATCGTCAGAAAATCAGCGTTTGCAAAAACATCATCCAAACTTCCGACTTCAAATCCCAAATCTTTCGCCTGGTCTTCGGAAACGAACGGGTCGAATGCGAAAATGTTCATCCCGAAACCTTTAGCAATTTTGGCGACGTGCCTACCGATTCTGCCCAAACCGATAACGCCGAGAGTTTTTCCATTGAGTTCCACGCCGACAAATTTTTTCTTGTTCCAAGTCCCGCTTTGCAGAAGCGCGTGCGCCTGCGGCACGTTTCGCGCCATCGAAACAAGCAGCGCAACCGTATGTTCGGCAGTCGTAATCGTGTTGCCGTCGGGCGCGTTCATCACGACGATACCGCGTGCGGTTGCGCCTTTCACGTCAATATTGTCAACGCCGACACCGGCGCGTCCGATGACGCGCAGTTTTGGAAGCGCGTCCATAAAATCGTTTCGGACTTTTGTTTCGCTTCGCACGATTAAGCCGTCAAAATCCTTCATCGCTTCGGCTAGTTCTTCGGGCGATAGTTTAATGCGTTTTTCAACCGTAAATCCGGCTTCACGAAGCGGAGCGAGTTTTTCTTCGTTCACGTCGTCGGCGATGAAAACTTTTATGTTGCTCATTTAGATAATTCCGTTTATGTTAATTTATTGTTTGATTGCAAAATCTGTTTCATATTAACACTACGGAATTTATTCACAAAGCAACTGAAACTTATGGAAATTTTTGTTTATCACAAAGACGCAGACCACATTGACGAAGGTTTTCCGGTGGAAAAACTTCCCGAATTGCTGGCTGACAAAGAGAGTTTGGTCTGGATTGATATGGAACAGCCAAATGAAAAAGATAACCGACTGCTCTCCGACGTTTTTCATTTTCATCCCTTAACGATTGAAGACGCGATTGAAACGAGGAATCAACCAAAAGTTGAACCTTACAGTAATTATCTTTTTCTAATCGTCCACGGCGTGACGATGGAAACAAATAGCACAAACTTTGTCACCCGCGAGCTTGATATATATCTTGGAGCAAACTTTGTGCTGACTTATCATCACGAATCGTTCCGGAGTATTAATGCCGTTAAAGGTCAGGTTCGCTCCAATACATTTAATTGCGAACGCGGCGCAGATTATCTGCTTCATCAGATTCTCGACAAATTGGTGGATTTATACATTCCCGTGGTTGATGATTTTGATGCGGCGATAAACAATCTCGAAGACCGCATTTTTCAGATGAAAAAAGGCAGCAATAAACTTCTTGAGGAAATAATGGATTTGAAAAGAAGTGTGGCGCGGCTCGTCAGAATCAGTTCAAAACAGATGGATGTTATTACGCGGCTGGCAAACGGCGAGTTTCCTTTGATAAGCAAAAATGTTTTACCGTTTTACCGCGATGTTTACGACCACTTGCACCGTGTTTCCGTACTTGCCGAAAATTACCGCGATTTAATCGGCGGTCTCCTCAATTTACATTTCAACGTGGTTGCCAATCGAACAAACGATGTTGTGAAAATTCTGACGATTTTTTCCGCAATTGTCCTGCCTTTGTCATTAATTGCCGGAATTTACGGAATGAATTTCGAGAATATGCCGGAACTTCACACACGAAACGGTTATTACGTCGCACTTGCAATGATGTTTATTGTCGGAGTTGGACTTATTATTTACTTTTGGCGCAAAGGTTGGATTTTTGAAAATGATGACGAGGAGAAATAAAAACGAACAAAACTTAATTAGCTGACAATTACATTTTGTTTAACTTTGCTTTTTGACGCGCATTTAAAATGATGAATTTTGTCAATCAAATTTGGGATTTTGAGATGTTAGGCGGTATGTTTCGTTTATGTCTTCCGTTTGCCGAGAAAATTTCACGTCCAATTTTGGTCTATGGTTTTCTCGTAGTTGCTCTGCGTATTTTCGGTAAGCGCGAATTGGCGCAGCTTAATCCCTTTGACTTGATTGTTTTGCTGATGCTTTCCAATACCGTGCAGAACGCTATTATCGGCAATGACATTTCCGTTACGGGCGGAATTATCGGCGCAGTTACGCTTTTAGCGACAAATTATTTTGTTGTGCGTTTTGTTCTCAAGTATGAAGTGAATTTGGAGGCTGAACTTGAAATTCTCAGCTTACACGAAAAATTAGACGAATTGCGCGAGTGGAAATGGAAAGAATTAATTCAGATGGAGCAAGAACAAATGGAATTGCTGATCCAATTAGTGAAGGAGCGCGACGCGCAAGTTCCCGAATAAATTTCCCGCTTTTTTAAATAATTAGAAAGAAATTCTTACCGCATAAATCAACGCCAGACAAGTTCCCGCGTAAACGCCAGCCAGAATATCGTCGGCGCAAACTCCGATTCCGGCAGGCAGATTTTGCAGCGAATCAATCGGATACGGTTTCCAAATATCAAACAGGCGAAAAAGAATAAATCCTGCGAAAACAAAACGCCAAGACAAACCGAACGGAACAAACAGAAAAGTTATGAGCTGTCCGATGACTTCATCAACGACGGCTTGTTGCGGGTCTTTGTTTTGAAAAATCTTGACGGCGCGGTTTGCCGCCCAAATTCCAAGAAGACAAAACAGAAGAAATAAAATCAAATTGACGGCGTGAATCCAAGCCGTGATTTGTGCGTCCGTCCAATTGTTTTGCGACGAATAAAAACTCGCGCGTCCTTCAATCGAAGCAAAGATTAAATAAATCAAAACGCCGACTGCCGAGCCGTAAGTTCCAGGCGCAAGCGGCAAATAACCTACGCCGAAAGTTGTCACCGCAAGCGAAAAATAATCGAGCGCGGTTTTCTTTTTTAGTTTCTCTTTTGATAGTTCTTGGACTTCAATCGCGGCGGAAATATGTGTTAGTTCGTCGTAATTCGCCATCATTTAAACTCGATTCAAAAAATTTTCCGAAACAAAAACTTTACGAATACGAAATCTCAAAGGACTTTCGACAATCGCCGTCGCCTTTAAGTTTTCCAAACCCGAAACAAAAAAAGGCTCGCGGCTCGCGGGAATTTTCTCTAACCAATCGGGCGCGTCGAGGTTCGATTCGTCGCACAAAAATTCCGCCGTCGAAGCTAAAAGCGCGTCTATTTTATCATCTTTCAGCTCGAAAGGTTCGGAAACCGCCGTTAGATTTTTGTGTCGGCGAAAATCATCTACGAAATCAAAGAAAGCAACTTTCCACCAATGCGGTTCGGCTGAAATTTTTTCTTTCGTTTCTTTGAGCGTAATCATTTTAATCGCTCGAACATTTCTTCGAGTTGAAATACGGTTTCGGATTTTACTTCTTTATTCGGGTAATAGTTTTTAACGATTGTTAATACTTCGTCAATAGTTTGCAGCTTTAATTCTCGGATCAAAAACATTGTATCTTCCAAATCAAAACTCTCGGCGCGGGCGGACAAAACTTTCATTGCCAGAAGATAATCACCCGTCGGAAAATACACGCGCAAATTCGACCAATCGAAAAGTTTTTTTTTCTCGTGCGGAACGAAAAACATTTTCACGCCGTAGTTCAGCCAGTCAAGCGGCAAATTATTTCTTTCGGCGATTTTTGTAATCGCTCGACGAATATATTTGACAGGCTCAAAAATAGCATCAACGTCTTTCGTTGACGGACGTGCTTTGAAAACCAAATACATTACCGCGCCGCCATAAATACAAATTTCGCCTTTCACATTTTGCGTGGCGAGTTCGTCATTCACTTCGCTCAGGTATTGTTCGATTTCTTCGGCGGTCATCTTTTGAAAATTTTACCGTTGTTGTGCCGATGTGACAAATTTAGTAATCAGCCGGACTTTTCACGCCGAGTTTGTTTTGCTGCAAAACGTGAGTGTAAATCATCGTCGTTGAAAGTTCTTTGTGTCCGAGCAAATCTTGAACGGTGCGAATGTCGTAACCGTCCTGCAAAAGATGCGTTGCAAACGAATGGCGCAAAGTGTGCGGGCTGGCGTTTTTCGGAATGCGGCTTTTTCGCAGTGCCTCTTTGAATGCCTTTTGCAGACTCGAAGGCGAAACGTGTGTCTACCCGTTTGATTCGTCCGCGGATTAATGCTTAAACTTTTCGACGGGAAAACGAATTGCCAACACCATTCCTTTTCGGCATTCGGATATTTTCTCGCTTAAGCAAAAGGCATTTCCACTCGTCCGAGTCCGCGCTGCAAATCTTGTTCGTGTAATTTTTCAGCCATTACCAATTGCTTTTGCAGCGGCTCAATCAATTTGGTCGGCAAAACGGTGAATCGGTCTTTCCCGCCTTTCCCGTCGCGCACGACAATCTGTTTGAATCCGAAATCCAAATCTTTGACGCGCAGGCGCAAAGCCTCCTGCAGACGCAACCCCGCGCCGTATAGTAAATTGGCAATCAGCCAATTCGTTTCTTTTAATTGACTGGTTATTATTTTTACTTCGGCTTTGGTCAATACGACGGGAATGTGGCTGGATTTTTTAGCAGGCGTAAATTTTTCGAGCCACGGCAAATCCACGCTCAAAACTTCGCGGTAGAGAAACAGCAAAGCGGCAAGTGCCTGATTCTGCGTTGAAGCCGCAACCGTTCGCTCAACCGCCAAATGTGTTAAAAACGCTTCGACTTCCGCCGCACCCATTTCCTTCGGGTGTTTTATATCGTGAAAACGAATATATTGAAGAATCCATTCAATATAAGTTTTCTCCGTCCGATAGCTGTAATGTCGTGTTCGCAACACGGCACGAACTTGGTCAAGCAATTTGGACATAATTTAATAATTCGGCATAAAAATTTAGGCGGAATTTTTTATTTAGCCACGAAGATAGCTCAACCATCAATTAAAATCAAACTCTTTATTGACTTTCGACTAAAAAAGCCTTATAAAAAATTCGGTCTAAGAAAACTATAATTCAGCAGAATACAAAGTTAGATGCTTCGTGTTTAAAAACACTAAGACAACAGCAATTTGAAAACCGAATCAATACGCTCCGCGTTTCCCGCAAAGTTGCGCGAAGCTAAGCGGTGTGCTAAAGATAATGATGCATTGAACAATTCAATGGATGGGAGGGCGAAATAGCGACTTTGTTATTTGGCTTGCGTGGTTACTTTCGGCAGGCTCGATGACGGTTTCGCACCACATCATCTCCGCTGCTGGGCAGTCGCGGTTTCAGACATGAGAGCCTGTTACACGGAGGCTATTTAGTATTCTGAAGTCGTGCTGGTTTCCGCAAGTTTAGGGAGTCTGTCGTAAAGACGTATCTCCCACGCGGCACAGGGAATATGGATATTAGCAAACGCAAGTGGCTTACCCGTTGGAGCCGCAGAAGTGGGAGGATCGCTATATGGCAAATATTATTCCATGGGTAGGAGCGAACCGGATCGCCATCGTACCGGTCTTTAATCGTCAGGTGGACTCAGAGCCGCCGCCTGACTGGGCATATCAGGTCAGAAATCGAGTCTTCTATGATCCCGACCCGGCAACTGGCGTGGATCGCTCGTTTCAGAACTATATCAAGACTTTGTCTTACGGCACAGCATGGCTTGAGGGCGACGTATTTCCTAGCGTGTGGTCCGAAGACGCCACGATCAATATACCAGCCATGAACTCGTTACCAGGTAATCACGGCTATAAACACCTTGTTGCCGTGTTGCCGCATTCTTTTGGCGAACATCGTGGTGGACTTGCCTTCATGGATGTCCCGGCAGTAAATGGCATTACCTCGTGGGCACGTGTAGCACTTTACGAAGACCGATTCCTAACTGCACGACAGCCGATGGGTGTCTGGGGCATGGAGATTCTTCACATGGAGACGATGTTTCTCGATCTCTATCTCACGAATCCGAACCTCGGGAGTTATGATGTCATGGCAGGTGCTGGAGCCACCACCCACGCTACTGCTCATACCAAGCAAGCGATGGGCTGGCTTGCTCATGGGAAGATATTGAATCATAGTGGCGGAACTACGGACTTGAATTTACAGGCAATTTCGATGCCGCAGCCGCCGCCGCCGGGTCGGGTCACTGCGGTTCGCATTCCGTCAAGGCTGACTTCGAATCACTTTGTGGTGGAGGCGCGAGTTGCCACCGACCAATACGAGAAGCGAGATAGTCCGGGCGATGGAATCCCTATGGATGCCGTCATCATCTATGAAGTGGTAAGTATCTTCACGGTTTTCCTCCGTGCGACGCTGAGTGTGAATCAGACATTCACTATTGCCGGAGAAGGGCTGACAGTAAAGGTGACTCAGTCCATTCCCGGGGGGTTTTCGGTTTCGATCAAAACGACACCGGGAGCGGAGTGCGGTCAATTGCGAGAGGAGATCGCCGCTCTCAGGGAAGATGTAAGGACGGAAGAGGATCCGTTCGTGCGCCGGCAGATGCGTGCCCGCATCGCAACGCTGACGGCGAAAGCCACGCAACTCGGTTGTCCATAGGTCCGTAGGGCAGGTTACGCTTCGCTAACCCGCTGTTCCAGCGCACGGTAAAGGCGAGCAGAGTTCCAAGGACAGTATACTCAACCATCAGGAAGGTCCAGCATATCGTGCGTTGCCCACAATGCGCTCAATCCGATCGCCGGGATGTCGGTTCTTTTAGGTGGGTGTCGTTCCGCGGCGGGTTAGCCTGGGCGTTAGATGATTAGTGTTTAAAAACACAAAGCGACGGCGAATTTAAAAATCAAGCAAACACGCTCCGCGTTTCCCGCGAAGTGGCGCGTAGGCAAACGGCGTGGTGAAATCGGAAACGCATCTAACAAGTCATTGGACGTGAGGGCGAAACAGCGACTTTCTTATCACGTTGTCTTTTGAACTCGGAGTTGCGCGTATTCGGTTTCGCCCCACGTCAATTCGGTCGTTCGGCAACTTCAAAGCAGCGCTCGGGTAGGCGCCGCCAGTCAACGCCCGAGCGGCACTAGTGGCGGCGCGCTTGACACTTACAATCTCTTTGTGATACAGTAGTGTTTGCTAGTCAATCAAGGAGCATTCCCAGGATGGAACACCATGAGCCAAAATGAAACCCCTATCTTATTTGCCCACAACCCCTTAGGTATCTCTTACAGCGATTTTCTTTTCGCCTACCGGAAGGAAGCTTCCAGAATTGTAAAGCTCGCAAAAGGAGACAGCGCGCTCTTCTTCAAGCACGCCTTGGCTGTTCTTGAACAGAAAAAGGTCATCACTGGACCTGAGGCAAAAACGCTTGAAGATTGTATTGCCCGGACGATGTACGCTCGCACCGGAAAAGCAAAGGTGCCTAGTACTTTGATCGCGCTACAGAATACGCATGCGAAAGCGCTTATTGATGGAAATAGCAATTCGTTTTACTTAAATTATATTAATCTGTGTGTCGGATTGGTTCGGGAAGTAGAAGGAAAAGAACTTCCTAAAAACCCCACCACCCCACAGAACTCGTCACGCACATTTACGTTTCCGGCAGGGAGCGGTGGTGCCATCCTTTATGGTGCAATAGCCGGTGCGGCTATTGGTGAGTCCTTGGGCGGACCAGCCGGAGCTGTAATCGGTGGAATTGCTGGTGGACTCGTAGGTGCGAGTAGCGATGTGGATGTGACCACTCCGACTTAGAAATTAAGGCTCCTTGCTGTTTTGAGTCGGTAAGCTGAAGTTGAAGGGGATTGAAGAAGTGCCGCTGCGCAGGAGCAGTCGCTCAAGAAATCACGGTTCCTTCCTCTAAGTAGGTGGACGTAAGTTTCCGCACGCCAACGTCGCCTAACCATGCGCTGCAGCGAATTGCTCCTGCTTCCCGCAGACTCGCCGCGCAGGAGCAGTGCCGCCCTCCGCTGCCGCTGAGCTTGGGGTCGTTCGACGCTTCGCATCTTTCAAAACATTAGCAATTTGTGCAAAACTTCAAGTCAAACGCTCCGCGCTTTCTGCGAGTGCGGCGCAAACTGCAACGGGCGTCCCTTATCGCAAAGGCGCGTCGAACAAGTCATTGGACGCGAGGCGGATGACGCACTTTCATCGCGGGAACAAACTTCTTTTTGAGATGTTTCCCGCCCGCGTCAATTCCGCCTTAGACGCTTCTTTGAAAAAAGATAAACGAAATGTTAAAAACAACAAATCGTTTTGCGCGGGGCGCAAAAGACATTCGGTTGTTTGCGGCTCGTGGTTTCCCGCCACGCCGCGTCTAACAAGTCGCTGGACGTGAGGGCAAAACAGCTACTCTTTAAAAACGTCCTTTCGTAATTCAGAGTTGTGTGTATCTGGTTTTGCCCCACGTCAACTCAACCGTTCGGCTTTTCTTGGTAATCCGTAGCGAATGAGATAGAAAGCGTTAATTGTTTTTGCTACACTTGGCTTATGAAGCCGTCCGTTTATATCGAAACCACGATTATCAGTTATTTGACAGCTAAACCCAGCCGCGATTTGGTGACTGCTGCTCATCAACAAATTACAACCGAATGGTGGACGGATGTGCGCCCGCAAGTTGATTGTTATGTTTCGCCTTTTCTCATTGACGAAGCATCACGCGGAGATGCAACTTACGCGCAAAAGCGGCTCGACGAGGTTGTTGATTTCACCGTGCTTGAAGTCAATGAGGAAATTGAAGATTTAGCACAACAGTATTTTGCAGCGTTGCAGATTCCTGAAAAAGCAAAGATTGACGCTTTTCATTTGGCTGTTGCGGCTTGGCATAAAATGGATTATTTGCTTTCGTGGAATTGCAAACATATTGCGAGCGGGCGCGTCCAAAAGATGATGCAGGAAATTAACGCTCGTCTTGGAGTTCACACGCCGATAGCTTGCACACCCGAAGAATTGATGGAGGTTTGAGGATTATGTGGGAAGACCCGATAGTGAAAGAGGTTCGTCAAGCGCGGCTTGAAATCGAGCAGGAATGCGGCGGAGATTTTCGCAAGATTTACGAGCGAGCATTAGAAATACAGAAGAAAGTTGCTGAGAAGCGAGCTTCCGATTCTACCGTGAAAGCCCAAAAAGAAGCATTGCTTGTAGCCTAAGACAAGCCGAACAATTCAATGGATGTGAGGGCGAAACAGCGACTTTGTTATCACGTTGTCTTTTGGACTCAAACGGGCTTAGTGGCGGTTTCGCCCCGCGTCATCTCAACCGTTCGGCTTCTTCGTATTGAATTTGTAGCCGCTTCTATTCTGTGGTAAAAATTGTGATGTGCTAAATTACCGATACACGGCTTACTTTGAAAACGAGGTTTTGCGGAAACGCTCGTATCTGAAAAAAGAGTGGTGCGAGTTTGTCGTCGAAAATCCGATTCGCGTCGAAGTGCAAAGCGACAACCGTGTAAGATTTTGGGCGAGAATCGCAGAGTTTGGAAATCGTGTTTTGCGAGTTGTAACTTTAAACGACAGAATCACAATCCACAACGCATTTCCTGACAGCAATTTTAAGGAATGAAAATTAACTATTACCCGGAAACAGATTCGCTTTACATTGACTTGTCGCACAAGCCGAGCGTGGACAGCCGTGAGGTGTCGGACGGCGTGATTTTGGATTACGACGAACTTGGAAATATAGTTGGAATAGACATTGACCACGCCAGTACAAAGTTGGAAATCGGAGAAATTGTTTTGGGCAGACTGCCCGTGCAGGTAACGCACGTCATTGCGTAAGGCGAAGCCGAACAAGTAGAACCACTGCCAGAGGCAGTGGCTTTTCTTAGTCATTGGACGTGAGGGCGCGGGCAGCGACTTTGTTATCGCGTTGTCCGTTACCCATAGCTTGTGTGTATTCGGTTTCCGCCCCGCGTCAGATACTGTGTTGAATGTCAAACTGATTTCACCCATTGCGGGTCAAATGGTTTTCCAGTCTTTAACACTCCATAAGCGAGATGAATCAGTTTTCGCATCGCCGCTCCGATAACCGCCATTTTGCATTTGCCGCGCTCGCGTAATCCCGAAGCCCATTGTTGAAAAAAGGCACTCCATCGAAGAGCCGTGAGTGCCGGAAAGTAAAGAGCCTTCCGCAGGCAGGCATTACCGATTTTTGATAATTGAGTGTGTCCGCGCACTGAACTTCCTGAACGCCTTTGACGCCGAACCAGCCGGGCGTCAGCGGCAACCTGGCGTGCGCTTTTGGATTGCTTAATGTTCACAATTTCGGCAAGTAGCAAAGCGGTTGTCGCCGCGCCGATGCCGGGAATCGAATCAAGCAAAGCGCTTTTCTGTTTCAGGTCGGGATGATTGTTAATGTGTTCTTGAATCATCTGTTCGGTCTGTTTGATTTGTTCAATCAGGTAAGCGATGTGTTCTTCGAGACGGGGTCGGACTGCGGCAGTCGAAATGCCGGATGAGAGACGATTTTCTTCCGCGACGCGCCTCTCAATCAGTGATTCGAGGCGGCGCACCAGTGCTTGCAGTTCGCGTACTTCCAGTGACGGCGGTCTCCACATCGGCGGTTGCTGCGTGAGGCAAAAGCGAGCAATCAGAGCGGCATCTACTTTGTCCCCGCCACGACTTCACCGCCGCCTTTGTCTGTCGCCAAAGTTTGCGGCTTTGACTGACATTTGTCAACATACAAGCTCCGCCGTTCCCTACTTTTCAAAACTGATTCCTAAATTTTTCATTCTTCTGTAAAGATGACTGCGGTCAACGCCCATCGCGTCCGCCGCTTTTGAAACATTGCCGTCCGCTTCCGCGAGTTTGTGCAAAATAAATTCTCGTTGATAAGCGTCATTTGCTTCCTTGAATGATGGAAAGCGAAACGAAGCGGCAGGCGTTTCATTTTTTTCATTAAATTCGGGTAAATCGTCGGCGGAAATTTTTTGTTTTGAAATCATAATCACGACGCGCTCAATCGTGTTGCGAAGTTCGCGGACGTTGCCGAGCCAAACGTAATTTTGCAGCGCGTCAATCGCTTCCGTCGTAAAATCTTTCGGCTTCTTTCCATAATTGGTTGAGAATTTGCGGTTAAAATGTTCGATTAAAAGCGGAACGTCTTCCAAGCGTTCACGAAGCGGCGGAATTTGAAACGGTATGACGTTCAGACGGTAAAACAAATCGGCGCGAAAATTGCCGTCTTCAATCAGGTTATCTAATAGTTTATTCGTCGCCGAAATCACGCGCACGTCAACTTTTACCGGCGTGTTGCTTCCGACCGGCGCAAAGCTTTGTTCTTCCAAAACGCGCAGCATTTTCGCCTGAACACGCGGCGACATATCGCCAATTTCGTCAAGAAATAAAGTCGCGCCGTCCGCCAATTCAAACTTTCCTTTTTTCGCAACAATCGCGCCTGAAAATGCTCCCTTAGCGTGTCCGAAGAGTTCCGATTCGACTAACTCTTCTGGAATCGCAGCAGAATTTATTTCGACAAACGGCGCGTTTTTCCGTTTCGATTGCGCGTGAATCGCTCTCGCAACTAACTCTTTGCCCGAACCTGATTCGCCCGAAATTAAAACTCTGCCGTCGGTCGGCGCGACGATGGCGATTTGTTTTCGGAGCGCCCGCATTGCAATCGAATCACCAACCATTTCATATTCCTGGCTGAGTTGTTCGGCTAAATTTTGATTGACTCGTTCTAACTCTCTCTGCTTAATTGCATTCCTGACGGTGAGAACGGTTTTTTCGATTGACAGCGGTTTTTCGATAAAATCAAACGCTCCGAGTTTCGTCGCATTAACGGCAGTTTCGATATTGCCGTGTCCCGAAATCATCACGACCGCCGAATCATTTCCCTGCTCGCGCAATCGCTTCAAAGTTTCCAAACCGTCAATCTTCGGCAGCCAAACATCGAGCAGAATGCACGCGAAACTATTTTCCTCGACGGATTTTAGACACGCTTCGCCCGATTCGACGGCTTCCACATCAAAACCCTCATCTTCCAAAACTCCGCGCAAGGTTTCACGGATTCCGCGCTCGTCGTCAACGACTAAAATTGAATTAAACATTTGTCGGTAATTCTACAATAAATTTCGCGCCCTTCGTCGAATTATTGACCGCTCGAATCTTCCCGCGATGCTCGGAAATAATTCTCTGCACAATCGCCAAACCTAGACCTGTGCCGCGTCCTTTGGTGGAAAAATACGGCTGGAAAAGTTTTTGAAAATCAGATAGCGAAATGCCGTTGCCATTGTCGGAGACTTCCGCGACGATTAAATCACGCGCCGCGTCGTGAAATGTTTTGACGAAAATTCGTTTGTCGGTCTGAGTTTTATCAAACGCTTCGGTCGCGTTTTCGATTAAATTGACAAACACGCGCCGCAGTTGTTCGTCGTCTATCATCGCGCTCGGCAGATTTTCAGCTAAATTTAATTCAATTTCCACATCGGAAAAACGGTCGTCGTAAAGCGTAACCGATTGTTTTATAATCTCGTTCAGTTTTCCGCTTTCGAGCCGCGCATTCGGCAGCCGTGCATAACGCGAAAATTCGTCAACCATTGATTTCAAGGAATTAACTTCGCGCAAAATCGTTTCTGTTCCGTCCTTAATAACCTTTGCGGTTTGGTCTTCAGTCTTTGGTTTTGGGTCTTCGATTTTCGGTTTGAAAACTTCCAGAAAACTTTGAACTTTCGATTTTGTATTTTGCGTTAGCGCAAAGCGTTTCGCTATTCGTTCCGCCGAAAGTTGAATCGGGGTCAACGGATTTTTTATCTCGTGCGCCATCCGGCGAGCGACTTCTTGCCACGCCGAAGCGCGTTGCGCGGCGATGAGTTCCGACAAATCTTCAATTACAAGGACGACTCCGCTCGCGTCCGTTTCAGAAGTTTTGGGCAAAGCCGTCGCCGTCAAAGCCACCGACAAACTCTCATTTGCCGGCGCGCTTTCGTCGGTGTGTTCGCGTTGCAAAACGGTTTGTTCACTCGCTTGCCCGATGCGTCGGGCGCGGTTTATCAGCCGTTCCAAAATTGTGCGGTTTTCTTCATTGACAATTTTTCCTAATTCAAATCTTGTAAAGTCTGCCGTTTCGAGTTTGAAAATTTCAATCGCCGCTTTGTTGATTGTCGTTACGCGGTTTTCGCCGTCAAAGGAAATCACACCTGTCGAAAGTGATTGCAAAATAGTTTCGATATACCTTCGGCGTTCGGAAAGCTCGGCGGAATTTTCTTCGAGCTTCGCAGACATTTGATTAAACGTCGAAACGAGCAGCGCAAGTTCGTCTTCGGCGAAAACGTCAACGCGGTGCTTTAGATCGCCGCGCGCGACTTTGTCCGCGCCTTCCGCCAGAGCTTTAATCGGCACGGTCAAACCGCGAGCGATATAAAACGCTGTCCAACTCGAGGCGAAAATTAGCAGAAACGTCAACATACCAAGCGTCAAAAGTCCGGTTTGCCGAATCGTAACGGCTGTTTGTTTGAGTTTTTCAAATTCGATTAAGGAATTTTCGACGATTTGGCTGACGTTTCCTTCGGGGCGCAAGTCAGGAACAATGACTAACATTTTGCCGTCGGGAAATCTGGCGACGGCGACATCGAAATTTTTTCCGTCGGCTAAAATTTTTTCAGTGAAATTGTTTGCGCGGACGAATTTGAGCGTGTTTTCGAGTTCGTTCTTTTGTTCGGCAGACAGATTTTTTTCGCTTTCGGCTAAAATTTTCCCATCTTTAGAAAGAACTTCGAGTCTGGTTAAGTTTCCCGCTTCGACCAGCGTTTGCAAATCTTGATTGCTGAAATTTTTCACGTCCAGAACCGTCGTCAACATCTGCGCGGTTTCGCTTAACTTAACGATTTGGTCTTCGATTGATTGGTTTTGAACTTGGCGGGCTTCGCGGATGACGTTTTCGGGAATATCCGTGAACCAACGGTCGAGCGCGCGATTCATAAACAGATAAGAGAAAAACGCCATCACAATAATTGGCAAAAGGCTGATGGCGAAGAAATATAAAAGAAGCCTGGTTTTAATTTTATAGCCTAAGGCAAACGCGCGTCTTTCGCGGCTTAATTTCACAAGGCTGCGAACGAATATAAATCCGAAAATAATAAATGCAAAAAAGTTGAGCGAAGAAAGGGCGTAAAGCAGAAGCGTGTCGCTGGTGGAATCTACGGCAATGTCTTTCCAGTAATTCGATGTTTGCAAAAGAACTAAAACGGTAAATAAAATTAAAACTAATCCGCCGAGAATCCAGGGCGGCACGCGCGGTTTATATTTTATCGGTTTTTCGTCAGCCATTCGGCGATTTTAGCATATTGTGCGGGCAGATTTCGTTCTTAATTTTTAAACGGTGTTCGGCGAAGCAAATCAATGTGCCGCGCAAGTTTAACCTGTTTCGTGAATCCGAAGCAGAAATTTCACTAACAAATAAAAAAAGCGTCGTTTCATTCGTTGGAACGACGCTCTTAAAATAATTTACCAGCCAGCCGATTAATTTTCGGCGTTTACTGCGCTGGCATCGGCGATTCCGCCGCTCGGTTTTCTTTTCGCGGCACGCCAGGTTGAAAATCCTTCTTTCGTCAAACTGAAAATCGTGCGGCGGTTTTGCAGCAGCAATTTTATCCACGCGCGTTTGTTCATCTGCGGAAAATAAATTCCGCGAAAGAAAAATCTCGCAACCAGATGTCCGATGCGATAACCAATCGGCGCATCGCTGATCGCAGCGAGTGCTTCGGCGTTGCGTTCGGGGCTGTAACTTAATTGCCACGCGTGGAGCGTTTCCTGCCGCGCTTGCTCAATCGTCATTTTCAGAGGCGTGTGCGCCATGACGAACGGCGCGAACTCCAGCCAATGTTTCGGTCGGGTCATTCGTCCGGCTTTTTCCAGTCTCGTGTAAAGCGGCGTTGCCGGAAACGGCGTAAGCTGTCCGAAAACCGGCAAGCCCGGCTGCCAACTGTTGACTTGCTCCAAAGTTCTGTCCGCCACACCGGGCGTGTCGTTGTCCATCCCGAAAATAAACGACGTAATCGCGTAGATATTTCGTTTTGCCAATCTGTCCAACACGGCTTGATAATCGCCGGGGCGCGAAAAGTTTTTATTGACATCCGCCATATTCGCTGGGTCAATTGATTCCATTCCGATGAAAACCCATTTGCCGCCCGCGTCCGCAATCAAATCGACCATTTCCTCATCGTTGAGTAAATTTGCGCTGATTTGCGCGACCCACGGAAGCTGCGCTCCGGCGGCGATAATATCCCGAAGCAAAGTTTTCAAGCGTTTTTTGTTAATGGCAAGGTTGTCGTCAATAAAGAAAACGGCGATTTGCCCTTTTTCCTTTCTGGCTCTGGCTTTCAATCTCAGCAATTCTTCGACCACCGATTCGTTCGTGCGAAAGCGAATCGAATCGCCGAAAAATCCCGTTACCGTGCAGAATTCGCAGCCGTATGGACAACCGCGCCCGGTTTCAATCGGCACGACGAAAAATTTTCCCCAACCGTCGCCGAGTTTCGACATAAATCCGCGCATAAACGACGGCACGAGGCTGAATTGGTCTAAATCCAAAGTTTCCCAAGGAATATGCGGATAAGGCTGCAGAGAAGGTTTTTTGTCGTTGCCTTTCGCGTCTGTTTCCGGTTGATAAATTTCTTTGAGTTCGCCACGCGCCGCATCATTGACTAATAAAGCCCAAGTTTCGTCGGCTTCGCCAAGCGCAACCGCATCAGCGTGTCGTCGTCCGCCGTCTTTGCCGAGTGCTTCATCGGGACATTCGGTAACGTGCGGTCCGCCCATCACGACTTTGATTCCAGCATCTCGAAGCGCGTCGGCAAATTTATAAGCGCGGGCGACCATTCTGGTCATCGCGCCGATGCCGACAAGTTCGACGTTTTCTTTTCTGCAAAATTCGACGAGTTCTGCTTCAGACATTGATTTTGCATTGCCGTCAATCAACACGACTTCGTGTTCTTTCGGTGTCAGTGATTGAAGCAGAAACATCCAAAGATGCGGCATAAAGTTCCGCGTAACGCCGTTATCTGGATTATAAAGTAAGATTTTCATTTGATTTTTTTAGGGAAAGTTTGGGAAATTTTAGCGAAATTTAAACGAATACGACCTCATTCAGAGTTTAAAGTTTAGTTTGTATTTAAGTGAAAGACAATCCAAATTTTGCACACCGAACACTTGAATTCTAAACAACCAAACTTACTTTTTTAAGATTAGATTTAATTGAAAAGCACTATGATAAACAACAGCCCGCTTGCTTTGTATCGGTTGAAAGGAGACATTCAACTTATATCTAACAATTTACGCTGTTAGGTGGATTTTTGCAACCCGAAATGTGAGACGATAAGTTTAGAGAGGCGTTAATATTTATTTCAAAATTCGCTTCCAATCGGCTGTGCATCTCGTGCGCCGCTCATCGAAACAAGATGCCACCAAGCGTTTTTCGTGGAGATGCCGCTCAACGCCCATTGCAGTTCGAGCGTGCCAGCCCAAAATCGGGCGCGGTCAATCGCCTCCGAAATTTCAGGATAAACTCGCGTCATTCGCTTCAAAAAACTTTCGCCGTAATTGTAAATAACGCAGGCGAAATCCGCCGCCGCATCGCCCGCGCCAGCCGTGCCAAAATCAATTATGCCGACGACTTTTCGTTTCGTTTCGTCATACAAAATATGATACGGCACAAAATCACCATTCATCAGGCGCGGTTCGTGATTCATAAATTCAACGTCGCGCACAATCGGCTCAAAATGCTCGTCGGTCATTTCCCGAACGTGCGGCATCACGAGCGGAAACAATTCCTTTTGCGCGTTTTCATAAAGTTTCAACCAAACTTCGCGGCTGCGATTCGTATCCGAATTGCCGATTCCGTGACGCTTCACTTCTTCCATCGGAACATTGTGCATTTGCTTGAGAAAAACGCCGAGTTGTTCGGCGATTTTCGTCTTCTCTTTCTCATTCGATTTCAAAACGTCGTGACGGCAAAGGGGTTTGCCTTTGATAAAACGATGCACCGACAAATCTTCCGCCGCCAGTTCAAATTGCGGCAAAGGTATTTCAACCAGATTTCGCAAAAGTTCGATGACTTTGATTTCATTCGCCAACAATTCTCGCGCCCACGTTTCATTTTTTGGAAAACGAAAAACCAAATCATCGTTGACAATTAAAACGTCGTTCGTCAAACCGTCCGAATTATTACGAATTGTTTTGATTTCAAGATTCGGAAACGCTTCTCGAATGCGCTTTAAATATTTTTCGTTGATTGGATTCATACTTTTTCCAAAACGACTTTCACGCCGTTCCGTGGACGAAGCGTAACCGACGTTTCTGCTTCGACCTCGTGCTTTTCGTCGAGCGACACGCAAAATTTTTGCAAAACCATTGCGATTATTATTTGTGCTTCCATCTGAGCGAAATGATTGCCAATGCACTGCCGCGCTCCGCCGCCAAACGGAAAATAGGCAAATTTCGGACGATTGATTGAATTTTCAGCCGAAAATCTTTCCGGCGAAAATTCTTCCGGCGCGTCCCAAAATTCCGCGTGGCGATGCGTGATAAATGGAAACAGCAAAACTTCGGATTTCGGCGGAACGTAAAATCCGCCTATTTCGTCCCGCTTGATTGCCACGCGCGAAAATGCCCAAATCGGCGGATAAAGTCGCATCGCTTCTTGAAACACCATCCGCGTATATTCAAGACCAGACAAATCCGCAAAAGTCGGCGCACGTTTGCCCAAAACCGATTCAATTTCCTTTCGCAGTTTCGTTTCCACCGACGGATTTCTCCCCAACAGATACCACGTCCAGCCAAGCGCCTGCGTCGTCGTTTCATAACCCGCGCCGATGAGCGTCATCACTTCATCGCAACTGCCGGTCATTCATCGTCGCGCCGGTTTCAGCGTCTTGCGCCATCATCAGCATCGCCAGCAAATCGTCAAATTTTTCGGGCGATTTTCGTCTCTCCGCAATCAATTGATAAATGATTTGGTCGACCGATTGAATCGCCCGCCGAAAACGCAAATTAAGCGGAGTCGGTAGGGCGTCAGGAATTTTAACCAGCGCCATAAGTCGGCGCACGGTAAATTTGCGGACGACTTCAAACGCATCGCCGAACACATTAGTCGCCAAACCCAAATCGGTGTTGAGCAGAGCCTTGCCGACAATGCCGAGCGTCAACCGCATCATTTCCGGCATAACGTCAAAAGCCGTTTTTGCTTCCGCAAAATTTTCCCAACTTTCAAGCATTTCCGTCGTCGAAGCGGTCATCGTTTCGGCGAATGTCTGGATGCGCTGCTGGTGAAAAACCGGTTGCGCCAAACGGCGTTGCCTGAGCCAATGCTCGCCTTCGCTGACAAACAAACCGTTGCCCGTCGAACTTTTGAGAATTTGATAGTTTTTGCTTTTCGGATAATTGCGGCTGTTCGTCTGCAAAACGTATTCGACATCGCGCGGATTCGTCAAAATATACGCCGTCCATAATCCGCGCAAACAAACGACATCGCCAAATTGTTCGGTTAAATTTGAAAATGTCGCCAGCGTGTGTTTTTTGAAACTCGGCACAAGGCGAAAAAAATCCAGTCCGCGCAAACCGGGCGCGAAAATTAAATTTTCTGGTTTTGAAGGCAATACCGTTTTACTCATATTCAATACCGTATTCAACTTTTTTCTTACTGATAATTTCGCAATAATGTCGCTTGATATGAAAGATATGACAAATTCGGAAAATTGTAAATTTTTTGGTTACGGTGAAAAAAATGTTGGCTTAACAATAAAAGTTTGATTACTAAGTAGTCGTTCACAATTATGATTACCTATATCAATTCGAGCTTCTAGTCATAAACAACATAAGTCTGGTTGCTCGAACATTTAACTAATCACAAGATAGTTAAGTCTAATTGTGAACCACTACTTAAATACATTTCCATATAACCATCGTTTGAGTATTAGCTATTCAAAATAAGAAAATTTATCACTATTGAATGTATTTCATACACAATTCATACAAATTTCAAAAGCTGAATAAGTAATTTCGGTAATATATAGCTGTGCTTCTTATTTTGCGGCTTGGCATAAAAATTGCTTTTAAGTTCGTTACTGAGAATGATGTGTACTAATTTCGTTCTCTCAAGTTTCTTTCATTTCATTTTCAATAGCAGATATAGGGTATATAAGCTACTTTCTTTATGAAAATAGCTTTTTTTATTGACTGTTTTTTCATTTGATTCAGAAATTTGAGACCTTTATTTAGCTTTTGGATGGAAATTGGATGTTTTCGTAGAATATCAATTTAATACAAACATTTTTGATTAATAAGAATTTAAGCTTGACAGACAGCTCCACGACAATTATTGAATAACCCTTGCTGAAAAGTAACGGCTTTTCAAATGTAAATTATCGGACTTGCAAAATTTCCTGCAAACAAGTCGTATAACAATTTAATTTTCGCCCGGCTTTCATCTTCCAAGTTTTTTCCGCTTTCGAAAAACCGAAGCTGACAATTTCTTTGCGGAATTTCCTTGATAATTTATCAATCGCCTGACATAGACGCTTTTGTTTTCGTATCACAGTTCGTTATAAAACCGAACGGTCTACGCCGTTTCCGGTTGCAACCCGCCGACATATCCTCATAAAGCGTGTAGTTTGACGAAAAAACTGCTACCCGTTCACGCTTGATTAAATCTTCGATTTGAAAAAACGGAACCCCCATCGTGATGCCCAAACGCTTGGCTTCTTCGCTTCGGGCAACTACGCAGCCATCATTGTTCGACAGTACGACAACCGGACGCGCTCTTAATTCCGGCGCGAAAACGCGCTTGCACGAAACATAGAAATTGTTGCAATCAAGTAAAGCAACGGGCATTTTATTATCCAATATAAGTTATCTTATAGAACGGTGTTCAACCATCAAACATAAATCCTGTACAACCTTGATACCATTTTCAGCTAACTGTCGGGCGACTTCATCGTGGCGAATGCCCGATTGCAGCCAAACGGCTTTCGGCTTTTTCGCCAGAATATCTTCCAGATGTTTCGGAACATCCGGTGAGCGTCGGAAAACATTCACGAGGTCAATCTCGCCGGGAACGTCAACTAAATTCCGATAAACCTTTTTGCCTAAAATCTCCGTCGCTTCCGGGTAATAAACGGGAACAGGAACGATTTCAAATCCTGCGCTGCTCATATATTGCGGAACATAAAACGCGGGCTGAAACGATTGCGCTTCGGTTTTAATGCCGAGAACCGCGATGCGTTTCGTGTCTGCCAATAGCTGTTTGATTTCTGCGTCGCTGTTAAGAATGTTTTTTTGCCAATCCATAAATTTTAATTAGTGAACAACTAGAAGTGAAATGTGAATAACTAAAAATGTTAATGATTGAGTATATTTGTTCGCTATTCACTATTCCCTTGTATACCAAAACGCCCACGCAATCAACACCAATTGTAACGGCAGACGCAGATATAATGCTGACGAACTGAACTCGGGAAAAAGTTCTGCGTTCAACGCCATATACAAATTTGCGGGAAAAACCGCTATGAGCAAAACAATCAAACTCCACGCCGCTAATTTCGTAAATTTCCCTATCAAAAGCAATGCACCCAAAGCAATCTCAAAAACTCCGCTTAAATAAATCAAAAAAAGCGGCGCGGGCAAAACAGGCGGCATCATTTTTAGATAAAATGTCGGATTGAAAAAGTGGTTCATTCCCGCCAAAACGAAAGCGGTTGCCAAAAGCCATTTGAGAATTATTTTGACGCGTCGCATTGGAGATTATTTTATTCCGAATTTTTGGTATAATTTAACAATATCTTATCAATAATATCACTTATGAATTTTGAATTAACCGAAGAACAACAGCAAATAAAATCGAGCGTCCGCGAATTTGCCGAAAGCGAAATTTTGCCGAACGTGATGGAATGGGACGAAACGCAGCATTTTCCCGTCGAACTGCGCCCGAAACTTGCCGAACTCGGATTGCTCGGCGTGATTTTCCCGGAAGAATACGGCGGCGCAGGATTGGGTTACGTCGAATACGCGACGATTATCGAAGAAATCGCGCGGGTTGACGGCTCGGTCGGCTTGTCGGTCGCCGCGCATAATTCGCTTTGCTCAAATCATATTTATCAATTCGGAAGTGAAGAACAAAAACAAAAATACCTCGTGCCATTAGCGCAGGGCGAATCGTTCGGCGCGTGGGGCTTAACCGAAGCCGGCGCGGGTTCCGACAGCGCGGGAACGCGGACAAACGCGATTCGCTCGAACGGCGGCTGGCTTGTGAACGGCTCGAAAAATTTCATCACGCACGCGATTATTTGTAACACGCTCGTCGCTGTCGCCGTTACTGACCGCGAAAAAGGTAACCGCGGAATCTCGGCGTTCGTCTTTGACAAATCAATGGAAGGCTTCCGCTCAGACAAAAAAGAAAACAAGCTCGGAATGCGGGCTTCGGAAACCGCGTCGGTCGTGTTTGAAGATTGCTATGTGCCGGAAGAAAATCTTTTGGGCAACGAAGGCGAAGGCTTTCTTCAGTGTATGCAAATCCTCGACGGTGGCAGAATTTCAATCGCGGCGTTGTCGGTTGGCATCGCACAAGGAGCGTTTGAAGCGGCGGTCAGATATTCAAAAGAGCGTCAACAATTCGGGCAGCCGATTTCAGAATTTCAAGCGATTCAATTCAAATTAGCTGATATGGCGACGCAGATTGAAGCGGCTCGGCTGCTGACGATGCAGGCGGCTTTGATGAAAGACGCGGGTAAAAAATTAACCAAACAATCGGCGATGGCGAAACTTTACGCGTCGGAAGTCGCCGTTCGAGTCGCGGAAGAATCAATCCAGATTCACGGTGGTTACGGTTACACAAAAGATTACCCGGCGGAAAAATATTGGCGCGACGCGAAACTCTGCACCATCGGCGAAGGCACAAGCGAAATTCAAAGAATAGTAATTGCGAAACAATTATTGAAGGCGTAGGCATTTAGGAATTCAAAATTCAGCATTTAAGATTGAAGATCGGTAACGGCAAGCATTAAGGTTAAATTAAAAATTTTGCCATCATCACTTTCTATATATGTAGGAACAAAAATAGACATTGCTGGTCGTTAGAATATTGCTTTCTTTACTACAAGCCAATAATGTCAAGGTTGAGACTGTTTACTTACAAATTCACCTAAATGTAAATCACTAGGATATTTGAATATTGGTTCGATTTTAAAATCCAGTGTAGGGCGATTTGTTCCTGTGAGTTCTAAATATCCTCCTTCTTTGTCTCCATGAATTCCAATACCGCGACCATTAGAATCATAAATTTTAGCTTGTAGCTGGACTCGATTTTCGATTAAACGCACTTGAAAAATTATATCTCCAGCATTGTCTTTTACCTCAAGGGCATTTTGCGAATAATTTCTGTCCCACAAATCATTATGTTTTATTTTCCATTCATTTTCGATTAATTCAGCCACTAATTTCCCACTTTTATTCTTGATAGCTATGGATACTTTGATGCCTTTAGTATCTGTTGATAATTTCAGCGCATTATCATTTGCGAACTTTATCACTTCACCTGCTTGGGCAAAAGCCAAAATTGTACCTGAAGAACCAAATTCTAATAGCGACTCTGAAGAAGAATTTAATTGAGGAGGGAATATGATATTTTGCTCAGGTTTTAATACGCCTGTGCTAGCCTCTCTAGCAACTTTCTCTTTTTCTTTTGCTTCGGTAATAGCTTCCTTTTCTTTTTGAACCTGTTGACCAAAATAGTTATATCCAGCACCGCAAAGGAGGGCAATGAGTCCTGTAAAAAGACCAAACCATAGGCATATTGATTGAAGTGTTTCAGAACTCATCGTTTTTCTCTTAATTTTATTTAACTAGAGCGGTTGCGGAATCAATATACGGGACAGTGGCAACTTTCAAACCAGCCTTGCGCGTCTTTTTCCGTCACCAGGAGCAACGCTTCTTTGAGTGCTTTCTCCAACGCTTCACGAGTTCGCGCTTTCGCGGCTCTTAAATGTGTTTTGATCTTCGACCAGCATTTTTCTATCGGATTCAAATCCGGCGAATACGGCGGCAGGTAAATTACCTTTGCCCCGCGCCTCTCAATCGTTTCAAGAATGCCTTTGACTTTATGCGCTCCGAGATTGTCCATTATCACGACATCGCCTTCGGAAAGCGTCGGAGCCAAAACCTGTTTAACGTATTCAAGAAAAACCGCCCCGTCCACCGCTCCACCGACCGTCATCGGAGCAGTCAGTCCATCGGCGGACAAGCACGCCAGCATTGTGATATTTTCACCGTAATTTTGCGGCACACTGTCATACACGCGCTCACCTCGCGCCGCTCGTCCGTAAGCCCTTGTCATCGCTATATTGCTGCCTGCTTCGTCCAAAAACTTCAGCCGTCCAACGATTGCCGTCAACTCCGACCAATACTCGGCTCGTCTGGCTTGCACTCTTTCCAGGTCGCGCTCGGCGGCGTAGATCATCTTTTTTTTCGCGGCAGATGCAGACGACGCAGTTCTTCGCTCAAAGTCGAAACCGATACCGGCGGCTGATTCTTCTCGACCGCTACTTTGGCACTTAACTCTGCCAATGTAATATCGGGCTGGGCGGCAACTTCCGCGCGAATCAAATCTTCATCATTTACCAACAATCGCCTTCTCCCGCCAGCGTGCGGCAACGCCTCATAACTGCCCATCATCCGAAAACGATGCCACAGTTTCTCCAGCGTGGAAAGCGAAACCGCGAACCTTTCCGCAATTTCCGGCTGCGCTTCTTCGTTTTCCTGAATCGCCTCAACAATCCGTCGTCGCAAATCGTTTGAAATTGGTCGCATCTTTCAAATATCTGATATTTATGCCGTATATGCAACCCGCAATCGCTCTAGGCTATTTATAAAAGTTATTACAATACTTATTGTGTATAACGTAACATAAAAGGTCTTTAAAGATAAGTAATTTTATAGCTAATCCTGAATCTTAAACCTTGAATCTTGAACCTTAAATTTTGAGTCTTCACTTTGCCTAATAAACCACAAAACGCCCGCGCTTGCCGATAAAATTCCCGAAATCACCGTTAGCATTTGCGGGGAAATATAATACACCGCTTCGCTAGCAAAAAAGCTCGAAAGTCCGAAAATCGTCATCTCCGCACCTCTGTCCAAAGTTGAAATGCGCCCGCGAATGTAATCGGGCAAACTTCTCTGAAACATCGTTTCCTGAACGGCGTATTCCACGCCGACAATCGCCCGCGAAACGAATATGAAAATCATAAAAAGCCACAAGCTCGGCATATAACCGGCGATTGCAAATAAAATCCCGTGAACAATCAGCGTCCAGCCGATAAACGAATTGTGGCTCGCGCGCCGGTCGAGAACGGTGGAAGTGCGGTAAGCAATCATCATTCCGAGAAAAAGTCCGAAGCCGCTCGCCGTCCAAAGCAGCCCGACTGCCAAATCGGGATTCCAATTCTCTTTCGCGGCAAAGAAAACGCCGCCTATTCGCTCGAATACAACATTAATTGCTCCGCCGCCGGTCGCCCAAATAATGTTCATTATCAAAATCGTCAACGCAAAATGATTCTCGACCGTGTATTTGAAACCTTCTTTTAATTCAGTCAAGAAAGACGCTCTTTGCGTTTCTCCTGATTCGTAATTCGTAATTCGTAATTCGTAATTGTCTTTTTCCCTTGTCGCTTCTTCGGGAATCAGCCAAACCGAAAAAGCCGAGACTGCAAACGAAACCGCGTTAATGATAAACGCCGCTTTATAACCGAAAAACGCAGCCGCAAAACCGCCGAGTGCCGAGCCGAGTGCCATCAGCAAAAAGCGCGACGAAAACATCAAAGCCGTTCCCGCAAGGAGTCCTTCTTTGCCGGTCAGATTCGGTGTCGTAGCGTTTTTCGCGCCTTCAAAAAACGCGCCGAATATCGAAAGCAAAACGGTTGCAAAATAGGCAATCCAAAGATTTTCCGCGGTGGTCACAAGAAGAAACATCAGCGCGAAAACGACTCGCACCAAATCCGACCAAATCATCACTTGCCGCCGCGAAAAGCGGTCAACGAAAGTTCCGGCAATCGGCGAAAAAACGGCGAACGGCAAAAGCCGGCAAGCGAATAAAATGCCCGCCGCCATCGGCGAAGCGTCCGAAACAACGCGCACTAGTCCCAAGCCCGCGATAAAGTTAAACCAATTGCCGAGTTCCGAAACTATCTGTCCCCAAAGCAGATTACGGAAATTTCGGTTGCCGCGTAATAATTGCAAGTAAGTTAAATTCATAAAAACGGATAATGGATAATGGATAATGGATAATTACATGAAGTAGAAAACAGAAGAATCAGGAATTGTTTTTATTTTCAGTTTTCCATTATCCATTTTCCATTAAAAAAGCCGTCAGGCTAAAATCCCGACGGCTTTTTCCTTTCGATATAAAATAAATTTTCAAGTTCCCGTAAAATTCGGTTGACGTTTTTCAAAAAATGCCTGCACGCCTTCTTTAAAATCATTTGATTTGCCCGATTCGATTTGTAATCTTTGTTCGAGAGCGAGCTGCTGCGGCAAATCGTTTGAAAATGTTGCGTTAAGCATTTGTTTGATTCTGCCGATTGCGGCGGTCGGCGCAAGCGCGAGTTTTTTCGCCGTCTGCAAAGTTTCTTCCATCAAATTTTCGGCTGAAACGATGCGGTTTATCATACCGATTCGCTCGGCGCGTGTGGCGTCAATCGTGCCGCCGGTCATAAAAAGTTCCGCCGCGAGTTTTTCGCCGACGGCTCTCGGCAAAAAGAAACTTCCGCCGCAATCAGGCGATAAACCGATACGCACAAACGCCTCGTTAAAACTCGCATTCTCCGACGCGAAAACAATATCGCAAGCAAGCGCGAGGTTCGTTCCCGCGCCCGCGCAAACCCCTTGCACGGCGGCGACAAACGGAATCGGCACGTCCCGAATCAGCAAAATTAAATCGTGCAAAGCCTTGAGCGGTTCTTCCAAGGACGCTTCTGTTCTGTCTTCTTTTTTTCCGTTTTCCTGCATCTCACGCAAATCACCGCCCGAACAAAACGCGCGACCTTCGCCCGTTAAAACTACGGCTCGCACCTTATCTTCAATCGCTTTCTCGACAGCCGAGCGCAAATCCTTGCTCAGTTGAAGCGAAAGCGCATTTAAGGCGGCGGGACGATTCATCGTAATAATCGCCACCGATTCGTTTAATTCATATTTGACGGTTTCAAAAGACATAGGATTCAATATTCAAAATTCAGGATTCAAGATTTCAGGTTCAAGATTTCAGGTTCAAGATTGAAATTCTGAATCCTGAATCCTGAATTAAATTAAGCGAATCTAACGCGAGACTTATTCGCCTGATAACATTCCTTGCACAAAACCGGGCGTCCGACTTTTGGTTGAAACGGCACGGTGTCGTGTTTGCCGCAATGGTCGCAGACGATTTCAAAACGTGTCGGCGCGTTCTCGCCGGTCGCTGCTTTTTTCGAGCGACATTTCATACATCTCTGTGGCGGCATCATATTTCGTTCGTAGAAAATTTCCTGCTCTTTTTCCGTAAATGCAAACACTTCCTTGCACTGCACACAAGTCATTTCAACATCCGGCATCGCTTTTCCTCCTTTTCCTCTTTGCCGAAAAGTGTAACATAAAAGAATATCAACTTATATCAAATCTAACTTTTTAATTTCAACTCTCGTTGGTTTTTTCTCCAACAACGAGCGTCGCTTTGACCGTTACGCGAAAGCTGAGTTCTTGGCATTCGTCGTCAATGATTTTAGCGAGATTTTTGACGACTTTATTTCTCTCCGTCTGATTTAAAAAATCGAGCCAGACGGGAAACAAAAAATCGGCGAAGAGCGGCGCATTTATAAATTCTTCGCCTGTCGAATATTCAAAAAACTCGCTTTTCGTAATTGCTTCAACATTAATTAAATTCAAATTTTCGGCAATCTCTTCAACTTTTGAACTCGTCGGAATTTCAGTTAGCAAGCGTTCGACTTCCGCGCCGTGTTCCAGCAAATCTAAGTTCAAAAAGGTTTCCCAAAGGAACGAAAAGATGTCGCCGAAACTTCCCGCCGTCGGCAAACAAAACACGACTTGTCTTTCCGACGATTCGACGATTCGCGTCAAAAAATCTTTCAAATCAGTGGGCTTGACTAAACTTGCGTCAGCCAAAACCGCATCAAATTTTCCTTTTGGAAAATCGGTTGAAAATTGAACATCGGCTTTTACCGCATCGGCTTTGGCTTGCGCGAGTTTCAAAAGTTCTTTTGTTTCGGACTGGGCGAAAAGCTCGACCTTCTCCTTTAATTTCTTACGCAAAGCGAGCGCGTGGCTGCCCGTTCCCGCGTTGACGTAGAGAACTTTTTCTTCTTTGGTAAATTTAAAATTGTCGTCGAAGAGATTTGTAAAACGCTCGGTCCAATCAGTTTCAATATAAAGGTCGCGCAAAAAGGCGAGTTCTTTTTGTGTTTTGCTCATTATAAATAATTTAGCGCAAAACAGCGGCGCGGCAAAGTTTGACAGATTACAGACGGCGACTCAGAACGTCCGGTTCGCAGAAACTTTTAAAAACCTTTTTGTTTGAGCCAGTCATTTGCTGCGTCTTTCGGCGCACGTTTATCCGCGTCAACCGCATAATTCAAACGGCGCATTTCTTCGGTTGAAATCGCGTTATTTAATCGTTCAAAAGTTTCACTTAACAATTCAAATTTATTTTGTCTGGCGATGAAAACGGCTTGATACGGCGGAAAATATCGTTTATCGTCGGCGAGTTGAAATAAATCGAGCGCGGAAATCAAACCGTCGGTTGAATTACCGGCAATCAAATCAACTTGACTTGCAGCCAAGGCACGATACGTCAGCGACAAATCCATTTCGCGGGGCTGTTTGATGAAATTAAAATTATACGCTTTTGAAAATCCCGCGTAACCATCAGCCCGCGACATAAAATCCTGTCCGAATCCGGCTTGCCAATTAGCGGAAAGCGGCACGGCTTCGGAAATTGTTTTTAGATTGTTTTTTCGGGCTACGTCGCCGCGAATTAAAATCGCAAAATCGTTTGAGAAACCAAGCGGCGGACTAACGGTTAAATCAAACTTTTTGGCATATTGGCTTTTCGTTTGCTGATAAACCGCGTCGGTATCAGTTATCGGCGGACGTTTCAGAATCGCTGTATAAGCTGTTCCCGTATATTCCGGATAAACATCAATTTGATTGGAAAGAAGAGCGTCGTGCGCGAGATTCCCGCCGAGTTCAAATTGTCTTTCGACTTGGACATTTTTCTTCTCCAACATCTGCGCCAAAATCTCCGCTAGAATTAACGATTCGGTAAAATCCTTCGAGCCGACACGAATTTTATCTGCGGAATTTGCTGCCGAATTGTTTGAGTTCTGCCAAAAACTTAAGCCGAACAAAATTAAAATCAAAGCGGTTGCGCTGATTAAAACGAATTTGCGTCTTTGCCGCGAAAATTTATTTTTGATGTTCGGGAGCGAATAAATTTTCTCGATTTGTCCGAGCGCGAAATCTGCGACAAGAGCCAGAATCGCCGAAGATAACGCGCCGGCGAGCAGAAGATTATTATCGTTCTGCCGAAGTCCTCGAAAAATATAAGTTCCCAGACCGCCCGCGCCGACCGCCGCCGCAATCGTCGCCACGCCGACGGCGATGACGACCGCCACGCGGATTCCCGTCAACATCACCGGCAAAGCGAGCGGCAATTCGACCATTTTCAAAATCTGCCAATCAGTCATTCCCATCGCCGTCGCCGCTTCTTTTACCTTTTTATCAACGCCGGAAATTCCCGTAACGGTATTGCGAATAACAGGCAAAAACGAATAAAGCGTCAACGCGATAATCGCTGTTTTCGCGCCGATTCCGCCGACGAACGGAATTGGAATCAACAAGCCGAACAGCGCGAGCGACGGAACGGTTTGCAAGATATTGGCGACACCTAAAATCGGTGTTTGCAGAGATTTTCGGCGCGTAAGTAAAATGCCGAGCGGAACGCCAATCAAAACGGCGAACGCGGTCGAAACGAAAATGAGAAAAATATGTTCGCGCGTCAAGGCAAGCAATTCCGACCAATTTTGTTGGAGAAATTCAAAAAAGTTCATATCTTCTGACAGTTTCCAAATATGCTCGTGCCAACGGCAATTCAGATTTAACGAAATTCTCAGGCGTATCATTCAAAACGATTCTGCCTTTATCCATTAGCGCGATGCGCGTTCCCAAAACAAATGCTTCGTGCAAATCGTGTGTTACAAAAACCGCAGTTTTGTTCAGTTCTCTCACCAATTTAGCAAACTCTTTCTGCAAATTCGTCCGCGTTAGCGCGTCGAGCGCGCCGAACGGTTCATCAAGAAGAAGCAAATCGGGATTTGCCGCGAGCGCACGCGCCACGCCGACGCGCTGCCGCTGACCGCCGGAAAGTTCGTGGGGAAAACGGGCGGCGAATTTCTGCGGATTTAACCCGACGAGTTCAAGCATTTCCGTTGTTCGTGTCTGTCTTTTCTCCGCTTCCCAATTCTCTAAATTCGGCACGAGCGCAACATTTTCTGCAATCGTAAAATGTGGAAAAAGCCCGGCTTCCTGCAAAACGTAACCGATTCTTCGCCGCAAATTTATTAGATTCCAATCCGTTGTTGATTTTCCCTCAACCAAAACTTCGCCCGAACTCGGCTCAATTAAACGATTGATAAGTTTAAGCGTCGTGGTTTTGCCGCAGCCCGATTCGCCCAATAGAATTAAAATTTCGCCTTCGTTTATCTGTAAATTCAAATCGTCGAGAATTTTCACCGCGCCGATTTGAAAATTGACGCGGTGGAATTCGACGATCGTTTCTGAGGTTTCCGTCATTTTTTAAAGTCCAAGCGCAAAAATGATACGATTATTTTATATTCGACAATCGCTTTTGTATTCGAGAAATATTATTCGCCTTCATACATAATTTTTAACATTAATTTCTATGTCAAAGCTAATTGCCGCACCGCTTTCACCCCAAAACGCCTTTCGCCGTGTTGACGAATCAGCCGACGAGAGTTTTTATAATTTCCCGCGCTTCGTCACGCACATTGACGAGCGGGCAATCGAAATCGTTACCGAACTTTATCGCGAATTTTTTCTGCTGAACGGTGCGATTCTCGATTTGATGAGCAGTTGGATTAGCCACCTGCCGAACGAAGTGGCTTACGGGCGAGTCGCCGGGCTTGGAATGAACGCTGAAGAACTGGCGGCAAATCCGCGTTTAACCGAAATGATTATGCAAAATTTGAACGCCGAACCAAATTTGCCGTTTGCCGCAGGTGAATTCGTCGGCGCGGCGATTTGCGTTTCCGTGCAGTATTTAATCGAACCCGTGACGGTTTTCGGCGAGATAGCCCGCGTATTAAAAACGGACGCGCCGCTCGTCGTAACTTTTTCCAATCGCTGTTTTCCGATGAAAGCCGTTTCTGCGTGGAACTGGCTCGGCGACGAAGGACATGTCGAACTGGTGAGCGAATATTTTGCCCAAACCGAAAGTTTCGGCGAAATCGAAGTGCGTCGCCATTTACCTCTCAACAGCGACCCGCTTTTCGGCGTAATCGCCCGCAAAAAGTAAATATGAACAAATTTAAACCGACCAAAGAAGATTTGCGCGACGCGGTGAATCGCACGACCGAAGATTTGATTGATTACAATTTGAAAATTTTATTCTGTGGCATCAATCCTGGGATGTGGTCTGGCGCGACGGGATTTCATTTTGCCAAACCGGGCAATCGCTTCTGGAAAGCGTTGTATCTCGGCGGATTTACAACGCGACTTCTGCATCCGTCGGAAGAACAGGAGCTACTCGAAAACGGCTACGGCATCACCTCGTTTTGCAAACGCACGACTACCCGCGCCGATGAATTATCAAATGAAGAAATCATAGAAGGCGGAAAGAATTTAGTTAAAAAAATTAAAAAATTCAAGCCGCAAAATCTCGCCGTTTTGGGAATCGGAGCATACCGTACGGCATTTCAGCAACCGAAGGCGAAACTCGGTTTGCAGAACGAGAAAATCGGCAGCGCAAACATCTGGTTGCTTCCCAATCCGAGCGGATTAAACGCGCACTATCAAATTAATGATTTAGCGAAACTTTTCGGCGAAGTTCGGCAATCGGCAGAAATTACGTGAATCAATTTTATTATAGGATAAGTAGTCGGACAAAAAATATTTGGCTGGGGAACGTCGGCATCTTGCCGGCAAACGCTGCTCGGCAGCGTAAAAATTCTTGGTAATCAAACTTGATTTGAACGCCACCAGCGTTCATTGCCGGCAGGATGCCGGCGCTCCCGTCTTTGCCGATAACAAATAAGCGAAAATTACTCATTCAACATTCAGCAAATTTGTTTTCAAACGGCGAAAATCTTTCGGCGTGTCTATGTCAATTGCTCCTTCTGAAAAGTTAATCGCGACCGTTTCGGCGGAAAAACGCTTGATTAATTCCTTTGCTCCGCCGCTGTTTTTCAAAGCCCTCAAATCAGAGAAAAGCCGACGGCTGAAAAGAGCGGGAACACCCAAAGTTTCCGCATAACGCGACGCGACAATCAACGCTTGGGTTTCATTAAAATTTTGAACTAAACCATTAATGACATCGCTAGTTACAAACGGCTGGTCGCAAACCGTGATAACTGCACCGGCGACTTCTTCGTCAATCTCAAGAAGTTTTTCCATCCCGACGCTAATTGATGTTCCCATTCCTTTTTTCCAATCGTCGTTTTGAATTGTGTGAACGGCAAATTCATCAACGTGACGGCTGAGATTTCGAGCGTCTGCGCCGAAAACCGCCACGATTGGCTGACAGACGCTTTCAAGCGATTCGCGCACAATGCGCCGCAAAAATGTTTCTCCGTTAAACGACAAAAGCTGTTTCGACGCGCCGTATCGAAGGGACGCGCCGGCGGCTAAAATTATCAAACCGACGTTTTGTTTCAATTTCATAAACCGAACTTTAAAATGTTGATGACAACCTCAAACTAGAATGTTATGTTTTATTATAAACCAAACTTTTGGCAGCAACATTCCTATAAAAATTTATTGTTTCGACAGCGAAATTAATTTAACAAGAGGAGAATTTTTTCAATGGAAGACGAATCAAAGGAACTTAAATTAACCGACGACGAACAGGAACTGCTCACTGAATTGCTTAACGATTCGGCGAAACTTTCCGAAACGGGCAAATCGCGCCGCCAATTTCTGCGAAACGTCTCGGCGGCAAGCGCGGCGATTTTGGCGACGCAAATGTTAGCCGAGCAAAAAATTGTGGCTTACACGCCGATTGAAAATGTGAGCGGCGCAAGCTCCGCGATTGAAAACGGTGTCAAAGTCGTGATGAAAGTCAACGGCGCGGAGAAATCGCTGAATGTTGATTCGCGGATGACTTTGCTCGACGCTCTGCGCGAAAGATTGGAGTTGACCGGCTCGAAAAAAGGCTGTGACCACGGACAATGCGGCGCGTGTACGGTGATTATTGAAGGTCGGCGAGTTTTATCGTGTTTGACTTTAGCGGCAACCTGCGAAGGCAAAGAGGTAACGACGATTGAAGGTTTGGCAAAAGGCGACGCGCTTCACCCGATGCAAGCCGCCTTCGTCAAACACGACGGCTTTCAATGCGGCTACTGCACGCCGGGACAGATTTGTTCGGCGGTTGCGCTGCTCTCGGAAGCGAAAAACGGCGAAGCGAGTTATGTCACGGCGGACGTTCGCGCGAAGGCGCGGGCGATTCAATTGTCCGACGATGAAATCCGCGAACGAATGTCGGGAAATATCTGTCGCTGCGGCGCGTATCCAAATATTGTCGCAGCGATTAAGGAAGTTCACACTGGAAAAGATGTCGCGCAGACGTGGCAATTTGCCGGAGAAACGGGCGTAGCGATTTTTGAAAACGCGGAAATGAACAAGGAGGGAGCGTAAAAAATGAGACCTTTTAAATTTACGAAAGTAAACGACGCGGCAAACGCCGTGCAGACCGTTGCGGCAAATGCAAATTCCAAATTTCTGGCTGGCGGCACAAATATTCTCGATTTAATGAAGGAAGATGTGATGCGTCCCGACGAACTCGTTGATGTTACGCGGCTGAATTTAACGCAAATCAAAACCGTTTCCGGCGGCGTGAACAAAGGTGGCGTTTCCATCGGCGGACTCGGCAAAAACACCGACGCGGCAAATCATCCGCTGATTCGTCAAAATTTTCCGCTTCTGACACAGGCAATTCTGGCAGGCGCATCAGCCCAGATTCGCAATATGGCGACCAACGGCGGCAACTTAAATCAGCGAACGCGCTGTTCTTATTTTTACGACGTGGCGATGCCGTGCAACAAGCGCGAACCGGGAACAGGCTGCGGCGCACTCGAAGGAATTAATCGGATGCACGCGGTTTTCGGCTGGTCGAATGATTGCGTGGCGGTTCATCCTTCGGATATGTGCGTTGCTCTGGTTGCGCTCGATGCAGTGGTCAAAGTTCAAGGAACTGACGGTGCGGAGCGAAGCATTCCGTTCATTGATTATCACCGCTTGCCGGGCAACACGCCGCAGAAAGACAACAATCTCAATCAAGGCGAACTGATCACGGCAATCGAAATTCCGAAAAACAATTTTTCGGATAAAAGCTATTACTTAAAAGTTCGTGACCGCGCGAGTTACGCTTTCGCGCTCGTTTCGGTTGCCGCCGCGCTCGAAATTAACGGCAACAAAATCAAACAAGCGCGAGTTGCAATGGGCGGCGTGGCGCACAAACCCTGGCGGGCAACCGAAGCGGAGAAATTCTTGACCGGCAAAGAAGCCACCGAAGCGAATTTTAAGCAAGCGGCGGAAATGGAAATGAAACAGGCAAAACCGCTTGAATACAACAAGTTCAAAGTTGAACTCGGCAAACGGGCGATTGTGAGAGCATTGATGCAAGCGATGAACGGCGGAAAAGTTTGATTCATAGTTCGGTAGATTTTCGCTGTTTTTGAATTTCAGTAGTCTGAAAAACCGAATGTTAGAATTGTTTTGTTTGGAGGTAGCTTTTAATGATAACGATTACATTTCCTGACCCTGAAACCGAGAAACGGGCACTCGGTTTTTTGCTCGGACGCTTTTAGGGGCGCGTGCTGAAATCCGGTGAACATCTAGTTCCCGAAGCGGCTTTGGAAGCACTCGCCGACCAGAACATTTCTTTTACCGTCGAAGGCAAATCAACTTATGAGCAGCAAATTGCGCCGATTCGAGATTTTCTCCCACTCCAATTTAACGACGGGCGCGAAGTCCCGAGCGAATGGTTAGCCGACGCGGTTTTGGAGATTGTCGAAAATTTCGGAGCGGCAAGCTACGAGACGCAAAAAGTCGAAGGTCATTGGCGACATCAAAGTATTTTGTATCGAGACAATTTGGTAAAAATCGTGATTGACGCGCCCGACGAAGAGGTAAGTCGTCAATGGATGCGCGATTACAAAGCGCGTTGGAAGGTGAAACTCAAGCAACTGGAATTATGGCTTGTCAGCTACACGATTGATATTGATTAAAATGCCTTTCGATTGTTACGGACAACAAGAATCTGAAAAATTGAGGAAATAATGAACGAACGAATTAAAAATGTCGGACAAGCGATGAACCGCATTGACGGGCTTTTGAAAGTAACCGGAACGGCGACTTACGCGACTGATTACGCGATTAAGAATACGGCTTACGCGGTTATTTTCAAAAGCGCGATTGCGGCGGGAAAAATTATTGACCTTGACACGAGCGAGGCGGAAAAAGCGGCGGGAGTTTTAGCCGTTATCACGCATAAAAACGCGCCGAAACTCAATGCGAGCGGCGGCATCCGTGGCGGTGCGCTGCTCCAAAGTCCGAATATCGAATTTCACGGTCAGCATATCGGTTTGGTTGTCGCCGAAACTTTTGAACAGGCGCGTTATGCAGCGCGACTTGTTAAGGTCAGTTACGAAAAAACGGACGCGAAAGTTGATTTTGAGAAGCACGAAAAGGAAGCCGTCACGCCGAAAGATAAAGATAGAGCCGAAGCGTCTCGCGGCGATGTCGAGACGACTTTTCGGAACGCCGAATATAAAATCGAAGCCGTTTATGACACGCCGATTGAGCATCATCAGCCGATGGAGCCACACGCGACGATTGCCGTCTGGGAAGGCGAAAAAGTGACGCTTTATAACGGTTCGCAAATCGTTAACGGAGCGCAAAATGCGGCGGCTTCGACACTAAATCTCAAACCGGAAAATGTCCGCATCGTCACGCCGCACATCGGCGGCGGTTTCGGTTCAAAAGGCGGTCAATGGGCAAATTTGATTCTCGCGGCGGTTGCCGCGAAAGTGGTTAATCGTCCGGTCAAACTCGCGCTGACGCGCCAACAAATGTTTAATTCAGTCGGGCTTCGTCAAAGAAATCGGCAAAAAATTCGTCTAGCGGCGACCAAAGACGGAAAACTAACCGCGCTCGCCCACGAAACAACGACCCACTGCGCGATTAACGGCGAATTTGTCGAGCCGTGCGGCGATTGCTCAAAAGTGATGTATGACGTGCCGAATTCGCTGATTTCATATCGCGTCGTGCCGATGAATATTATTCTTCCGACTTACACGCGCGGACCCGGAAAATCAACGGGCAGTTTCGCGCTCGAATCGGCAATTGACGAACTCGCCTATCAACTCAAAATTGACCCGATTGAATTTCGTCTGAAAAACGAACCGGCGAAAGACCCTTCAAACGGCAAGCCTTGGTCGTCGCGGGCAATCGTTCAATGTTTAAAGGAAGGTGCGAAAGCCTTCGGTTGGGAAAAGCGCAAAATCGAACCGCGCCAAAATCCTCAGGGAAACTATTTGATCGGGTACGGCGTGGCTGCCGGAACTTATCCGGCGCGACAGCGCGATACTTCCGCGACAGTGAAATTGACGCGCAACGGCAGCGATGTCAGATCGAGCATTGAACTTGCCGCCAGCGATTTAGGAACGGGAACGCACACGATTCTCGCCCAAACAGCCGCCGACGCTTTGGGTTTGCCGATAAATAAAATCGGCGTAAGAATCGGCGATTCGGCTTTGCCGCCTGCTGCCGGTTCGGTTGGTTCGGTCGGCGCGGCAAGTTTTGCCAACGCCGTCAATGACGCTTGCGTGAAAATCACCGACGAATTAATTGCCAAATCCGGCAAACAGTTTTTCGTTCGCCCGACCGCTGCAGAGATGATGGCTTCAGAAAACATCAATGAGTTTCAAACGAGAGTTCACGCTAAACCGCCGGCAGATGCAGATAAATACTCGTCGCACAGTTTTAACGCGAATTTTGCGGAAGTTTGGGTAAACGATTCTACCGGAATGGTAAAAGTTCAGCGTTTCGTTGCCGTGACAGGCGCAGGAAAAATTCTGAATCCGAAAACGGCTCGCTCGCAAATCATCGGCGGAAACGTCTGGGGCATTGGAATGGCTCTGACCGAAGAATCAATTCTCGATTCGCGTTGGGGGAATTTCGTAACGCGCTCGTTTGCCGATTATCACGTTCCGTCAAACCTCGACATCGGCTCGATAGAACCGATTTTTATCAATGAAGAAGACACGATTCCCAACAAGTTAGGTATCAAAGGAATCGGCGAAATCGGCATCGTCGGTGTGGCGGCGGCGGTTGCCAACGCAGTCTTTAATGCCACCGGAAAACGCATTCGGGAATTGCCGATAACGCCGGACAAATTAATTTAATTTGAAACCACAGACAGACACCGAGGCGTGTAGATGATTTGATTCAAAGTTTCATTTTTGAAACTTTAAATGCAAACATATGCGGTCGCCTCTTGTTATCTGTGGTTTATTTTTGTTTTCAAGATGTCAAAAGAAATTCAGCAAATCGTTCAAAAAATAAGATCTCTCGACGCAAATGTTTCTGCTATTCTGGCGACTGTCGTTGACGTACGCGGTTCGAGCTATCGTCTACCGGGCGCGAAAATGTTGATTTTAGAAAAGGGTGAAACTTTCGGCACGGTTTCCGGCGGCTGTCTCGAAGCCGATGTTTTGGAACGCGCGAACAAAGTTTTGCAAACCGGTAGACCAAGCCTTTTTACATACGACACAACGAATGATGAAAATTCCGTTTTTAGTTTAAATATGGGCTGCCGCGGCGTGATTCGGATTTTGCTCGAACCGATAAATAATGAAAGCGTTTTGATGAAAACTTTACAAACCGCGAACGAACAGCGGAAAAAACAAGTTGTCGGCACATTAATTTCCGCCGATTCAAATTTTGATATTCAAATTGGCGGAAGGCTTTTTTACAGCGATGGCGAACAATTTAAGATTGAAAATCTCCCCGATTTTTTAATAGATACGACCGAACTGAAAAATGATTGTCAGCATTTTTTTCACGAAACAAACCAAATCTCGCACAACAAAACATATCAAACTGAACAAGGCACGTTTGAATTTTTTCTTGGAAAAATTAACCCACCAACTTCCCTTTTAATTTTCGGCGCGGGCGTAGATGCCATTCCTGTTTCTGAAATCGGCAAACAACTCGGTTGGAAAGTTTCGGTTATTGACCATCGTCCGGCATTTCTTAACGCGGAAAGATTTCCCGCTGCTGATGATTTAATTTTGAATCACACGGAAAAACTTCCGCTCAATATTGCGTTTGACAATCAAGCCGCCGCCGTTATTATGACGCACAATTACGAGCGCGACCGCGACGTTCTGGCAAATCTGCTTGAATCAAATGTTTTTTACATCGGCGCACTCGGACCGAAAAGACGCGCCGAAAATCTCTTGAACGAATTAACGGAAAACGGCAAAAACTTTTCCGACGCGCAACTCGCCAAGCTGTTTGCGCCCGTCGGTTTGGACATCGGCGCGGACACGCCCGAAGCAATTGCGCTCTCGATCGCCGCCGAAATCCAGAGCGTTCAGGCAAACCGCGCCGGTGGATTTCTTCGTCTCCGGCAAGGGGGAATTTATAATCGAACGCACTAACAAATATTTTTTCATGCATACCTTCAACTGGATGAATTAGCAAAAATGGCTCACAGCCAAAGGAATGATTAAAAATCCACAAGAATCCTTACCGCCAAATCTTGCAAATGCAATTTCCGGTTATGCGTGGCAGCAAATTGATATTGGATTTTCATCGGCGCAGGTTTTTCGTCTGGAAGCGGAAAACGAAAATTCTCTTTATCTGAAAATTGATTCGCGTGCTTCCAAGTTTTCTCTTCGGCAGGAGAAAATAAAACTGGAATGGCTCAAAAATCGTCTTCTCGTTTCCGAAGTTTTGCTGTTTGCCGAAGATGAAACTAGCGAGTATCTTTTGCTCTCTGAAATTCCCGGCGTTAATGCGAGCGATGATTCTTTGAAAAATGACATACCGCGAACAATCGAACAGTTGGCAAGCGGTTTGAAGATGATTCACAAATTACCAATTAGAAATTGCCCATTCGACCAACGCCTCAATTACAAAATCGAAATTGCCAAGGAAAGGATGATAAACGGTTTGGTTGAGGAAGAGGATTTTGACGAAGAACGGCAAGGCAGAACCGCCGAAGATTTATTCAAGGAATTGCTTGCAACAGTGCCGACGGACGAAAATTTGGTTTTCACGCACGGCGATTACTGCGTTCCGAACGTCATTCTCGAAAACGGAAATTTAAGCGGCTTTGTTGATTGGGGCAGCGCGGGCGTTGCCGACAGGTATCAGGACATCGCACTTTTGACGAGAAGCGTTTGGTATGACTTCGGCGAAGATTGGGAAGAAAGTGTGTTTGCATTTTACGGCATCGAGCCAGATTGGAAAAAGATTCATTTCTATCGGCTGTTTGATGAATTTTTCTAGCAAGTAAAATTATGTTCCAATACCATTGGATACAAACAAAATCCTATTCATAATTTTCGACTGGCAAAATTATATTCTCATCAATTTCTTGTAATGCCTTAATAATTTCAGAAGTTGACACACCTGCATAAAATGGTGAAGCAGTTTCATTTGCTAATGAAAAGTCTTTACTTACGATTCCAACAATATATCCATCACAAGAAACAATTGGTCCACCGCTATTTCCTAGACGAGCAACTGCTGAGAAAAAGAACACATTACTTCCGTCCAACGCAGTTGTATTTGTGGAATTTACTTCGCCCTTTTGAACAATCAATACAGCTTCGCGCGTAAGAAGGAATTTTGGGAAAGCCCATAACATAAATTTCATCAAGAATTTTGGGTTCGGCAAAAACTACTTGAGTTTCTGCATAATCAAAAGAATGTTCAATCTCTATAAAGCCAACGTCTATTTTCGGATGGCTTTTGAAATTTACGACTCGTGTTTCTTGTCCGTTAATAATCTGTACTTCATCTACTTTCATGTCTTCCAAAACGTGCGAACAAGTAAGAATAATAATACGGCTTATAAATATTCCAGAACCAGCGTGAACATCTTCACCAATTTTACCCGTAATTTGGACTATACACGGTGAAAGTAAGTATCTAAGGAAATCAGCTCCAATTGCAGGAGTAAGCCAAATCCAACTCCTACGTTGTTTTTGTGTTAATTCTTTCAAAAAGTAATAACAATTTGCAAGATTTCGCTTTCCCGTAGACTGTAAAATTCCAACCTGTTCCAGCCTTTTCAACAAACTCAAGATGGAATCGTGATAACGCCATGCGTCAGGAAGTAAATTTGTTTTTTTCAGGTATTGCAAAAAATCGATATCCGACAAAGGATAGGTTCTATTTTCTTCTGGTTTTATTCTTAAGACCTCACAAACCTCTTTATTTGAACGTGATGAGAAGAAATTTATCGCAGTCACACACATGTTGAACTTTCCTTTTATATTGAAAGGTTTAAGAATTGAGTATTTAGACATAAATTAATAAAAAGTTGAAATCATTCCCACTCAATCGTACTTGGCGGTTTTGACGAGATGTCATAAACGACGCGATTTACACCGCGAATTTCTGAAGTTATGCGCGACGAAACGCTTTGCAGAAAATCAAACGGCAGACGCGCCCAGTCAGCCGTCATTCCGTCGGTTGAAGTGACGGCACGCAACGCAACCGTTTTTTCGTAAGTGCGAAAATCGCCCATCACGCCGACCGATTGAATCGGCAGAAGCACGGCGAAGGCTTGCCAGACTTCTTTGTAAAGTTTGAAACGATGCAATTCTTCGATGTAAATGCGGTCAACTTTTTGAAGAAGCTCGACTTTTTCGGGCGTGATGTCGCCCAAAATCCGCACGGCGAGTCCGGGACCGGGGAAAGGGTGACGCTGTAAAATCTCTTCGGGAATTCCCAAATCTTTGCCGATTAAGCGAACTTCGTCTTTGAAAAGTTCGCGCAACGGTTCGATGAGTTTGAGATTCATTTTTTCGGGCAGACCGCCAACGTTGTGATGCGATTTTATTGTCACCGACGCGCCACGAAGCGAAACCGATTCGATAACATCAGGATAAAGAGTTCCCTGCACGAGATATTTTACATCGCCGATTCGGTTGGCTTCTTGGTCGAAAACATCAATAAATTTTCCGCCGATTGCTTTGCGTTTCGCCTCCGGGTCGGAGATGCCACCCAAGACTCGGTAGAATTCGGCGGAAGCGTCAACGCCGCGCACATTCAAATGCAATTCCTTTTCGTAGAGCGCGAGCGTCATTTCAAATTCGTCAGCGCGGAGCAGACCATTGTTAACGAAAATGCACGTTTGACGTTTGCCGGTTGCTTCGTGAACAAGGACGGCGGCAACCGTCGAATCAACTCCGCCTGAAAGTCCGCAAACCACGTTGTCGTTTTCGCCGACGATTTGGCGGATTTTCTCGATTTCTTCCTTGATAAATTGTTTTGCCGTCCAATCGCCTTTGCAGCCGCAGATGCCGAATAAAAAGTTACGCAGAACTTCTTTGCCAAGCGGCGTGTGCGCGACTTCCGGGTGAAATTGAACCCCGTAAATTCGCTTTTCTTCATTCTCGATTGCCGTTACGATATCGCCCGTCGTCGCGGTCGTGTGAAAGCCTGCGGGCAAACCGACAACGTGGTCGCCGTGGCTCATCCAAACGTCGAGTTCAAACGGCAAATTTTGAAATAACTGCGTTTGTCCACTTAAAACTTTAAGTTTGGCGTGTCCGTATTCGTGCCTTTCAGAAGGCGAAACATTGCCGTTTAAATCTTTGGCGAGAAGCTGCATTCCATAGCAAATGCCGAGAATCGGCGCGTCGATTCGCTCGTAAAATCCGCCTCCAACCTTTGGCGCGTCTTCTTCATAAACCGAATTCGGTCCGCCCGATAAAATTACGCCTTTCGGATTTTTTTCTAAAATTCTCTCCAGCGATTGGTGAAACGGAACGATTTCGCAATAAACACCTTGTTCGCGCACACGACGCGCGATAAGTTGAGTGTATTGCGAACCGAAATCGAGAATTAAAATAAGTTCGTGGTGCATAAAAAATTTACGGAAAGATATAAACTAGTTTGCGTCGAAATTTGCGTCAAATCCGAATTGAATTTTTTATAAAATCTTATCAAAATTATCGGAAACTTATCCAAAACCAAACTCGTTTAGCTCTAAAACAAAAGCAGAAACTTTTCATAAACCCAAATTTAATTTAATCAGGAGAAAGCCAATGGAAAACGAATTTGACGCGTTGAAAAAGGATTTCGACGAAAACGGTTTTGTTATTGTTCAGAATCTTTTGGACACGGCGACGCTTGAAAATTTGCGTGTTGGGTTGAAAAAAATAACGAACAATATAAACTCTGTTTCGCCGAATCTTGCCGGTAAACTCTTTTTCGAGCGCGAACATATCAAAAACAATCCACAGTACTATCAAGGCGTAGTAACGGCGGAAGAATGCGGCGACAGCGTTCGGCAGATTGAGGATTTACCTTTGTTCGATTCCGCGTTTGCCGATTTAATTTATTATCCGCGGCTGCTCGATGTGCTTGAAAATTTATTTGAAAGTCCCGAATTCAGTTTTACGATGATGCTCGCACGTCCGAAAGCCGCCCGCGTCGGGAACGGCATCGGCAACGGGAATTTTCACCGCGACACGCCTTTTGAAGAATTTACCGAAGCCAACACAATCGTCTCTATTTTATGTTTGGACGAAATGGCGGGCGAAAATGAAGGCACGCAGTTTGTTCGCGGAAGCCATAAAATCTCGGATGAAGAAGCGCGGAAAGAAACTTGGCGCGATGTCGAAACGGCTGAGTTATCGCCCGCAGAAATTGTGATGGCGCGTTGCCCAGCTGGTTCGGCAATCTTTTTCGACACGAAAGTTCTCCACGCCGCTGGACATAACCGTTCGCCCTATCCAAGACGAACGATTCAAATCGAATGGGTCGGCGCAGACGTTTTGCCAACTTCGCCAGTGCGATACGCTTTTCAAGGTTTGAAGCCACGAAGCCAACAACCGGCATTTGCCCGACAGAATAAATGAGCGTTTCCACACATTTCATAAACCGTTGCGGCGAACCGGTAATTTTTCGGAAAGAATTCGATTCAAATTAAAATTGTAAGTTCACTTAACAAAAAAAATTAAGTTCGTGATGCAAAAAGAAAACCTCCGCCGTAGTTGTAAATTAAAAACTAATGCGGAACGCCGTCTGAGGTCAAATGCAGAAATTTTTGAACTTGGATATTTATTCGTAAAATCCGCCGTTTCCAATTTGCTGGAAATTTAAAAATTTTCAGCACGTCGAGCTTTAATTTTTTACTTTTCATCTTTAATTTGTAATCTGACAAATTTTTTTCGCCAAAGAGGAAACTTTTTTAAAAATTTGCCGATAATTATAAATAGAATATTTTGTGGGAAAAATTTGTGATTATCAAAGGAGTTAAAATGGGATCTATAGATGCAGTCAAACAAACGCAACCTGTTAATTATCAAAAAATAAGTAAACCTGTAAATAAACCTGTAAAGGATGTCGGCACATCTGAAAATATCCCGGTCGTATTCAGAACCAAGGCTTACGAACGGGATTTTGCCGCCCAATATACTGTTGCCAAACTTAATTTTTGGCGAGACCCGGACAAGCCGTCGCCTACACCGCAAACACCGAATTTGACAAGTTCGGGAAGCGGCACCGATACGACTTATAGAATCGGCGACCCGACACGCCCGAATATTCAACACGATAACGGTTTTTTGCAAAACCCAAATAACCCGGATGACCCTAACCCGATTTCGACCATTAATCCTACGCAAGCGGATATTGACTTTTACAATGACCAACTATCACAGGTAATTTGGGCGCAGAGGGTGGATGATTTCAATATTCCTTTCACGGATAAAGACGATACGGCGCGTAATCTGAGCAACGGCATTGAGGCTTATCGTCATTTCCTCGAAGGCAACGGCGCAGACCGCACTTTCTCTTACGATGAATTCGTTAATGAAGACCCGTCCGGTCAGACGGTTTTGAATAATGCGATTGCCGACACACAGCGCGGTGCGGAAGATTTATACAATCAAATGATTGCCAGAGACCCGAGTTTAGCGGGCAAGCCGATTACCTTCGATATTACGAGCGGAGCAATTACCGTCGGCGGCAGTGACACTTATCCTTATCCGGATACCGAAAACTGGCAAAAAGCCATCGGTGGACATCCCATCTGGAACAGCGCGACAGTGACGGTTACGCCGCCCTCGGAAGCGGGCGGCAAACCGCAGTTTTCGATGGAATATACGCTTCACGCCGAAGACCGTTATAATTTCAATCCAGATCAAGAAGATATTGCTACCGGAGCGCCGGATGCAATACGCGGAAGACTCGAACAAACCGGCTTAGCGCATCAATACACGCAGTATGCAACGCTCAATCGGGATGTTTCGTGGACGCAGGGCGATATTTCGGGAACAACGGAAACCAACAATCCCAACGAGGGACGTTAGATTTGCCAAACTCGATTTGTTAAATTGATACAATGAAAAACAAACCAAATTTTTCTTTTGTGTCGGCTTTGATTATGATTGCCTTGGTAGTGGCGGCTTGCGACTCTTCAAACAGCCAAGCTGTCAATAATCAATCGAACGCTTCTCGAAATATGAATGAGTCAACCGCCAAAAACGTCGAAATTAAAACCGATATTGAAAATTTAGAAAAGCAAATTAATTTGCCGGTGCGTCCCTCCGAAGTTAAATGGACGGCAGAAATTTTCGATAATTCAAAAGGCGCGGTGCCGGGTCCGACGGATTATCGTCTGACTGCTCTGCTCAAATATGATGAAAAAAGTGCCGCGGAATTAGTGCAGAAACTTGAGGCTCAAACAGCGGAAAAATCGCTCGGAAACACGGACGTCAAATCTTGGTTTCCCGATGAAGTAAAGAATGAAGCCAAAACGGTTGACGGCAGAACATATCTCGAAGGCGCAAAATACCTGCCCGATGTCTTTCTGCACTCGCCTTACCGAAACGGAAATTTGATTCGCATTGGAAAAACAAACTATTTTGTCTTGAATGTTTTTTCATTTTGATTTTTGGCAGTGAGCCGGAGAATCAGTTTCCAAATTGATTTCGCCATCATCGAATATGGCAATTCAATCTAAGTGAATAGGGCTATTGCAAAGTCAGAGTTTGAGAGATTTTATCTATCAGCTATTGCGAAGCGGACTTTGCAATAAGCTTGTTTAAGATACAGTCATTTCTCTACTCAGCTTGACAAGACAAAAAGAAATTTTTAATCTTTAGATTCGTCTTCGGGCGAGTTTTTCCGCAGTAGCTCAATGGCAGAGCATTCGGCTGTTAACCGAAGGGTTGTAAGTTCGAGTCTTACCTGCGGAGCCAACATTTATTTACTGAAAGTGCCGTAATTACGTAAGTTATTGCGGCACTTTTGTTTATTTGAATTTAAGCATAAACGGGCAGAGCGGGCGAAACGGGTAAAACGGGAAACTTTGGACTCGGTTTGGACACGAAAAATTTCAGTTTAAATGCTCTTAGAGAAAAACTCCTTGAACATTAGGAGTTAAAACTGCTATTTTAAAACGCTATAAGGCGGTAGCTTATGGCTCGATTAAAATCTTTTCCTCACAACTGAGAACGATCATGCTTTCTCAAAGGGCTTTCCGCTTTCAGATTATTATCGAAGGCTCACGCCATTAGTTTAAATTATGACCGAAATAGGCTTTTTAACAAAAGTATGCATCGAGTGCCTTGAAGGTTTGAACGGCGACACATACCGGAAAGATTACCTTGATAATCCTCTCTGTCAGTCGTGTGTCGAAAATTATTATGCGGCTTGCGCGGAATGCTTGCGGGTGGTGGCGGTTGATGAAGCGACGATAGTTAATGCGGGCTGTGATGGGGTTGTTTATCATTGTCCTAACTGTAAATCTTCGACGACAAGTCAAGTAGAAGTCAGTTATGATATGGCGGAAGTCGCTAGGTTGGTTGATGAATACGTGGGTTTGCACGCGGAAGAAAGGCGCGTTAAAGAGCAGATGGAGGCGGTCAAACAAAAGCTCAAGGAAATTGCTGAGGCACAGTCAGACGGCAAAAAGCCCGTAACGCTTGCAGGTTCGGACGGAATTTCAGGGGTTAAATGCACTTATCGGACGAGTTTGAAGGCAGACGCTGAGAAAGTTGCGGAATTGCAGGATTGTTTGGGGCAGGAACTTTTCGCAATGCTTTTTTCAGAAAAACTTAGTTTCGATGTCAATAAAAGCAATTTTGAAAAGCTGGTTTCGGCAGATGCCGAACTGCCCGAAGATGTTCGTCGTCAAATCGAAGCTGCCGTCAAAATTTCTGTCAGCGCGACGCTAAATGTTGCCTGACGAATAATTTTTCTTGAAGTAAAAAAGTTTTCAGACACTTTAAAATCAATTTTCTTGTCTCACACGCTCTTATGACTCTCCCGACAGAAAGAAATTTAACCGCCGACCGGCTCGCGCAGTATGTGAAACGCAATCGCTGTGAACGTTTTTTGCGGTTTTCACTTTTTAAATCAGAAGCCGATTCGTTCGCTCGTCGTTACGGAGTGCGGCTTGAAACTCTGTCGCCGCTGCTTGCGGAATCCGGGCAATCTTATGAGCGCGAAGTCGTTCGCGAGCTTGCGGCAAACGGCGCGACGGTTCAGGATTTATTCAACAAACCATCTGCCGATTTTCTCGATACAATCGCCTCGCAAACGACGGGGAAAGTTTTTTATTATCAGGCAAAACTTGCCGGTTCAATCGGGCTAATCGAATGCGAAGGCATCGCCGATTTGATTCTAATTGAGAAACTTTCTTCTGATTCTTTCAACGTCTGCGTCATTGACATTAAATCCAGCCGCCGCGAGACAACGGGCTACCGTTTGCAAGTCGCTTTTTACGCGCGTTTGCTCGAAGAGATGCTTGCTCGCCGAAACTGGCGAATAAACGATTTAAAGGGCGCGATTCATTTAAAAGGGAAAACTCTTTCTACCGACGCGATAGACACTTTTGAACTTGGGCTTTACGCCGACGAGATTGAACGGCTGGTCGCTGTGGAAAATTCCGATGTCGCGCGCGTCGTCAAATCCGCTTTTGCCGACACCGCTTATCATTTGAATTACAACTGCGACGGTTGCCGTTTTAACGCTGCGTGTTTTGTGCAAGCCGCCGAAACCGAAGATTTATCTTTGATTCCGCAACTGACCGCGACGGAAAAATTAGTTCTCAAAACAGAAGGCTACGACAAATTAAGCAAAGTCTCCGCGCTTTTTGAATACGGGCAAAAGGAAATGATTTCCGCTGACGCGAGTTCGGGAGATGGTGAAAGGCTTAATAAAAATTGGGCGTTGAGCGGAAAGATGCCGATTATCGCCCAACGCGCCCGCGCCGCGCTCCACCGATTTGATAAAACGACTGATTTTCGTTCTTTTATCGTCGGTTCTGATTTCGGAACGCTTCCCGACACGAACCGTTACCCGGAACTCGTTCGCGTTTTTATTGACACGCAGCACGATTATTTGAACGACCGTTTGTATATGTTTTCGGCAGTCGTCGCCGGTGCCGCGCTTTCGCGTGAAATCTGCGAGATTGCCGCCGCGCCACCAGACGACGAAAGCGAACAGCAGCTTTTGATTTCCGGCGTTCAGAAAGTTTTGCAGGCAATCGGCGAAACTGCTGACTCAACGCACGCGCCCGTTCATTTTTATCTTTTCGACCGTCGCAGTCAGGAAAGTTTGAAAGCCGCGCTCACGCGCCATTTCGCCGCGCTGTGCGCGATTCCGGCTTTTTACGATTTGCTGACCGCTTCGCCGACGCTCTCGCAGCCGATGATTTCCTTTCTGGCGGACGATGTTCAGGCGCGGCGCAATTTAAAAAATCTCGGACAAAATTTGTATCAGGTAGCGGGCGAGATGAAATTTGACTGGACGGGCGGCGAGCGCAATATAAAAGAACGGTTTCGCGCTAAAATCTTTGATAATTTTCGCAAGTATTCGCGCTCGGAAGTCGGCGAATTTGCTCCCGCCGAAAGTGGAAAAGATAACATCCGCGACGTTTGGATCGAAGCCTCGGCGCGTTTCGGAACGGAGATTCCGCTTGAATACGCTTACGCCGCTTGGGGCGAATTAGAATCGCCGGAAAATGTATCGGACGCAGGGCGGATGCAGTTGGAAGGATTTTTAGGAACAACCCTCGAAGAAATGCGCGAACTCGCCGTGCTGCGATGCCGCGCATTGCAGCACATCGAAGAATCATTCGGATACAAAAACCGCGAGATTGAGAAACAGGAACTAAATTTAACGCGACTTCACGAAGTAGAAATTGAACCGGAAGCGGTGCCTTTGAGCCGCGCGATTGAAGATTTTCTTTTTCTCGAACATCACGCCAGACGACAAGAGGCTTATTTGTTTTTCGCTCTGCCGCCCGACGTCCGCGCCGCTTCGGGTAGATGCGCCGTCATCCGCAACGAAGAATTGCGTGAAGAAAACAAACAACTTTTCGCCGAATTTTCGTTTTCCGACGTTAACGGCAACGAGCCTTCCGCCGCCGAACAAAAAATGGTGCGGTTTCGCGTGGGCGATTGGGTGGTTTTGAACGAACTGCGAAACGAAAACGGAAAATTTCCGTCCGCCAAAAGCATCGTTACCGGACGGCTCGCCATTGTCGAAGAGGTAGGCGCGGAAAAAATTGTTTTGAATTTAAATTCGATGTGCAATGCATCGGCTTTTCGTTTCGCGCATCGTCTTTTCAAACCGGTCGCGGGAAAACTCTACACGATTGACAAGATGCTCGACGATTTCAATTCCGACAAATTTCTCGCCGCGTGTCGGCAGGCGGAATTGACCAATCCGTTGTATCGCTGGCTGACCGACGCGGAAGAAGGAAAAGCACCACGCCTGATTCGACCTTCACGAAAACGCGCCGCGCAAGCTGTCGCCGCGCTCGCCAATAGCTCCCAACAGCCGCACAATTTGACCGACGCGCAAAAAGAAATAATCGGGAATTTGTTGGAAGAAAAAGCGTTTGTTCTGCAAGGTCCGCCCGGAACTGGCAAAAGTCACACGCTCGGTTTCGCGGTTCTCGCGCGGATTTTAGCGTTAAAAGTTCAGGGTAAACCGTTTCGCGTGGCGGTTTCGGCGAAAACTCACCACGCCGTGAAAATCGCTCTCGGCAGCATTGCCAAACGCGCAAAATTGCTCGTAGAAAATATTTCCGGCGAGCCGATTCTCGCGCCGCTTGCGAATCTCAAAGTTTATAAACTCTGCCATGAAATGAGCGAAGACATACCCGACGGCGTAACGGCAATCTCGCCCGACGGCGACGAAGATTTAAAAGCCGCCGCGCAATGGGACAAGCTCGAAGGCGAAGACGTTTTGATCATCGGCGGAACGCCGGGAATGCTTTACAATTTAATTAAACGCGGGGCGAATCGCGGCAAAAAAGACATCAATTGGGCGGCGCAGTATTTCGATCTGGTCGTCGTTGACGAAGCCTCGCAGATGGGTTTAGCCGAAGCCTTAACCGCCGCCGCTTTTCTGAAATCCGACGGGCAATTCGTCGCTATCGGAGACCACCGCCAAATGCCGCCAATCTTAGTGCACGCTTGGGACAGAGAAAGCCGCCGCGATTTGGAACGAATCAAACCACATCTTTCCATCTTTGAATTTCTCCAAAAATCCGGCTTTCGCTCCGCCGCATTAGATGAATCTTTCCGCATTCCGGCAGAAGTCGCCGAGTTTCTGGACGAACACATTTACCGGCAGGACGGCGTTAAATTTCACTCGAAAAACCGGCAGCGAATCGCCGCAATAGAAGAATTTGACGAGGAATGGCTTGCCGCGGTCTTCGCGCCCGAACATCCGCTCGTCCTTCTCGAACACGGCGAAAATCAATCGGCTCACGCCAACGAATTTGAAGCTGATTTGATCGAACAAATCATTTATCTTGCCAAAGCAAAGTTAAACCTTCACGAAACAGAAGGAATCGGCATCGTCGTCCCTCACCGCGCGCAAAAAGCTCTTTTGCAAACGCGACTTCCGCATCTGGCAAATTCGATTGATACGGTCGAAAGATTTCAAGGCGGCGAGCGTGATTTGATTATTGTTTCCGCCACCGTTTCAAGCCGCGATTTCGCCCACGCCGAAATGGAATTCCTGCTCGACCCGCGCCGCCTGACGGTCGCCATCTCGCGCCCGAAACAAAAGATAATCGTCGTCGCTTCGCAAACCGTTTTCAATCTGATTCCAAGCAATCTGGACGACTATGAACGCGGCGCGCTCTGGAAACATCTGCATCGAGACTGCCGCCAAAAAACATTATGGCAAGGTAAGATTGGAAATCAGACTATTAATATCTTTGCTCGATAATGACTGAGATGACGTGGCGCAAAACACACGCAAGTTGGATAACCATTCAACGTCGCTGTTTTGCGCTCACGTCCATTGACTTGTTAGATGCGGGTTAGCCTATCAGCTAAATCCATACAGTGATAGCGGCTGTAAGCGCAAGCTCCTTTCTTCATTAAGCGCAAGTTGAACAACCGCATAGCCGGTATAATTTCTCTTTGCTGCATAAATGTTTTTGCTGAATCTGCTCCTTGAACTATAAGATTAATTTGGTCTTGACCACCCGGTTCATAGAAATTCTCCGTTGTTTCCAACAAAGGAAACTTTTCGTGGAGCAGCGACAGGGACTCACCAAACGCTTCCTCAAGGGGTGACAACGCAAGGTGGAATGAAAATTCAAGCTCACCTTCGTAGTCAAGTGCGGTAAAGACTTCCTGCCAATATATGTTTATGCGTGAGTAAATAGTTACCTTCGGTTGTGAGTAGCCTGGTAAGCATGAACAACCCCAAAAGGACAGTTCGCTTCGCAAAGGAGTTGGTATGCCCGCGTGAACGTATTTACGCAAAACATTCATAATCTCATTAGAATAAGGCAAAGCAGCAAAACGCTGGAACTTTCTGCTATACTTTCGCCGCAACTCCGGGTCAACAACTCTGCTACCGCTAAGGTCAACATAACTTGTGTCCTTCAGCCATCGCTCTTGCTCCTCCGCAGACATAATAAGGTCGAAATCAGATTCGCCTCTCGGAATGCTTGTGAACGTGATATTTCGTAAGCGATAGCCTTCATGTTCGAGCATCCATATTAGGGCGCGTTCTTCCTCATTCAAGTTCTTTTTAGCTACACGCTTAAATCTTATCTTCTCAATGTCGCAGTGAACCTTACGATGCTGAACATAGCGACGAGTTACATCCAATGCCTGACCCGCATAAATCTCGCCATCAGAGAATTGAAGAATGTAGAGACCACAACGCTTACCTGACGGAAACAAGTCTGCAATCGAGTCGCGCCCTTGAACGTGATGTGGTTGGGAAAATCCATCCATCATTTAAACTTAACTCTTACGTTTGGAAAAAGAAGCATCTAACTTTTAATTGGAGCTAACGAATCTAACAGCCCCTCGAATTTGTGCCGCACAGAATTTTGATTTACTGCGCTGCCGATAATTCCTGCAAAATAGACTTGAAATTTAACAAACCGGCTTCCAAATTTTCAATAATATCTTCTGCCAAAACGTCTGGATTAGGCAGATTATCTAAGTCCGCCAGCGATTTATCTTTGATCCACGTTATATCAAGGCTCGTTTTGTCGCGGCTAATGATTTTGTCATAACTGAATTTGCGCCATTGCCCGTCGGGGTTTGTTTCAGGATGATAAGTTTCCGAGCGTTTGTGCCGATTTGCCGTATTGTAGCAATCAATAAAATCTCGCAGGTCGCTCAATTTCAGGGGATTTTTCTTGAGCGTGTGGTGAACGTTGGTGCGGTAATCGTAATACCAAATTTCTTTTGTCCACGGCTCGCTTGAAGCTGGTTTGGCGTCAAAGAAAATGACGTTTGCCTTAACGCCGTGAGCGTAGAAAATTCCGGTCGGCAATCTTAAAATCGTGTGCAGGTCGGTGTTTTCGAGCAGTTTTTTGCGGACGGTTTCGCCCGCGCCGCCTTCAAATAGAACGTTGTCCGGCACGACAACCGCCGCTTGTCCGGTGGTTTTGAGCATCGTCTTGATGTGCTGGACGAAATTTAATTGTTTATTGCTCGTCGTCGCCCAGAAGTCCTGCCGGTTGTAGGTTAAATCTTCCTTTTCCTGTTCGCCGGATTCGTTGGTAAATGTCTGACTGCTTTTTTTGCCGAACGGCGGATTTGCCAGCACATAATCGAAACGCTGTCCGGCGTCGGAAATCAGCGCGTCGGCGGGCGAGATAAAACTTTCGCTGCCGATGTCGCCGATGTTGTGCAGAAACAAATTCATTAAGGCGAGCCGACGGGTCGAAGCGACAATCTCGTTGCCGAAAAAGGTTTTGAATTTGAGAAATTCTTTTTGTTCTTTGTCGAGCGAATAATTATCAACCAGAAAATCATACGCGCCGAGGAAAAATCCGCCGGTTCCGCACGCCGGGTCAGCGATGGTTTTCGACGGTTCGGGGCGAACGCATTCGACCATTGCGCGAATCAATGCGCGCGGCGTGAAATATTGTCCCGCGCCGCTTTTCGTGTCTTCGGCGTTTTTCTCTAAAAGTCCTTCGTAAATCTCGCCTTTCACGTCCGCGCCCATCACGCTCCACTGTTCTTTGTTGATCATATCAATCAACTTGTAGAGCTTTGCCGGGTCTTGAATCTTGTTTTGGCTTTTGGTGAAAATCTGTCCTAAGATTCCTTTCTGCTGTCCGAGTTCGCGCAAAAGGTGCGTGTAATGCGTTTCGAGTTCTGCGCCGCGTTTTGTCGTCAGGCTTTCCCAGTTGTATTCCGCCGGAATCTGTAAATCACGGTTATACGGCGGCTTTGAATATTCGTCCGCCATTTTCAAAAACAGCAGATAGGTAAGCTGTTCAAGATAATCGCCGTAAGAAACGCCGTCGTCGCGCAGAGTGTTGCAGAACGACCAGACTTTTGAAACGATGCTGTTTGTATTTGCGTCCATTTGTTTTGTGAATTATAAAATTTTGTTTAAGACATATTCTTCAAACCATGCAGGCACGTCCTCTTGTTCAATTACGATGTCTTCGCCATCTGTTATTTCTGCAATCCAGATTGATTCTTCTCCTGAATTATCAAAAATATATGCGCGATTGGTCAGTTTGACGGCATCCAAAAGCAAGTCTAAGGAACGATAATAGCGAGATTCGATTTTATCTTTCGGGACATCATGCCCGCCTGTTTTTACCCGCTCTTCAACACGCGAAATATTAATCAGCGGGTCGTCTGTCGCTACATAATACAGATAATTTCGGTAACCTTTTTGACGCGATTTCCTCAAAAATTCCAATTTGTCCGGCGAAGACATTACGGTTTCAAAGGAAAAAGATTTTCCGTCTTGCATAAGTTTTTGCCGGATAAAATCAGCCGCGACAGATGCAAAATACGAATTTATCCCTGTCTCGGAAAAATCCAGCTTATTATCGTGAAAATTTAATTTTTCAGCATCTTCGGCAAGATTGGCTTTTATTAAAAAAGTTGAAGTTTGAAAAAACCGGAGTGTTTCTTTTTCCTCAGGCTCGATGTCAAAGTTGTGAAAATCTAAAAAGCCCGTTCGTTTTATTTCAGCTTCTATTTCATCCGGGTTAATAAAAACGCCCAGCCAGTCCTGATTCATATCGGCGATTTGAGCCTTAATTGTGCTTTTCCCGGAGCCGTTTGGTCCGGCAAACATTCTGAGGCGTGGAGGAGCGGGCAGATCAGCGGGCAAATTCATTTAATTTTGATTATCGTGCCTTTTTGCATTTTGACGCGCGGCGGAAGTTTCTTAACGGTGCTGCTCGTGCCGTCAGATTCGACACGGCGGATTTCTCCGTTTTGCGAAATTAAAACGCTTCCCGAAATTAATGCTTTGCGGTGAGCCGCGCGAGTTCCGAATTTTGCCAGTTGGGGAATTTGTTGTTCTGTTTCCTGAACGGTTAATTTGCTGTTTGCCATAACATCTTTAATTATACATTTCTTTATTGCGAATTTACCAATTTTCCTTCAAACGCCTGTTTCAAAATGCTCTGGCGCAGCGATTCGGATTGCGCGAGCGATTGATTGATTGTTTCTTCCAATTTTTCGCAGACGCTCAGACGGCTTTCGATTTCTTCAACGATGCGTTGTTGTTCTTCAGGTGTTGGCGGAATTGGAACTTCAAATCCTCGCATTGCTTTTAACCCAACATTTTTAATTGTACTTCCTGTCGCCTCTTTATTTGCGTAGCTTTTAAAGCGGTTCGTAGTTAAGCAATACCTAATAAACCGTTTATCTATTTCGTTTAAGACATTGAAGTAACAAGCACTTTTACCTAGAATGACTTTCTCATTGTTATAGAATGCAGTATTGCCAAGCGTCCCGTTTATCGAAACAAAAACTGTTTTATCTGTTAAATTCTTTTTGTGTTTTTCAAATTCAACTTTAGAAACTCTTTTGGTATTTTCTTTAATCTCAATTTTTCCGTCTGTTAAATTATTTCCATTTATAAAAAAATAGTCTCCATCGGTTGAATATTTTGGTGTGCCGTGTAATCCGTCACCTAATATAGAAGATATTTCCTTTATTGTTTTCCACTTCCAACCGTCCGGCAATTCGCCTTCGCTGACGTTTTCGTTGGTCAGTTTGCCTTCAAACGCCCATTTCAAGACGGCTTGGCGGTAGGTTTTTAATTGACGGGCGGCGGTTTTGAGGCTTTCGCGTCCCGCGTCTAATTCCGAAAAGAGTTCTTCGATTTTGGCGACAATCCGTTCTTGTTCGGCAAGCGGCGGGAGATAAATCGGATAATCGCTGATTTCTTCATAAGAAATTCTCGGTCTATCGCCAGAAGTTTTTGCATTTACGAATCTAACAAAATCTCGTGAATGCAAAATATACTGCAACAAATCTGGGGTGAAAATTGGCAAACATTCAAGAATTATAAATTCACCAGAGCAAACTCCATCAAATTCGGCTTTATAGACTTTATTTAAATATGGGCGCATTCTGCCGTATAAAACTTGACCTGACTTAAAACGATTGCCAGCACTTTTAAAATCCTTGAAGTCATATAAAAATGCGGGCTTCAATCCATTTGGCTCAATACAATCCATTCCGATAAACTTCGCGTCAGGTGCATCTGATGGCAATGCTTTAAGAGTTTTCTTAGTTACAACTTCGCTTAACTTTGAGACTTCCCAATTTTTCGGTAATTCGTTTTTGTTTATCATTGTGTGCCGCTATCAGAGTCCGACAAACTTCAGTTTGTCGCTCGCTCATACGTTCGACAAACTGAAGTTTGTCGGACATCTATGCCGCGAGAGCTTCGTTTATTTCTTCGATAATCGGATTCATCTGCTCGCCGAAAAGCTGATACATTTTGCCCAAACCTCCGACGGGCGCGAACGGTTCGTATTCAAAATCCGACTCTTCGACGTGAAACGAAGTGGCGATGTGGTCTTTTATCATTCGCAGCCACTGCATCTGTTCTTCGCTGAATTTCAGCGCGCCGGATTGTTTGCCGAAAACCCAGTTTTGAAAATTGCGGTCAATTGTTTTGCCGTAATCAGTTAATTTTTCGTCAATGCCCGAAACTTTCCTGACCAGCGCGACGAGCGCGGTCAGTTCGGTTTTCGCCGCGCCGCCGCTTTCGCCGAGTTCTTCGTAAGCGCGCCAGACGTTGAGCGGCGCGATGCGCGGGCGTTCGGTCTTTAACAGGTCGCACAAATCTCGAATCATTTTATAAGTCAATTCGCGCCTGTGATATGGCTGACCGTAAAAAATCTGCAAAGCCGTAATCTCGTCGCGGTGTTCGGCAATCCACGCTGCAAAATCGCTGACTATCTCGTTTGCCTGCGCGTTTGTTTCCTCGCTCCAGCCCGCTTTTATGAGCCGGTCGGGATTGATAATGTCAATTATCTGGTCGAGACGGCGGCGCACGTTTTCGACGTATTCGTTAAATTCGCCGGTGAAAATCTCAGCCGCCTGTTCGATAATCTGTTCGTGTTTTTCTTTAACCAGGCGTTCGATTTCGTCGGCGGCGAGATTCGGATTTTCGCTTTTAATTGTCGCTTCAATTTCTTCAAGCGTGTCTGGATCGTAAGCGTTGAGCAGAGCTTTCGCTATTTCGCTCGCGGTTTTGTCCTGCGCTTTGGCTTTGAACTGTTCGCGCTCGCGTTCGCTGATTTGCCGGTCGAGCCGGACAAGACGGCTGGCGATACTGGAAAACGTATCGGCATCGCGCACGCCGACGGCAACCGCGCCGAGAAGGTCTTTGAGCGCGACTCCGGGCGCGCGTTCGAGCGGTCGGCTGTCGGTCTTACAGCTTCGTGTTACGCCAACCGCGTCAACAATGACGAAATGATCTTTGGTCAGTCGGGCGGTCGGCGTTACCTTTCGCAAATCATCGAGCGTGATGGTGCGCGTGCCGCGTCCTTTCATCTGCTCGAAATAATTGCGGCTTCGCACGTCGCGCATAAACAAAAGGCATTCGAGCGGGCGCACGTCCGTTCCCGTCGCAATCATATCAACCGTGACGGCGATGCGCGGATAATAATCGTTGCGAAACTGCGTCAAAATTGATTTCGGGTCTTCTACGGTTTTATAAGTAACCTTTTTGCAAAAACTGTTTCCCTCGGCAAACTCTTCGCGGACGATGTTTATAATGTCGTCGGCGTGGCTGTCGGTCTTGGCAAAAATTAAAGTTTTCGGCACTTCAAATTCTTTTGTTTTTTCGTCAAAACGGTCGGGAAACATTTCCGGCAGTTTTTCCTTGAATGTGCGAATGACCATTCGCATCTGGTTCGGATTAACCACGGATTTATCAAGCTGCGCGTTTGTATAAGCCGTGTCTTCATCTAGCAGCTGCCAGCGTTTTTTACGCGACAATTTTTCGCGGAAATCAACGTATTCGCCTTTCCAAACAATCGCGCCGTTTCGCGTGATGTCGGTTTCGATCTCGTAATTCGTAAAGCCGACGTTCACGCCGTCAATCACGGCTTGCTCGTGCGTGTATTCGCTGACGACATTTTGATTGAAATAGCCAAACGTCCGATTGTCCGGCGTTGCCGTCAAACCGATCTGAAAAGCGTCGAAGTATTCCAGAACCTGTTTCCAGAGATTGTAAATCGAGCGATGACATTCATCAATCACGACGAAATCGAAAAACTCAATCGGCAATCTGTCGCTATATTCGACCGGCTGCGGGGTTTTCGCCTGCCAGAAAATCTCGTTCGGGTTCGTCTCCTCGCTCGACTCGTCCAATTCGCGCCCGCGCAAAACCGAATAAAGCCGCTGAATAGTGCTGATATAAACTTGATTGTCGGTCGGTATAAAACCCGACTTTAAGCGATGCACGCCGTAAAGCTCTGTAAATTTGCGGTTATCGTCGTTCGGCAGATAAGCCATAAATTCCTGCTCGGCTTGCTCGCCCAAATTTTTCGTATCAACGATAAACAAAATCCGTTTCGCGTTCGTGTATTTCAAAAGCCGGTAAACGAACGTAACCGCCGTGTAAGTTTTTCCCGAACCGGTCGCCATCTGCACGAGCGCGCGCGGGCGGTTTTCCCGAAATGATTTTTCGAGATTTGTGATTGCGTTAATCTGGCAATCACGAAGGCGTTCCGGCGGCAGTGCGGGCAGTTTCTGAAAACTGTTCCGCAGAGTGTCGGATTGCTTCAGCCACTCACGGAAAGTTTCCGGCTTGTGAAAGGAAAAGATGGGGCGCGAGCGCGGCTTTTCGTCGCGGTAATCGGTAAAACGCGTCAAATCTCCGGTGCTTTCATAGACGAATGGCAGCGCATCGTTATTAAGATATTTCAGTTTCGCGTTGGCATATTCGGTGGATTGATCTTCGACCTGCGTCAATTGAAAGCCTTTGTCTTCCGCTTTCGCTTCGATAATTCCGCACGGCTTTTTATCAACAAACAAAACATAATCCGCCGGTCCGACATCGGTTTGATACTCACGAACGGCAACGCCGAGACGTTCGCCGAGATTGATTTTCTTTTTATCCTGAACCGCCCAGCCGCAAGCCCTGAGCTGCTTGTCTATATTATCTCGCGCAAATTGTTCGGGATTCTGATTCATTCGTCACAAACGTCCGCTGCCGGAGCGAAGTTCTAAATCTGATTCATTTTTTGTTTTCGTTTGTAAAGGCGACATTCATTTGCGTTTTTTGTTATAAACACGCTAATTCAAATGCTCGCTTTAATTTACCTTATATAAGAAATTTACTCAAAAACCTGTTTGCTAAGTAGTGTAAAAATAATATGTAACAAGCTCTCGGTATTTGCAAATATCACCCTAGCGGGAATAACATTCTGCTATGCAGGGAAACGCCGAAAAAATTCAAAAACTTCTCGAAGAAAACAACATCGTGCGCTCAAGCGATTTGACGAAAATCGGCGTGCCGCTCATTTATCTATCGCGCCTGGTCGAAAAAGGTGAACTGTTAAAAATCGGACACGGAGTTTACACCAGGACAACCGCGAATTTTAACGAAAATCAGAGTTTGCTGGAAGCGATAAATACGATTCCGAACAGCGTCGTTTGTTTGCTTTCCGCCTTGCGCTTTCACGAATTGACGACGCAAAATCCGTTTGAGATTTGGTTGGCAATCGAAGCAAAAGCGTGGCGACCAAAAACGCAGATTCTACCGCTCAGACTAAATTATTTTTCCGGCAAAGCCTTTACCGAAGGCATCGAAACGCGCGACATCGAAGGCGTCACGCTGCGCGTTTATAATCCGGCGAAAACCGTCGCCGATTGTTTCAAATACCGCAACAAAATCGGTCTCGATGTCGCCCTCGAAGCCCTGCGCGACGCGTGGCGACAGAAAAAAGCGACAATGGATGAACTCTGGCATTACGCCAAAATCTGCCGGATGTCGAACGTTATGCACCCGTATCTCGAATCTCTTGTATGACCGAACCGAAAAAAGATATTGCCGCTTATTGATAATTACTTATGAACGAACAAATCCAATACATCACGTCTTTGGCAAAGCAGTATAAAATTTACGCCGAACAGCCGGAAGAATTACTCGCCGCTCTTAACGAACTTCCCGAAACGACCGTTAAGACAATTTATGACGAATACGGAAGCGGCGAGCGGTTTCAGCCGGTTAATGTGCTTCGGGCTGAAGCGGCGCGGGAGCTTCTCAACGGCGAAGAATTAAGCAAGGAAAAAGTTGAAGAAATAAAAGCGAAAATTCGCGCTAAGGATTTGGATTATTTCTCGCATCTGCCGGCTGAGATTTTGTCGGGACTTGAAAATTACGCCGTCGGGAAACGTGATATTTTTGCCAACTGGCAGAAAGACTGGAATGTATTTCACACGTTTTTCTATCGCGGCAAAACAAAAGAAACCGTCCAGATTTATCTCGAACAAATTTGCAAACGCCTGCTCGATGATCTGCAGCTTAGCGATTATAAATTTCACACGGTGGATTTTCAGGGCGCGAATAATTTTGGTTCAGATTACTGCTGGCTCGCGCTTTATCCGCAGAATAAACCTTCACACAAAGATGCCCACCAGTTTTTTCTAAGATTTGAAGCGGCGGTTGAAGCCGGGCAGGTGGAAGGCTCAAATATCGGATTTCATCTCCACGATACGCGGCGCGTCGAAACTTATGAGGAAATCTTAAATATCCTGAATGAACTGAAACCGAAAATAATCAGTTTGAATCAAAAAATCCGCAGCTTTTTCAAATTCGCGCCCGGCGAACAGGCAAAGTATTGGGAGCCGTTTAAGAACGAAGGCATCGCCGCTTTAAGTTACAACAATTTTCCCATCGAAGATATTTCGGAACTTAATTCACGCGAAGAATTGAATGTGGCAGCCGGTTTGCCCGCTGAAAGTCAATCGAATGAAACATGGAATTTATGGCTTTTCAAAACAGCCAATGTCGGCGATGTAGTTTTTGCCAGCAAGGGCGTTTCCATTTGTCTCGGCATCGGTATTATCAAAGGCGCATATTATTACGACGAAGACGCTGACGAATACAAACACCGGCGACAGGTCAATTGGATCACCGATAAAGTTTATCAATATACGGCTAATTCATTAAAGAATTATAAAACGCTGTTTCGTCCCGATACTTTTAGTCCAACATTGGTCTCTAATTTTATTTTGAGCGAATACGCGCGGCTTTACCCGGACCTAAAAGCGATTTTCGATGAGCATAATTTGACCTACACGGAAATTGAGCCAAATGAATTGCCGGAAATTTCGCCTGAGATTGAAACGAGCGAAACGGAAAGAGATGAAATAAATTTCTGGTGGCTCAATGCCAATCCGAACATCTGGAAACTCAGCGATTTTAAGGAAGGCGAGCGGCAAACTTACACTTCGCGCAACGAAAAAGGAAACAAACGGCGCGTCTATAAATATTTTGAAGCGGTCGAGCCGGGCGATTTGGTCATCGGCTACGAAAGCACGCCGACCAAACAGATTAAAGCGATTTTGGAAATCACCAGACCGCTTCATCAGACAGAAGCAGGTGAAGTAATCGAGTTTGAATTGATTGAAAAACTCGAAATTCCCGTTTTCTGGAGCGAACTGCAAAACAACGCCGGACTAAAAAATTGCGAAGTTTTTATCAATAATCAAGGCAGTCTTTTCAAGCTCGCCGAGGACGAATACGACATCATCCGCGAAGTTATTGATTCCAAAAACATCGCGCAGGAAGCGAAACTCGGCTCACTTGAAATCAAACCTTATTCCTTTCGAGACGATGCGGACAAACCTTTTATTTCTGAAGCGGATTTTCTGCAAACGGTCGAACTTCTGCGGCGCAAAAAGAACATCATTCTGCAGGGCGCGCCCGGCGTCGGGAAAACCTTTATCGCCCGCAAAATCGCTTACGAGCTGATGGGTTTTAAGAATGACGCAAACATTGAAATGGTGCAGTTTCATCAATCCTACAGTTACGAAGATTTTGTGCAGGGTTTGCGTCCCTCAAAAAGCGGTTTTGAACTCAGAAACGGCGTTTTTTATACTTTCTGCCAGCAAGCCTTGGCGCATCCTGAACGTCAATTTTTCCTTATCATTGACGAAATCAATCGCGGAAACTTGAGCAAGATTTTCGGCGAATTGATGATGCTCATCGAAGCCGATAAACGAAGCGAAAAATTTGCGGTGAAAATGACTTATTCGGAAGACGAAGCCGACCGTTTTTTCGTCCCGCCGAATCTTTACATTATCGGTACGATGAACACGGCGGACAGAAGTTTGGCGATTGTTGACTATGCCTTGCGCCGACGTTTTGCGTTCATCAATCTACAGCCGGAATTTGGCGAGAAATTTGTCGAATTCTTACAAAACGGCGGCGTTTCAAATCCGACAATTGAATTTATTCGAGTTTCGGTCGGAAAAGTGAATCAAGAAATCGCGGGCGACATTAATCTCGGCGGCGGTTTTCAAATCGGGCATAGTTATTTCTGTACGAAAAACGGCGCGGGCAGCGAAACAGACTGGCTCAGGGAAATTTTCACATTTGAAATTAAACCGCTGCTCGAAGAAATCTGGTTTGACGACGCGGCAAAAGTTGAAGAAATGATGCGCATTTTGAATGCTTAGAATCAATGTCAATTCCAATCGAAAACATCTATTACCTGCTTTGTTACGCGTGGAATAAGCTCGACGAAAAAGAGCGCGTGGCAGTTTCGGCGGAAGATTACACGAAGCTGCTCGATTTACTGGCAAAAGTGTTGATTAACTCAACACGAATTTTGCTCAAACGCGGCATTGACCGCAATTACATTGATATAACAACCGAATTTGCCGGTGTCAAAGGTAAATTGGAACTCAGTCAAACAATTAAAACTCAGTTGCTCTTAAAACAAAAAACCGTTTGCAGCTTTGACGAATTTTCCTCAAACGTTTTAACTAATCAAATTTTAGTCGCTACATTAAATCGTTTGATCAGAACTGAAGGTTTAGATACGAATCTAAAAAGCGAAATCAAAAATCTTCTGTGGCGTTTTGATGAAATTCAGCCGATTGAACTGAAAGGCACAGATTTCGGCAAGGTCAGACTGCACCGCAATAATAAATTTTATAATTTCATTCTCAATGTTTGTCATCTGATTTACGAAAACAGTCTTCTGTCGGAAAAAACCGGCGATTGGCATTTCAACGATTTTCTGCGCGACGAAAGAAAAATGAATCAATTGTTTGAAGCCTTTCTGCGAAATTTTTACGCTATCGAACAAAAGAATTTTAAGGTCAGAAGAGAAAACATCTACTGGCAATTTTCCTCAGACGACAAGGGAAATTCGCGGTTTCTCCCGCTGATGCAAACTGACATCACGCTTGAAAACGAAACTGCCAAAATAATCATTGACGCAAAATTTTATAAAGAAACTCTCAAATCAAACTACGGCGCGGAAAAGATTACATCGGCAAATCTGTATCAACTTTTCAGTTACCTGCTCAATCAGCGCAATAGCGATCCAAAGACTCAAACAGCGACCGGAATTTTGATTTACCCGACAATCGAGCAAGATTATGATTTACAGTTTCGTTACCAAAACCACAATGTTCTAATCAAAACCGTCAATCTAAACAGCGATTGGCGAAGCATCGAATATAGATTAAAGGAAATAATTAATCTGCACTTCTGTTAAAGTTCTGCTCAATCAATTCTATTTCAAGCTGCGAGTTTGTCGCGCCGCGTTCGATTAGTGATTTCTTCGCGCCCGTAAATTAATTCGATTTCTTCAAACGAATAAACTTTTCCACTTTTGTTTGACGATGGAACGGCGGCGAAATACCAGGATTGTTTGTTTTTCGACCAACGAAAGCGGATTTTGTCGGCGCTTTCAAAGGATTTGATTCGGTCTTTGTAAAGGTAAGTTTCGCCTTCGAGCCAAAGCCAGAAGCCGCGAATTATTACCGAAACATTTTCGGGCAAAGTAACGGCGAATTCGATTGCTTCGCGTAGTGGTTCAAAACCGGCGTTGGCTTGTTCTCTTCTATATTCGTTTTCTTCCGCAGGAATCGCGCGGCGCATTGCTTCGGTGTATTCGGCGTTGATAAATTGCATCGTCGCGGTATCGCCGCCGAGATCGGAATGATATTTTTTGGCTAAATCTCGATAGCGGTTTTTTACTTCTTCGATGGTTCGGCAATCAGTGAAAAAATTTGTTGTAGTTGTCGGCATTTCGTTTTCTCCTCAAACATTCGTTTATCAACAGGAAATTAAAACCGTGGATAAGGTGAAACGCCCGCGCGGGCGCGGCGTTGCGTGGTTGCCTCGCCGCGCCCGTGATTTCAAAGCCGGAAATCACTCGCTTTTTTGATCTCGGCGAGCGCGCAAAGCGCGTCGTGCAATTGGCGGCAAGCCGTGTTGCGGTCTTCCCAATCCAGCGGCGCGTCCAGCCCGACGATGTGCGCGGCGAATCTGATGTGATTTTCGATCTCTTCAAATTTTCGCGCCGGGACGCGAAACGCGATCACGCGAAACGGCAAAACTCTGGCGGTCGTGGTTGGTTTTGAATTTTGTGTCATTGCGATTTCTCCTTTTTACGCGCGGGCGCGAATGAAAAACGCGCCCGCGTCTTTCGATTTTTCACGCCGCTTTTTTCAGCCGCATGATTCCGGTGTGCGCCAGAAAAGCCGCCGCGATGTGATAGCAAAACATTCCGTTTTCGTTCGCTTTGCAGCAGCATTCGGCGAGCTTTTGCCCGCGATCATCGCGGAACAATTGCACGTTGTAAATATTTTCATTGCCTTTGACTTTGTAGTTGCCAATTCCGCCATTCAAAGAAACTTTCGGGTGCATTTGGCGGCATTTTTCAAAGCCGTTTTTCATCTGCTTTTCGGGATTTGAAATCACTAATTTATACATCGTTTTAATCTCCTGTTTTTACTCTTAGCCTTCGCTAATGTATTATCTATTATAAGACAATACCTTATGATTTACAAGCTAAAAATGAATGAAAAAATCTAATAAATAACAAGTTAAACATAAGAAAAATAACAACTTAGAAAGGCAAAGCGGGCGACGAAGAAGGCACGAAACGAAAGCCCGACGACCAAACACCGGAACCGGCGGAAACCCAAGAACCCGACCACGAAAAAGGCAAAACCGAAGAAGCCGAAACGCCCGAACCGACGCAAGGAAAAACCACAACCGGAACGCCGCGCCCGACCGCGAAAGCGACCGAAGCCCACGAACCCGAACCGAAACCGGCAAAGCACCGCGAAGCCGAAGCGGAAGGAAACAAACCAACCGGACAAGCCGAAGAAACAAAAGCGACCAAACCGCAACCCGCGCCGGACGAAGCAACAGCCGAAACAAAAGCCGACGAACGCCGCGCAAACGAACCACGCCCGACACCAAAAGACGAAGCCGAAAACACGACCGCCGACGGACAAGCCCGACGAACGAAAGCATCAGCGCCGGGAGCGCAGCCGACCGCCACGCCGCGACCAGCCGCGACAACCGCCGAAACGCACGACGCAACCAGCGGCGAAAACGCCGACGGCAAAGAACGCGAACCGCAAAAGCCAACCAAAGCAGACATAAAAAACACCGCCGAAAGAGAAGAAAGCCAAAGGAAACCGGACAACGCCGCCACGCAGACAAAAACAACGCGGAACGGGCGAACCGCCCAGAGCCAAACCCGAAGCCAGAAGCCCGAAGAGAGCAAAAGAAAACACCCGAAGGGGCGAAACGAAGAGAAGCACCCGCGTTTTTTGCGGGTTGTTTTCTTTTGCGAACGTAGGGAAGATGGCGCAGGGTTTGGCTCTGGGCGGTTCGCCCGAGACGCAATAAATTGAGCGAAGCGAATCCACGCAATTGAGCGGAGCGAATCCGAATCCTCATACAACGCGGCGGCGCGAATTGCGCCCGCACAAGCCGAGAGGAACCGAAAGCGTTTAAGTTCCCGACAAAAAGTTTTTATTTAATTAAATTATTTTGTGAATTTATAGAATTATGGAAATTGAGTAGATTGCGTAGAACGATTTGCCGATTTCGCAAAAGATTTTTAATCAATGTAGTTCTCGAAATAATACGAAGTTAAATCCGAATCTTACCGCTTTACCGATATATTGAACTTTTCGCCTTCCGTTTTTCGTCGTCGGATAAATTTCGCGTGACTGTAATTCGTCGGGTAAATGCTTTACGCCTTCGGGAAATACTTTTAGAATCTCGCTTTTGTAAACTCGCCGTTTTTCGTCGGCGTTGAGGACGATCAAATTTAATTCCTCTGTCGTTCCTGATAGTTTCCATGCTTGCGTTACATCTTCAATGACTTTCCTTCTCGCGTCTTCGCGCGTCAGTTCGACAAGCGGTTTCGGCTCAATCAATATGATCAAATTTTTCCTGATTGATTCTCTTTCGGTTTCAGCGGTTTGAATTTCGATTTTGAAATAGTCGAGTTTTTCCCAAACGGGCATCATTCGCTCGGTCGAGAGTTCGCCGCTTTCGTAGGAAATTTCGAGGACGGCGACGAGCGAGCTTTGCGCGTCGTATAGCATTTTCAATTGTAGGCGTTTGCGCTCAAAGCTTTCCGCTTCAATGAGTAGGTTCGTAATTTCGGCGCGAATCTTTTGGACGGTTTCGGACCGGCGAAGCTCAATTTGGGCGATTGATAATTTTCGCTGTTGTCGTTCGCCGCCTCCGAAGATGTTGCGGAGAATTTGGACGGAAAGCGTCAAAGGATCAATTGCTGAAACGTCGATATACTGCGTCCAGCCTTTGCGCCTAGCAAGTTTGATTGTCGCATCGAGAACTTTGTTTTCTTCTGAATTGGCGACGGCTTGCGCGGTTAGTTTTTGAACGCAAACTTCCGATGAATCGAAACACGGTAAATCATTTTGCGCGTTCAGGTTCGCCGCCAGAGTCAACGTCAACAGTAATAATAACATTAATTTCGGCATTGTTTTGTCCCTCCCAATTGATTTTTTTGACGGTTCCCGCGAACGGTGCGCGAACCGCCGACAGCGCGGCGATTTGCACGTTTAGATTTGAGATGGTCGCTTCGATTTGCGTGATTTGGGCTTCAATCGTGATGCGCTGTTCGCGGACGGCGATCTTTGATTTTTGGATTTCGAGCGCGTCTTTTTGCTCGGCGTAAATTCGGTTGGCTTTCGCCGTTTCGAGTTTGGCTCGTTCAAGATTCAAATTGCTTTCGGCGGCGAGCAGTTCGCTTTTGAGTAAATCTAAACGCGCCGATTCGTGCTGTTTTACCTTTGTCAGGTCAACGGGAAACGATAGCGATTCGATTTCTTTAATTCTCATTGCCTGTAAATTGATTGAGCGTTTCGCGGTCTCAACCGTAACGGCGGCGCGATTTATCGCGGCTTCGTATTCGGCGAACGAAGCGTCAGGCAAAATTGGTTTTTCCAAGTTTTCATCCTTTAACCACATCAGTTTTTTCATTCTTTCGAGCGCTAAAGTCGCTTGCTGTTTCTGCATCATTAAACTTTCTCTTTCCCTTTTCCGGTCAGCGATCACGTCGCCGGTTTTTATCTCTTCGCCCACCCGAACGCGCAAATCTTCGGGACGCGAGATGACGACGCGCACTTTTATTTCCGAGGGCGTAGATTCGCCTGAAAATGTTTTGTCGTCGCCAATCGTTAAAGGTTTTTCCGATTGAACAATTTCGGCGGACTTCGGAGTTTCGGCGGTTTTGCAGGCGGTCGAAATCGTAAGTGTAATAATTAAAAACCATAGTTTCATTGAGTTATTGTTTTCACGATCAAGCTGCCGCTCGCCGTCAACCGAAAAAGCGGTCGCAAGTCTTCAAGGCTGGCATTTTGCAGGCGGGCTGTTTTTGAATCGAGGTTTGCGGCTATGGTGATCGCGTTAAACTGCATCTGCGAATTGGGAATGTTTACTTCTTCATTCGGCAGAGTAAGTTCACCGGAGACTAAGATTTCACGCCCGCTGAAATGTTCGATAAATTTGCTAATCGGTTGGTCGTTCAATCGGACTTCCTGCGTTGAAACGTAAATTGCTTCGCCGATCTCGCCTTTTGCCGAATCCGAGCGAACGTGGCAATGCAGACATTGGGAATCTCCGACAAGAAGCAGAGAGTTTTCTTTTCGGATTAGAAATGTGTTGTTTGATAAAAGCGAAACGACTTCGTATTTTCCGCTGATCTGTCCCGCCGAAGTTTGACCGGAAAGATTAACGTAAATTCGATTTTTGTTGCTGTGCGCTAAATATAATTCCGCAACTCCGGTCGGCTGTGCCAGCAAGGATGTGAAAATCTGCATCACGCCGCCCGACGAATGAAGCTGGAACGAAATCACAAACAAGGCTAAGAAAATCACCGAGAAAAACCATTCGTTTTTACTGCCGGTTGAAAGCCGCAGCGCGGGATTTGCGGGAATAACCAGCCGCGCCATGGACATCGGATAGAAAGCAGAAACGCCAGCTTTTGTGAAAACGTCGAGAAACCAGCCGCAGAAGAAACCAATCAGCGCGGCGAAATAAAACTCCGTTCCCTCAAACGCCAAAGGAATCGCGCCGATTGCCAGAATCGCGGTCATAAAAAACGAATGCGTAAAAGTGCGGTGCGGAAAGTATCGTTCTATCAGTCTTGAAAGCGGAAAGAAAATCTTGCCGATGACCGATTTCGACGAATCAATGTCGGGCAGCAGAGACATCGCGCCTGCCAGAAGCAGAACAAACGGATCAATCGTGCCAAGCGTCAAACTCGACGCCGCGATGCTGAACAGAAAATGATTTTTCGCCGTCAAAATTTACTCTCCCAATTTCTTCGAGCCTTTCGGCAGACTGAACATAAACAGGCGAACCAGCGAGCCGACGACCGCCAGCATTCCGCCGAAAATATAAAGATTCGTGTCGCCGATGCCACGTCCGATGAAGCGAATCATTGTCAGACAAATCAACGCGGCGATTAAAAACGGAGTGCCGTTGATCCACTCGGTATGGTCGAGCGCGTTTGGTTTCAAGCCGATTTGATATTCTCTGACAACACGACGCGCGAGCATCGGATTGCCGCCGCAGCGTTCTTGCAAAGTTGCGACATCGGCGGGCGTCAGTTCGATTTGTAATTCCTCGGCGGTTTCGGAAATGATCTTTCTAATAAATTCATAATCGAGCGGCTTCAATTCCATGCGCGGCAATTTCAGAAAAATATCTCGCGCCAAGGCTGGTTTTGCGCCAAGCAGAAAAAGCTGTCCGTTTTCGTGCAGCTCTTCGAGCCACGAACGAACGGCGATTGAAAGCCGGTTCGCTTCGTCAATGACAATCACCGAGGTTTGAAATTCCAGCTTTTCTGAAACCTCTCTTTGCAGTCTCGGTGAAGTCGGAAATTTGTCGTCTTCCGTGTAGAGCAAAAGCTGGAGAGCGAGCGAAACGAGAATTTGTTTGATCGAGCCGGGCGCGACTTTTAAGAGTTTCAAATTTTTGCTTTCGAGTTCAATGCAGACGAATTTCAGAAGCGCGGAAACACCGATGCCCGCCTTGCCGACGACGAGAATCGAGTTGCCGCCGAGTAAGGTCGCAACTGCTAAATTTTTTTCTTTTTCTCTATAACAAGAATTTGTTTTAAAATTCATCGCTTTTCGGCTCTCGATAAACTACTTTTTCGCACCTCGCGCACCGCCAGAGTTTTCCCGCAGCATGACGAAAATCGTGATCAAATCCGCAGTTTTCCGGCATTCAAAACAAGCCGGCTTGCGGCGCTTTTTGTTTGGCGATTTCCTGCAAAGAAATCAAAACCGCTTCCATCACGAGAATTTGAAAATCGGCTTTCGCTTTCGATAGCGAACCCGCTTCTGTCCACTTTGGGTAAACTTTATTTCGCATCGCAATTTCTCGTTTCACCTCCGCAATCTGCTCGTCAATCGTAATTTGCTGCACAAAATGTTTTTCAATCATCGCCTTTCTCCTTTTCCTGAATCGGCACAAACTGAATTTTTGAAGCCGCGCCGCAAAAGTCGCATTTAAAAACACGGCTTTCATCAATCCACGGAAATTCCGTTTCGGTTTCGCATCTTTCGCCGCAGCTTTTGCAATCAAACTCGACGGTAATCTTTGCGCTGATTTTCATCGCTTCGCTCCCTAAGTTTCGACAGCGAACATTCTGACGCCGACGATGTGACCGTCGAATAAACCGACGATGTAAACATCGCGCCTCACATCGCCGACTTTGAAAATGTGGATTTGAATTAAATTGGCTTCAAGATAATTTCTGAGTCGCGTCCACCGACAATTCTGTTGTTCCAAACGTGACCAAAAATCATTGACCGGAAAATCTTCGACGGTTTCATACAGGACTTTCGGATTCGACTGTTTGAAAGTTTGAGCGTTCAAAATCGTGACGTTTCTGCCGATGACAAAAGCGTTCACGTCCCAATCTTCTTCGGAAATGTAAACAAGATTTTCGGCGCGTTCCTGAATGCCACTGAGAATATTTCCAAGTGGAAACGGGCGCGATTTATAAAAATCCTGAGCCGACGCGCTCGACGTTGACAGCGCGAAAATAATTAAAATAAACAACAAAATTTTCTTACTCATTTTCTTCTCCTTCAGGCTGTTTGCCTGTGTTGTGATTTTTTTCGTTTTTGCAGTTCGGGCAAGGTCTTGCTCCTTTGCCTTCGACTACTTCCATTTTTGAGCCGTAGCAAACACTGCAAGGCTCATCCGTAAACTTTCTCGGTTCGCCATAGATTTCGATTTCTTTTTCGCGCGTTTTCTCCGGGTGCAAGGCGGCGAGAATGAAGGCGTCGGCTTCGCCGGTTTTGTAGAGATGGCTCGCCAAGCCTTTGGCATTTTTGACCGGCTCGCCTTTTGTTTCGCAGATTTTCACGTAGGCGAAACAGTCTTCTAAGGAAAATTCGGATTTATGCCCGTTGGTTTTCGGGGAATTTTCCAAATTCACACACACTGTTTTTTCTTCCGTTTTTTCTTCTTTTTCTGCTTCGGGCGCGCAGTCGCCTCTCTTCTGTTGTGTGTGTATTCTGCTCTCTTCTTCTCTCTTCTCTTCTGCGCTATCGTTCATTTCATCGTCCGAAAAATCTGCGCTAGCAGGCTCGTCTTTTGTTTCGTTTGATTTACGAGCGTTAGTTTGATTTTTCGCCGCTATTTTTTTGCCCGATTTTTCAGTTTCCGCGACTTCCAGAAACCCGATTTCGAGAAGTTTTTCTAAATCTATTTCTTTTTCGGCGTTGATCTTGGCGCGGAGCCACAATTCGTCGTCGGGAAATTTGTTGTTCAGGCGCGAGGCGAGCAGCATCAAGCCGACGGCGTGAAACTTGGTTTCGTCCGAAAGTTGGGCGAAATCGTAATCGTCCAGCAGCGAGCAGTAAAGCTTGATCCAGATCGGATTGCGTTCTTTGTAATGCTGAAACGCGTCGAAATTCCTCACGCGCAAACGTCTCTGACGACTCATAATTTTCACCCGACCAGCTTTGAGAAAGATTTCGGTTTTTGCGCCGTTTCGATCCATTCCGTTTTCAGCGAAATTACTTCTTCGAGAATCAGCGACACGCGCTGCCGCCGACCGTTGCCGCGCCTGACTTGCGTTAAAGATTCGGTTCCCGCCTGACCTTTGCGCAGCGTGCTTTCGTCCAGATCGAGCATCCGCGCCGCGCAGCACAGATTTATTAAAGTTTGCTTGCGAATTAAACTCATATTCACTTTTGGCTTAGTTTTATTAAGCTAATACCTTATTCAAGAGTCAAAAAAATAGACGATTGATTTATCGCTCCGATTATTTTAACTTCTCACGAAATCCTGCGGTCGGGCGTTGAACAAAACGCATAATTTGGTCAGCGTCATCGCCGAAGGATTGTATTTATTTTTCTCAAAACCGCACAGTGATTGCGGACGAATCCCGATCCGCCGGGCGACTTCCGCTTGCGACAGTTGATGCTCGCGTCTTAAGTCAACTAATTTCCCGCCGTCAAATTCGATATTTCCCGTTTTGTTTCTCATAACGAAATTGATTTTACGAAAACGAAGATAAAATATCAAGTATCAGCTTATAAAAAATCAGTTCTCATCTAACTTTATTATTGTAAGGTGTTGTCTTATAATTAACGAGGTGAAAGTTTATGAAGGATGAAAAACTCGGCGAGCTGATCACGCGCCGGTTAAATGAATTGAATTTATCGAAAGCCGAGCTTGCGCGGCGCATCGGAAAATCCCCGGCGTATGTCGGCGATCTGGCGAACGATTCGGCGAAAACAAAAAGCGGCAAATATTACCCGTCGCCCGAAGTCGTGGACGCGCTCGCCTATCACTTGCAGGTGTCGCGTCAGGAACTGCTTGTTACGCTCGATTACCTGCCACAGACGAGTGACGATCTGGGCAAGGAATTTCCCGCATTGATGAGCGGCTATGAAAAACTTTCGCCCGAAAACAAAAAGATCGCGCACAAACAAATCGCGGGCATCATCCGCTCGCTCGTCGAAGCGCAGGAGTAAAAATCTTTAATGAAACGGGGAAACCTGAAAATTTTTATGAACCTCGCCATCTCTCGCATCAGGCAGATCATTCCGCACTTCAACGAACAGGCGTTGACGGAAAAAGATTTCTGGCTGATATGCGAAAAGGAAAATATCCGCGTCGTCGAAACGCGCCTATTCGTTGACGGATTTTATTTCTGCGACGGTCGCCGAAATTTCATTTACCTAAACTCGGCTCTGCGCGGCATCTTCTGGCTCGAAAACGCTTTCCACGAGATCGCGCACCATTTTCTGCACACGCCGCCGCGCAGTCAAAGGCAGGAAACCGAAGCCCGCGCCATCGCCTTGATCGCCATTCTGCCGCGCGGTCAGCTCGAAAAACTTGTCAGCGAAGCGGACGAATGTTCCGAATACGCCGAGCGAATTTTGCACGAAAGGCTCGAAGTTTTATCGAAACACGGAATTTGAAGGAGTAAAACAATGAAAAATTCAGAAGAACAAAAATCAGTTGATAAGAAAGCCAAAAAACATAGTCTGCGCCTCGTCTGGAAAAACGACGATCCGCAACCGCAGAACACGGTGCGCCTTGAATTTATCGGTGAACTGATGCCGTATTCAAACACAACAATTCCGGTCATCAAAAATTTACCGTGGCTCAATGAAGAAATGAAAAACGAATCAAACGATTAAAATTTTTTGCCTTGATGTTTTCACACACAGCACAAAGTTTTATCAATGAATGACACCGAACGAGTGAAGTCTAATCTTTATCCGTGTCGCAAGCAGGAAAAAAGTATGGCAGTCAAAAAATTTTACAGCAACAAGGAAAAACCCGGCTGGCGCTGGGACGCCGCTAAAAAGCAGTTCTGGTCATGGGGTTTTGACATTCGCCTCGGCAACGGTGCGCGCCGCCGCGAAAGCGGTTTCGCCACCAGACAGATCGCCGAACAAGCCGTCGCACAGATTCGCGTCAGCGAAAAAGAAGGCAAATACGATCTGCAGACGAGAAAATTCCCTTTTGTCGCCGACGTTCTGGAAAAACGCCTCGAACGAATCGAAAGCAAAAAAGAACGAGTCCGCGCCGGAACGATCTTTTCGCGATGGCTCACCATACTGCCGAAACGCCTCCGCTTTAACGAACTAGCGCCCGCGCACATTCAGCTCTATATCGACGAGCGAATGCGCGAGATCAAAGCGTCTTCGATCAACCGCGAAGTCACCTGCCTCGGCTCCGCGATCCACTCGGCGCACGTCAATTTCCCCGAACTCGTCGGTTTTCCAACGCCCAAAATTCCGCGCCCGAAAGTCGAACAATCCCGCCGCGAAAGATTGATCACACAGGACGAAGTGATGAAAGTCCTCACGCATCTTTTATCCGCGAAACGCGAAGACGAAAGTAATATAGATTTCCGCCGCCGCATCGTCGTCGGTCAGGTTTTCCAGATGGCACTTTTAACGGGCGCGAGAGTCGGCGAAATCATTGCCCTCCGCTGGTCGCAAATTGATTTCGACGCGTGCATTCTCCAGATCATCGGCACCAAAACGCGCTTCAAATCCGCGAAAGTCGTCCGCTATCTCGAAATCACCCCATCAATCGAAGCCATATTGCGCGACCGCGAAACCTTCCGCTCCGACAACCCCAAACGCCGCGGAACGGTCTGCGAGTTCGTCTTCTCAAAAACGGGAAACTCCGTCACAAAATATCACCAAATTCTCCGCGACGCCGCCAAAGCCACCGGCATCACTTACGGTGCGGACATCCGCGGTGGTTTTATCACTCACGATGCCAGACACACAGCAGTAACAAGAATGCTCCAAGCAGGAATCGATCTTTCCACAGTCGGCGCAATCACTGGACACACCGACGCAAATCTGATTTTGCACTACTCGCACGCTACCCGTGAGAGCCGCAAAAAAGCGACTTCGGTTTTGGAAAATTTCGTCACTGATTCACAGAAAAAAGCGGGCTGACTAACTTGGATTGGATAGGAAAAAGAATTGTCACAATTTAAGTGAAACGGATATAACAAATTCAGTTAGATTCACTAACTTAAAATGTGTAATATAAATGTTAGATTGCTTCTTGGTGGCGAAACAGTGTAGAAATTTATTGTATTCTGAGTTGTGAGGTAAAGGTTGATGCCTATTCGTAATTATCTTGCACAGTTGTTTCTTTGGGCGCACATCATTTTTGCCGCGATTACATTCGGCGGCTCGATTTACGAAACGATGGTTATCAATTGGATTTGGAGTGCGGCACTGCCCGAATCGCTGAGTTTTATGACGAATCGTGAGTATTCGGTTAATCCCGGCAGGTTTTGGGGCGCGTTTGGCGGAATCCCCGCGCTTTTTTTGCTCGGCGCGTTAATCTTCAACTGGCACAGCCGCACACGCCGCCATCTGATTTTCATTTCGTTTCTCTGCGTTCTGATAAACACATTAACGACAATTTTCTACTTTGTTCCCATCCTAAGAATAATCTTTGCACCGGACGGCGGCGGGCGCAGCGGCGCGGAACTCACGACGTTAGCTAACAACTGGTTGCTCGGAACGTGGGGACGAATGGCATTGCTGCTGGTGAGTTTAATTGTTTCAGTATGGACAATGAGCGTTGCATTGCCAAAGGCTAAAATTGCAGAACGCGCCAGCTTACAAATGAAAGGCGCAATCTAACAAAGCATTGGACGTGAGGGCGAAACAGCGACTTTCTTATTTGGCTTGTCTTTTTACCCTTGACTTGCGTGGTTGCGGTTTCGCCCCACGTCATCTCAGCCGTTAGACGTGCGCCGCGTTGAAATGGAACTGCGTAAACCAGTGGTGTTTACCTTTAACCTTCATTCAACTCTTTGCCATGAACTCTGTGTTTCTTACTGGCTTTCTTTATTTTGTTTAGCGTTGAAAGCGTTTCATCACACCAGCGAAGTTCTTCTCGTCGCTCTCTTCAGTTTTTATCTAGCTTTTACCGGATACCGGGTTTTGTACCGCAAAACTGCTCGACAACATGCCGGAAACGCAGATTGGCTGGCGGTAACAGTAATGCTGGCTGGCAGTATTACATTAATTGCATATGGCATTTATCTAACACTGACATCGAGTTTCGGAACGGTTGCGATAGTTTTCGGAGCGATTGGTATTTCCCTAGCTGCTGCTGACGCTCGTGCGTTTCTCAATCAACCGACGGACAAAAAAGCGTGGTGGTATACTCATATGACCAGAATGCTTGGGGCTTACATCGCAACCGTGACGGCATTTTCAGTGGTGAATTTCCAATTTCTGCCGCCGGTCGCCAGATGGTTATGGGCAACAGTTGTCGGAACGCTCGGCATCATTATCTGGACAAGATATTACAAAAAGAAGTTTAATCGCACTAGCGTCCAAAAGAACGCTTCAGATTTAAGAAGCGTGTCAAAGCCCGTCTAACAAGTCATTGGACGCGAGACGAAACAGCGACTTTGTTTGGTTAGTTGTTCGTTAAACTTAAACGGGCTTGGTGGCGGTTTCGCCCCACGTCAACTCAATCGTTCGACATCTTCTCTGCTGTGTGAAATGATGCTTTTATGATACGACTCGTTTTTCATTTTGGTTGTGTTGCTGTTCTTCTGATGCTTGGTTTTACTTCGTGTCGAGGGCAAATAGTTTCACGTTGCCAGCCTGAGAGAGATTTGCCTCCAAATCCGAAGCCCGGCGTAGTTGGGTTAAATCTGAGCCGCGACGGTAAAACGCTCATTACTGCGGGAGCAGACGGCAAAATTAGAATTTGGAATGTAGTGACCGGACAGGTTGAGCGCACCTTGAGCGGACATACAAACTCGCTTTACAAGGCTGATTTTAGTCCGGACGAAAAACTTCTGGCATCTTCGAGCCGTGATAGAACGGCAAGAATTTGGGACTTTGCCACCGGGCGCGAACTTTATAAATTGACCGGATTCAGATGCTCGGTCAAATCCGTCGCCTTCAGTCCAAACGGAAAAACGCTTGCCGTCGTCGGCAATGACGGAATGCTTAAATTGTGGAATGTCGAAACCGGGAAAGAATTAAAATCGCTCGTTCACTCCGATTCGCCCGACGTGGACACATCAGTTTATTCAGTAGTCTTTAACCGCGACGGACGAAAGATTTACGCAGGCAACGGCGACGGCACAATCAGCGAATGGGATGCGGCGTCGGGCAAAGAGACGCGCAATTGGAAGGCTCACGGCGGGACGGTCTTCGCTTTGGCTTTCAATTCCAATTACAGCGTTCTAGCTTCCGGCAGCGAAGATGGAGCGAATGTGAAGCTATGGAATATGGCAACGTGGCGCCAGATACGCACATTGGGAGAGAAAAAGACCGTAGGCTTGCTTGAACAGTTACATCCGGTTGCTTTCAGCCCGGACGGAAAATTGATTGCCGCCAGTTTCGTCGGATTCGATGAAAAGCAAGGGCAGTATGCTTATCACCGAACATTTGTCTGGAACGTGGAAACCGGAGAAAAGCTATTCACTTTTGAAGGACACAAACTTGACATCGGCGCACTTGTTTTCACGCCCGACAACCGCTTCCTGATAAGCGGCAGCAACGACACGACAATTAAATTCTGGGATTTGAAGACTGGACGAGAAGCGCGGATATTTACACAGCCGCCATCAAGACAATAAATTAACGAGCATAGTTAAAAATAAACCGATGTCGAACAAATCAATGGACGTGAGGCAAAAACAGCTACGTTGTCTTTAGGTTTGCTTGCGTGTGTTTTTGCCCACGTCATCTCAGCCGTTAGACGCTTTCTGTTACAATCGAGAGGCTCAATATATGAAGAACAAATTTATCGCCATTTCGCTCTGCGTTGTTTTGACAAACTTGTGTTTTGCTCAAAGCAAAGAGCAAAAACAAACTGTCGGGAATGTGCAGAAATTACCTGCTGCCAAAGTCGAGAAAATCGAAACTGCGATTACGGCTTGGATGACGCAGAACAAAGCACCTGCCCTATCGGTTGCCATTGTAACCGACAACCAAATGAGTTTCGCGAAAGGCTACGGGTTAGCGGATGTTGAGAATAATGTTGCGATGCGAAGCGACACGGCTTATCGTCTGGCTTCCATCGGTAAATCAATTGCGGCAATCGCCGTGATGCAGCTTGTTGAGCGCGGCAAAATTGATTTGAATGCTCCAATCAATAAATACTGCGCCGCTTATCCTGAAAGCCAAGCCTTAAAAGACGCGCCCGTTAAAAAGTTTTCAATCACCGTGCGTCAACTCCTCGTTCATCAATCGGGTGTGCGGCACAACAAACCCGAAGAAGTTCTCTCGACCAAGCATTACAACAATATTACGGAAGCCGTCGGCTCGTTCAAAGATGACCCGCTCGTTATCGAACCGGGAACGAAATACTCGTATTCAACGCCCGGTTACACGCTTTTGGGTTGTGCAATTGAGAGCGCGTCGGGCGTGTCTTACATTGATTACCTGCGCGAAAACATCTTCAAGCCCGCCGGAATGACGCGAACTTTTGTTGACGATGTTTATGCGATTATTCCGAACCGCGCTCGCGGCTACCGGAAAACAGAGAAAGGCGAAATTCAAAACGCGCCGCTTCACGATACGAGTATCAAGATTCCGGGCGGCGGCTTGGTATCAACGGCGGAAGACTTGGCAAAATTTGCAATTGCCGTCAATACAAATCAACTCGTCAAGCCGGAAACGCTTGCTCAAATGTGGACGAAGCCCAAAACCAGCGACGGGAAAGAACAAGGTTATGCGATGGGTTTTTTAATCAATGACCGAGACGGATTGTTGAGAGTTTTTAACGACGGCAGCCAAGCCGGAACGCGAACCTATCTTTTTCTGATGCCGAAACAAAATCTCGCTATCGCGTTAATGACCAATCTGGAAAGGGCATATTGCGAAGAACTCGTCCCGAAGATTATTGAAGCACTTAGCGAGAAATAAAAACGCGCTCCCAATCCAAAAGCGCGTCTAACAAATCATTGGACGTGAGGGCGAAACAGCTTCTCTTTAAAATCTTCTTTCTTTAACTCAGAATTGCGTGAATTCGGTTTCGCCCCACGTCAACTCAAGCGTTCGGCTCTTCGTGGTAAAAATTATGTTTCATCTGAATAAGCAAAAAATCGTGATGGCATTTGTCATTTGCCTGCTTTTGGGCGCAACCGAAGTTTTCGCTTGCGGTTGTCCGGGTTCATCAGATACGAATGTGAGCGATGAGGTTAAATACGCCTTCCAAAAATCAACAGTAGTTTTCGCCGGAAAAGCTGTGGGCTTTGAGTATCGCAAAGGCATTCCGAATCAATATATGGAATCGCTTAAGAAAGATTCGGGCAGACAAGTTGACTACGAAACGCTGGTTGTCAAATTTCAAGTCGAACGATGGTGGAAAGGCGAAGTAACGACGGAAATTATCTTGCTCACAAGTGAGACCAAAAACTCTGACGGAACAGGAAGCAATTCGGGTTGTGATTACAGTTTCAAAAAAGGCGAGAGTTATTTGATATATGCCAACGGTAAAGGAAGCCAACTGCGGACGGACGCTTGTTCGAGAACCAAACTCCTGACTAAAGCTGAAGCCGACCTAAAGATATTGGGCGAAGGAAAAGAACCCGTAGAAAAGAAAAACGAGCCGAACAAATCATTGGACGTGAGGGCGAAACAGCTTCTCTTTAAAAACTTGCGTGGTTAATTTCAGCTTGCGTGCTGCCGGTTTCGCCCCACGTCAACTCCGCCGTTGGGTGCTTTTGTGTGAATCATTAAAGGAGGCTTTTAGCTATGCTTAAAAAAATATTTTTCTTGTTTGTTGTTGCGTCATTACTCATAACTATTCTGATTTCATTGCCGTCAGACAAAAGCACAGCCCAAAAATCAAAAGAGAAACCAAATTGGCAAGCATCGCAATCTGTTGGTGGTGTCCGTCTCGGCATTCGAGAAAAAGACGGAGTAATTGGCTCTTTTGATGCTACATTTATAGTTACAGATGAAAGCGGGAAAGAGTTCAAAGCAACTAAGCGAGTTGACACCTATATGTTTGGTTACGTAAATTTTCCAAATGATTTTGGCGGTTATGCACCGTCAGATAATTATCACTGGAAGTGTATAGTTAATGATGCAGTTGTAGTTGAAGGCAGATTTGAATATTCAAGTAACTCTGTTTTGATAGACAATGAGGCACTTAAATTCCTGCCTAATACTCAAAACTAGTTTTTTATTTAACGCCGCACCCAACAATTCAATGGACGTGAGGGCGAAACAGCGACTTTGTTATCGCGGGATCTTTTTACCCTTAGCTTGTGTGGCGGCGGTTTCGCCCCACGTCATCTCAATCGTTATGTGCCTCCCCGCCACAGAACTTCTTTCAATGCCAGATAAACACTACCTTAACTGGAAGCTTGCTGAGATTTACGACCTAGATAGTCCTTGGTCTATAGACCGCGATTTTTATCTATCCCTTGCCGGCGCTCCCCCTCAAAGAATTCTCGATCTTGGTTGTGGCACCGGGCTCCTCTGCGATGCTTATGCAGCTAAAGGTCATCATGTCACTGGCGTAGACCCCTCCCCTGCTATGTTGAAGGTGGCACGTCGAAAACCTGCCGGGAAGAAGATCGAATGGGTTGAGTCTTCTGCACAAAACTATCAGTCCAATGACCTCTTCGACCTTATTATAATGACTGGACATGCATTTCAAGTTTTGCTTGATGATACCGACATTCTAGCAACTTTTGCCGTGATGCGTAGGCATCTGAAATCTACAGGCTGTGTAGTATTTGAATCCCGGAATCCGTCTGTCGATTGGGAGAATGGGTGGAACTACGAAATGATACTTGAATACCAGGGAGAGATCATTCGTGAGTCAAGGCGATTTCTTACAATGGAAAACGGGAGAATGATCTTTGAGCTTCATTATGAGTTCCCTGATGAGTCGCTTGTTTCCACAAGTGAACTTCGTTTTTCATCCAGAAGCGACATTGAGGAAAGACTAGTCGCCTCCGGACTGCGTGTCGAAAACCTCCTGGGTAATTGGAATTGCGTACCCTTTGATGAGGTTTCGTCACCTGAGATGATTTTTCTTGCGCGGGCTTCTACTCCTTAGATTAAAGATAGATTCCCATTGTCGACAAGGAAGCCAATCGAAAGTAAAATAGCACATAACAAACCAATGCAACGGACGCGGAAACCGCGCCGCTGATTGGAGCCGTTAGGCTTCTACTGGAAATGACGAGTAAAGAGAAATTTATGATTCGCATTTTGGGAATTTTGTTAGCAGTTATTTTCGCAGTCATAAGCCTGTTTCATTTATATTGGGCGGCGGGCGGAGCATTCGGAATCAGTGTCGTCGTGCCGACACGGGCTAATATGCGAACTTTTGAGCCGTCCGCTGGTGCCACGATTTTGGTTGCTTTCGCGTTTTTAATGGCGATAGCCGTAATTCTCGGTCAGCTCGGATTTTTAGGCGACA
>MWYZ01000006.1 GCA_002050365.1 Acidobacteria bacterium 28-1
GTTTAGAATTTCAGTGACTACGGTCATCTACGCTTGACTCCTCGAAGGTTGAATGTTTGGTCACAAACAACTAAACGAGAGTTGAGCGTAGTTTGTCAAAAACTGTCCGAACTATTGAGTTAAAAGAGAGAGAAAAGCAGAATAGGTGAAAGGGAAACGCAAGATGTTCCCCTTTCTTTTTTATTTTGTTCGCTGTTCATTGTTTGCAGTTCAATGTAAAATCTACACTTTAAAGTTTTATCACCAATCGGATTACGGAAACACCTAAATAATTTATCAATCCAAAATCTAAAATCTAAAATCCAAAATCAAAATATGTCAGCACCGAATATCGAAACAATCGTATCTTTATCAAAACGTCGCGGCTTCGTTTTTCCCGCGTCGGAAATCTACGGCGGGCTTGGAAGCAGTTGGGATTACGGCTCGCTCGGAGTCGAGTTAGCTAATAACGTCAAACAATCCTGGTGGCGCTGGCTCGTTCACGAACGCGATGACATCGAAGGGCTCGATTCTTCGATTATCCAAAACCGACAGGTTTGGAAGTATTCGGGACACGAAACGACATTCAGCGACCCGCTCGTTGACTGTCGCGCCTGCAAAGGCAGATTTCGGCAGGACAAATTGCTTGACGTAACTTGCCCGAAAGAGCAGAGCGCGAATGCGGGAAGCGGAAAAGAATGCGATTTAACCGAGCCGAAGCAATTTAATTTGATGTTCAAGACAACTGTCGGTGCGGTTTCCGCTGAAGATGATGAAACAGCATTAGCTTATCTGCGTCCCGAAACGGCGCAGGGAATTTTTATCAACTTCGCAAATGTTCTGAACACTTCGCGCCGCAAACTGCCGTTCGGCATTGCGCAAATAGGCAAGGCGTTTCGCAATGAAGTTACGCCCGGCAATTTCATTTTTCGCACCAGGGAATTCGAGCAGATGGAAATGGAATATTTCTGCCGACCGGAAGACGCGGCACGCATTCATCAGGAATTTATTGACGAGTTTCAAGGGTGGTTTCATTCTTTGGGAATTTCCGCCGCGAATCTCAAACTTTACGAGCAAACAAAAGAAGAACTCGCGCATTACGCCGAGCGCACGGTTGATATTTTGTATCGCTTTTTTCCCGAACGCGACGAAGAGGAAAAGCAGTTTGACGAGTTGATGGGTATTGCCAATCGCAAAGATTTTGATTTAAAGGCACATTCAAAAAAACCTGAAGACGCTGAAGGAAAACGCCTGAATGCTGACTCGACGGAAGATTTATCGTATTTTGACGAAGCGACGAAACAGAGATTTTATCCGTATGTTATCGAACCGGCAGTTGGCGTTAATCGCACTTTGCTAGCAGTTTTAATGGACGCATATACAGAGAAAACAAACGACAAAGGCGAAACTCGTGTGATATTAAAATTGAAGTCGGAACTCGCGCCAATAAAAGTCGCCGTTTTGCCATTGGCAAAAAACAAACCGGAAATCGTGGCAATGGCGAAAGATTTGAAAAAACAACTTCTGCCCGCGATGCGAACGGTTTATGACGACACGGGCGGCATCGGCAAACTGTATGCCCGGCAAGATGAAATCGGAACGCCGTTTTGCGTGACGGTTGACCACGAATCGTTAGAAGACAACCACGTTACCGTGCGTGACCGAGACACTTGGGAGCAGGAAAGAATTGAAATTGCAGAGTTAAAAGAACATTTGCGGAAAAAACTCGATTAGAAATGGCGATTTCGGATTATTTGAAGGATTTACGAAGCAAAGTCGGTCATCAGCTTTTACATATTCCGAGCGTTGCCGCAATCGTTCGTGATGAAAAGAATCGAATTTTACTGCAAAAAACATCCGAGGATGTTTGGAGTTTGCCCGCCGGAGCGATTGAACTTGGCGAAACGCCCGCCCAAGCAGTTATTAGAGAAGTTTGGGAGGAAACAAATTTGATTGTGCGTCCGCGTCGCGTCGCGGGAGTTTTCGGTGGCGAGAACGGTTTTCATTTTAAATATAAGAACGGCGATGCGGTTGAATATGTGGTTATTTTATTCGAGTGCGAAACGGTCGGCGGCGAACTCGGTGGGCGCAATGACGAAACATTCGAACTCGAATATTTTCCGCCGGAAAAAATGCCGAAACTTCCGATAAATTATCCGCACGAATTGTTTTTACATTCCGCTGACAAAACATATTTCGAGTGGAATGAAAAATGGCTTGAGGAACTGAAATGATAAAATCCAAACCGAAAATTTTTCGATTCATTGCAGTTTTTTTGATGTTAATAATTTCCTATGGCTGCGCCGACGCACAAGTCGCCAACCAAAAAACCGAAAATAAACAACCTGAAAAATCACCGGACCTTAGCCGGTTTTTCGAAAACATAGAAGGCACAGTTGTTTTATACGATGTAAAAAACAACTGCTATCTCAGACACAATGAAAAACGCAGCGCCGTGCGTTACACGCCGGCTTCGACATTCAAAATTCCAAATGCGCTCATCGGTTTGGAAACGGGTGCGGTCAAAGATGCCGATAGTCTGATTACGTGGGACAAAGTGAAATATCCCGAACGAGATTGGACGGATGCGCCATTTGTTTATTGGAAAAAAGACCACACGCTGCGCTCAGCAATGAAATACTCGGTTGTTTGGTATTACCGCGAACTCGCCATTCGCATCGGTGAAGAGCGAATGAAAAATTATCTTGCCAAATTTGAATACGGTAATCAGGACATTTCAGGCGGTTTGGCGAGCAAGCGAATGTTTGAGGCGTTCTGGCTCAATAACAGCTTGAAAATCTCGGCTGACGAGCAGATAGAATTTTTGCGAAAATTTTACGACGAAAAGTTATCTGTTTCAAAACACTCGACCGAAATCGTCAAACAAATTCTCGTGCAGGAAGAAACTGCCGAATATAAGTTGAGCGCGAAAACCGGCGGCGGTTGGAACAACGGAAAAGCATTAGGATGGTATGTTGGTTATGTGGAAACAAAGGACAATACAATTTTTTTCGCGCTCAATATGGACGGTAAAAATTATATGGCGATTCGGGACAAGCGAATAGAATTAACGAAACAAATTTTGACCGAGCTGGGTTATTTGAAAAAGTAGAATTCACTTCACGACTGTTAGTTTGTATGCAAAATCTTCCTGAAAAAATCACCAAACTTGCCCGAACGATAAAAGAGCAAAGGGGACGCGCAATGCTCGTCGGCGGTTGTGTGCGCGATGAATTGATGGGCATCGAACCGAAGGATTTTGACATAGAAGTCTATGGAATCGAGCCGCAAAAATTAAGAGAAATTCTTGATTCTTTCGGCAAAGTTGATGCCGTCGGCGAAGCGTTCACGGTTTATAAATTGGGAAATGATTTAGATGTGGCGATTCCAAGACGCGAGAAAAAAGTCGGGCGCGGACACAAAGGTTTCGTCGTCGAAGGCGACGCGCAAATGTCGTTTGAGGAAGCAGCAAAGCGTCGGGATTTTACGATAAATGCGATTCTGCAAGACATTCTGACCGGCGAGATTATTGACTTTTACAATGGACGTGAAGACATTAAAAGAAAAATTTTGCGCGTAGTTTCAAGAGAAACTTTCGCCGAAGATTCTTTGCGGGTTTTACGCGCTGCGCAGTTTGCCGCCCGTTTTGAATTTGAAATTGACGCAGAAACAGTTGAGATTTGCCGCCAGATTAATTTAACCGATTTACCGAAAGAACGAATTTGGGGCGAACTTGAAAAACTGCTTTTGAAAGCGCGAAAGCCTTCAATCGGTTTGCAATGGCTATACAATTTGGGCGTGGTTGACCAGCTTTTTCCAGAAATGAAGGCTCTCGTCGGCGTGCCACAAGAAAAAGAGTGGCATCCTGAAGGAACAGTAGACCAACATACTTTGTTAGTTGTTGACCGGGCGAGAGAGTTGATTGACGATTTGCCGTATGCAAAACAAGTTACGGTGATGCTCGGCGCACTCTGTCACGATTTCGGCAAGCCCGCGACAACGCAATTCTTTGACGGACGCTGGCGTTCACACGCGCATGACGAAGCGGGCGTTGAGCCGACCATTTCTTTTTTAGACAAACTCGGCATTTATACAATTAATGGTTTTGACGTGCGCGAACAGGTTGTTCAACTCGTCCGTTATCATTTGAAACCGGGCGAATTTTATAAAGTTCGGGAAACTTTAGGCGACGGTGCGTTTCGTCGCTTGGCGCGAAAAGTCGAACCGGATTTGCTTTACCGTGTTTCTCGCGCTGACACGCTCGGCAGAAACGCCCCGTGGCTTCCGCCGGAAACTTATTTCGACGCTGTGCCGCAAGAATGGTTTATCAAACGCGCCAAAGAATTAGCGGTAGAAACCGAAGCACCAAAAGAGATTTTGATGGGTCGGCATTTGCTTGAATTAGGCTTAAAGAAAAGTCCGCAGATTGGTGAAATTATAAAAGCAGTTTATGAAATGCAACTCGACGGCAAAGTTACAAATTTAGACCAAGCAATTACCGAAGCGAAGAAACTAATAAAATAATTCAGACAGAATTGACTGGACGAACAGGATAATTCATTAGTTGCCAAAATTTATTTATCCTCTGTCTATCCTGTAAATTTTTTATGCTGTTAGATATAACTCCGCTCAAAATCTCACGCGATTATCGCCTTCTGTTTTTCGGTCAACTCGTATCCTTTTTCGGCTCGATGATGACGTTTGTCGTCGTGCCGATTCAAATGTATCAATTGACCGAATCGAGTTTGATGGTCGGTTTAATCGGCGTGGCGGAATTCGTTCCGATGTTTGTTTTGGCGTTCGTCGGAGGCGCACTCGCGGACGCGGTTGACCGCCGGAAAATGCTGCGCTTAACCGAAGTCGGACAGACGATTGTGACGGCGATTTTATTGGGAAATTCACTATTGCCGTCGCCGAAAATTTGGGTTTTGTTCGTCTGCGTCGGGATTCACGCCGGGCTTTCGGGTTTGCAGCGTCCGTCGTTTGAGGCTTTGATTCCGCGCATTGTTCCGCTCGAATATATGACGGCGGTTTCCGCGCTCAATTCTTTGCGCTACAATTTCGGCGCGATTTTAAGCCCGGTAATTGCAGGCTTTCTCGTCGCCGGATTTGGCGCGAGCGTCGCTTATGCGATTGATTTATTCACTTTTGCCGCTTCGCTTGTTGCGGTCTGGCTGATTCGCGCCGTTCCGCCGGCGGCTGATGCCGACCGTCCAAATCTTGATTCAATCAAAAAGGGTTTTCGCTACGCGATGAGCCGCCAAGAACTTTTGGGAACTTATTTAATTGACATTAACGCAATGTTGTTCGGAATGCCAATCGCACTTTTCCCGGCAATTGCCGCAATGTATGGCGGCGCGTCAGTCGGTTTTTTATTTTCAGCAATTGCCGTTGGCGCACTGGTTGCGAGTTTGACTTCGGGTTGGGCGAAAAAAGTTCACCGACACGGTTTAGCAATAACTTTGGCGGCTGGTTTGTGGGGCGTGGCAATCGTCTTTTTCGGTTTATCCGACAATTTATATCTCGCGCTTTTCTTTTTGGGCGTGGCTGGATTTTTCGATATGATAAGCGGGATTTTCCGCAGCACCATTTGGAATCAAACTATTCCCAATCATTTTCGCGGACGGCTGGCGGGAATTGAAATGATAAGCTATTTGACCGGTCCGATGCTCGGCAACGCCGAAGCGGGAATCGTCGCGCATTATTTCAGCGTGAAAACTTCGATCGTTTCCGGCGGCATTTTGACGATTATCGGAACGATAATTTTAGCCGTTTTGCTGCCGAAATTTATCGCTTATGACGGACGCGAAGGTTTAAAGCGCAAAGAAATTGAAGAAGCCGAACGAAACAATTTGCTTTTAGCGAATTAGACAAGCGTTTTGAGTTCAAACTTTAGTTTGCTCTTTGTTGGCGATTAGCACGATAAATCGTAAACTCCTAACTCTCTTCGGTTAAATTTAATCGTTCCTTAAAGGTTTAATTCCTCGTAGCTCTGCTACGGAATATACTGTGTGAATGAGCGAGTTCATTCATAAGAAGCACAATGTCAGCGTGTTGCTGTATCACATAGTATGTCCGGCAAA
>MWYZ01000094.1 GCA_002050365.1 Acidobacteria bacterium 28-1
GTGCGGATTTTGACCGAAACGGCTTCGGCACGGCTGGCTTCGCCGATAAAAGTCGAGTTTGAAAAACTGCGCGTTGACGCGAGCGACAATTACGACCCGCAAAAAACGTCGGCGAATTTTCCGAAACCGTGGCAAGGCGGCGATTGGACTTTGCGCGACATCACGAATTATATGACCACATCGAGTTTCACTTTGCTGAAACACGCCTCTGAGAACCGCGAAGCGTGGCTCAAGCGATTTTACGCGATTGGCAAAGAAGCGACTCGACCGCGAAAGAGAGACGAACTTTGGGGATTTAAAATAGAACTCGATTCTAAAGAAACAACAGATTTACTTGCTATTCTTCAAAGAGGTGGCGTTGAGATTGAGAAATCAGCTCTTGACAAAAAAGTGAATGTAAAAAAAGACAGTTATGAAGTTATAGAATTTCCTGTTTTGATTCGGCTTGCTCAACCTTACGGAAACTTTGCAAAATCTCTTTTAGAGAACCAAAAATATCCTGAAATTAAAGACGAAAAAGGGAACCCGATACCGCCGTATGATGTTACCGCTCATACACTCTCGCTTTTATACGGAGTGAATGTAACGCCTTTGTATAAACCTCAGAAAAGTTTTGGTGAGTATCTTTCTCCCAGTGCATATACGTCGTTAACGAAAGCGGTAAAGGCAGTTGGACTTTATAAATCTTCAGTTCCGTCAATGGATGAAGGTTGGACGAGATGGTTTCTTGAAAATGATTTTCCCAGAGAATATAAATATTCTTCATTAACCGACAAACAACTAAAATCTGCTGACGGTTTAACTGAAAAAGGGGTGATTATTTTTCCTGACCAATCGCCGAACCAAATCTTAAACGGTTACCCGAAGGGAGCGATGCCCGACGAATACACGGGCGGAATCGGCGCGGAAGGCGTGGCAAATTTGCGGAAATTTGTCGAAGCGGGCGGCACGCTCGTCTTTCTCAACCGCGCTTCAAACTTCGCCATCGAACAATTCAATTTGCCGGTCAAAGATGTTACTAAAGGCTTGAACAAAAAAGATTTTTATATTCCCGGCTCGATTCTTCGCACCGAACTCGACACGACTCACCCGATTGCTAAAGGTTTGCGAGCAGAATCAATCGCGTGGTTTGAAGATTCGCCCGCGTTTGAAATTCAAACCGACCCGCTCGCGCTTGTCAATAATTTCAAAATTATCGCGCGTTATCCTTCAAATCCAAAAGACATCCTGCTTTCGGGCTGGGCTTTGGGCGCGGAAAAACTCGCGGGCAAAGCGGCGTTGGTAGAATTTACAATTGGCAAGGGGAAAATTGTTTTGTTCGGCTTTCGCCCGCAATATCGCGGTCAATCGCTGGCGACGTTTCCGTTGTTGTTTAATGCGATAGGAAATTGAGGGAAATTAGCCACGAATAACACGAATAACACGAATAAAAAATCAATAAGACAATACATTAATTGCTTTTAAATTTAGCAAGCAGATGGTTTTATATTATATTTTCTTCATTCGTGTAATTTGTGTTATTCGTGGCTAATTTCTTTCGGTATTCGCCGCTAATTTCTTTTATGTTTGAAGAAAAAATTCTCTACAAGGAACTTTCATACAAAATTGTCGGATTGGCAATGCAAGTTCACACCGAACTCGGTTACGGTTTTCTCGAAAAGGTTTATGAAAATGCTTTGATGATTTTGTTGAAGGAGCACGGCATCAACGCAGAACAGCAATTTCCCATTAAAGTTTATTTTCACGGTCAAACAGTCGGTGAATACATTGCGGACATTTTAGTTGAAGGCGTTATTATTCTCGAACTAAAATCACAACCGAATATCTCCGACATTCATAAATCGCAAACACTAAATTATCTCAAAGCTACGAATCTGAAATTAGGTCTGTTATTAAATTTCGGAAAGCGAAAATTAGATTACGAAAGATTAGTTTTATGAAAATTCCTATTCGTGTCATTCGTGTTATTCGTGGCTAAAAATTTCTTAAAACTTTTCTCCAAAGAAGACGTATCTTAAACTTGAGGGCAACGCTCGGAATGATTTTTATTTGAAAAGCGTGTGCTTTTCTAAAATGATTACTTTCATTTTAATTTTCTTCATCGCCGTGATAACCGTCGGGTTGCTGTCGGTTCTCGGTTTCGCTTTTTATCTAAGAGGTCGAAACAAATCTCTCGAAACAAAAAATCAAAAACAATTTGACGACGCGCCGCCGTATCGCCCGCTTTTCGCGCCAACCGACGAAGAGATTAGTGCGCTCGAACGCGAGGAACAAGCAAAGCTCGAAGCGGAACAAAAGGAAGCCGAAGATAAAGTTTTGTCTGAGAAATCGGAAAAGGTGCGTGAGTTTGAAAAAGTTTGGCGCAATGAGCCGAACAAACAAAACACTATTGAGCTTTTGCGGCTCGCTGCCGAAAGCGAATCGGCGGCAGTCTTTTCACAAACGGCGGAAAGTGTGATACAAGTTTGGCATAACGAACAAGCGGGCGGTTTATCAAAAAAAGATTTGGCTGATTTGTTGGACAGCCATTTGCGGATTCTTCCCCAACAGGAAAGACTTTCGGGCGCGATGTTCTGGATAAAGCGAGAGATTGAAAACTTGCGCCGAAAGTCAGAGTCGAAATCGTAGGAATTTTTAGCCACGAATAACGCAAATAACACGAATTGTTTTTTAATTTTCATATGCGCGAATCGTTTTCAACAATAAAGCGTTTTCTATCATACAAACAAATGTTTGAATTTTATTCGTGTCATTCGTGTTATTCGTGGCTAATTTCCTTACAAAGTTGAGAAATAACAATGGATAATCTAACAGGTTTAATCGTTTTAGGCGTGGTTGTATTAATCGCGCTGGCTGTGGTTTGGTATATCATTACGCGCTTTTTGGTTAATGTCGGCGCACAGGAAGTCGCCATCAAAGAGCGGCGTTATCTCGGACGGCGAATGCCGCAAGGTCGCGTTGTTGCGACCGAAGGCGAGGTCGGAATTCAAGCCGATGTCTTAAAGCCCGGACTGCATTTCGTTTGGTATCCGGTCGAAACAGTTGTCAGAAAAGTTCCGCTCGTCGAAATTGGCGCGGACGAACTCGGTATTATCGAAGCGGTTGACGGCGAACCGATGCAGACCGGCTCGATTTTCGCGCCTGACCGCGCCCAAAACGCGCACAATAATTTTCAAGACCCGATAGCGTTTATCAAACAAGGCGGCGTGAAAGGCATTCAATTAAGAATTTTGCCGCCGGGAAAATGGGCGATTCACCCCTTTTTGTTTCGCGTTTCGATTGCGAAAGCGGCAATGATTCCGCCGGGAAAAGTCGGCATCATAACAAGCGCCGACGGCGCACAGCTGGATGCCGGACGGCTTCACGGCATTGCTATCAAAGGACACAAAAATTTTCAGGACGCGGAAAACTTTATTTACAGCGGCGGACAAAAAGGCGCACAAGTCGAAGTCTTAACACCTGGAACTTACCGAATTCACACGAATTCTATTGCGCTCGACAACGGCAGCGATATGCAGCCGGGCGTTTTCACCATTCGATTGGTTGACGCCACCGTTATCCCGGAAAATCAAATCGGCTTGGTTGAAGCGCTTGACGGCGCACCGCTCGACCCGCGCGATTACGTCGCGCAAGCCGTCACCGGACACGACAATTTTCAGGACAGCAACGAATTCATCTCGCAGGGCGGTCAGCGTGGTCCGCAAAAAGACATTCTGCTGCCGGGAACTTATTACATCAACCCGATGGTTTTTAAAGTGATTCCCGAAACGGCGAAGGAAGTTAAACCCGGCGAAGTCGCGGTTATCGTCTCAAACGTCGGCAAAGACCCGTCGGAAGAAATTCGCAAAGCGATGGCGGAAAAAGTGCGCGAACGGCTCGAACGCGAGGAAGAAGAACAAATTCAACGCGCTGCTAAACAGCTTGATAAAGTTGACGGCGACGCAACTTCAATCGAAGAAATCAAAGCCGAACTGCAAGCCGACGGCGACCCGGCAGATAAACGGCTTGATAGCGGAGCGCACGAAGCCTATGTCGTCCCGGAAGGTTTTCGCGGCATTCAGGAAACGGTCGTCGGACCCGGACGTTATTATATCAACACGCTGGCAAAGACTCCGATTATTATTCCGACAACGAATATGACCGTCGAATGGACGGCGGAAGATGTCGCTCAATCGTTTGACCCGTTTGCTGTTATCTCGAAGGACGGTTTTACGATGCAATTAGAAGTGCGCGTCGTGTTTCGCGTCAAGCCGGAAGACGCGCCGTTTATGGTGGCGAAAATTGGCAGCACCGACAAACTCGTGCAAAACGTGATGCACCCGTTGATTGATTCGATTTTCAGAAACCAAGCGTCTGAAAGTTCGGCGATGGCTTATCTGCAAAATCGTCACGAAGAACAGGAACGCGCCGAAGCCAGAGTGCGAATGCACCTTTTGAAATATCACGTTGACGTGGTGAACGTGCTGATTTGTCATATTCATCTGCCCGAAGAACTGATGAAAACGCAGACGGAAAAAATTCTCGCTGAACAAAAACAAGGTATGTTTAACGCGCAGCGCGAAGCCGAAATCAAACGCATCGAGCTCGAAAAAACAAGTTCGCAAGCCGACAATCAGCGCAGCCTTATGGAAGCGACGGTCGGCGTGGAAATCTCCGCTAAACGCTCTGAACAGCGCAAACGCGAAGCCGAAGGCGAAGCCTATTACATCTCTGAAACGGGTAAAGCCGAAGCCGAAAAAATGCGGCTCATCGGCGAAGCGCAAGGCGTGGCTTACAACGAACAAGTCAACGCACTCGGCGCAAACGGCGTGGCTCTTATCGAAACGCTCAAAGTCATCGGCGAAAAAGGCGTTCGCATCACGCCCGACATAATGGCTTCGGGTGGAAATGGAAACGGCGACGGTGGCGGCGGAATCGGAACTTTGCTTTTGTTAAATTTGTTTCGTGACCAAATGCAGAAAAACGGCGATGCGCCAAGCATCGCACCGACTAACGGCAAAAAGTAGTTTTCGTTTCCAACTTAAGCACCTAAGAAAAAGTAATCAGGTATTTTGAGCCGATTTGTGAAAGAACTTTATCAAGTTCTTCGCACAAGTTTTTGTAGGAACTATACGCTTCCCAACTCAGCCAATCATACTTTATCTTTTC
>MWYZ01000087.1 GCA_002050365.1 Acidobacteria bacterium 28-1
GGAAAACAGCGGCGCAAATGCTATAACAAATTTCATCAGTTCGCAGGGCATAGTGAGTCTCCTTTTGACTTTTCTTTGGTCAGAAATATCAAAATCAACTTACTTGCTCTGCGTTTCGTTTTCAAATATCAAATTGGATAAAGTCGAGCTAACAACAGAACGAGTTGAATTGAAAAGTTTGCACGTTTAAATTTCAAATTAAAAATTCAATTTTAATTTTTGAATTCTGAATTCATCAAGATGCTTTACGAGCTACTTCCCGAAAATTTTCGCCTGCGAAAAGTGCGCGAACACCGTTGAATAATTTTCGCACGGCGCGAAAAACTTTCGGCGCAAACCAGACGAAGAAAATCAGAAAAATTACCAAAACAATCGCAATCAAAACAGGTGCAAAGACAGCGAGAATCGCGCCGACAAAAGCAATAACGTCCTCGACAATTGACAAAACCCAATTAGAAACTGGTTCGGGCGAAAGATTCGCACCAGCCCGCAAAGCCGCTTTCGTCCCGTGCGATGAAAACGCCAAACCGCCGCCGAGCAAGGTTGCAATTACGCCGACGCTTTCGTCCATTTGGTTAGTCGCCGCATAAGCGACAATTGCGCCGGCGGGAACGCGAATAAATGTGTGAACAACGTCCCAAACGCTGTCAACGTATGGAATTTTATCGGCGAAAAATTCGATTAAATACAGAACACCGGCAACGCCGATAATCCACCAATTATCAAGCGCGTCCAAACCGCCGGGCAATTTAGTCGCGCCGAATTTTTGCAAAAGACCCAAAACCGAAACGGTCGCATAGAGATTGATGCCGGAAGTCCATGCCGAACCGAGTGCCAAAGATAGAGTTGGAAGCCATTCGTTCATTTCGCGTTTCTCCTTTTACAAATTCAAAGTGTTCCGCAAAGCGTTGTCAATTTCGCTCATTTCAGATGATTCGCCGATGACTCGTGTAATTTTTGATAAAGAAATTGTCGCTAAATTGTCAGTCATTATCACCGAATCAAAAAGCAACCCACTTCCCTTTCCTCGTTCCGTTTTGGTTTCAATCAATATCCGCGATTTATGATTTGCACGGTTCAAGTTACTGCTATTCATCGCTAAAACTACCTGCTCCAATCCTGTATTTAAATCATCGGCTTGAATTATCAAAGCAGGACGCAATTTTGCCGTTCGCAAATCCGAATTCGGAAATGTCAAAAGGACAACGCTCCCGCGCTTAATTTTATCCGTCGAGGGCTGATTTGGCGTTGTCATAATCGTTATAAACGTCAAGTGACGGGTCGTTCCAATCCTCAAACGTCGCAAATTTTTCGCGCAGTTCGCTTGCTTCCTCTTTACTAATTCCTAAAGTTCGCAAATTAACATCGCTGCTTTCGAGAAAAGTTATCAAAACCTTTGATTGTTTTACTTCGGAAACAGTTTCGAGCAATTCGATTTTGCCGTCTTTATAAATTCCTTCAACCGTCAGCATAGTTTTCACCTCACGCGGATTCTAGCATAATTACGATTCATCGCTTTCCTCAGTTCCGTCTATCTCTTTTTTGAAGCCGAATTTTTCAAGACGATACTGCAAAGTCCGAAACGTCAAGCCTAAAAGTTTCGCCGATTTCGTGATGTTATTATCGGTTCTATCCATCGCTTGCGTAATTAGGCTGCGTTCGACATCTTCAAAATTAACGCCTTCGGGCGGCAGTTTGAAAAGGTCGTTTGCCGACGCGGGTTTTGACGCTTGCGACATTTCGGGCGGCAAATCTTCGAGCGTTATAGTATTGTTTTCGCATAATAAAATAGCGCGTTCAATTGCCGATTCCAGTTGGCGGACGTTGCCCGGATATGCGTAGTTTTCCAAAACGCGCTTGGCTTCGTTGCTCAAAGCCACTTTGCGATTCGTGCCGCGCGAGTGTTTTTCCAAAAAATAATTAATTAAAACGGGAACATCGCTTCGTCGCGTCCGAAGCGGCGGAATTTCGATTGAAAGAACATTCAGACGATAATATAAATCTTCGCGGAATCTGCCATCCTGCGACATCGCCAGCAAATCGCGGTTGGTCGCTGCGACGACGCGCACGTCTGTGTTGATTTCTTTTGTTCCGCCGACGCGCCGAATTTGTTTTTCTTGCAGAGCGCGCAGAATTTTCGCCTGCAGTGAAATATCAAGTTCGCCGATTTCGTCGAGAAACAAAGTTCCGTTGTCGGCGACTTCAAACAAACCTTTCTTTTCGCCGACTGCGCCCGTGAAACTTCCCTTTTCGTGTCCGAAAAGTTCTGATTCCAGAAGATTTTCGTTGATTGCCGCGCAGTTTACGGCTTGGAAAACTTCGCTCGTACGAAGCGAATTGGTGTGAATCGCTCGGGCAATCAGTTCCTTTCCCGTTCCCGATTCGCCGCGAATCAATACGGTTGAATTCGATTTCGCCACTTTCAAAATTAATTTTTTAACTTTATCCATCTCCGGCGAATCTGAAATGATTTCCGCATCAAGCGTCGAAAGTTTATTCAAAGCGCGAGAAATTGTATCGAGCAGTTTATCGCGGTCATAAGGTTTTTGTAGATAATCGAACGCGCCCAAACGAAGCGCATCAACCGCCGAATCAACCGTGCCGTGCGCCGTCAGAAGAAGGACGATAATTGATTTATCAAAATCCGTTAGCTCTTTTAATAAATCGAGCCCGCTCATTCCCGTCATTTTCAGGTCGGTCAAAACGAGGTCGAAACGACGGTCGGCGACAAACTTCATCGCCGCCTCGCCCGAACTCGCCGTCGTTACGTCGTAGCCTTCGCCCGACAGAATCATCTCTAAAATCTCGCGTTGATTTTTCTCGTCATCAACAACTAAAATTGCTTTTCTCGCCATAATTTTTATTTTGCCACAAAAGAAAATTAGCCACGAATAACACGAATGAATACAAAAATAATTTTAATTCGTGTTATTCGTGGCTAATTTTCTTTTGGTAATCTCACGGTAAATTTTGTTCCTTCTCCCAATTTCGATTCAACGTCAATCAATCCATTATGGTCGTCAACATTTTTTTTCACAATTGCCAAGCCCAAACCGGTTCCCGTTTCTTTGGTCGAAAAGTAAGGCTCGAAAACTTTGTCTAAATTTTCTTCCGGTATTCCAACGCCTCGGTCTGTAACTTCGATTTTAACAAAATTTTCTTTCGCTGAAATGATGACGTTTAGAATTCCGCCCGATTTTGCCATTGCTTGCACTGCGTTGATTAACAAGTTATTGAAAACCGAGTGCAGAACTTTCGCGTCGCCTAAGATACACGGCACGTTTTCTTCCTCGATTAAATTAATTTTAATGTCTTGCTCAGCGGTTTGCGGTTCGATTATTCGTAAAGAATCTTCGATGACCGCCCGCGCACTAATCGGTTGCAGATTTAATTTTAGAGGGCGCGAGTAACGCAAAAAATCGGAAATCTGATTGTTAATTCTGCCGACTTCAGTTTTTAATTGCGCGGTTAGTTTTTCAAAATTAGCGCGTTTTCCATCTTCCGCCGGCGCGAATTTCACCCGCAAATGGTCAAGCGTCAAATTAATATAATTGAGCGGATTGCGAATTTCGTGCGCGATTGCTGAAGCCAGCCGCCCGACAACTGCCGACTTTTCCGCTTGCTGGAGTTGCGCTTCGAGATGGCGCGATTTTTCGAGTTCGGCGGTCATATCGTTAAATTGCAAAGCGAGCTGCCCAACTTCATCCGTCCGCTCCGCGTCTTTCACGCGAAAACTTAAATCGCCCGCCGCAACGCGCCGCGCCGCTTCCGACAAATTGGCAATCGGGCGCGTGAATCGCCACACAAGAAAAAATGTCGTCGCCGTCGAAAACAGAAGAATTAAAAGCGTGTAGATAAGCGGTTGCGTCGCTTTTTGAAAGATTTCCTTTTTGTCGGTTTTGAGAGTGACCAACACATAAAAACGTCCTTGATTTGTCTCAATCGGAACAGTGTGCATTTCGCCGTCGGTTTCTTCATTTTCAACTGTTTTTGCATTCGGAAATTTAGCAAGGTCTTCACCTAACCGATTTTTTTCCCCTTCCATCAAAGGCGGCAAATTCGTTAATTCACTGAATTGCAGATATTTCGTTTCGCCGTCTTCGCCTTCGGTTGGCAGGTAATCGGGATTGAGACTGTCGTAAACTTCCCATTCGTTGTTGATAACGGTGATGTCTTTGATGCGTTCGGTGTTTGTTTCATCAAAAAACGATTGTCCTTCGCGTTTGACGAAATCACGCAGGCGGTCGCCGGAAGTCAGACTGTTTGCGCCAATCACAATGCCCACCACTAAAGCTTGTTCCTGCATCTCGCGCAGACGGATATTTTCCCGTCGGTTATTTAAATTTATATAAAGCTGAACGCCGAGCGTCGCAATCAAAAGAACCGCTAGAATTATCAAAAGTCGGGCGCGAAATGTGTTGAAAAAATTCATTCGATTTCTATTTTCTTAACTTTTTACTTTTGCCTTTTTACTTTTACCTTTTAAATCTTGCCGTCCGGCAATTCTGAATGTTATATTCTTATTTAGCTGTTGAAGCAAAGTTTTTTGCAACTAAAAGTTTTTTAGTTCATCAAAAAATTCCGACTCTCCGAGAAATTGCTCTCCTTTATTAATCCAATAAAAAGAGGTATTACGATGTTGCTTTCGACCGAAAAGTGTCTTCCGAAATTTTGTTCGACATTTTTTTTAATTCTAATTTCCCTTTCATTCAATCTTTTAGCCCAAACAAAAAAAACGTCTGTTAATAAGAAGAAAGATCAAACCGAATCGAAAAATTCAACCCAAAAGGTTGAGCATAAGCAAGCGAAAAATGCTAAAGCGAAACTAGCCGATTTGAAAAAGCAAGCGGAAGATAGAAAACGCGCCGATTTTCGCAGAGCCGAAGAAAATAAACGCCGAGCGATTGAAGAAGCCAAACAGCGCGCAGCTCAGGAAGAGCGTCGGCAAGCGGCTTTGGCTGAAGCCAAACGACGCGCTCAGCTAGCCCGCGAAGCCCAAGCCAGACGAATCGCTTTTGAACGCGGACTTCGCACCGAAACCATCGCCAACATCGGCAACGACAACACCGAAGGCGAAGACTTAGACATTCGTCGCGCCGCCGTTAATGCTCTCGGAAATCACGCTGGAACAATCGTCGTGCTTGAACCGCAGACGGGCAAAGTTCTCTCGATTGTTAATCAGGATTGGGCAATTCGGCAGAGCTTTAAGCCGTGTTCGACTATCAAACTCGTCACCGCCGTTGCCGGAATTAACGAAAAAGTAATTAATTCGGACGGCAATATCCGCTCTAAAAGATTTCCTTTGAATTTAGACGATGCGCTTGCCTATTCAAACAACACTTATTTTCAAGCCGTCGGCGCGCAACTAGGTAATGCAAAAATGATTTCTTACGCGCAGATGCTCGGGCTCGGACAGCGAACCGGCATCAACGCCGACGGCGAATCGAGCGGACGTTTAGCCTTCGGAAACAACAACGCCAGAATTTATTCGCACGGCGATGATTTTGAAGTTACGCCGCTGCAACTCGGCGTCCTTGTTTCGACCGTTTCCAACGGCGGGCGGATTATCGTTCCGCATATACCGCGCAGTAAATTTGAGAAAGCGAATTTTCGCGGCACGATGCGCTATCAAATCAACCTGCCGAACAATAATCTGCAAGGCGTGATTCCGGGAATGATTGGCGCGGCGCAATACGGAACGGCAAGACGCGGCGTGGATTCTTCGCTGGCGATTGCCGGCAAAACCGGCTCGTGTATCGCGCAGGGCAGTTGGGTCGGACTTTTCGCTTCAGTCGCTCCCGTTGAAAATCCGAAATACGCGGTTATCGTCATCACGCGCGGGCAATCTGAACGCGGCAAATACGCGGCGGCGATTGCCGGCAAAATTTACCAATCGCTTCGCCGCCGCTTGGTTGAAACGGGCGACGAAAATCTTGCAAAAGTTCCGCTCGAACTTCGTCCGGAAACGAAAGTCAACGCCAAAGTCTCCGCGCAGATAGACACTGCCGAAGGCGAAGATTCAGAAGACAATGACGCAAATAACTCGGTGCCGAAAGAAACTTTAACCGCACAATTTGCGCCGAAAGGCACGATTAAAAAAGAAGAAAAACCAACGAATTTATTTCCGACAATTGTTGTCAAAGTAAGAAAATCAAGTGAAATAGTAAGACAATCAGACGAAATAACACGCCCGCGTATCGTGCCGAGCAACTAACCACAAATCAGTCGGCAGCGGCACACAGCAGAAAGCGGTAAAAGTTCCGACTGCCAATTGCTGCTGCCGTCTGCCCGCTTAAAAATCCACCATTTCCCGACGCGCGACTTCCGTTCCGCACGGGCTTTTGTTTTTAATCGCGCCGCTTCCAAAAATTTAATCTTCACCGACAACATTTTCGCTTGACACAAACCTGAATGTTGCGTGATTATTTATCTTTCCGTAACTTTTTTAACGTTGAATACGAAAATAGAAAAGGGACTGCAAAAATCTGAAAATCTTGCAACCCTTTTTTAGGACGATTCATCAGAGTTTCGCAAAACGCGGAACATCATCACTCAGTTTCAAATTTTGTAGAAAGATTTAGGTCGAACACACTTTGGAGGAGATATTTCAATGAAAACCATTTTTAGATTTTTAGCTTTAGGAATTTTGATGACGGTTTTTTCTGCCGCAACCGTCACGAGCAGTTTTGCACAAGGCGACGAAGCGGCTGCTAAGAAAGCGTTGTATGACACTTACATTGCCAACTATGATAAAAAGGAGATTGACAAAAGGAAAATTGCTATTGATGCCGCTAAGCAATATGTTGAAAAATATGGAGCTAATGCCGCTGATAAGGAACAAGTAGATTACTTTAAAACCGCTATTCCTGATTTGGAAAAAGGCGTTGTCGAACAACAAAAACTTGAAGGAGAAGCAGTTGCAAACGCAAACCAGCAAAAATTATTTACGCGCTTTGATGCAGCTAATAAAGCTAAAAACCCCGCCGAGATTTTTGCGAGCGGAAAAGAAATTCTCGCTCAAAAACCTGATTTTCTCGACGTAAACATTGTTCTCGCAAGTGCCGGCTTTGACCAAGCAATTGCCAATCCGCCGGTTGATACTTATAACAACGATGTTATCAATTATTCAAAAGCGGCGATTCAACAAATTGAAGCCGGTAAACTTTCCGTGACTAAAGAATATGGTGCGATAAATTATGTCTACAAGGATAAAGATAATGCGCTTGGTTGGATGAACTATAATATCGGTTACGTAATGTATTATCGCCAAAATAATAAGAAAGAGGCTCTTCCTTTTCTTTATAAAGCGACTCAACAAAAATCGGCAACTAAAAATTTCCCGGATATTTACAGAGCCATCGGCGCTTGGTATTTAGACGAAGCGATTAAGATTGATAAAGACCGTAAAGCTAAAATTGTCGCCGCCGGTGATAAAGACACGGACGAAACTTTAGCAATGTTGGCAATGCAAAAAGGTTATGCCGACCGTGCGATTGACGCTTACGCTAGAGCTTATAAAATTGCTAAGGACGACAAAAATTCCAAGAAAGAATATACGGATAATCTTTACTCAAGATTAAAAGAATTGTATGTTTTCCGTTACGACGGCAAAATCGAAGGCATAGATGCTTTTGTGGCGACCGTGCAAAGTAAGCCGCTGCCTGACCCGACCACGGCGATTACGCCTGTGAAGGATGAAACAACGACACCGCCGGCAACTACGTCAACCACGACACCGGCAGAACCCGCTGCGTCAACTACGACACCCGCGACTCCAGCTGCGACAAAGCCGGCGACTACGAATTCGGCAAAGCCGGCGACTACGCCAACAAAGCCGCCGACGACACAGAAAGCGGAGACTCCTGCGGATGTAAGCGAGACGACAACGACGACAGCCAAAACGGATAAAACTAAAGCTAAAAAAACGACTCCCAAGAAGAAAGGCACACGCTAAATTACGTTGACTAAAAATGGTTTGAATAAAGGTCGGGCGCAATTTTCCGTAGCGTCCGACTTTCTTTTTTTCTGCAATCGCTTTAAAATTACCGTTCTATGCCGAAAAGTCTTGCTAATTTTGAACAGATACTTGGCTACAAGTTTCAAAATCCAGCTCTGCTCGAACGCGCCGTCACTCATCGGTCGTGGGCTTTCGAGAAAGTTGCGCTCGGCGCGGGCGAAGAAGCCCGCAATTTGCAGAATGAATCGCTCGAATTTGTCGGCGATTCGGTGTTGGGTTTAGCGGTCGCCGAACAGCTTTACAATCTGCATCCGAAAGCGAGCGAAGGCGATCTGACTTTGATGAAGCACCGCCTTGTCAGCACGGTGATGCTCGCTAAGGTTTCAAAAATTATTTGTTTGGGCGATTATATGCGCGTCGGGCGCGGCGAGGAAAAAACCGGCGGCAGACGCAAAGAAGCGCTTCTTGCGGATACGCTCGAAGCCGTCATCGGCGCGATTTTTTTCGATAGCGGTTATGTGCCGGCGCTAGCGTTTGTTTGCCGTCTATACGCCGAACAATTTCGTGTTGCAACGCCGAAAAGTTCGCTTGATTATAAAACTCTGCTTCAAGAAACGCTGCAAGCCGAAAGACTTTCGGCACCGAGTTATAGTGTAATAAAGATAGACGGTCCGCCGCACGAAAGACAATTTCTCGTCGAAGCGGTTTGGGAAACCGGCGCGGTGCGCGGCAAAGGAACTTCGATAAAAGCGGCTGAAATGATGGCGGCAAATCTCGCCTTGCAGAAATTAAAAAAGGAAATCGGAAATAATAAAACATCACGACAGCCAGCGGCGTAATAAAAGCAAATGTGAAATTGACAAATTATCCGCTTCACCGGCGAAGTAAATATCAATCGAATTATGAGTAGAAACGAACAGGAAATTAAAGAACCAACTGAAAGGAAAGCGCTCGGACCGCCGAAATCTACGGCGCGAGAATATTTTGAATCATTCGTCGTAACGCTGATTATGGCGATTTTCGGAATGACGTTTGTTTTGCAAGCCGTTACCGTTCCAACCGGCTCGATGCAGAACACGATTTTAATCGGTGATTATTTGCTGGTTAATAAATTTATTTTCGCGCCTGGCGGCCAACCGGTTCCGTTTTTGCCGCAGCGCGAGATTCAGCGCGGCGATATTATCGTTTTCAAATATCCGGGATATCCCGATAACCTTGCAAAGGTTGAAGACGACGGCGGCATTCCGTATCAGATAAATTTTGTCAAACGCGTCATCGGACTTCCAAACGATAAAATCGAATTTCGCAACAATCAAGTTTTCATCAACGACCAAGTTCTGCCGGAGCACCGCGTAATCGGCGATTCGCCTGCCAAAGAAGCCGCATTGAAAACTAAGGAATTAGAACCGCGTCAGCCTGAACAAAAATATGACGTTTATTATTCGGAACGCTCGTTTAAGGGCGGACTGCGCGAGCAGGATTTTCCATTTGCCTCGCCGGGAAAACCGTATATTGTTCCCGAAAACAGTTATTTTGTGATGGGCGACAGCCGAGACCAAAGTCTGGACAGTCGTTTTTGGGGCGTAGTTGACAGAAATCTAGTTATTGGGCGGGCGATGTTCGTCTATTGGTCTTGCGATAGAGGCGCGTCGAAAGGTAGCTTCTTCGGTTGCTTAACAAATCCGCGCCTTGACCGCATCGGGAAAATGATTAAGTAACAGTCAATTACGAATTACGAATTACGAATTACGAGGAATCGAATCGTAATTCGTAATTCGTAATTCGTAATTTAAAATGAACTTTAAATTTAACGCCGAAGTCGCCGACGCAATAAAAACTAAAAAACCAATCGTCGCGCTCGAATCAACTGTCATTGCTCACGGCTTGCCATACCCTTTCAATCTCAAAACCGCTAAAAACTTAGAAAAGATTGTCCGCGAAAACGGAGCGATTCCGGCGACCATTGCTGTTTTCGACGGTGAATTTTGCGTCGGATTAAACGACGAGCAAATCGAACAACTTGCCACCGACAAAACGATTCGCAAAATATCCAGACGTGATTTGCCGATTGCCGTCGCCAAACGATTAAACTGCGCGACAACTGTTTCGACAACCGCATTTATCGCCCATCGCGCCGGCATAAAAGTTTTTGCAACCGGCGGCATCGGCGGCGTTCATCGCGGATTTGCGGCGGACGTCTCGGCTGATTTGCCGGAACTTGCGCAAACTCCGATTGTCATCGTTTGCTCGGGCGCGAAGATTGTTTTGGATTTGCCCGCAACCCGTGAATGGTTGGAAACAAACGGCGTTTGCGTTCTCGGATTCGGCTGCGACGAATTGCCCGCATTTTATTCCAGAACAAGCAGTTTGACGGTTGACGAACGTATTGAGACGGCGGGAGAAGTTGCGGGAATTGTACAAGCGCGCGATGAATTAAATCTGCAAAGTGCGATTCTCTTGACCGTGCCTGTTCCCGAAACATTTGAAATCGAAGCAGAAGAATTGGAAAAAATTCTTTGCGAATCTTTAAAACTAGCTGAGCAGAAAAAAATCAACGGAAAGGAAATCACGCCGTTTCTGCTCGTGCAAATGTCTGAAAGAAGTTCCGGCAAAACGCTCGCGGCGAACATCGCGCTGCTTGAAAACAATGCTCAGGTAGCCGCGCAAGTCGCTTTAGAGATTTACAAATAAAAAATTTAAGTTTCGAATCAAAAAAGATATTTGTTAAATTTCCTCAATACTTCATCAACTCCGCAACAGCTTTTTCAACATCGTCAATTTGCGGTAAAATAAAATCTTCGACCTGCGGAGCATACGCGACAAACGTATCGGTTGCGCCGACCCTGCGAACCGGCGCATCGAGATATTCAAACAATTCGTCGGAAATTCGCGCCGCGATTTCTGCGCCGTAACCGAATGAAATTGTGTCTTCGTGGGCGACAATGGCGCGATTGGTTTTTTTGACCGATTCGGCAATCGCTTCCCAATCGTATGGCGCGAGCGAGCGCAAATCAATCAATTCCACCGACACATTTTCTTTTTCCAGACGCTTACACGCTTCAAAACTTCTCTGAACCAACGCGCCGTAAGTGATAATTGTTACGTCCGTGCCTTCTTTAACAGTTTTGGCTTTGCCGAACGGAATCATAAATTCGGGCGAAGGATATTGCGATTTATTATAAATTTGGCGGTAAAGATGTTTGTGTTCGAGAAATAAAACCGGGTCGTCACAACGAATTGAAGTCCGCAAAAGACCGCTTGCGTCGAGCGCGTTTGACGGATAAGCAATCCGCAAACCCGGAATGTGCGAGAACAGCGTCGTCCCGCTTTGCGAGTGATAAACTCCGCCGCCTTTCAAGTATCCGCCGACCGGAACGCGCATCACGACCGGCGATTTCCAATCGTTGTCCGAACGCCAGCGCATCAACGCCAACTCATTTCTGATTTGGTGATATGCCGGAAAAATATAATCAAAAAATTGAATTTCGACGACCGGTTTTAGACCGCGCGTCGCCATTCCGATAGCTCGTCCGACGATATTTGCTTCCGCCAAAGGCGAGTTAAAAACACGCGCCGAGCCGAATTTTCTTTGCAGATTCGCCGTAACTTTGAACACGCCGCCTTTGCCTTTGACTTGTTCTAGGTATTCTTCTTTGGAAACATCCGCCACGTCTTCGCCGAACACGACGATGCGGACATCGCGCTCCATTTCTTCGTGCATACAACGATTGATTAAGTCAACCATCGTTCCAGCGTTGCCGGAAAGCTCCGCGCCGTCTTCCGTGTCAAAATCTTTGGAAGTCGGGTCAACATCCGGCGAATAAACATTTCTCAAAGCCGTTTCCGGTGCCGGTTGCGGGCAGGCGAGTGCTTCGTCCGCCGCTTGATTTATTTCCGCGTCAATCTGTTTTCGCAACGTTTCCAAGTCTTCCGACGATGCGATGCCTTCCGTCATCAGAAATTCACCGAAGGTTTTAATCGGGTCAATCGCCGCGTCCTGCTCACGTTCTTCGGTCGGGCGATAAAGTTTTTCGTCATCGGAAAGCGAATGCGAATAAGGACGCACGACTTTCGCGTGGATAAATGCCGCGCCTTTTCTCGCGCGACAATGTTCAACTGCATTTTTAAACACTTCGTAAGATTCGAGCGCGTTTGTGCCGTCGCATCTTTGAATATAAAGATTTGGAAAACCTTCGACCAATTTTGAAACATCGCCGCCCGCCGTCTGCACCGAAACCGGCACCGAAATCGCGTAACCGTTATCTTCAATCAAAAAGATAACGGGAAGTTTTAAATTACAAGCCGTGTTCAACGCTTCCCAAAATTCGCCTTCGCTCGAAGTTCCGTCGCCGATTGAAACATAGACGACTTCGTCAGTTTTGAAACCCGTAATTTTGTCCTGCATTTCTTCAACCAAAGAAGCGCGATAGCCGGCTTCGGCTAATCCGACTGCTTGAAGAAGCTGCGTTCCCGTCGGCGAAGACTGCGACGGCACGTTTAATTTCACGCTTCCCCAATGCGAAGGCATCTGCCGCCCGTGCGAATTCGGGTCAACTTCCGCGCCGACTGCCGATTGCAGCATCTCAAGCGGAGTCATCCCCAATTGCAGCATCAAAGCGCGGTCGCGGTAATACGGATAAAACCAATCGTAACCGGCTTTCATCGCCAGTCCAGCCGCCGTCAAAATCGCTTCATGTCCGGCACCGGAAATTTGAAAAAAGATTTTGTTTTGCCCTTTGAGTTGTATTTCTTTATCGTCAACCCGGCGCGAAGTATACATCGTGCGATAAATTTCGACTAATGTTTTCTCATCCAAACCTTTGTAATCTTTCGCTGTTACTGCAACAGTTTGTGAAGACTTTTTAACCGCTTTCGGCAGCTTTTTTAATTCGATTGCCTTCGCGGTTTTCTGTCTGGTTCGATGGTCGAGCATTCCGTCGCCGATCGTCATTACCTGTTTTTCGACGGTTTTCGCCGCATTATTATTCGCCGACGCGGTTTTCACGCTTTCGGCTTTTTTCAACGGTAATTTTTTATTATTGCTTTTGTTATTGGTCTTTGCCGTGTTGTTGGCTTTTTTAGTTGCTGTTGCCATTTTCGATAATTCCTGTTTATAACGATTTTTGATAAATAGACAAAGTTATAAAATAGCAAAGATAAGGTTTGCGGGCAATTTGCGGGCGGTTCAAGTTTAATCGGAGTAGTCTAAATCAAGCGTCATTTGATAATCGTTCGCCATCGAAGGATGACCGTGCGCGTTAGAAACCTCGATTCCTTTTTCATAAGTCGCTTTCGCCCGTTCGCGCTCGCCGTTGTGCTCATATGCTTTCGCTAGCATTCCGTACGCGTTGCCTTCGTCGTCCGCTTGAGCGATGTAACTTTCGAGCAGAGCAATAACTTCACTCGTTTGCCCTAGCTTTTCATATTCTTTCGCTAACCCGAACATCACCATTGTATTGGTTGGTTCAGCTTCGAGCATTTGTTTGAAAACTTCGATTCTGTCAGTCATAAAATTAGTTCTGAGATAGTAAAATTTTTAGTAACTCTTTTTCTCGCTTCGGTTCGATGCCGACGCGCAATTTTTTATCCGGCGGACGATTTGCAACGTCATCCAAAACATTTTTTATCGTTTCGGCAAGCGATCGAAATTTGAGACCGTCAGCGATTGCTTTGTTGTTTCTCACTTCAAAAATTCCGTTATATTCTTTCGGCAGCCAAAGCGGCATTTCCGTCCACGCTTCAACCTTTTGTTCCTCAAGAAATTCTTCGTCCGCCCAGACAAATTCAGCATCGCTTCGGCTCACGCGACGAATTTCTTCCAACATCTTTCCCATTGTCAAACCGTCTTCCGCGCCGGTTGCATTGTAAGTTCCGACACGACGATTTTCCGCCATTTCAATAAGCCATTCCGATAAATCTCGCGCGTCAATGACGCGCACACGCCGCGGCGGTTTGCCCGGTGCCAAAACTCGTCCGCCCTCGCTAACGCGCTTAACCCAATAAGTAAAGCGTTCGACCGAATCATATTCGCCGACAATCAAACCCGCCCGCACATTCAAAACGCGCGTCGGCATTGCATTTTCGGCAGCGCGTTCACACAAAAACTTTAATCCGCCATAAGCCTCGCCGTAATTGACGGCGGTGGCGCGTTCGCCGGTATCGAGTTTCTCAGCTTCTTCAACTTGTTCGGGAGTGATTTCGGCTACCGGAGAATTTTCGTCCGCGCCGTTCGGGTCGAAGTTTCCATACACCGAACAGCTTGATACGAATGTGTAATGTTCAACCGCGTCGCGCAAAAATTCGGCGGACTTCTCCACAATATTCGGCACATAACCACAAGTATCAATCGCCGCGTCCCAACTTTTTCCCTTCAAGGCGGAAAGGTCGCTCGCCCGGTTTCCGCGCAGTTTTTCAATTTGCGGGTATAAATCGGCGTTGTGCCAACCGCGATTGAATACCGTAACTTCGTGTCCTTTTTCTAATGCTACTTCAACCAAATGTCGTCCAAGAAAAATTGTTCCGCCGATAATTAGTATTTTCATTTTTATGATTTTTGCCGAACTTCAACTTTCGTTTGAAAATACAGATTCCGTCCGGCGTAAATTCAAATTAACATTTTAAGCCTCTTTAATAAAAGCGTTGTCTTTCAGTATCGGCACGCAATCGCTGCTGTTAAGTTCCGCCGCTAAATAAATGTCGGTTTCTTCGCCCCGCGCAATTTTTTCTCTTCCCGAAATGCAATTTTTCATATTTTCGATTAAATCGGCGGAAAGATTTTCAAAAACAGTTTTAGCCACCAACGCCTCAGGCGAAAGTCTGCCTTGTAAGTAAGAAATGATTGCGCCCGCGCCGATTAAATCTTCGACGCACGGGCGCAGCGTGTCGTTTTCCCATCTTTCACCGGCGAGAATAACGACAACGCGCTTTCCTTTCTTTAGCGCAGATTCGGCGACGGCGCGGCAGTTTCGCAAACAACCGACGATGACGGGCGTATCTCCTGCCAACAAGCTAACTGTCGAACCGTTTGGCGAAGGCAAAACGAGGCGCGTGTTTTCAGGTAAATTTTGGAGTAGATGTTCTAAGCACACGACAGTAAAAAGGAGTTTGTTAAAATCTGTTGTGTGAAAAACCGAAATAAACAAACTCCCGACGCTTTAGAACAAGCGTTGCAGTCGAGTATAAAAGGAACAAGACACGCTATCAAGTTGATTGCCCAATTTGTGTCGGCGTTGTTGAAGGTCAGAACTGCCAATTTAGTCAAGATTGCCAACGCCGTCGAAACAGCGGTCGAAGCCGATTCAGTTTATCGTCAAATTCAAAGATTTTTGAAAAATGAGAACAAGGTTTCGATTCATTATCTGAAGCTATTGAAACTAGAAGGCAAACTGAAAATTCTGATTGACCGGACAGAGTGGAAATTCGGAGAAACGTGGGTCAATATCTTGACGCGTGAGTGTTGCCTACAAACAAGTGACGATTCCGGTGCTGTGCGAAGTAATGAGTCAGAAAGGCAATGCCAAGGCTAGTCAACACATTGCCATTATCAAGAAGTTCGTTGCCGAATTTGGAGCGCATCGAATTGAAAGAATTTATGCTGACCGCGAATTTGGCGGTTATGAATTATTCAAGTATCTCATCAGTGAAGCAATAGATTTTCACATCAGATTGAAAAGTAGTCATTTAACCGGAGGCAAGAGTTTCGGGCGGATTTGGCGAAATGCGGCAGAGCAAGTGAAATGGCGCGGGAGGGTACGAACGGAAGTTTTTCGATTGATGATTTATGTCAGTTGCGTCAAATATCAAAAGGACGGGAAAACGGAATATCTGATTGTGGCAAGCAAAGAGCGAAACAAAGATGCCATTGAAGAGTACAAAGTGCGGTGGCAGATTGAAACAATGTTTGGGTGCTTGAAAAGTCGTGGGTTTAATTTTCAGGAGACGCATCTAACGATGCCGGAGAAAATCAGCAAACTGATGATGTTCTTAGGATTGGGATTATCTTTGGCAATGCTGATGGGAGAGATTCAAGTGGAAGTTTTGCAGAATATAAAGATGAAACTAAAAAAGAACAAAAGATATGCCAAGAGTCTATTCCGCATTGGATTGGATGCCTTACAAAATGCGTTGTTCAATCGGCATCAATTAAAGAAAGAGAAACAGTTACAGCAATTTATTGAATTAGTGTCGTGTGCTTAGAAATTTAATATTGATTGGTCAAGCAATGTCATTCGGTTAATTCAAGGAAAAACAAAACGAGTGGTCGAAATTCCGATGAATAATACGGTCAAGGCTCTTTTACAAGCCCGGCGGCATAACGGAAGTGATTTGCTGTTTCCGAGTCCTAAAAACGGATCGCAAGGCACTTCTGTTAAAAAGGCAATGCTTGGAGCGTGTGCCAGAGCGAAGATTGAACCGGTTACAATCCGAGATTTGAGAAGAACATTTGGAACAAGACTTTGTGAATTGAATGTAAACACAACCGTCACGGCAAGACTGTTGGGTCACGGTGATTTACGAAGTGTTCATCGTTATGAGCGAGGAAAAGTAATAATGCGTGAAGCGGTTGAACTTTTGGAAAAACCTGCCAAAATCCTACCACTTGCACGCAAGAGTGAAACTAAAAAAGCTGTAAATTATTGAAAACAAATGGTGGAGTAGAGGAGGGTCGAACTCCTGACCTCTGCATTGCGAACGCAGCGCTCTGCCAAACTGAGCTACTACCCCACAAGTGAATTTCAATAATAAAAATCTATCGAACCAGTGTCAAATTAAATTTCAATTTTCAAAGTCAGTTTAAACTTTATTGAATCGTCGCCGGCAAAAGCGAGCCTTTCGGGTCGTAGGCGAACGCGTAACCGTCTTCTATTTTCCCGATTAATCCGTGAAAACTTATTTCATCATTCAACAAAACGACCACGACATCGCCTGGACTGTATCGAGTTTGGTCAACCTCAAATTTGATTGCTGTCGCATTTCCGTTTTCGTGGCTAACGGTTTCATATTCAAAAGTATCCGCGTTAAAACTGATAGTCTGGCAAAAAGCTACTTCTGGCATTATATATTCTCCTGAAAAAATTTAACCATAAAGCTGACAATTATACAAAAAGGAAATTCAATGGCATTTTCACTTTTGCAAATAGCCTCTCTGCAGCCTTGCGTCTTTCGTCTTTGCATTGAAAAATAAAGTTTATGAAAGACAATGATTACGAAACCATCAAAATCGAATAAAAGGTTTTTCAGGCGAATTTAATAAGGGAGTATTATTTACAGATAAACTCGGACAAACTCGGATTTTATTTGAGTTTACCTGTGTTCATCTGTGAATAGAAATTTATGGAAAATAAGTTTGAAGGTTTTGTTCTTGCAGGCGGCAAATCTCAAAGAATGAAAACGGATAAGGCTTTTCTACAAATCGGCGACGAAACTTTTCTAACCCGCGCCGTCAAAATACTTTCATCCACTTGTAAAAACCGCGTCAAAATCGTTCTCAATAAGGCGCAGACGAATTTTATCGAAAGACTTCCCAACCAAATTCCGCATATTTTTGACGTTTATGAAAATCGCGGCGCACTCGGCGGAATTCACGCGGCTTTGAACGATTGCCAACGCGGATGGGCGATTGTTTTGGCAGTTGATTTGCCGCGTGTAACGGGCGAAGCAATTGAGCGTTTGGCACGAATTGCGGTCGAATCAAAAAAATTTGCCGCGATTGTGCCGATTCAAACGGATGGGCGACCGCAACCGCTCTGTGCCGTTTATCGCGCGGAAGATTGCTGGACGAGGCTGAAAAATCTATTGAATGAATCGGCTTCTGCGTCAGTCAAAGATTTTCTCGAACTTGTGCCGACTCGTTTCGTCGAACAGGATGAATTAACGACAAATGCGGGTGAAGATTTATTTTTCAACGTCAATCGTCCGTCGGATTTACAAATCCTCGTTTCGCAGAATCAATAAGAACGATTTTATTAATTTTTCGCTCGGTGTGCGCCGGAAAAGTCCCGTTGCGCCTATATTAAATTCTCAAGTGGCTGCTGTTACGAACTTTTATTGTAAAACATTTTTACTGAATATTTTTTCTCGAATTAAATAAAAGACCGTGAAGCCAAAAATAATTATTGCCAAAATAAGCTGAACTTCCCAAGTTAAGAAAATGTTCGTTTCTGATTTTTGAATACCTGTCCACAGTTCAATCAAACCAAAGTAACTAATTGCTCTTATTAAATAAAACAAACCGTAAGCTACGACGTAACCGCTTAATGCACCTGCAATTAAATAACTCCATCGTTTGCTTATCAGCAAAAATACGGAAGCGGCGAGAAGAATTAGAACGTCAATAATTGATTTTTCATACCAATAAATGACTGCGGGAAAAGAAATTGTTGTGCTTGCTCTGATTGTTAAATGAGATTGTATGTATAGAAAATTAAGCAAAGCTAGACCAAAAAAAATCATCTTCGGCAGATAAATAAATATTGATTTTATTCTTTGCTTCATAATCTTTTACATTAGACACCAAAATCTTTTATTTGTTCCAATCTTCCATATGAAACGAGCCTTCCTTATCAATTCGCTGATAAGTATGCGCTCCGAAAAAGTCGCGCTGCGCTTGAATCAGATTCGCAGGCAGGCGTTCGGAACGGAAAGCGTCGAAATATGCCAGAGCCGACGAAAGACACAGCGACGGTATGCGGCTGTCCATAAGTTTTTCGTTGATTGAACGCCAATCTTCGCGGTTATCGTTCAGTAGTTCGGCGAATTTGTCGTCTAAAATCAGGTTCGGTAATTGGGGATTTTCGGCGTAAGCGCGGCGCATTTCTTCAAGCAGCGCAGAGCGAATGATACAGCCGCCGCGCCAGATGCGGGCGATGTCCGATAAGTTTAAACCGTAGTTCTTTTCGGTCGAGACGGTTTGAAGGAGCGACATTCCCTGCGCATAGGTGATGATGAACGAACTAAGCAGAGCGTTTTTTAATTCTTCGATTATCTGCTCGTAGCTTTCGCCGACACTCTCGCGGATTTCGGTGTTGCGTTGTTCATCCGAAGGATTTTCGACCGTCTGCGCGAGATGTTTTGTGGCATCTTCGCTGAGATGTATTTTTTGCTGCTGGCTGACGGCGGTTTCGACTTCGCGTTCGGCGCGGGCGGCTTTTGGGCTGGTGACAAGACGGCTCGAAACGGTTTGACCTTCTTCTGGCAGATGCGCGTTGACGTGCGGCAAGCGGCTGCCGAATTTCTCGGCAATTAAAATGCGGACTTCTTTCTGCGCGGAAATCTGGCGCATCGAAACGGCGGAATCAATGGTCGGAATCGGCACGCCGAAATCCATCGCCGCCTGCGAAGTCCATTTGCCGGTTCCCTTCTGGGCGGCTTTATCGAGAATCATTTCGACGAGCGGTTTATTTGTTTCGTCGTCGCATTTTCGTAAAACTTCCGCCGTAATTTCCACAAGGAAAGAATTGAGTTCCGTGTCGTTCCACCGCTCGAAAGTTTCAGCCATTTCGGTGTAATTCATTTTCAAAACGCGAAACATAAAATCGTAGGTTTCCGCCAAAATCTGCATCAAGCCGTATTCGATGCCGTTGTGAACCATTTTGACGAAATGTCCCGCCGAACTCGCGCCCATATACGCGACGCACGGCTCGCCGTTCACTTTCGCGGAAACGGCTTCGAGAATCGGCGCGACGTGCGCGTAGACTTCTTTATTTCCGCCCGGCATAATACTCGCGCCGTGCCGCGCGCCTTCCTCGCCGCCCGAAACTCCTACTCCGATAAATTCGATTCCCTGTTCGGCGAGATATTTTTCGCGCGTTTCCGTGTCGGTGAAATGCGAGTTGCCGCCGTCAATTACGATGTCGCCTTTTTCGAGGTGCGGCAACAAATTTTCAATCACGCCGTCAACGATTTTGCCCGCCGGAACGAGCAGCATAATTTTTCGGGGCGCGTCCAAACTTTCGACAAACTCTTTTATATTCTCTGCCGCCGCGATTTTCATTCCCGCGCCTTCTTCCAATAAAAGCCGCCGCTTTTCCGCGTCCAAGTCAAAACCGACGCAGCTAAAACCGTGTTCCGCGACGTTGAGCAGAAAGTTTCTGCCCATCGTTCCCAAACCGACCATTCCGAATTGTGCATTTTCCATAATTTTACAGTTCTCGAATTTTAAATTTCCCAAATTTCGGCGCAAGCGAGCCATTTTTCGCAATCGCTTCCGCCGTCTTCAATCGTCCACCAGGCCGACAAAACCGCTTCGGCGTAAGCCCATTCGCGCAAATCGCGCGGCTCAATTTCAAAGGCTTCGGCAAATTGTTCGACGCGCCTTTGCATAATTTTCCGGCGGTCGGGATTGGTTAGAAGCCAACCGCGCGGATTATTCAAAAAAACGCTGATTTCAAAACCAATGTCGCCGACTATTCCTTTCGGGTCAATTGCTAAAAACGAATCGCGCCGCGCCGACAGGATGTTCTGATGATGCAAATCGCCGTGTAACAAACCCGGTTCGGAAGAATCAATCAACCGGTCGAAAATCTTTTTGGCTTTTTTCACGCCGGCGAAATCGAAATTTGTTTTCCCCGCTCGTCGAAACGAATCAACCCATTTTTCGAGGGTTGGAAACTCGGCGTTTTCCGGCGGCGAATGGCGGATTTTTTTCATCACCTGAATGGCATTTGCCGTCGCTTTTTCGTCGTCGGTTTTAGCGAGTTCGATTAAATTTTCGCCCGGCATCAATCTTTCCAAAAGCAAAGCGCAGTGATTTTTGTCAAATCGTAAAAGTTTAACCGCGCCTTTTCCGTCGAGAACAGTTAAAAACTTTGCTTCGCTCGAAATGACTGAATCTTTTTCATTGTAACCGATTTTCAAAACGGCGTTGGTGCCGTCAGCGCAAACACACGGGGCGACAAAATTATAAGATAACTCGGGAAAATATTCGCCGACGGCAAGCGACCATTTTTCGGATATTTCCGCAATTAAATCCGGCAAATCGTCGAGCCATTGTTCGCCCTTCTCCGCGTGCAAATCGAAAATGTTTCGCTTGAATTTTTTCGGCAGATGCGCGATGCGTTTTTTCTCCATTCGTCTTGACGAGTTTAACTTGCCTGATAGATTCTAAACAAATGAAAACTTTAATCGAAGCGATTCGCCCGACTACTTTCGTCGAATCTGAAAAACTTTCCAGACTTTTAAACACGGACGTAACGCTTGTGTCCGAAACTTTTCAGCACACCGGCAGCTTTAAATTTCGCGCCGCTTACAACCTGGCTTTAAATATTCCGAACGACGAGATTTTAACCGCTTCGTCGGGAAATTTCGGTCAGGCATTGGCTTTCGCGTGTCAATTATTAAACAAAAAATGCACGGTCGTAATGCCGGAAACATCAGCGAAAGTAAAAATTGAAGCCGTCAGAAGTTACGGCGCGATGGTTGATTTAATTGACACGCGCTCGGTCGGACGCGCCGAGAGAGTTTTGCAGTTAGCCGAGAAAATGCCGGACGCTTATCTTGCCAGCGCGTATGACGATTTGCTGGTGATTGAAGGAAATTCGACGCTCGGCGATGAAATTGCGCATTACAAAAAAGATTTCGATGTGGTGATTGTGCCGATTGGCGGCGGCGGTTTGATTTCGGGAATTTCGCAAGGTCTCTGCCGCAACGGTCATCGGGCGCGGCTCGTCGGCGCAGAACCGCTTCTCGGCAACGACGCTTCGCGTTCATTGAAAGCGGGAAGGATAATTAAAAACGAACGCGAACCGCAAACTTTGGCGGACGGCGCGAGAACCGTTTCTCTGGGCGAACATAATTGGAAAGTTATTGAGAAAGGCGTAGTTGATATTCTGGAAATTTCCGAAGAAAAGATAGCCGAAGGCGTGCGCGTTCTATTTTCTTACGCTAATTTGAAAGTCGAACCGACCGGCGCATTATCGCTCGGCGCGGTTTTGGAAGACTCTGAAAAATTTGCGGATAAAAAAGTGTGCGCGGTCGTCAGCGGCGGAAATGTTGACGCGGAAATTTACCGGCGAATTATTGCGTAACTATTTTTTCCGACAAACGCTCGAAAAAATTACGTTCGCGCTGTCATATCACCGATTGTCCCTTAAATTATAAAACGAGCGGCATTTTTATCTCGCTATAAAACACAGAGATAAAAATGCCGCTCGATAAAATACAAAAAGGCAAGTTGATACGAACTTGTCTTTGCTACTCAAACTTTTTAATTACACGACGTAGCGGATGGGACAATACCCACCAAATTTGGACTATTATCAAAAACATTTATCAGAGCAACGCAAACGCTTCCCGTGCTAACATCGGAAATGCCCGCTCTGAAGCTTTGGCTGACCGACGTTGAAAATACCGTGCCGCTGGAATTGCCGTCAAATTCAATGCCTATTCCCGGATTCGGGGCATTGGAAAACGGAAAACTTCCGACAGGACTTATCCGATATCCGGTCCCGCGAACTTTGGTATCCGAAATGGTAACTCGTGCATTGCCGAGAATTTCTATGCCGTAGTTGACATTGTTCTCAAGCCGACAATTTTCGATAGCCACCCGCGATTGACCCATCACACGAATTCCGCTCGTCCAATTTTTGCTCGTGATATTGCGTATCACTTGAGTATGGCCTAAAGACCCAGAATTAACGATAATGCCGGGTTGTCCTTGTCGCGCCGTGCCGCCAGGGTCGCCTTGCAATACCGCGTCAATGTTCGCTTCAACGCCGGGAGCAGCCTGCAGCGTAACATTGCCGAGAAGCGAAACAGTTTCGGGAAAAATTCCCGATGCCACAATTGTAATCGTGCCGTTGTTATTAATACCTGTAGCACTATTTGCCGCGTTGATAGTTCCGAAAACACGGTCAAACGGCGCGTCTGTATCTTCAGCCGTCCCGATTCGTCCGTCACCGTCGTAATCGCCGCAGGTGCCGGGCGGAACTAGCGTTCTTGCCGCCGAACCGTCGCCCAAACAATTGCCTTCAACAAATACCGGATGATTGGCAAATGTGTTGATGGTTCCCATTACGACAAACATCATCATCCCCAAAACAAACAGTATATTCTTGCGAAATTTCATATAGTTCATAACTTTAACTCTCCTTTAAAAGGGCAATCCACTCGCAAATATCTTCGCCCCGAAAAAATATACTTGCGGAACTTCTGACGTTCAAAATTCAATTGTGTTTTGAATAATCATTCAAAGCATTCGCTTCAACAGTGTCTAATATAACTCTCTTCGGACAGAGTATAAATTCAGATTCATAATTCATAATTTTTTAAGACCGGACGAATTTTCTCTTTTAGCCGATTGAAATTTAATAATTTATAGTTTAACTAAAACGCGATTGTCAATACTTCGGACAGTTTTTAAGTCAGCAACTTCCGTAAGTTTTTGAAAAATAAAGAAATTATTATTCAAATCAAAGTCAGGTAGCAAAAACGCCGGCCGCCAAGAAAATGGGTGGTGTGGTGAGCGGCCGCAACCTTGAAGCGGAAGATTTGTCGGATGATTTTGTAAAATTGCAGATATTTAAACCGTCGTATTATTCATTCAGTTGTCAGATTTTTCAGCATTTTGCGCCTCAGAAAATCAAGCGCGGCTTGCGACGCGCGCCAGCGAATCAAATATCTGTCGCCCGGTAAATTCATTTTAATTGATTTGGTTTCAGCCGCGTTTGAAAAACCGATAAAAACCAAACCGACCGGCTTTTCCGCCGTTCCGCCGCCGGGTCCGGCAACGCCTGTCACGGAAATTCCGAAATCCGTTTTTGCACGTTCACGAACACCTTTCGCCATCGCTTCGGCGACTTCCCCGGAAACCGCGCCGTGCGCTTCAATCAATTCTTTTGGAACATTCAGCGCGCGAATTTTAGCTTCGTTGGCGTAAGCAATTACGCCTTCGATAAAGTATCGGGACGCGCCGGCAACTTCCGTTATTCGCTCGCTGATTAAACCGCCCGTACAGCTTTCGGCGATTGAAAGAGTTTTATTTTCTTCGGTCAAAAGATTTCCGATGACTTGTTCCATTGTTTGATCGCTAATCGTAAAAACCGCGATGCCGAGCCGGTCGGCGATTTTTTCCGCGACTTCTTCAAGCAATCGGTCGGCTTCAGATTCGGTTTCGGCTTGCGCGGCTAAGTGAATTTCGATTTCCGAACGATTAAACAAAATTGTCGTCTGCGGATTTTGATATTGCAGATAAATCGGTGCAATCGCTTCATCAACCGCCGATTCACCCATTCCGGCAACTCTTATAATTTTACGTTTAACGAAAATCTCACCCGCCTTTTCGCGCAGTTTCGGCAAGATGTAATTTTCAAACATCGGTTTGAGTTCACGCGGCGGACCGGGCAGAACGACGAAAAATTTTCCGTCAGTTTCAAATAACATTCCCGGCGCACTTCCGTTCGGGTTTGACAAAACTTCAGCGCTGTCAATAACAAACGCCTGACGCTTATTTATTTCAGGCATTTCGCGCTTTATTTGTCGAAATCTTTCGGAGATTTCCGCCAAAACATCCTCTCGAAAAATCAATTCTTTGCCGACGGCTCGCGCCGAAACTTGGCGCGTAACGTCGTCTTCGGTCGGACCTAACCCGCCGGTCGAAATAACCACGTCGGAACGCCGCAAAGCATCTTTGATAGTTTCTTCAAGCCGCGCTTCGTCATCGCCGACGACTGTTTTCAATTTAACTTCGATGCCGATTTCATTGAGTTTTTCTGTCAGCCAAAGGCTGTTCGTATCGGCTTTGGTTGGTGTTAAAAGTTCGCTGCCAACAGCGATAATTTCAGCAGAAAGCATAAAATTAATGGAAAATGGATAACGGATAATGGAAAATGATTAAGATTAGCTAATCATAGTTTTTAATTATCCATTATCCGTTATCCATTTTCCATTATTTAGAGTCGTAAATATCGCGCAAGACCTCGGAAATCGGTTTGTGATTAGCGAAAGCGTCTTCTTTTGAATTGCCGTTCTTTTCCGTCTGAGATTTCTCTCCATTGGCGGTTTGAGAATTGTTTGCTTCAAATAACGATTTGCCGTTTTGTTCGATTTTCGTTTCCAGTTCGTCAACAACGCTTCTCGGAGCAGTCGTTTCGGCATTAACTTCGGCAAGCCTTTCAATCTGCTTTTTCTGCTTAATCATCGCTTTTTCCTTTTTGCCTTTGAGCAGCAAAAGTCCTTCGCGGCTGTTTTCCAAAATCGCTTTGCCGCGATTGCGACGGGCGCGTTCGAGTGCGCGAACGGCGGCGGAAGTTTGCGGAGCTTCAGCTGGATCGCGTTCGAATTTTCGTAGAATCCTGACGTAATTTCTCAGCTCCGGTGTCGGATAAACGTAAGTTGATTCGTCCGCATTTTCGTTTTCGATGATGTAAGAGAGATGATTGACGGCGGATTTGTGGTCGCCGATTCGGTTGTAAAGCGCACCGAGCGTAAAATAGACGAGCGGCGGCGCTCCGTTCATCATCTGTAGAAGTCGTTCGCCGCGATTGATTACTTCCTGCAATTCAAACCCGAACCAGCGGCGTTCGTCGTCGCGCAAAATCTCGTTGGCCGACAGATAAAACTCGAAAATCTCGCGCGTGCCGTTACGCGACGGCTGCGAGAAAGTTTTCCAGAGAAAATATGCAAAAATACCGAAGAAAAATATTACGAACATCGGGAAACCTACAGCGAACAACATCGTCGCAATCAAGCCGAATGCCATCACATATTGCGTGTTTTCTTTGAGCGATTCGGGAAGTTTTTTTTCTAATTTATTGCTCACCTTTTACTTTTTAATTGGCGACTGTAAGAGCTTTTTGAGATACGATTTTCGATGCCGACCAAAATTTCAGATTTTACAAATCGAAATCACGCTTAAGCTGTCTGCGGCGGATTTGATTTCTTACTCTGAGTCGTTTTTTTGCTTTTACTTTCCGCTTTTGCTTTCGCTTTCGCGTCATCTTTGGATTTATGTTCTTTGGGACGCGTTTCGTTTTTGGCTTCGTCTTCCATTTTCAAACCGAATTCCGCCAGAACATCCATCACCTTGCCGACAATTGCGTATGGGGAATTAATAACGAAAGAAAATGTTTCGCTGAGCGCAATGGCTTCGAGTTCGAGCAAGGACGCGATTTTCTTTTCAAGCGGAAGTTCTTCAAATTCTTTGCGATATTCTTCCTGTTTTTCTTCCTCTGTCGGTTTTTCTTCTTGTTTTTTCTCAGTCGTCATAACACTAATTTCTCCTGACCTTTCAATTTTCGCGTGACCCGCAATGCGTTCGCCTTGCCTGCGCCTTTCGGCTGAAAGAAGTTCAATTTCGGTTTTTGTCGGCGCGGAAAGAAGTTCGCTTCCGCTTGTAATTTTCACAACGAAAAAATCCGTTTCGCCGAATTGTTCGCTCTCCAATTCAATGCCCAAACGCCGCGCCGCATCTAACAAATAAGTCCCGACGGCAACAACGCCGTTTCTATCTTCACGTTCAAATTTAATTTCAACTTCGTTCATTTTTTTTTACTTGTGAGCGCGACGCTCGAAAGGCGAAAGGCTGAAGGAGAAAGGCGAAAGTTAAATCTGTGCGCTAATTTTTCGCCTTTTATTCTTTCTCCTTTCTCCTTTCAAGTGCATTCCGCCTAACTAAAAACCGATTTCACACGCACTCGCGGCTGTGCGCCCGAAGCCGCACTTTCCGAATCCTTTTTCTGACAAATACCACATAAACCTAAAATCCGCATCGAATGATGAGTCAATCTAAATCCATATTCAGCGGCAACCGTTTCCTGCAAAGACTCGATTTCCGGCGAGAAAAACTCGACGACCTTACCGCATTCCGTACAAATCATATGGTCGTGATGCTCGTGATTATAATGATGTTCGTAATAACTTTTGCCGTCGCCAAAGCGGACTTCACGCGCTAAACCCGCGTCCGTCAGGAGTTTCAACGTGCGGTAGACGGTCGTATGTCCGACGCTTGAATCTTCTTTATGCACCAGCCAATAAAGGTCTTCGCTCGACAAATGTTCTTCCGTCCGCAAAAAAATATCCAAAATCAATTCTCTCTGTGCCGTATTCCGCAAACCCGCTTTTTGGATGTGTTCTGAAAACACCTGCTTCTCATTTTGAAATTCCTTTTCCTTGCTCGCCATAATCTTCGATTGAAAATTTTCTATAAAATTATCTTATCACTTGAGATTATTTTTCGCTAACAAAAGTTTCCCTCTGATTTTTTTGAGATTGAGAGCGTTCGCGCCTTGCCGTTCGGCTAGATGCACTGAACGCGCGGCAAGTTGCAGATATACTTCCAGCGCTTCCTTTGACGCGTTTTTTTCTAAAGTTTTGAGATGATTTTCGAGCGTTTTGATGTCTGCCCGCGCCACTGTTCCGGTTAAAGCCTCAGTGGTTGATTGAGTTTCGAGATTCTCGACGGTGCTTTTTATCAGCGGAAGAAGAATTTTTTGGGCGTTCTCTGTCTCTAAACCACATTTGGTCAGCATCTCAATCGCCACATCAATGAGCGCAACTAAATGACCGCACGCCGCAGTCGCCGCCGCGTGATATAAAGTTTTATATTCGGCGGTGATGGAGAATGATTTTCCGCCAAGTTGTTCGACAATTTGCTCGCCGACCTCTGTGGCTTCCTCGTCGCCTTCGACGCAAAAATAAGCGTCCGCAAATCTCTCCGCGCCCAACCGCGCATCGCTGATTGAAACGAGCGGATGAATTGACCCGACCCGACAGCCGATGTTTTTCAAATCGCGCAAAATTTCCGAAGAGAGCGAGCCGCTGGTGTGAAAAACGATTGGTTGATTATGCAGACTATTTTTTAACTTTTCGGCGACGTTTTTAATTTCAAAATCTTGCGTCGTGATTAAAATTACGTCGGAAGAAATTTCTTTGAATTCCTCAGAAGGTCGGATTCTCGGTTTCGACTCAATTAGTTCAGCGATTTTATTTGCGTTCTGGGAATTTCGCGCAAACAGATTTTCTACTTCAAAGTCTTTTCTCGACAAGGCTATTGCCAACGCTCCGCCGAGTTTACCAACGCCGATAATTGAAATTTTCATTCTCTTGTGAAACAAAATATTATATCTTCAACAAGACGGGCTCGCGCGGCAATTCTTCCAGTCAATTATCGACGCGCACGCACAAATCGTCGTGACGCAAAAACCCTTCGTCAGTCGGAAGCTGAATTTGCATTAGCTGCGAAGTCGGCAAATCGTTGAAAATCTTTTGCAAAACGACCAATTCGTTGCTGGTTAAAGAAGGCTCTTAAAAGATGCAATTACACCGAAAGAAAATTTCGGCTCTCTTTTACTTTACCAATTTTTTACGACAAAAAAATCAGTTTTAACGAAAAAAGTTCATTTACAAAAAATTCTTGCAAATTTCACAGAAAGTTTCACAACTTTAATTTTATTTTTTGCATCATAAAAATCGTTGCTATTACAATTCAAGAAAAGGTAAAATCTAATTATTCAGGCGCAAGATTTTTCAGGAGGCTTTCAGATGCTTAGAGATTCAGTTCGCAAATTCAGTGCGTTTTTTCTGGTCGCGGTGCTTTGGTCAGGCGCGATTGCGTTTTATCCGGCGAGTGTAGCGGCGCAAACTACGCCCGCCAAAAAACAGGACAAGAAGGATAAAAAGGACAAAAAACATAAAAAGACAGAAGCGTCCACCGCTCAAACGCAAACTCAAACCAGCAATCCAACCGGTGCGCTTTCTCCAAAAGATGATCCGACAATGATTGGCAAACGCAAAATCAACGGCGGTACAGGCGATAAATTCTTCGGTTGGCTCGGCGGCTCGAAGGAAAAAGAGATGGCAATCGGCAGACAACTCGCAACGGAAGTCGAACAGCAAGCTAAGTTAGTCGAAGACCCGATAGTTACCGAATACATCAACCGCGTCGGTCAAAACGTCGTGCTTAATTCGGACGCGAAAGTTCCCTTTACCATTAAAGTTATTGACAGCGACGAAGTAAATGCGTTTGCATTGCCGGGCGGATTCTTTTATGTCAATAAAGGTTTGATTCTCGCCGCCGATAACGAAGCGGAACTCGCCGGCGTGATGGCACACGAAATCGGACACGTCGCGGCGCGGCACGCGATGGAAAATCAAGGCAAACTGCAGGCTCTCAATTACGGAATGCTTGCCGGTATCATCTTCGGCGGTCCGATTGCCAGCACCGTTTTGCAAAACGCCGGCGGATTGACTCAAGCCCTCGCGTTTTTCAAATTTTCGCGCGGCGCGGAAGAAGAAGCCGACAATCTGGGCGTTCAATATCTGTATGCCGCCGGCTATGACCCGACGGCGATGTCAACAATGTTTGAAAAACTTTCATCGAAAAACAAGAAAAAACCCGGCACTTTGTCGAAACTTTTCTCGTCGCATCCGCAGTCAGTCGAACGCCGCGATACGAGTCTCACACTAGTTGGGCGTTTCCCCGAGCGTGAAGAATACATTATCAGCACTTCGGAATTTCAGCGCGTTAAAGCGCATTTGTTGAGATTGTCGAATGTCAAAGCCGGCGTTACATCCGACATTGACGAAGGCGAGCCGGGCAAACCGACTCTCAAACGTCGTCAACCGGAACCCGATTCGGATTCGACCAATCCGGGCGATTCGAGTTCGAGCGATTCAAAAGACGCTCCGCCGAAACTTAAAAAACGTGGTGAAGAACCAGAGCCGAAACCTTCGCCTTCGCCTGAAAAATAAATTTTATTTTTTGAAACTGTGGAACACGCTTTGCAATTTTGTGAGGCGTGTTTTTTGTTGTTAATTATTGAACTTGAATCTAAACCATTGCCTCTTATTCCTTTCCAATTTCAATCCAGAAGTGTTCCGTATATCCCAATCGGCAGGGTATAAACTGCTTCGCCCGTCGCCACAATCATTTCGCCACGGCGCGTGAAACACAGCCCGACGACATTCATTCCCGCGACAAAGGTTTCCGCCTTCTCGCCGTTGTTAGAGATTTTCACGATGCCGTGTCTGCCTTGCGAACAAGCCGCAACATAAAGATTTCCGTCGCGGTCGAAGGCGATGCCCTGTGGTCGCCCTAGTCCGCGATAAAATATTTCATCGAAACCTTCTTTGTCAACTCGATAAACAGCGTCGAAGCTCGAAAGTCCGGGCGCGGTCAGATAAAGATTATCATCGGTTCCGAAAGCTAAATGATAAGCTGAAACTGACGGCTCAAGAATCGCAAAAGATTCAGGCGTTCCTAAATCGGTAACTCGATAAATTGTGCCGCTTCGGTCGCCGATATACATCTCGCCGCTTCGGTTAAAAGCAATGCCGGTGGCAATTCCCATTTCAGAAGCGTAAGGCACGGATTCTGAATCGCGGTTGATGCGGCAAACTTCGCCATCCGCCCGCGCGGTCACGAACATCTCACCGTTTTTATCAAAAGCGATGCCGGTCGGATTCATAATCTCAGCCGGCATATCATTCAAGAATCCGTCGGTTTCAAGCCGAAAAAGCGTCACGGGAAGCTGCTGTCCGCGCGAGCCGGAGCGTGTTACAATTATCGAATCGTCATTCGGATCAACCGCCGGATTAGCAACAATGTGCAAATCATCCGCCAGCTTTTTTCCGACCGTGATAGTTTTTGCATCACTTCTCTCGCCGCCGCTTTCGAGATAAATTTGAACTTCCGTCGAATCGAAATCGTCAGGAACAATCGCCAAAATGCGGTTTGCCGATGCGCCGACGAGACGTGCGGCTTGACCGTTGAAAAAACAACCGTAACCGTCCGTGCTGTTCACCTCAAAATTTTCACAATTGATAATGATTTCGCCGCCCGGTATGGCGTAAGCTGGGTTGATGGAAATGATTCTTCCTGCTCTGCTCATTTATTACGCTCCAATCTAAAACTTCAATTTTACGACGCAAATGCCGTCGTGTCGAATTGATTAAAAATTTTGCTGATGCGCTTTGTCCATAAAAGCTAAAATCAAATTGTAGGACGGTTTCATCATTTTACAATTTCAAGCATAAAATCTTTCCGCAAAAACCGTAAAACAAGTTCACACCTTTTAATATGCCAAGCAGAATTGATGATTTTTTACGAATGGCGATGAGCTTCGGCGCATCGGATTTGCATTTACGCGCGGATTCTTTATATGTCTTCGAGAATTTAATTCAAGATTTGAGATTTCGATTTTAAATCTTAAATCTTGAATCTTATCAATTAAAAGAAAATCTCGCCTTTTGCCACAATAATCGAACTTCCGCCGATTTTCACTCGTTCGACGTTTCCTTTTTCGCCCGAAACTTCGGCGAAGATTCGGCTCGGACGTTTCATAAAATCGCCTTGTTCAATCATGAAAGTTTTATCAGCAATCGCTTCGTGATAGACTAAGTATCCAGAGAGCGAACCAGCCGCGCTTCCCGTTGCCGCATCTTCGGCGATGCCGTCGTCGGGCGCAAAAAAGCGGGCGTGGACTTTTGAAGATTTTTCTTTCGTTTCAAACGTGAAAGCATAACAACCGACTGCGCCGTGCGCGAGATAAACTTCGCTCAAAAGACTCGAATTTATACGGCAACGGCTTAACGCTTCGAGCGAAATGACGGGAACGGCTAATGCTTTGATGCCCGTCGAAACAACTTGAACAGGTAAATTTTCGCTCAAGTTCAAATCCGAAACATTTAAACCTAAACCTCTGGCTAATTTTTCGATTTCCTGCTGGTCGAAAACAATTTCGCTTGCTTCAAACTTTCCCTGCGTCATCACGACTTTGAACGGTTTGCTGTCTCGAAACTCAATCTCGACCGGTAAAACACCTAGTTTTAATTCCTGCTCGATTTTGATAACACCGTTTTCAATTTGTTGCGTGATGCCAAGCTGCGCCAGTAAATTCCATGTTCCGACAACCGGATGACCGGCAAGCGGAAGTTCCCGCACCGGCGTAAAAATCCGCAATCGGCGTAAGGCTTTGCCGGACGGCAGAACGAAAACCGTTTCACTCAAGTTCATCTCACGGGCGAGCGTCTGCATTTCTTCGCCGGAAAGATTTGTCGCGTCGGGAAAAACGGCTAACGGATTTCCGCAAAACGCTTGTTCTGTAAAAACATCGAGTTGGTAAAATTGATATTCGCGCATAAAAACATTATGCGTCAGGAACGATTCAAAGGGAAAGTTTAAATAAAATTTGGTTTTTATACTCTTAACTTAGCTGCTTATTTTTTGAAAATACTTTATTGTCTTGACATACAAGCACTTCGGCGTGTAAATTTTAGTCCTATCTAGTAAGACGTGTGATGCGCGGAATTGAAGCAAAAATCAATGCCTATCTCTATTTTTCTAAACGATTTCTCACCAAAAATAATGGCAAATTTCAACTTCTTTCCAAACAACACATTTAACGGTTGAATTTGGCTAATCCGCAAAAGCCGATTTATTTCTATCCCACTGGATAAATTTGCGGAATGCGCTTTAATTTTCTGAGCAGCTACTTTAAAAAAGGATATTGAATATAAATTTATAATGGCAAACGAGGTTATTAACGAAACGGAAGAAACGGCGCAGCCCGAAACTTCAGTTTTAGAACAAACAACAACTAACGATTCCGTCGAAACACCAGCAGAAGAAACTCCTGCGGCAACCATGATTGAAGAGCAAGATACTTCCGTTACTAATGATTCCGTTGAAGCGTCGGCGGAAGAAACTCTTGCGACGACGGAAGGGCAAACCACTTCTGTTGCTAACGATTCTATCGAATCATCAATGGAAGAAGTTCCTTCAACGGCGGCACCGCAAGAGCAAACTACTCCCACCCAACCGTCAGCGGCGACTGAAACGCAAACTTCCAGCGAAGAAGATTTCGGCTCAATTCTCGAGAAATTCGAGCAGGAGCAGACAATTTATCACAACGGTGATTTGGTGGAAGGAAAAGTTGTCGGCGTATCGGAACGCGGCGTTTTGATTGATTTCGGCTACAAATCCGAAGGCATCGCGCCGATTGAAGATTTCACATCGCCGACCGGCGAAGTAACCGTTCAGAAAGGCGATGCGGTCGAAGTTACCATCAAAAGCATTTCTTCGGGCGACGCTCCGCCGATGCTGTCTCGCGCCGATGCTGTGAGCCGTAAGTCTTGGGAAGTAATCGAGAAAGCCTTTAATGAGGAAACGCCGATTACCGGTCGCGTAATTGACGTAACGAAAGGCGGTCTGCGCGTTGACTTGAACGGCGTTGAAGCGTTTCTGCCCGGTTCGCAAGTTGATTCGCGTCCGATTCGCAATCTCAATTCCTTCGTCGGACAAGACATCGAAACGAAAGTTATAAAGTTTAGCCGCAAACGCAACAATATCGTTCTTTCGCGCAAGGTTTTGACTGATGAAGTCGTCAATAAGCAAAAAAGCGAAACTTTAGGCAATATCGAAGAAGGTTACGTTATCGAAGGAACGGTTAAAAACCTGACCGAATACGGAGCGTTTGTTGACATCGGCGGCATTGACGGACTTCTCCACGTGACGGATATGTCGTGGGGCAGGCTGCAAAATCCGGGTGACCAATTCAAGGTCAACGACCACGTTCAAGTTAAAGTTTTGAAACTTGATCGCCAAAAGGAAAAAGTCGCGCTCGGTTATAAACAACTCATTCCGGATCCTTGGTCAACCGTGATGGAACTTTACCCGATAAATGAAAAGGTTAAAGGTCGGGTTTCGAGCGTTACCGATTACGGTGCGTTTATCGAATTAGAGCCGGGCGTTGAAGGTTTAGTTCACGTTTCGGAAATGTCTTGGTCAAAGCGTTCGCAAAGCCCGAAAAAACTCGTCCGTTCAGGCGATGAAGTCGAAGTTCAGGTTTTGGGCGTTGATACGGATGACCGCCGCATCAGCCTCGGAATGAAACAGCTTCAACCGAATCCGTGGCAAACCGTTCACGAGCGTTACCGAATCGGTCAAACGGTGCAAGGTAGAGTTCGTAACTTAACCGACTTCGGCGCATTTGTCGAAATTGAAGACGGCATTGACGGACTGGTTCACGTTTCGGATATTACTTGGTCGAAAAAAGTTAAACACCCGAAAGATGTTTTGAAACGCGACCAAGAGGTCGAAGCCGTGGTTAAAAGCATTGATACGGAAAACCGACGGATATCGCTTTCGATTAAAGAACTGACACCGAGTGCGTGGGAAGCCTTTGTTACTTCGCATAAGCCGGGCGACGTAGTGCGCGGAAAAATTTCACGCTTTACGGGTTTTGGCGTGTTCGTCGAATTGGGCAATGACCTCGAAGGTTTGTGTCATATTTCGGAATTATCTGATGAACGAGTCGAGCGTCCCGAAGACATCGGCACAATCGGACAGGAAATGGATTTCAAAATTTTGCGCATCGAACACGATGTTCAAAAAATCGGACTCTCGGCGCGTGCCGTCGGCAAAAATGAGGAACCCGTCATTGACGCGAAAAATTATTCGACCGAAGCGAAAAGCGGTATGGCTTCATTAGGCGAATTAATGAATCTGAAACGCGGCACAGGTGCGGAAGAAGAAACAAGAGATGAGCCGCGCCAATCAAAGAAGGAAAGAAAAGCCCAACAAGCTAAGGAACGCGCCGAGCAGGAAGCGGCAGCAGAAATAAAAGCGGAATTAGATGTAAATACGGAAACAGCCGAGCCTTCTTCCGACGGAGTTGATAATGTAGAACCAACTGCGGAACTAACTGCGGAAACAGATGCTGCAGGCGACGAGCGGTCAGCCGAAAATCAGGAGTCAGAAATAGGCTTTGATGAAGAAACACTCCTCGCCGAAATGAAACCTGCCAATGAACCTGTTGCCGACCAAGCTGATAATCAAGCAACTGCCGAACAGCAAACCGATGATGGCGATTTGTTAAAAATTGGAGATTTTGCGGAAGGCAAAGTTGAAAATTCCGAAGCAGAAGCCAGCGAATTAGAAATTGCAGCCGACGCGGGCAAAACGGTAGAGAAGAAAACTGACGAAACTAAAAAAGAATCAGCGATTGAATCTCAAGATACAATTAAATCTCAAGATACAATGGCTGAAACAACCGCCGAAACTGCAGGAAATAATCAGGAAACTGCCGAAACCATCCAGACTTCAACTGAAACTTCGGAAGCTGAAACGACGCCAACTGACGCATCAGAAGCCAACCGCGAATCAGAAGCTAAAGATGAAACGAAAACTGCAACTGATGAATCTACGGAAACGACCGACGCGAACGACGAACCGCAACCGGTCAGCGAAAGAAATCCGATGATTGAAAGTTCAACCGCCGATGATTTTCCTCAAACCGATGTGCCGAACGGTGAAGCCGAAAGCGAAACGACCGAATCGGGAGAAAAATTCTGACACCGGAAATACACAATCTCCAACCGAGTCAGAAGAAAAAACTGCTAACGGTTAAGTTTTTAGATAAGAACCACTGTCGAAAGAGCGAGGAAAACAAATATGACAAAAGCGGATTTAGTTGAAAAAGTCGCCAAAGAAGCGGAAATGACGAAAAAAGATGCCGAACAACTCGTCGAGATAATTTTCGAGAGCATCGTCGGCACTCTGAACAAAGGTGAAAAGATTGAACTTCGCGGATTCGGCAGTTTTCGCGTGCGTGAGCGTAACGCGCGAAAAGGTCGTAATCCAAAAACAGGCGCGGCGGTTGATATTCCTGCCAAGCGCGTCGCTTACTTTAAACCCGGCAAAGAGCTTAAAGAACTTATTAACAATTAGGCAAACCGGAAAAAGTGTCTGTCTCAATAACAAAATTATCTTTCATGACTTTAGCTCTTTTCAAAATTTGAGGTTTCTTACTTTATCCTTGCATATGCGATTTGTCGCCGAACGGTGGAGTTAACGTGGGGCGAAACCGCCACCAAGCCCGCCGAAAATTAAAAGATAACGCGATAACAAAGTCGCTGTTTCGCCCTCACGTACATCGGCTTTGGTTCTTTGGCGACTGATTTCAACTATGCGCCGACCCGCCAATGGCTCAATTACCAAGCCGATTTGTCCCGGATTGAGATACTTACCGTTATTGATTTACATTTGTGTAATAAACTTCACATTAACCAGTAATTGCCGGGTCGTCTGACCGTGTAAAGATTCGTCGGCTTGCCGATTTCGATGTGCTGCCCGATTCTGATGCGATTCGGGTTTATGATTTGCGGATTCTTCTCGAGCAGTTGCCGCAAATTCTGTCCGGTTTTGACGGCGATTTGTCAAAGTGTCGCTGCGCCTGACCGTGTATTCGTCGGTTTGCAGAACTTTTGTTTGAAGAGGCGTCTTCGTCGTCGTTTGTTTGTCCGTCGCGCCGAAGTTATTTGTCGGTTGGGGATTGAAGCCGATTTTGCTGCCGCTCATTTTGATTCTTCGTTATTTAAAGTTTAGATATTCACTATGATAATTTATCGGGGTTATCTTGAAAAAGTTCCTTGTTTTTTCAAAATCTTTTTTCGATACTTGGAGCTTCGCTAAAATTAATTTAATTTGCGTAGTTTTCCGTTGCGATAATTCCACGTTTGAGCCGCGCCATATCGGTAAGCGCCCGAATCTTCTGCGGGAATTTTGCTGCCGTCTGGGAATTTAACGGTTAAGGTTTGATTTTTGTAAAGAATCTTCGGGGCTGTATTGCAGTTGCCGAAGGCGTCGGTGATTGCCGGTTTGTTTTTTGAAACATCGACAATGTAAAAATGACCGGCGCAGGCGAGCGCGCCGTCTCCGATGTTTAAAAGTATCAACTTCGGATTCGCGCGCGGATACTTTCCTTCAACCGTGCCGAATTCAGCCTGACTTTCAAACAAAACTTTATTGCGTATTTTTACCTTAAAGCCGTTCGTCTTCTATCTTCAAAATGCCTTTCGACGTTTTAACAGCCTGGCTCGAATTTTTTACCTGACTGAATGCGTTACTCGTCAGGCTCGATAACACAAGGAAAAAGCAAGTGAATATGTTTTCAGCCTGATGTTTTTTCGAGTTAGTTCGGACATTTTTTTCCTTCCGGCGGATTGCCGAAATCGTGATTCGGGTCTTCTTTTTTTAATTCGCGCTCGTAAATATCTTCATTGGTTTTTTGATTTCTGCAGCCGCACCACCAATAATGATTGTCAATCCATTTATAAATATAAAGCGTGTCAAATTCGGGGTCTTTGAGTTTTTCGCCTGTTTTCGGGTCTCGCTGAAGTCCGCGCCGCACGGTGTAAATATCGTCGTAACTTCCTTTGCGCGGCACAAAGCGTAATTTGTAGGAAACAATCGGAATCAATTTGCAGTTGTCGATTTGTCAGGGATTGAAATTACTTATTGTTATTGATTTACATTTGTGAAAGAAACTTCGCATTGACCGGTGATTGTCGGTTCATCCGTTTCAAAAGAATCTTCGCTCAAGAGAATTTTATATTTTCCCGACGCGGAGAATATTTTTTCAAGTTGATATTTTCCGTTCGCTTTATTTTTTTCGACATCGACGGTCGTCGCCTCTGCCGTGTTTATTTTCAACTCGTCGAGTTTTGCGAAATCGGAAGCGGCATAAAAAGGTTCGGCGCCGGCTTTCTTGCCCGCTTCGACCAATTCGTCGCCATCGAGTTCCGAAAGGAAAATATATTTCTTTTTCGGCGTAATAACTTCCAGATAACTGCCGTGCGGCGACCGCATCTTCAATGTCAGAATATCTCCGGGCTTCAAGTCGGTCGGCGAACAGCTTAATTCTTCGCTTAATTCCTTAACCTCTTTTGGAAGCGCGGAGTTGTTGTTTGCAGTCGGAGAATTCTTCGGAGTCGCGGCGACAGGCAGACTTTTCGCAGAGTTGTCAGTCGTAGAATTGTCAGTTTCGGTATTTTTTTGGAGACAAGCCGCGCTTATCCAGACGATTAAAAAACCGGTTAAAGTTAAGAAAAGTTTTAATTTTCCCAGCATCATTTTGTCTTCGATAGTTTGCCGCGTCTAAACTGCCAAACTTCGCGTCCGCCTTTTTTGTAGGCGTCGCCGCTTTTTCCGGCGGGAAAAGTAATCAGCAAAGATTGATTGCGGTAAACCGATAACGGCGAATCGCCGCAGTTGCCGAATTCTTTGCTCGCCGTCGCCGATTTCCCCGATAAATCAATGATGATAAAACCTGCCGCGCACGCCGTCGAATCGTTAGTCAGCCGGACGAGAAATAGACTCGGAGATTTTTGCGGGTATTTTCCAAAAACGCTTCCCGCAACATACGGCGATTCGGTTCCGTCTTTGATAACTTTATTATCCAATTCAATCTTAATATTTACAGCGTCGCCGTCGGTGACTTTGATTATCTTTAGTTTTCCCTTCGCCGTTTGAACCGAATCGCTGATTTCTTCGCTTGGATTCGCTTGTCCAATGGCAAGCGATGATAATCCGCAAAAAATTAAGCCGAGTAAAATAAATGAGCGCAACAGTTCTTTTCGAGAAATAATCATTTTGTATCTATTGTCTAATAAATAAGATGTAGCTTAGAAACTGCGTCTTATTTATTAGATGCCTGAAATTTCAAATCGTCTTACTGCCGATATTTATCCGGGCGAATTTTCGTATTTGTATAATCGTTAAGCCACGCGCGATAGCCCTGTAGCGGGAATACGCAATTTCTGACCGGGATAAATCAAATTGTGATTGCCGATTTGTCCCGGATTAGCTCGCATTATGTCGCCGACGGTCGTGTGTTTGGCTTTGGCGATTTCCGATAATGTGTCGCCGGGTTTGACCGTGTAGATGTTCGACGGCTTGCCGATTTCTATGCGCTGTCCGATTTGAATTTGGTTTGGATTCTTAATTTGCGGATTCTTTTTGAGTAGTTCCTGCAAATTTTGTCCGGTTTTGACGGCGATTTCCGTCAATGTGTCGCCGCGTTTGACGATGTATTCGTCCGTTTGCGGAACTCTCTGATGCGCGAGTGTTTTCGTCTTTAGCGTTTGTTTCTGCGCCGCGTCAAGTTTATTTGTCGGTTGGAAACTGAAACCATTCTGTTGCCGCTCATTTTAGCTCTCTAGAGTTTAAATTACATACTCATAATAGATTATCGGCTATTTATGTAAAGAGTTTCCTGTTTTTGAAATAAAAGTAAATAATTTTTGTAAATGCCAATTAAATTTTGCTTGCCTTTATAAAATCTATTGACGACAAGGCAAAATGAGATTTTGAGCCGAAAACAGAGGCGAATTCTGGCTTGGTATAAATTTGTATTTAATAAACGCCGCGCTGATTTCTTTCTTCTTTATTGCCGCTCCCTCGCAAGTGTTTTCATAAACGGTTTTAAAATCTTTAACGACTTGCAGCTTGTTTTGAGTTAGATTGATTAGTTTTGACCATTTCGTTTCAATTCCCATCTGCAAATTATTGCCGACAAGCAGAAGTTCATTCACGCCGTCGCGGTTTGCATCGCTTTTTGCCGCGATGTAAAAATAACTTCCCACATCGAATTTGGCGACCAGCTTCTCGCCTTCAAAAATTGCCAATACGGTATTTGGCGGGATTTGTCGGCTCTTGCGTAATTGAAGTCACGTCAGGACGAATCAGATAAGCCGTTTGGTTTTTATTCGCGGCGGTAAACGCTCCGGTTTCTTTGCTGCTGATTTCAACGCCGTCGGCTTCTTCACCGACTTCTGCCGCCCGCAAAACACGCTCTCGTTCGGCGGCATTAATTTTAGGTTCCGCTGATGAAGATTCCTTACGGAAATCGAACAAAATTTCGTCGCTTGCGGTTTTTGTATGAAGCGCGGAACTGCCAGAAAAATAAACGCGGCAGCGACCGGTCAGCGGCGGGTCATCCTGTTCCAAACTCTCATTGCTTATTTCGATTGCATACCATCCTTTACGGCTGAAAATCAATTCGGGCTTGCCTTCGCCTTGCGAATTCAGTTTGGTCAAATCAACGGCTGTCGCGGCGGCGGTGTTAATTTCGATTTGCGCGGTCTTCCGTAGCTTGTCTATCGTCCAAAAAAGGTTCTCCCGCGCGTTTTGGTTCGATTCGTTTTCATCCGAAAGCAGAAAAAAGCCTTCTTTACTTTTATCGCGCACGATTGCCAAATTTCCGCCGTTCGGCACGGCGAGTCTAATTTTCAGAACATCGCCGCCCGACAATTTTTGTGGGCTGCACTCTTTAATTTCGCCGAATGCTCCGTCGGACGCGACTTCTTCAGCCGTATTTGTCAAAGATTCATTAGCCGCCGAAAATTCGCTTGAGACTTTGTTTTGTCCATTGGCGATTTCGTCATTACCACTCAAATTCGTCTGACACGCGGCGAAAAAAATTGTTGAAACCGTTATCAGAAATAAATGGAGACCGATTCTTGATTTTGTCATATTCGCTATTTTCTCACTTCTCACCGAAATCAAACAGTGCATTTTCCGTCCTTTTTAATGAAGGGTTAAAAATATGCTGTTGGCTGAAATTAATAGTTTCAGCCAACAGCATATTTTGCATTTTTGTAAAATGAGTTTTAGATTTATTCAGGGTAAAGTTTTGTGTCAGGCAAATTTTTAGCGAAAAAGTTTTTGCCGTCAAAACAAATCAGCTTTCTTTTTGTCGCGTTCACATAGTCTATGCCTTTTCTTTGAATTTCCAGTTCCGTGTGAATACAATCGCCTTTTGCGTTTGGCGGAAAAAGATATAGCAAATCGTCATAATCTTCATTAGGTTTGTTTTTTCAATCACACCGAAAACTGTTGATACAGCTGCCATATCTTTTCTTTTTAGCGTTTGGTAAATCGAGTCATAAAGTAAAAATGTTCGGTAGTGAACTAAAAGTAATGCTATTTGAAAAATAGGGAGCAATTTCTTGTAATTGTGTCTGCTATGAACAATCAAGAACTTGCTCCGCAAACGGACAATCTGACTTGTCCGCGTTGTCAATTATCGCACATCAAACGTAATGGTCATACTTATTACGGCAAACAAAATTATCGCTGTCTCTCGTGCGGCAGACAATTTGTTATCCGTCAGCAAATCGTCACCGCGGCGGTCAAACAATTGATTTGCCGGTTGTTGCTCGAGCGAATCAGTTTGCGCGGGATTTGTCGGGTTCTGGACGTTTCCTTGTGCTGGCTGCTGAACTTTATGCGCCAAGTTTACAAAACAGTTCCGGCTGATCTGAATTTTCGGATGCCGCTTGATTCGGAATTTGAAATCTTGTGTCTGGAAGCCGATCAAATGTGGTCGTTTGTCGAGCGCAAAACGAACAAGCAGTGGATTTGGCTGATTCTCGAACGGCGCACCGGACAAGTTGTGGCGGTTCACATCGGCGACCGCAGCGAAAAGAGCGCCACGGCTTTATGGCAAAAACTGCCGCCGGAAGTCAAAGCTAACGCTTTGATATTAACCGACTGTTGGGAGGCTTACGCGCTGGCGATTCCCGCCGAGCAGCATACAGCGTGCGGCAAAGGAAGCGGGCAGACATCTTTTATCGAAGGTTTTAATTGTCGCTTGCGGCAGCGAGTGTCGCGGTTGGTGCGAAAGACAACTTCGTTTTCAAAGAACACGGAAAACCATCAGGGAGCAATCAATTATTTTTTGTCATACAGCAATTTGGAACGACAAAAACTATATTTTGCGACCTGAGCATTACTTTTAGTTCACTACCAAATGTTCTTCCTCTTCCGCCATGCTTCCAACTCCAACCGTTTTCTCCACCCAGCACCACAACAAGCGCAATCTTCTGTCGTGGTTTGATTTGCGCTTCAAACTTAGGTGCGAATGGGAGTTTCTTAATATCGCCGCCTTCAAATACCGCTCCCGTGCGCAAGTTTTTAACCGTGACATCAACTCCGGTTTGCTCTAAAGTTTTTTCGCCCGTTTTGTCTTTTACGCCCTGAACTATTACGGCAACATCAGGACATTCGTCGCCATTAAAATCGCCTTCGGCATAATATTCTTTAATGTATTTTCTGCCTTCCATTTCGGCAACTTCGACCGAACCGATTGCTCCGTAAGAAAGCCATTCATTAAATTTTTCTCTGGTTTCTGGTTTCGGTACAGTATCGTTCATATCCGCCACGTCAATCAGTCCCAAATTACGAGGAACATTTTCAGGTTGGCACTTGCCGATTTTCTTTTCCGCCTTTGATTCTTCCCCGTTGTTTTCAACGCTTTGTTTGTTGTTTTCCGGTGTCTTAATTTCCAAAGCGGGGTTATCTTTTCTATCAAGCTGATTATTCGCCTGAGTTAGAGAAACTTTATTTATTTCATTACTAGAATTAACCGTCGAACAGCCAATGCTGACAAAAACAAGCATTAAAATCCCAAAAAACAAAATGAGTATTTTGACATAATTCTTTCTTACAAAAGCAGATTTCTCGAATAATTTTCGGACGAAGAACAGTAGAAATGCCGCCTGACTATCGTACTTCGATTTTACCTCCATTGAACATGGAAATGGTCGGGTTCCGTAACGACCTCACCATCATATTTACTGTTTGAATAAAAAGTAAATAAAATTCTTGTAAATCTTATTGTTATTGATTTACATTTGTGTAATAAATTTCACATTGACCAGTAATGGTCGGGTCGTCCGTTTCAAAAGAATCTTTGCTCAAAAGAATTTTATATTTTCCTGATTCGGCGAATATCTTAGTCAACGGTAGTTTCCCGTTCATATCTCCACCTTTGTAGTTAATTGTCATCGCATTCGCCGTGTCTATTTTTAATTCGTTCAATTGAACGAAGTCCGATGCGGCATAATAAGGAGTTACTTTGTATCTTTCAGCATCTTTAAGTAGCTCATCTCCGACTTCTGAGGAGATAAAAATATATTCTTTTGCCGGCGTGATAATTTCCAGATAACCGCCGTGCGGCTTGTTCATTGTTAGAGTGAGAACATCGCCTTGCCGGAGTTGCTTCGGTGAGCAGACGAATTTGCCGGTTAATTTGTCTTCGCCTCTTTTCCCCGATGCCATCGGGATATTTTTCATTTCTTCCGGTAAAGAAATATTTGTGTCGGTTGTAACCTGTGCAGAATTTGCAGGCGTTTTTTCCAGATTCATTTCGGCGACCTTTTGCAGACAACTCGCTCCTGACAAGAAAGACGAAATGAATATCAGAACTATATACAATCGAGGGTTTGTTCTCATATTTTCAGTCTCGCGGTTAAAATATAATTGATAATTTATTTCAGATTTTTTAGTTTGCCGCTGCGGTAAATCCAGATTTGCTTTTTACCGATTGTGTATTTACTTTCTCTTTCTCCCGGCGGAAAATTGAGCGTTAAAGATTGATTACGGTAAGTTATTTTCGGCGCGTCTCCACAATTTCCAAATTCATCGGTAACTTTCGGAAGACCTTTCGACAAATCGAGAATTACAAATTTGACCGCGCAAACCAAGGATTCGGTGGAAAGTCCGATGAGGAAAAATTTAGGCGAGATTTGCGGATAGCTTTGCTCGATGTATGCTGACTCATAATTTAACTCTTTAATAATTTTATTGTTTAGCTTGATATAGACTGCCGCAGCTTTGTCCTCGGAAACAATCTTGACGAGTTGTAACTTGCCCGGCAAAGTTTGCTTCGCAGCCAAAACCGTTTCACCATCTTTAATCTGACTAAATACATTGATTGTTAAAAAAAGTGAAATTAAAATTGTAAAGAAACCGATTGCTTTAAATCTTTTCATTCCAGATTCACCTCATTTGGTTTAATGAGCGGTTGCGTTAAAACTTCACAACATAAAATTGTTTAATCGTGAGCCGGAAGAATTTATTTTCTGTAATTTTCCGGCTGTATTTTGGCGTTGACGTAATCTGTTAGCCAAGCGCGATAACCTTGTTCATAATTTCCATATTTTTGAACATATGCGTTCATAGTTTTAGAACCGACTTGAGACGGAAAAGTTCGACGAGAAGTGTCTTCCGCCCAATGCTTGTACGCTTCCGTATAAGAACCGTATTTATCTTTCAGTCCGGCGGCGGAGTTTTTCGTCAAAATATATTTAGCCGTTGCTTCGTTCACGTCATTGGAGTTCGTCAAATATCTTAATGCTCCGCCGAAACCTTCGTGATGCGCGACATACATATATTTTGCCCTTTGGTCATCGCTTAAATTGTTCGGCAATAAACCGCTGCGATTTAATAATTCGAGATTGTTCTTCCCGTATTCCGCCGCTGTTACGATTGAAACGGTTGGATTGTCGCGCAGAGCCAGAAGCGAATTCTCATCAACGACAATAATTTTTCCTTTCTCTTCACGAATAAAACGCTTCTGTAGGGCAATCTCATTTAAATAAGAACCTTTTATGCGTGCGCGTTCGAGCCACGTTCCTTTCAAAAACTGAGTCAATCCCCGCGCCGTGCCTTTTGGAGCTTGCGAACTAGCCAGCCATTTACCCGATTTACCTCTAGCCGCTTCTGCATTGATAACCGACGCCAAGGCTGCCGCGTCAATGCCCGTTCGCTTTTGCGCCAGTATCAACGCCTCGTGGTATTCTTCGTTCACACCTAATTTCAAGTCCCCCTTCGGTATTGTTTGTGTTTGCGGCGACTGCTGAGTTTGAGGCGTTTGCGTAATCGGCGGTTGCGGCGTTGTCTTTGATGCCGTCGGTTTAGCTTCGACTTCGACGTGCCAATGATTGCCTTCGTTTAAAATTCTTGCGCCGCCGACTGCTTTGACGGATTGCATGAATGCCTCTCGGTCTCGGTCAAACATATTTTTGATTCTTACGTCTGCGCCTTGTCCGGTTAAATGCTTGGAAATATAAACACCGCGGTTCATCTGATGCTGAATCGCGCGAGCCATTTGGTTGACAATTTCGGATTTCGATTTGCCTTGTGCTTTGGCTTGGTTGTAAGCGGTTTTGATTTCGGCGAGAGCTGCTTTGTTCGTATAAATATCTTCTCCGTGAACAAGTATTTTGTCATAAATTCTCTCGGCTTGGTCACGCGCCGTTCTGTTTCCGTCGGTTATCACCAAATCTTTGCCTGTTCGCTTAAAGTATTCTTCGGCAACCTGACTCATTTTTCCCTTAACAAGCGGAGACAATTCAATGTTTTTGGAACTGAGTTTAAGATGAGAACTTGATTTGACAGCTTGCGTCGGGTTATTGACATTAGTCGTATTTGTCGGGGTATTTACCTGCGCTCTTTCTGGAACAGACACAACCTTCGGCGGGGTAGTCTGTTTCGGTTTTGTCGTTGTCGGCGGCGCAGATTCGCTGCGTTCCGGCTGAACAACACGCCTTTTTGGAATACGCAGCTTTTGACCGGGATAAATTAAGTTACGGTTATTGATTTGTCCCGGATTTGCTCGCAGGATGTCGCCGACAGTCGTGTGATTCGTTCTGGCTATCTCTGACAGCGTATCGCCTTTTTTGACGATATAAGTGTTCGTTTGCTTGCCGATTTCGATGTGTTGTCCGACATATATGCGATTCGGGTTTTTGATTTGCGGATTCTTTTTGAGTAGTTCTTGCAAATTTTGTCCGGTTTTGACGGCGATTTCCGTCAATGTGTCGCCGCGTTTGACGATGTATTCGTCCTGTTTTGGAACTTCTTTTGGAACTTCCATTAATGAGTTACCGCGCTTGTCGATGTGTTTGTCCTGTTTCGGAACTTCCATTTGCAGGATTGACGGCTCTTTCGATGCCGGTTTTTGCGCCGCGTCAAACTTATTTATTGGTTGAAAATCGAAACCGATTCTATTACTGCTCATTTTGATTCTCCGTGATTCAGATTAAATACTCATAATATATTATCGGCATTATTTTGAAAAAGTTTCCTGTTTTTTACAAAAACATTTTTTCCCATCGGAAATTGAGCGAGGTATGGTATGCGCCCGGATGAAGTAATATGAATTTTGCAAACTTCAATCAAATCGTCCTGCGTGCAAACCGCGCCGTCGGTAATGTGCCGCCTTTCTAAAACAATCATTTTCAAGCCCGCTTTCGCTAAATAACAAGCGCAAGTCAAGCCGTTGTGTCCGCCGCCGATGACGGCGATATCATAAGTTTCGCTCATAATCGGAAAATTTTAGCAGATGCTTGAAGAAAGCGGATTGCAAAAGCTACCAAACCAAGAGCCGAACAAAATCTCACCGTAAGTGATTTTCGTCTCAACAAAAGATGTAGCCTTCACAACTTGGTTTTTACTTTCTGTTTGTTTTCGGCTCTTCCGCCCAGAAAATCCATTCAGCACCGTTGCGGTGCTTTTCCGCCGCCGGAAGCGTGCCGCGTTCTTCGAGTGTTTTGCGTGCGCCGCGTTGGATGCAAGCATAGAAATACTGCGTGAGGTCAGCAAACTCCCAACCTTTTTCCGCAAGAGTCATTTTATCGAAGGCTTGCTCAAATTGCGGACGCGCCCGCTCGAACATCTCGACAAATTTCTCAGACATCTTTTGACAGATTTCTTCAAACTCGGCACGGTCTTCTGCCCACACAACCGGAAAATTCGGTTCGTAATATCGCTCTTTGGGATGCAGTTTTTCCCATTCTGCAGAATCGCGCAAAAGCTCGCTCGCCAGCAATTCGTTAATGTGCGCGTGAACGGTCGGCGGCGCGATTTTCAATTCCTTTGCCAGTTGGGAAATTGTTCGCGGCTCTTTTGCGACTAAGTTGAGTATCTGTTCTTTCGAGCCGTCAACAATCAAACGGTTTTTAGCAACGCCAGCCCACGGGTCGCTGTAATTTTCTTTTCGCGCCGACACGCACTCGCAGGGAAAATAAAGTCCTTTATAACCTTCTGGAATACTCATTCAATTCTCCTTGACAACCATTTTAGGTTGTGTGCTAAAATGTTTTTTAGCCGATAGACTAAAATAGAAACCTTCAATGATTTCTATTTATTAACCATTGTAACAGGCGCGGCGGCTTTCCGCTCGCAAACGAAAAACCAAAGGAGGAAGTATGAATGGCAAAAACAGGAACGACAAAACGAACAGTTTAATCTCCCTCGCAAAGGTAATTAAGCTGGCGGTGATATTGGTTTTTGTTGCATTTGGATTCGGGTTCTTGACCAAAGGCATTTGGAGTCAATCCGAGCGAACCAACAAAGAGCGCGACCAGAAAGAGACAAGTTTCGACAGTCAGATTAGCAACAACGCGCAACAAATGATTGCGGAGGGACGGCGTATCTTTCGCTTTGATACCTTTGGCGACAAAGCCTTTTGGACGGATAAACTCAAACTGCACCAAGCGATTGAAGGCAGTAAACTCGGCGGCGTTGGTCCCGGAGTTAGTCCGAAAACAGCTCTGTCCGTTGGGTTGAAAGTGGATATGGATGCTCTGCCCGAATCCCTTGTGCAGCAAATCAAAGCGGGCAAAATTGATTTAGATGACCCGGCAACAACGCTGGCTTTGATTAAACTCGATGCCGTCTTGGGTATGAAAGGAAGTTTCAACTCGAACGGAAGTCTCAAATCAGTCGGCTTGAGCTGCGCCGTTTGTCACTCGAATGTAGACGACGCATTTATGCCGGGTGTCGGTCATCGGCTCGACGGTTGGGCGAACCGCGACCTCAATTCCGGAGCGATTATTTTGCTGGCACCTGATTTAAGCGCGTTCACCAAATTGCTCAATACCGACGAAGCGACGGTTAAGAAAGTGCTTGCCGCTTGGGGACCGGGAAAATTCGATGCGGAACTTAATCTCGACGGCAAAGGCTTCCGTCCCGACGGAAAATCCGCGGCGACGCTGATTCCGCCCGCCTTCGGTCTTGCCGGAGTCAACAATCACACTTGGACCGGCGGCTGGGGAACAGTAACTTATTGGAATGCTTTCGTCGCCAATCTTGAAATGGGAGGACAAGGCGTATTCTTCGACGAGCGTTTGAACAACGCCGCACAGTATCCGGTTGCCGCCCGCGCAGGTTTTGGCAATAAACGAAGCGGCGCAGATATGATAACCTCAAAACTTGCCGCGCTTCATTTTTATCAACTTGCCATTCCCGCGCCGATTCCGTCGGAAGACAGTTATGACCGCGCCGCCGCGATGCGCGGAGAGAAAATTTTTAACGGCAAAGCGAACTGCGCTCAATGCCACGTTCCGCCTTTATTCACCGAGCCGGGTTGGAACACGCACAAAGCAACAGACATCGGTATTGACGATTTTCAAGCGAACCGCTCGCCCGATAAAACCTATCGCACGTCGCCTCTGCGCGGGCTTTGGACGCATACGAAAGGCGGTTTCTATCACGATGGACGGTTTGCGACATTGCTTGATGTCGTTAATCACTACAACGACTTTAAGCGATTGAAATTAAGCGAGCAGGAGAAACGTGATTTGGTGGAATACTTAAAGTCGCTTTAGAGTATTTTCACGAACAATAAAAACTAATCTGCCGCAAGTAGAAATGGAAGTTATCGGTTGGGCGGGAACAACGCTCGTCATCGTCGCCTACTGCCCGCAGATACATCATTTGTGGGCGGAAAGATGCGCTTGGGGCATCAGCCCTTTAACGTGGTTGATTTGGCTGGTCGCCAGCATATTGCTTTTGACCTATTCGCTTTTGCGGAGCGATACATTGTTCGTCATCGTGCAAAGCATTAATATCCTGGCTATTGTCGCCACAATTTTGCTGGTAAGAAGAAGTAATCGAATCTGCCCGTATCATTTGGGCGTAACGCGCAAAAATTCAGGGCAATAGAAAGGAGCTTTTTTGTGTTACAACTGCCGATGTCAGATGCCCAATAACGATATGGGCAATCCGAAAAATATAACGAACAAGACGTTTGAGGAAGCCGCCAAAGCAATGGGGCAATCCGTCAAAGAGTCAAAGAAAAACGCATTGGAGTTATTGGAAAAAGTTCTTGCCGCGAAAGAAGAAAGCACGGATAAGAATCGGAAGCCGGGGTAAAGAAATTATAAAAAGGATATTTCCCCGAATGTATCGTTGAAAGCATTTGATTATCCGCAAGGCGGGCGCAGTTAAATTGTCGTCCGTGTATTGTCGCGCATTTTTGAGCTTTCGGCGTATCTTTGAAGATTGTCGCCAACGTGCAGAACTGAGCGGGAAAATTCGTTAGTCTCAAAACTTTCAATCCTTAATCCGTTTAGTTGTATAATCAGCCTTAAGCAGTAATTTATTTTGAGCTAGGAGAAGAATTTTTATGTTGAAAAGCGATGACGGGAAAACCGTTTCGTATTGGGAAGCAAGCGAGGATTTAATCAAAAAAGATTCTTTGATTGAGTCAATCGAAACGGACATTTGTATTATCGGTGCGGGAATTTCGGGTTTGACAACCGCGTATTTATTGACGAAAGCGGGGCGAGAAGTGATTGTCATTGACGACGGCTTAATTGGCGGCGGCACAACTTCGCGGACGACGGCGCATTTGTCAAATGCGATTGACGACCGCATTTACCGCATCGAAGAATGGCACGGCGAGGAAAAAGCGCGGCTCGCCGTCGAAGCGCACACAAAAGCGATTGATGAAATTGAAAGAATTGCGACGGAAGAAAAAATTGACTGCGATTTTTCGCGCCTTGACGGTTTTTTGTTTAAAGCCGATGACGGCGAAGACGATTTGGATAAGGAATTTGAAGCGGCGCAAAAGATGATGCAGGTCGAAAGAGTTGAGCGTGCGCCGATAAAAGATTTCGACACGGGCGAGTGTTTGCGTTTTCCGCGTCAAGGACAATTTCACATTCTCAAGTATCTTTCAGGTTTAGCAAAAGCAGTTGAGCAAAACGGCGGGCGCATTTTTTCAAATACGCGAGCAATTGAATGGAAAGGCGAAGATTCTCCTGAGGTAAAAACCGCAAACGGTCAAACAATCAAAGCAAAATCAATTGTTCTTGCGACAAACTATCCGATTATGAGCAAGATGTTCGCTAAGTTACCCGCATATCGCACATACGTTATTGGTGCGCGTGTGCCGAAAGGGTCGGTTGAAAAGGCTTTGTTTTGGGATACGGCTGACCCGTATCGCTATGTGCGGACGCAGGAAGAAGCCGAACACGATGTTTTGATTGTCGGCGGCAAAGACCATCGAACCGGTCAGGAAGATGACGCGAACAGACGTTTTGCAAATCTCTGGCAATGGACGAAGACGCGCTTTCCGATGGCGGAAGAAATTTTATACAAATGGTCAGGGCAATTTTTTGAAACGCACGACGGATTGGCTTTTATCGGAAGATTTTCCAATTCAGAGCCGAATGTTTATTTGATAACGGGCGATTCGGGAATGGGAATGACGCACGGCACAATCGGCGGAATGCTCGTTTCGGATTTGATTTTGGGACGCGAAAACGCTTGGCAGGAAGTTTTTGAGCCTTCGCGTCTTGCCACGCAATCAATCAAAGAAGCTATTCCCGAAATTGTTAGCTCGACAGTTCCGTATGTGGATTGGATTACAGGCGGCGACGTTTCTTCCGTTGACGGAATCAAAAACGGCGAAGGCGCAATTATCAGACAAGGCGCGTCAAAAATTGCAGCGTATCGGGACGAAAACGGAAAGCTGTATCAACGCTCGGCGGTTTGCACTCACTTGGGCTGTATCGTGCGATTTAATTCGCTGGAGAAAACTTGGGATTGCCCGTGTCACGGCTCGCGGTTTGGAATTGACGGACATCCAATCAACGCGCCTGCCATTTCACCGCTTGGAGAAATTGAAGAATCTTCAAATTAACAAGAAAATTTTAACCGCCGATGAATGCAGATTGTCGCAGTTAAAGACAAGATAAAAACAAAAGCAAATTTTAATTTATCTTCACAAAATCTGTGTTCATCTGTGTTCATCGGCGGTAAATTTCTCTTCAGAAAAAATTAACCGTTTAATTTCATCAATCTTTTCGAGCGCGGCTTCTTCGCCGGCTTTGATAAATTCGTCCATTTTGCTGATTTCGTCCGGTCGAAGATGCGCGATTTGTGGAATGATTACAATGTCGGCGCGATAATGATGCGCTTTGGAAGCGGCGCGGAGAAGCATCATTGCCGATTGAAAAAAGATGCCGAGCAGCGTGCTTGGACTTCCCCAATAAGTTGCGCCCGAAGCAAGCACGTCAACCGCGATGACGATTTCCGCGCCGAGATTTCGCACTGCTTTCGTCGGCACATTCGACACCACACCGCCGTCAATTAGTCTTCTGCCGTCAGATTCAACCGGAACAAAAACGCCCGGAATCGCGCAGCTCGCCCGAACTGCCGTTGCCAAATCGCCTGTTTCTTTGAGAATAATTTCCTTGCCCGTCTCCAAATCGCAAGCAACTGCCGCGAATGGAATCGGCAAATCTTCAAATTTCTGCACGGGAAAATGCTGATTGACAAATGTGCCTATCCCAGCATTTGACAATAAACCTTTTGTCGAAAAAGAAAGACTCGACATCCGAAACCAACTGATTTTACGCGATAATTCAATAATTTCTTCAACGCTCAAACCACTTGCCAGAGCCGCGCCCGCAAAAGAGCCGGCAGAAGTTCCCGCGATAAAATCTATCGGAATGCCGTTTTCGGTTAAAACTTTGACGACGCCGAGATGCGCGAATCCACGCGCTGCGCCGCCGGAAAGTGCTAGACCGATTTTCTTTCGTTCCATAATTATTTAGTGAAAAACTAAAAGTGAATAGTGAATAGTGAAAAATTAATGATACTTTGTTCGTTTTCACTATTCACTATTCACTTTTCACTATCCACTTTTCACTGCTATATTCTATCATTTAACAAATTTTTAACTTATGACTCCGACCGAAACATTTTTCCTTGAACATCAAACGACTCGCGCCGACCTCGCGGCGGGCGAAAAGGTTTGTCCCGTCTGCTCGCGCGAAGTGAAGTATGAATTTGCGCCTTTACTAGCGATGCCCGATGATTTGCAGGCTTTGATTCGCGCCAACGCGCCCGACACAATTCAATTTGAAGCGGTTTGCGCTCGTTGTGTTCTCCTTTTTGAACGCGCCAAAGAACAGATTTTGAGAGACGCGGCAATGAATAAAGATGGCTCGTTTGTTCTTTCCACCCCGCTGCGACTTGATTCAGCCGAAGGTTTTACAGGCAAAAATGTCACCATCGCTTTTCTCGATTCGGGTTTTTATCCGCACGTTGATTTGACCACACCGAAAAATCGAATTCTGGCGTATCAAAATATGAACGCGACCGATGGCGAAGTCGCTTCCCTTTTTCAGCCGGATGTAGCGAGTTGGCACGGAATGATGACATCGGTGGTCGCGGCTGGAAACGGAAGTTTGTCGAACGGTTTTTATCGCGGAATTGCGCCTGATGCAAATGTCGTTTTAGTGAAGTTGGCGCGGACTGGCAGAATTACCGAACAAAATATCCAGGACGGTTTGGAATGGATTTTGGCGCACCGTGAAAAGTTTAATATCAAAATCGTGAACATTTCGGCGGGCGGCGATTTTGAGCAATCATATTTGCACGATTCTCTGTCGCAGACGGTCGAAGATTGTGTCGCAAACGGTTTGACAATTGTCTGCGCCGTCGGCAACGCCGGACATCTGCAGACGCATCCGGTTTTCCCGCCCGCTTCGTCGCCTTCGGCAATTTCGGTCGGCGGACTCGACGATAAAAATTCTATCAATCGTGCACAGCGCGGAATGTATCGCTCCAGTTACGGTCCGACTTTCGACGGCTTGCAAAAACCGGAAATCATCGCGCCTTCGATTTGGGTTCCCGCGCCGATTTTGCCCGACACGCCGACAGCGCAGCAAGCCGCGCTACTCGACGTTTTGGATAAAGCGAAAGACGCGGATTTGTATTCAATCATCGAAGCGAATCCGAATCTCGAACCTGAACTCGATGCCGCCCTCGACCGACCGGTTCACGTTCTTCGCCAAATAATCGCTTTGAAATGGCGCTATGAAAACGTGATAACGCGCCATTACAAATATGTTGACGGAACATCATTTGCCGCGCCGATTGTCTCAAGCGTCGTCGCGCAGATGCTCGAAGCAAATCCGAATCTTTCGCCGCAGAAAATCAAACGAATTTTAATCTCGACAGCTGAACGCCTGCCGCATTACGAAGTTGACCGACAAGGTTGGGGTGTGATTGACCCGCGCCGCGCCGTCGAAATGGCGTTGACGCTCCTGTGATAATGTTTAATTAGTAAAATTATAAAGCACAATGCCGGTTGCCTTTACCGCTTGATTATCAACACGCACCGGATTAAACCGTGACTGACGCGCCGCAGCTTCGGCGGACGCACGAAGCAGAAGATTTCCACTCATCGCTCGGGCAGAAGTTACATTTCCCGATTCATCTACCAGAACCTGCACCGCAACTTGTCCGGTTGCCCGCATTTGTTTGGCGATTGGCGGATAAGCCGGCTTCGGTAAATTGACGGCGCGACCGTTTAAGATTCCGGCGTTGACCGGACGATTCGCCGGTGCGCTCGGCGAAGGACGCGGCGATGCGCTCGGTGTCGGACTCGCGGTGGGAGTTGTATTGACCGGCGGACGCGCATTGAAATTTGAGTTGATGTTGACTGCGCCGTTGACATTGGCGTTCACGTTCGGTGTGGGCGTTGGTGTCGGTGTCGGCGTTCTGGTCGGGGTCGGCGTTTTCACATTCGCATTTACAGCATTCGCATTACTGTTTGTGTTGGCGTTGGCATTGAGATTGTAATTGAAATTGGCAAGCGAATTGTCAACATTGAGATTAGTATTTAAATTGATGTCAATCGAATTAAAGTTGGTGTTGTAGTTGGCATTTCGATTTGCATTGCCCGAATTTTGATTGCTTAAAAACCAGAAAACTCCGCCTGCGCCGGCAAGCAGCAGAATCGTTCCCAAAACCGTCAGTAAAACGGTTTTCGGCGCGTTCGATTTTAGCGGTGGAGGCGGGCGGCGGATTGATGCAGTGGTTTTCGTCCGCACGGGTTCGCGCGGTGGTTCTTCAGATGTCGGGATAACAATGCGCGGCGACGGGATATATTCGGTGTCCCGTTCAGGCGGCGAAATCGGAACCGGATTTTTGCGGCGGATAATTGTTTCTTCGCCTAAATCGCTTTCGCTCGGCAAAGCTGTAAAATTCGGTTGGTCTTCATCAACCAGCGGCGTACCGTCTTTGATGCAGAAACGTAAGATTTCTTCGTCGTAGCGGGTCTTGCAGATTGGGCAAAATTTCATAAGTTTATTGATAAATGCCTTTTTTCGGCTTGTATCAAAATCGTATAACAATTTCTGCTTACGTATTCTATCACGATTTCTTAACGTGAAAAATATACTCGGTTTAATCAGCTTAATCAAAATTTCTCGTTGCAAATTTTGTAAATAGATTAAAATCACATTTTTCAATGCTGATTAATTATGAGGTTAAATAAATGAAGTTACTTGGAGTTTTTTTGCTTCTTCTTTTTACTATGCCGGCGTTTGCTTCCGCTCAAACACGAGTTCCGCAATTTAAGGATTATCAAGTTAATGAAACTTTTAGGGGAAAGAACGCAAAACTCAAATTGACTAAAAAAGATATGACGTTTCGGACAAGGCTTCGGTATGCCGCAAAAGAAAAGCCGAATTTTGCGGGACGTTATATTTTGACGGCATGGGGTTGCGGAACAGAATGTTTAATGGGAGCGGTCATTGACGCAAAAACGGGAAGAGTGTCTTGGTGGAATTTTTCAGTTTGTTGTTGGGGCGCGACTGATGAAAATTTTGAGCCAATCGAATTTCGGCTCAATAGTAATCTGATTGTTTTCTCAGGTTATCGTAACGAAAAAGACGGCGATAGCGGAACGCATTTTTACAAATTTGTGAATGGAAAATTTATACATCTTCGCACCATTCCGAGAAAAGAAATTTATTAAAATCATAATTAATTTGTGAAAAAAATTATCATCATCGGCGCGGGACTCGGCGGACTCGCTGCCGCGGTTCGGCTCGCCAAATCAGGCTTTGACGTAACCGTTTTGGAAAAGAACGAAACTGTCGGCGGCAAAGTAAATTTCGTTGAAGCAGGCGGTTATAAATTCGATACGGGAGCGAGCCTTTTGACTATGCGGCACGTTTTTGAAGACCTTTTCACTTTTGCCGAAAAACGCCTCGAAGATTATTTAGATTTAACATCGCTCGACCCAATTTGCCGTTATTTTTGGACGGACGGCATAACTCTTGATGCTTCGCCGGATTTGCAAAAAACTGAAAACGAGATTGAAAAATTTGCTCCGCAAGACGTTGAAAATTTTCACAAGTATTTATCCGATTCCAAACAAAAGTACCAAATCGCCGAAAAGACTTTTCTCGCCCGCAGTCTCAATGATTTACCAAAACTTCTGCGCCCGAAATATCTCAAAGATTTGCTGGCTATTTCTTCTCTGAAAACGCTCGACGCGCATAACAAAAATTATTTCCGGTCGCCAAAACTGCAACAACTTTTCAATCGTTTTGCCACTTACAACGGCTCGTCGCCGTATCGAACGCCGGCGACTTTCGCGCTCGTGCCGTTCGTCGAATTCGGTTTGGGCGCGTGGTATGTGCGCGGCGGAATCTACGAAATCCCGAAGGCTTTGGCGAAATTAGCAAGAGAATTCAATGTAAAAATTCGGACAAATTGTGCGGTCGAGAAAATCGTCATCGAAAATAGAAAAGCAGTTGGTGTGCGTGTGGAAAACGGTGAAATTCAGCACGCCGATTTTGTCATCGCTAATTCCGATGCGATTAAAACTTATCGAAATTTGATTGACAAAAGTTTTTTCAATAAAAAGTTAGACGCGCGCGAACCGTCGTGCAGTGGTTTCGTTTTGCTTCTCGGAACGAATAAAAAGTTTCCAAGCCTCGCGCATCACAATATCTTTTTCTCCGACAATTATAAAGCGGAATTCGATGCGCTTTTTGTAGATTTGCGTCCCGCCCAAAATCCGACGATTTACGTTTGCGCGGCTTCTAAAACCGACGAAACGCAATCGCCCGAAAACTGCGAAAACTTATTCGTTTTAATCAATGCGCCTTACATGAGCGATAAGACCGATTGGAGCAGTGAAGCAAAACCGTATCGAGATTTAATAATCAAAAAGTTGGAGAAATTCGGTTTGGAAGATTTAGAAAAATCAATCGAGTTTGAACAAATAATCACGCCCGCCGATTTCGAGAACCGATACCGAACAAATCGCGGTTCGATTTACGGCGTTTCGTCAAATGGATTTTTCTCGGCTTTCCTGCGCGTTCCAAACAGGGCGCGAAAGATTAAAAATCTTTATTTTGTCGGCGGCGCGACGCATCCGGGCGGCGGAATGCCTCTGGTTTTACTTTCAGGTAAAATGGCTAGCGAATTGATTTTGTTACAAAAATGAGATTTAGGCGAGACTCGGTCATTTACTATTGCTAAGGTTCGTTTTATTATCAAAAGAAAAATTATGAAACACTGTCCAAAATGCCAAACCAGTTACACCGACGACAGCTTGAAATTTTGCCTGCAAGACGGAATGCCGCTTGACGAATTTCCAGACCAAAGTTCTCCGACCGTTGCTTTTGATACCGATTCGGAAACCGTCGTTTCGCCGAAAAGAGTCGAGCCGATTCGTTTTGAGCCGCCGAGTTCTTACCAAAACGATTGGCAACCGAGCCAACCGGCAATTGTTCAGCCCGCAGTGAAAAAATCGAACACGACGGCAATCGTTTTGCTGACGGCTTTAGGGACGATTTTGCTGTTAGGGCTTGGCGGAATCGGAGCGTGGCTTTATTTCAATAAACCGAAAACGGAAGTCGCCGTTAACGTCAACACCGCGCCGGCTAATCGTCCGGTTAATTCAAACGCGGCGAACAATCAAACCTCGAACAGCAATTCGCTCGCGCCCGCGCCGACTCAGACCCTGGCTCCGACTCCGCCGCAGCCGGCGCTTAAGCCCGAACAGATAAAAGCCCTAACGAAGGATGTGAAGAACGTAGTTGACGAATGGAAAAGCTCGTCTGAAAATCTCGACCTCAACGGGCATCTGAGTCAATATGCCGACACGGTTGATTATTATAAAGGCGGACGAGTTGGCATCAGTAAAGTTCGCGCCGACAAACAGAGCGCCTTTGAACAGTACGATTCGATAAATTTCAACATTACTAACCTAAAAGTTACGCCGGACGCTTCGGGCGAAAAGGCGACCGCCGTTTTCGATAAAGAATGGACGTTTGAGGGCGCAGACAAATATTCGGCGGGCAAAGTTCAGCAGCAATTGACGCTTAACAAAATCAAAGGCAAGTGGCTGATTACGGGCGAAAAAGATTTGAAGATTTATTATGTCGAATAATAATCGGAGCGCGACACGAAAGGCGAAAGACTGAAGGAGAAAGGCGAAAGTTAAATCTGTCCGCTTTTCTTTCTCCTTTCGCCTTTCTCCTTCAGTCTTTCGCCTCGCGCTCCCATTGAAAATCTATGAAAGCGTTGCGTTTTGAAAATAATCAATTGAAACTCGCTGAAATTCCTAAACCAATAAAAGAATCGGAAGCTGTCGTGCGCGTTTTGAAATCGGGAATTTGCAACACGGACGTTGAAATTGTTAAAGGTTACGCGAATTTTCAAGGCACAATCGGACACGAATTCGTCGGCATGGTCGAAGAAGCAAAGGACGCGCCGAATTTAATTGGAAAGCGCGTGGTCGGCGAAATAAATGCGGGTTGCGGAAAGTGCGAGCTATGTTTGCAAAACGACGCGCGGCATTGTCCGCAGAGAACAGTTCTCGGAATCGTTGGACGCGACGGTGCACACGCTGAATTTTTGACTTTGCCGATGCGCAATCTGTTTGAAGTTCCTGAAAATATCTCTGATGTCCAAGCGGTTTTCGTCGAACCGCTCGCGGCAGCGTTTGGAATCACCGAACAAGTCAAAATTGTTCCCGAAACGCGCCTTGCCATTATCGGCGACGGCAAACTCGGCAATCTTTGCGCTCAATCGTTGGCTTTGGAAAGCCGAAATGTTTTTCTAATCGGCAAACACGAGGAAAAACTTAATTTGGTCGGAAACCGTAATATCGAAACCGTTTTGCTGAAAAATGCGAAGAAATTAAACAAAAGTTTTGAATTGGTCGTTGAAGCAAGCGGTTCGGAATCGGGTTTTAATCTCGCTTTGGATTTATTAAAACCGCGCGGGAAACTCGTTCTAAAATCAACTTTTCACGGCGAAGCAAAATGGCAGGCGTGGCGCGTGGTGGTTGACGAAATCACGATTGTCGGCTCGCGTTGCGGCAGATTTCAGCCTGCGCTCGATTTGCTGAAAAACAATTTGGTTGCGGTTGAAAGCCTAATTAGCGAGAAACTTTCTTTGACCGACGGCGTGAAAGCAATGAAAATTGCCGAGCAAAAAGGCGTGATGAAAGTCATTTTATCAATTACGAATTAGCAATTACGAATGGCGGGGAAAAGTTTTCATAACTTCTGATTATCAATTTCTATAAATCTGTAGATAAATAAGGTGTATTGCAAGTTTAATTTCTTCTCTCGTAATTCGTAATTCGTAATTCTCTTTTGCTATACTCGAATTATCTAGTTTTACTTGCCGAATCAGGCATTTTAAGGAGAAGGAAAGTTTATGTCTGCATATAAAGAAATTTGTCCGCGAAAAATTCGCAATGTTTTTTTGAAATTAACTTTGACGTGTTTGATTTTAGTAACGAATGCTAATTTTTCCTTTGCTCAAACCGAGGCTGAAAAACTGAAAACGGCTGCCGTTACGCCTGAAATGCTTTCGGCTTCGTTTGCGGAAGTTTCAAAGCGCGTCGAGCCGGCGGTTGTCAATATTGATACGAAAGGAAAAGCTCGCGCCGACGTTACGCTCAAAGGCGAGAAGTCTGAATCGGCTAATCCGGACGACATTATGGAATTTCTGCGGCAGCTTCCACGCCGTCCGAGCAACTCTGTCGGAAGCGGTTTCATCGTGGACAAGGCGGGCTATATTTTGACAAATCTTCACGTCGTTGAAGATACTTCACGCATTTCCGTCCGTTTGCAGTCGGGCGAAGATTTCGCGGCGAGAATCGTCGGCACGGATAAGGAAACTGATTTGGCGGTTTTGAAAATTGACGTGCCACGTGATTTGCCGTTTATCAAACTCGGCAACTCTGACGCGGCGCAAGTCGGCGATTGGGTTTTAGCAATCGGTTCGCCGTTCGGACTCGCGCAAACCGTTACTGCCGGAATAGTCTCGCAGACAAAACGCGAACCGCCTTACGCTGCTTTGTTTCAAAAATTTATTCAAACTGACGCGGCAATCAATCGCGGAAATTCCGGCGGACCGCTCGTTAATATGAACGGCGAAGTCATCGGCATCAATTCGCAAATTGCCACTTCAACCGGCGATTACAACGGTATCGGCTTTGCTTTGCCGTCAAATGAAGCGGCAAACGTCTACCGGCAGATTCGGGAAATCGGAAAAGTGCGGCGCGGTTATCTGGGCGTGAGTTTAGATTCGGTGAGAGCCGAGTTCGCCAAAGTCTACGGACTTGCTGAAGCCAAAGGAGCAATTATCACTAATGTCAGCGATAAAAAAAGCGCGGCGGCAACAGCGGGTTTGCTGACCGGCGATATTATTTTGGAATTCGGCGGCGAAAAGATTCTGAGCGCGCCAGACTTGATTGGAAAAATCGCCTCAACTGCACCTGAAAAGGAAGTCAATATTACATATCTGCGCGAAGTCGGCAGCAATTTAGAGCGCCGAACAACGCTTGTCAAAGTTGCCGAACGCCCGTCGAGAGATGAAGCGGCTGATGATGCAGCCGCGCCGAAAAAATTATCGGTCAGCGATGTGAAAAAACCAATTGAGCCGTTCGGCTTGACGCTAATTGAACTCACGCCGCAGCTCAATGCCATTTATCGGCTCGAAGGCGAAAAGGGTTTAATTATCAAAAACATCAATCCGGCGAGCTTCATTGCCGACGTAAAAAATCCCAATGGCTCAGACGCATTCAGAGAAGGCGATTTGATTCAACGCATCAATCGCGTTAATGTTACAGACTTGAAAACCTTTAGTGAGACCGCCAACAAATTGAAAAAAGGCGACGCGGTTGTTTTGCAAATTCAAAGCTACGACCTTCGGACGCAAAATGTTCAACGTCGTATCGTGCAATTTACGATTCAATAAATCGGTTCAAGGTTCAAAGTTGTAAGAGACTTCTGAACTTTGAACCTTGAACCTTAAATTTTTATTTATGGCAAAAGCAAAAGAAGCAAAAAATTCTACAAAATCAAAAACGGCGACTTATCAAAATTATATCGGCGGCGAATGGGTGAAATCTTCTTCGGGCGAATGGTTTGAAAACGTCAATCCAGCCGATACTAGTGATGTCGTCGGGCGTTTTCCGAAATCGAACGCGGAAGATGTCAACGCGGCGGTCGAAGCGGCGAAAACGGCGGCGACTCGTTGGCGCAGAACGCCCGCGCCGAAACGCGCTGAGATTTTATTCCGGCTCGCCAGAATTTTAGAGCGCGATAAAAATAAATTTTCACGCGAGATGACGCGCGAGATGGGTAAGGTTTTAAAGGAAACCGGCGGCGACGTTCAGGAAGCGATTGACTGCACCTATTTTACGGCGGGCGAAGGTCGGCGGCTGCACGGCTTTACGGCTCCGGCGGAGATGCCGAACAAATTTGCGATGTGCGTGCGCCAACCGATTGGCGTTTGCGGTTTGATTACGCCGTTTAATTTTCCGATGGCGATTCCATCTTGGAAATTAATTCCGGCTTTGGTTTGCGGAAATACGGTTGTTATCAAATCGGGCGAAGACGTCCCGCTGTCAACCGTCAATTTAGTTAAATCGTGTGAAGAAGCCGGAATTCCAAAAGGCGTGGTTAACGTCATCAACGGTTTCGGCGAAGCGGGCGAAGCACTTGTTAATCACAAGGACGTGCGTTTGATTTCATTTACCGGCTCGACCGATACAGGAAGAATTATTGCTGAAGTGTGTGCGCGTCAAAACAAAATCGTTTCATTGGAGATGGGCGGTAAAAACGCGATTATCATTATGGACGACGCTGATATTGACAACGCCGTCGAAGGTTCTCTGTGGGGCGCGTTCGGAACTTCGGGACAACGATGCACTGCATCGTCGCGGCTAGTTGTTCACAAAAAAGTTTATAAAAAGTTTGTCGAAAAATTGGTTGAGCGAGTGAAGCGATTAAAAGTCGGCAACGGACTTGAAGAAAAAACCGAAGTCGGTCCGGTTATTAATCAAGCCGCGATGGACAAAATTTTAAGTTATATTGAAATCGGGCAAAAAGAAGATAAAGCTAAACTTGCTTGCGGCGGAAATCGTTTGACGAAAAACGATTACAAAAACGGCTATTTTATCGAACCGACGGTTTTCACCGACGTTGCGCCGATGATGCGAGTCGGACAGGAAGAAATTTTCGGACCCGTGACGAGCGTCATTCCGTTCGGGACTTTGGACGAAGCCATCGAAATAGTTAATAATGTCGCTTACGGTTTGTCGTCGGCGATTTACACGCAGGATGTCAATCAAGCATTTTACGCAATGCAGGAACTTTATACGGGAATTTGCTACGTTAATTCGGCAACCATCGGCGCGGAAGTTCATCTTCCGTTTGGCGGAACTAAGGGAACGGGTAACGGACACCGCGAAGCCGGAACGCAGGTGTTAGATATTTTCACCGAATGGAAATCGTTATATATTGATTATTCGGGCAAACTGCAAAAGGCGCAAATTGATTTGGTTGAGATTTAATCGGAGCGCGAATGAAGCGGTGGCGGAAGAGGCGCGTTAATAAATTTTGCGGAATAAAAGCTCGGAAATATCCGAGCTTTTATTCCGCAAAATTAAAACTTACTCAGTCGTCTGCGATTACATTTTTAAGCCGTCGTCGGTAACTTTCAGTCGTTTAATTGATTCTCCCGTATAAAACTCAAAAATAATTGCCGCGACATCGCCGACCGCTTTTATAAGCTTTGGATCATTCTTTTCTTTGGCGAGTTCGTAATAAGTTCCGATCACTGTCCAAAGCATTACGTTAAGTTCGTATGCTTTTTGTTTATCCACATTGGTCGTTGCCTGAAAAGTCTCATTTGTTTCAAACCATTCTTTTGACTGCCGATAAATTCCCGCTCGCTGGGCTTGGGTTAAAAAATCGCCGTCGTGGTAAAAATTTATACAAGATATCAGGACGGATGAGGCGGAACGGGCGACATCATTGGGGGTCCAGCCTCTCTTTTTTACCAGATCATTATAATCACCATAATTATTAATTAAATATTGCTCGGCTTTTTTTCTTTCTTCCTCGTTATTGCTGATTTTTTTAGAAAACTCTTTGACCAGCAAGAAGGAACCGGTCGGGGTAAAAGTCGTTTTGCCCGCAGCAGTTTTATTATCGGCGGGATTTATTACAGTCGAAGGCTGATTCTTCGGCGTCGCGGTTTGGTTATTTGTTCCGACATTATTATTTTGAGTTTTGTTCGCGCCTTTCTTCGGCTGCGCCAAATCTGCAAATATTCCTTTAAACACCTGCGATGAAAGATTCGGCATATTTTTTAACAAGGCTGCCGGATCTATCGCGGAGTTTTGCGCTGAAACAGAAATTGACGAAACTAACAAAACAAACAGTGCGCTTAAAAAAAGTTTCTTCATAATTTTCCCCTTATTATTTTCGTTTTTCGCAAATTCAAAAACCTTAAGTATTATCCGGTAATTTTCGGGAGAAATTTGTTCCCCTCGCTCGCGCAGGCGATTCATTTTATTGCGCCGTCAAGCTGATTTTTACGGGAAAATTTTTCCGTTCGGTAGATAACGCCGGAAATATCGCCAACTTGCAAAAATTAATTTCTCAAACTTTTTTGATTATGGCAAAAACACACTTCCGTTAGCAAGTAATTTTTATATTCGATTGCAGCGCGGCGCGCGGCGCAAATGGATCGCCGGGAAAAAGCCGCATTACTTACAACCGAATCGCTGAGTAACAACGCGCCGGTATTGTTCGCATAATAAACGAATTAATTGCGTGCCGCGTGCCAATTATTTACAATCAGCGCTTTAACAATTCAGGTAAAATAACGTAAAATCACTACTAAAGTCCTTTCAGCAAAATTTTATTCATCTGGAGAAGTTGCAGAACAATGAAGATCGGATTACCAAAGGAAATCAAAGATAACGAATATCGCGTCGGATTAACGCCTGCGGGCGTTCGCGCTTTTACTGATGCCGGACATAACGTATTTGTCGAAAAGTCCGCGGGCGAAGGTTCTGGTTTTGCCAACGAGCTTTACGAAAAAGCCGGCGCGACGATGCTTGACACGGCGGACGACGTGTGGGGCGAAGGCGATATGATTGTCAAAGTCAAAGAACCGGTTGCGCCGGAATATGCGCGGATGCGTGAAAGTCAATTGCTTTTCACTTATTTGCATCTTGCGCCGGAACCGGAATTGACCAAGCAATTGATGCAACGCAAAGTTTCGGGCGTGGCGTATGAAACGATTACGGATGAGCGCGGAACTCTGCCGCTTTTAACACCGATGTCGGAAGTCGCTGGCAGAATGTCGGTGCAGGTCGGCGCAACTTATCTTGAAAAAATGAACGGCGGACGCGGCATTTTATTAGGCGGCGTACCGGGCGTAACCGCTGGGCGCGTCGTGATTATCGGCGGCGGCGTGGTTGGCACGGAAGCGGCGAAAATGGCGATTGGTTTGGGCGCGCACGTTACAATCATAGACCGAAATCTTGACCGTTTGCGCCAACTCGACGACATTTTTTTGTCAAAAGTGCAAACGCTCGCCTCGTCGCGTTATGCGATTGAAGAAGCGATTTCACACGCTGATTTAATTATTGGCGCGGTTTTAGTTGTCGGTGCGGCGGCTCCGAAACTCGTTACGCGCGAGATGCTGAAAATGATTCCGAACGGCGCAGTTTTGGTTGATGTTGCAGTTGACCAGGGTGGCTGTTTTGAAACGACGCACGCTACGACGCATTCCAATCCGACTTATTACGAAGAAGGCGTTCTGCATTATTGCGTAGCGAATATGCCGGGCGCAGTTCCACGCACTTCAACGTTTGCGCTGACGAATGCGACTTTACCTTACGCGCTTGATTTGGCAAATAAAGGTCTTGAGCGAGCGATTAAGGAAGACAAAGGTTTGCTCGGAGGCGTGAATACTTTCGGCGGAAAATTGACTTACGAAGCCGTCGCCACATCGCAAAATCTCCAATACACGCCGCTCGACAGTTTGATTGACGGTATCGCGGCGAAAGCGAGCAACTAATGGAAAATGGATAATGGATAATTGAAAATATTTTTCGTTTTGCATTTTTTTTGTTAATCGTTCAATTGATTTAATTTTCCATTTTCCATTTTCCATTTTCCATTTTCCATTTAAACCGTGTCCGCGAGAATAAAAATCATAACCGTAATTTATATTTTTATTCTCACGGGCATTGTTGTATTGGCAGATGTGCGGCAAACGCAGTTTCTTTTTAACTTTATTAGAAGCCTGCCTTTCGGCGATAAAATCGGACATTTCTTTTTGATGGGAATTTTTTCGCTGCTGGTTAATTTGGCTTTGAGCGCAAAAACGATTCGCCTTTGGAAATTTAAATATTTGCTCGGCAGTTTGATTGTTTCGGCGATTGTTACGCTGGAAGAATTTTCGCAAATCTTCGTTAGCGGGCGCACTTTCGATGCAGGAGATTTAACAGTAGATTTTGCGGGAATCGTTATTTTCGGAGAAATCGCCAGATTTCTCCTCGGCAGATTCAACCGCTCTTAATTTTTTCAGCGATAAACCTGGCAAGATTTTCCAGCATCAATTCCTTCAAATCTCCGCCTTTGAGCAAATATATATCGGTGCAGCTTTTTTCGGCATTAGCCGAAATTTCTTATTCGAGTCCGCTTAAAATTATAAACGGTGTATTTTTATAACTCGAATTTTTGTTCAAGATACGGCACAAATCGTGTCCCGTCAGATTTTGCATCACGGCATCGGCGACAACGACATCGAACTTTTCAAACAAAGCGATTTGCATCGTCGCCAAACCGTCTTCCGCCGAAACGACTTCATAATTCCACTTTGCAGAGTGATTTACAAAAAACGCTGCATCGAAGCATCTTCTTTCATCAACAGAATTTTCTTTTTGAGAGAATTATTTTTTGTCTATTGAGAAGTTTTCCACGTCTAACACTATTCGCGTCTATCTGTTAAAATTACTTTGTGCTGTGGAGAGTAGATTCAAGATTATGAGATAAAGCCTGATTTTGTCAACGAAGTTTTGGCTAAATGATTCACAACACACACTTTTTTACGATGTATGAATTTGCTGTAACACCGGCCATTACGCAATTGAGACGACCCGGCGTTTTGATTGCGGAGGTTGCACCCGCATCTCTGGCAGAGGAATTAGAGCTCGCTCCCGACGATAGGATTGTGCGCGTCAACGGTCGCACTGTGCGCGATTATCTCGATTTTCGTTTTCAAACGGCGGGCGAAACGGAAATGTCTCTGCTGGTAAAAAAACCGAACGGCGAAACTTGGGAAGTCGAAATCGAGCGCGAAGAAAATGAGGATTTCGGCTTAACGTTTGAGCAAATCGTTCCGCGTCAATGCGCTAATGAATGTCTGTTTTGCTTTTGCAAAGGCAATCCGGCAGATGCGCGTCCGTCGCTTTTCGTCCGCGACGAAGACATTCGTCTTTCATTTTTGTATGGCAATTACACGACGCTTTCTTCAATAACCGACGATGAAATGAAACGCATCGTTGAGCAGCGTCTTTCGCCGCAGTATGTTTCAATTCACGCGACGGATTTGAAGACTCGCGCATACTTGCTCGGCGTGGACGAAAAACGGGCTGACATTTCCGGCAAACTTCAAACTTTGCTTGATAACAATATTGAACTTCACGCGCAAGTCGTTCTCTGTCCGACAATCAATGACGGCAAACAATTGGAAAAAACGCTTCGAGATTTGGCGGCGCATTATCCGAAGATTGTTTCAACAGCCGTTGTTCCGGTGGCTCTAACGCGTTATAACACCGACGAACGGTTAATCCGCGTAACACCCGAATTTTGCCGACGAACAATCGCCGAAGTGGAAAAACTGCAAAAAGAATTTAGAAAAAACCTCGGCGTAACTTTCGCATTTTTAGGCGATGAAATTTATATCAAAGCGGGTCTGCCGATTCCTTCCCGAAAACATTACGGCAATTATCCGCAAATCGAAGACGGCGTTGGAATGATTCGCTCATTTATGAATTCTTTTGAAAATTTGTTGAAAAAATTGGAAAGGCGCAATATGTCAGATTCGTCTGCGGTAGCGGACGGGTTTTTCACTGAAAATGTCAGAACTCATCAATTAGCAATTAAGCCGAATATCAAGAATTACAAATCTGAAATTTCAAATTACAAATCCTTAAACGGAACAATTCTAACGGGCGAGATGTTCGCTCCGATTCTCGCCGGGCAAATCGAACGATTAAATTCTCTTATCGGTTCTCGATTAAAAGTTCTCGCCGTCCCGAATACATATTTCGGCGGCGATGTCGCGGTCGCCGGACTTTTAACGGGACAAGATTTTCTCGCCGTTAAAGATAAAATCGAAGGCGATTTTGTCATCATTCCGAAACACACTATTAAATCCGACGAGCCGATTCTGCTTGACGGAATGAAGTTTGATGACTTGAAGGCACAATTTGAAGTTCCGATTTATGATTTGGATGTGCAGGAATTAATCGCGGAAATCTTACTTTAGATTTTGTTTTTAACCGCAATAATTTCCGCCGCGATGCTGATGGCAATTTCTTCAGGCGTTTGGCTGTTAATTTGTAAGCCAATCGGCGTGCGGATTTGATTTAATTTTTTCTGGTCAAAACCTTCTTTTCTCAAATCTCTCAAAAGCGTTTGCATCTTCGCGCGACTTCCTAGAACGCCGAAGTATCTAAAATCTCTATCAATTAATTTTCTAATGACGATTTCGTCGAATTTATATCCGAGCGTCATTACGACGACGAAATGATTCGCGCCCGGTAATATGAAATTGCCGATTTGCTCGTAACTTTCGATGATGATTTTTTCGTGAATAAATTTGTTCTTAACGACCGTATTTAGATTTGGTCGGTCGTCGAAAAGGGTGATGTAAAAATCCATCTTAGACGCGAGTTCCGACAAAGCCAGAGCGCAATGTCCGCCACCGACGATGAAAAGTTTGTTTTTAAAACCGAGTTTTTCTTCATAAAGAAAATCGTTTTCGTTTTGCCGCTCGAATCTGAAATCGAAATTGCTCTGCTCGTTTTCTGAAATTTGAAATCTGAAATTTGAAATCTGCAAAACTTTCGATTGATGAGTTTTGAGTGCGCGGACGATTTTTTGAACGGTTTTCAGATGTAATGAATCCAGCCGAAAAAAAATAATCGTTTGCTTACCCGAACAAATCATTCCGCTGGAATTTAGTGATTTTCCTCGATGAACCTGCTCGATAATTTTCGCATCAATTTTGCCTTTTGCATTTTGCCTTTTTACTTTGGCTTGTTCCACAAGCCTAACTTCCATCACGCCGCCGCCGATGCTTCCGCATATCTCATCTTCGGCAACCGCCATTTTGAAACCTTGTCTGCCGGGACTGCTTCCCGAACTTTCCGCCACGACGAGAAACATCACCGACTCGTTTCGCTTTAATCTTTCGGCGGCAAATTGCCAGATTTCCAATTCTTTTTTCATTGAAACAATTCACAAGAAAAATTTACAGGGATGACAGGATGAACAGGGATAAAACAAAATCAATTTTATATCCTCGGTCTATCCTGTCATCCCTGTAAATTTCTTTGTCTTATTTTCCGGCTTTCATTTCCTTCGCCGCCTCAGAATACAAATTCATCAAAACTCTTTCGGGCGTGAACGGCGCGTCAAACGCGGGTGATTGTTCGGAATTAAAAGCGCGAACGGCGTTGCGAATTGCAAAATACGCCGCGATGCCATACATAAGAGGCGGTTCGCCGACGGCTTTCGAATTAAATATTGCTAAATTTTTGCGCTTTGTTTTCAAAGGAATAATGTCAATCATTTTCGGAACGGAATAAATGTCGGGAATTTTATACGTCGAAAGCGCATTCGAGCGAAGTTTCCCGTTTTGGTCATAAACGACTTCTTCCATTGTCATCCAACCGATGCCCTGCACGATGCCGCCCTCGATTTGTCCGTAATCAACCGATTCGTTCATCGTTGCGCCGAAATCGTGAACGGTTTTGACAAAATCCGTTTCATAAATTCCGCGCTGGCAGTCAACCGTTACGCCAATGATTGCTGTCCCGTAGACGTGGTAAGCGAACGGATGCCCTTTTGCTTTTCCCCAATCGAAATGAATTCCCTGTGTCGCGTAATGCGCGTGTTCGCTCATATTGACGCGCTGCATATGACCTTCGTTGACCAGCGTTACCCAATCCAAATCGGTCGGCTGATTTTTGTTAAAAATGAATCCGTCGAGAAATGAGATGTCGGAAACATTTTCAGTTTTTAACAATTCCGCCGCAACTTTTCGCAATCTCTCCAAAATCGTTTCGCAGGCAACCTGTGTTGCCCGCCCGTTCAAATCAGCCGCCGCCGATGCCGCCGTCGGCGAAGTGTTTGCAATCCGTAAAGTATTTGTCGTGTGAACTTTTATCCTTTCGATTGGTAAAGAAAAAACCCTCGCCGCAACTTGCGCGATTTTTGTGTTCACGCCTTGTCCCATTTCCACCGCGCCGGTCGAAACGGCAACCGAGCCGTCCGTATAAACGTGAACGAGCGCACGCGCTTGATTCATCGGCGTTTTGGTGAACGAGATGCCGAAACAAACCGGCATCAACGCAACGCCTTTTTTGATGAATTTATTTTCGCGGTTAAATTCGTCGGCTTCTTTTTGCAATCGTGCAAAATCAAATTTCTCGTCAGCTTGCGTCCAAGAAGTTTTCGCTTCGCTTTCGGCGATTTGCCCGTATGGAAATTCGTCGCCGTCGTTGATTAAATTTTTTCGCTGAATTTCGCTTGCTAAAACATTCAAACTTTCCGCCGCGTGTGCAATCGCCGATTCGATAACAAACATTCCCTGTGGTCCGCCAAAGCCGCGAAATGCCGTGTTCGGCGGCAGATTCGTGCGGCAAGAATAAGCTGTTGCGGAAACATTCGGAATAAAATATGAGTTCGTGCAATGAAACAAAGTGCGCTCCAAAACCGGCGGCGACAAATCGGCTGACGCGCCCGCGTTTTGATAAAAAGTCGCTTCGTAAGTGACGATTTTCAAATCTTTGTCGAACCCGATTTTGTAATCAGCCGAATAAGGATGACGCTTGCCCGTCATTCGCATATCTTCCATTCGGTGGAGCGCATATTTAACGGGGCGTTTTGTAATTTGCGTTCCAACCGCGCACATCGCCGCCCACGCATTGGCTTGGTCTTCCTTGCCGCCGAAACCGCCGCCGAGCCGCTGCACGTCAACTTCAATTAAGTGCATCGGCAAGCCCGTCACTTTTGACACGGCGCGTTGCACCGCCGTCGGACCCTGCGTCGAAGAATAAACACGCATTCCGCCTTGTTCAGTCGGAATCGAATATGCGCCCTGCGTTTCGATATAAAGATGTTCCTGCCCGTTCACGTCGGCGCGTCCTTCAAAAACGTGTTCGCACGTTTTGAACGCATTTGCGGCATCGCCTAATTTGAAATGTTTCGGCGGAACGATTAAATCATTTTTCGCAAAAGCAACGCGCGGGTCGGTGATAATTTCGAGCGGCTCGATTTCAGTTTTAATTTTTTTGACGGCAGCTCGCGCTTGTTCCTCCGTTTCCGCTAAAACAAGCGCAATCGGCATTCCTTGAAAATGCACTTCGCCGTCCGCGAGAAGCGGTTCATCGGGCAGAATTCCGCCGATTTGATTTGCGCCTATTAAATCTTTCGCCCTGATAATTTTGACAACGCCTTTGCTTTTTTCAGCTTCTTCGACTTCAACCGTTTTCAAAACGCCGTGCGCGACCGGCGAATCGTAGACGCAAGCGAAGAGTGTTCCTTGAAGCAAAGGAATGTCGTCTAAATAAATTGATTCGCCGCGCACGTGCGATTTTGAATCTACGTTTTTCATATCAAAACAATCTAAATCTTTTGCCGAAGCGAAGCCAAAAATTGCCGTATTTGTCGAGTTTCTTTAGCTTCCGGTTTTGTTGTTCCTTGAACCAATCAGGGTGTTCTGAAGAATAGATTTCTTCGCTGTGTGTACAGTAATTTCTGACTTCAAAGTTTTCGCCTTCGACAAAAATTAGATATTTTTTTCCTTTTTCAAATTTTTTGAGAAAAGCGGTACATACTCCATAATCTTCAAATTTGGTCGTCACGGAAAAATAATCTTCTTTAACTCCTTTCCAGGATTTTTCGACTTCAAGCACAATTCCGTTTTTCGCGCCTTGTGTCTTTGACGGCAAAATGTTTTCCGACAATTTTCCGATGAATACCGCTTTAGCAGCCTTAAAGGTCGGGCGCAATGGCACACCCGGACAAATACAGCCGTAAATTGCCGAATTTCCACAGAACAGAATGAAAACAGAAAACAAAATTTTCAAGACAATTTTCATAATCAATTCCTTGGCTTAAAATCAAACAACTCGACAAAATGCCCTATAAAAAGTTGGCGCAAAAGCAATCTTTTATATTCAGCCGAGCCGCGCACGTCGGAAATCGGGCTGATTTCTGATTGGATAATTTCGTTTGCTTCAAAAATTGTTTCGTCTGAAATTTCCTTGCCGCGCAAAAATTCGGAAGTCTTTTTCAGATACAACGGAATCGGCGCAACTCCGCCTGCCGATACGTGGGCGTCAACAATCACCGTGTCAGTAGCCCAAGCGTGAGCGCGAGCTTTATCGTGGTTAGGAAATTCCTCCTTAACAGTCGGGCTACTGACACGCAAAGAAATCGCTGTGTTGACCGAAGCAATGTCTAAAAACGTTCGCTTGCAAACTTTCTCAAAATTGAAATGCTGAACATCTTTACGGAAGCGAATCATTTTGATAAATTCATTTTCGCTTTTCGCCAGAGTTTTGTAACCGAGATAAAGTTCGCTCAAAGGTATTTCGCGATTGTTATTGAAAACAATTGAAGCGTTCAAAGCAAGAAACCAAACAGTCATATCCCCAATCGGCGAAGCGTTGACAAAGTTTCCGGCGAGCGTCGCCATATTGCGAATTGGCGTTGAAGAAACGAGTTTGAGATGTTTGTATAAATTCGGAAATAACTTTTGCATCACAGGCGAAACCAGCAAATCGGTGACCGTGACAGACGCGCCTAGTTCGATAAATTCGTTTGTTTCTTCGATAAATCTTAAATCGGCATCGTCGAAAAGATTTTCCGCCGAAGCGTAAATTAATTCTTCGGGACGCTGAACGTAAAGGTCTGTGCCGCCGCCGACAAACAGTGGTCGGTGGTCAGTGGTCAGTGGTCGGTTAGTTTCCTGTTTAAGTTGAACGAGTTTTTCTTTAATCTCAGAAAAATAATTTGGCACGATACCTTTTTTAATTGCAACGTCCAAATTATTCTCGCTATTTTTCTGACCACTGACCGCTGACCACCGACCACTGACGCGCTTTGCGGCGCGTTCGATTGATTTATAGCCGGTGCAGCGGCAAATGTTTCCGTCAATCGAAGAAATCGCCATCTCACAGGATTTTTCAGTTTCGTCCAAAAAAAATCCCGTCAGTGACATTACAAACCCGACCGTGCAAAAACCGCATTGCGTTCCCGATTCGTCAACCATCACCCTCTGAACTTCGGTCAATTCGTTGTTTGGTCGGTTAATGCCCTCGACGGTTACGATGTGTTTTCCGTTCGCATTAGCAAGTGGCATCAGACACGAAGTCATCGAGCGATACTTTACTGAATCGTCATTTATTTCTCCGACAAGGATTGTGCAGGCACCGCAATCTCCTTCGCGGCAGCCGATTTTCGTGCCTTTCAAATTTTCGTGGTAACGAACAAAATCAAGCACGGTTGTTCCCGCAGGCAAATCACTTTCGATAGTTTTATTGTTGAGAATAAACTTAACCATTGATTTACCATTTACCATTAGTATTCAGCTTTATCCGCTTTATTTTCCCAATTATCAAAAACCGCTAAGCCTTCATCCCGCAGAAAGTTGATGCTTTTGATATGGCGTTCTTCAATCGGTCGCTGGATTTCTTCGTAGATGAATTGGTCGTCAAATCCGATTTTTGCCGCGTCTTCGCGCGTGCAGGCAAAGAAAACTTGTTTCGGTCGCGCCCAATAAATCGCGCCCAAACACATCGGACATGGCTCGCAGGAAGTATAAAGAACGCATTCGTCAAGCTGAAATGAACCGAGCCGCCGGCAAGCATTTCTAATCGCCACGACTTCGGCGTGCGCCGTCGGGTCGTTGGTCGAAGTTACTTGGTTGCAGCCTTCGCCGACGATTTCACCGCTTTTGACGACAATCGCGCCGAACGGTCCGCCGTTGTTTGCGTCAATTCCGGCTTGCGCCAAACCGATTGCTCGGCGCATAAATTCTTCGTCTTGTTCGGTCATTATTGTTTCGGCTTTACTTTTATCTCGAAGAGCTTTTTCCAATTTTTACCCGTTACAAAAATTCTGTCCCCAGCCGCGTCGTAGGCAATTCCATTCAAAGTATTTTCCTCGCCGCGCTCAACATCATCGGGCGAGATTCCGCTTAAATCAATCCAACCGAGAAGTTTTCCCGAATTCGGGTCAATCCGTGCGATGTGATTCGGCTTACCGATTTGTTCCGAGTGCCAGACATTTGCCCAAATTTCGTCTTTGATAAATTCGAGTTCGTTGATTTTCATCAGTGGTTTACCGTTCTCGTCCAGCACCACTAAAGTGCGAATGGTCTTGAAAGTTTCCGGGTCAACCACGCGAATAACGTGCGTGCCGTCGCTCATAATCGGATTCCTTCCATCATTAGTTAATCCCCAACCTTCACCCTGGTAAGTAAATTCTCTAAGCGGTTTGAAAGTTTCTGCGTCATAAACAAAACCGCGCCCTTCCTGCCAAGTAAGTTGATAAATTTTGCCGTCTAAAATCGTCGCGCCTTCGCCGAAACTGTCCGATGATAATTTAAATTGCTGAACGATTTTACCGCTTTCGAGTTCGGTTTTTCGCAAATCCGATTTGCCTTCTTGTCCCGTGCTTTCATATAGAAATCCGTTGTGGAAAAACAAGCCTTCGGTAAATGCCCGCGAATCGTGCTTGAAAGTATTGACGATTTCGTATGTATAAACAGGAATTTTACCCGTCGTTTGGCTAGGCGAATTAGTAGTCTTATTTGTATTGATTATTGAGTCGACGTTCACATTTTGACGATTTACGGAATTTTCGGTTTTACATGATGTCGCAAAAACAGTGAATAAAATCAGCAAAAAAAATCGCATTTTAAATTGTCCTTTTGTAAATTTTTAGATTATTTTTTCAAAGCCCGCTCAATTGCTCTTTTAGCATTTTCCGCTGAAAACGCGCGAATTTTTACGCCGTTGACGTAAATCGTCGGAGTTCCTGTAGTGCCGTAGGTTTTGCCATCCGCCAAATCTCTCTCTATATCGGGCGCGAACCTTTTACTTTTCAAATCAGCTTCAAATCGTTTTAAATCCAATCCGAGTTGCGAAGCGTATTGAATGAGCGATTCATCATCTAGTTTAGCTTGATTTTGATATAAAATCTCGACATATTCAAAAAACTTTCCCTGTGCGTCTGCCGCATTCGCCGCCAGCGCAGCCTGAAAAGCGTTTTTGTGAATCTGAGTTAAAGGAAAATCCCGCACGATAAAACGGATTTTACCCGCGTAGCTTTTCAAAACTTCCTGCAAAACCGGATGAACTGCCGCACACGCCGGACATTGAAAATCCGTGAACATAACGACCGTGACGGGCGCATTCGCATTGCCGCGCGAAGGCTGCCGGTCGGTCGAGATGCTCTGCACAATCGGCGGAATTTCCTTAATTAAAATGCGCGCGTTGTATTTTTTGAAAAGTTTTTCGCGCAGAGCCGACTCAAGATTAGAGCGTTCCGCGTCAGAAAAATCCTTCAATTTGTCAGTAATTTCGCGGGCGATTAAACTGCCGGCATCAATACCTTGCGCTTTAGCTTCCGCGACGAGCAGATTGGAATAGACAATTTGCTCAAGCGATTCGCGGGCTTGCTCGTAAACATCGGCTTCTAATTCCGATAGCGTAGTTTTATTTTTCGCTTCAAAACTTTCGACGGAAATTTGCTTGTCACCGACGGTTGCCAAAATTTCAAACCGACTCAGATTCAGCGCGTTCACGTCTTTGCCGAGCGCGACTTTATATTTGGATTTTAGCTGCGAAACGTATTCGGCGTAAGCCTTTTGTTCTGGGTCGCGCCTGAGATAAACGACAATCTGCGGGCGGATTTCTTCTAAAGTTTGATTGCCGACGTTCGCGCGATTCGCGTCATAGACGGCTTTAATTTCCTTGTCGCTCGGCGCAGGGACTTTCGCTTTGACTTCCGTTTCGACGAGTTTCTCCACCGTCAATTTTCGCGCCGCCGCTTCGCGTTCAAACAGAATTTCGCTGATTGCTTGTTCGAGCAGAACTCGGCGCGTTTCGCTCAAAGTTTTCGCCAGATTTGCAAACGACTGCTGCACGTCGGGCGCAAGGTCGCGGGCGGTAAAATTTTGCCCGTTCGCCGTCGCCAAAATTTCGTCGGGCTTTTGCGCGAAGCCGTTGCAGCTTAAAAATAATAAAAGAATTACTGAAAATAATTTCATATTAAATAAAGAGTTGGCATATCAAAAAATGCGGAAACCCGCGCGTCAGCAAGGGTGCAAAAACATTTTCGACTAGAAAGCTCTGCGCCAAGGCTTCCGCGCGGGCTTCTGCGTTTCTTCACCCAATATTTATTTTAACTCGAATCGCTTCCTTCTCGCTCGGCTCGCCGAAAATGTCCGCGTGAAAAATCTTTGCCAAAATCTCCACGCCGTCCACGACGCGCGGCGCGGGGCGCGAAAAATACGCGCTTGCGTCCATCGCCCAGACATTATTGTTTTTAACGGCGGGAAGTTCCCGCCAATCTGACGGAAACTGTGTCGTTTCGAGTTGCCGCACAATATCCCGCGTGTAATATCCGCACGGAATCAAAACCAGAATCTCCGGTTTTGATTCGTATATCGCTTCGTAAGTTGTCGTCAGTGACTTTTTGCCTGCTTCGCCAAGCAAACAATTTCCGCCCGCGATTTCGACTTGTTCCGGTGTCCAATGTCCGGGCGCAAACGGCGGCTCAAGCCATTCGAGCATAAAAACTCGCGGACGTTTTTTCAAGTTTTCGGTTTTTTCTCTGACTTTACTCAGACGATTTTGTAATTCCTCGACTAATTTTACGGCTTCATCCTTTTTTTCGGTCAATTCGCCGACGGTTTTAATATTGTCGAAAATATCCGCAATCGTGTTCGGTTCTAAAGATACGACCGTCGCATCGGCGACAAACATTTTTGCCGCCTTCTTCACGGTTTTATAAGAAACGGCGCAGACTTCGCAAAGTTCTTGCGTAATGATTAAATCGGGTTTTAATTCTTCGAGAAGTTTCTCGTCTAAATCGTAAATCGAACCGTGTCCGTCGAGATTCGAGCGAACGGCGTGATCAATCTCCGCGCTCGACATCATTTCGTGCGAAATACGGCTCGCCGTTAAATGCGGCTTTTCGCTGACCGATGCCGGATAATCGCATTCGTGCGTGATACCGACTAGATTTTTTTCTAAATCGAGAGCGCAGAGGATTTCCGTCGCCGATGGCAGAAGCGATGCGATTTTCAATTCGTTTTTTTCCTGCATAAAAATAGTAAAAGCGTTGCTGGGAGCGCAGGCATCTTGCAGGCAAGATGATCGCGACAGCGCGAAAAAAGATTCCAGCTGAAATCAATTTGAACGTATAGAAAGTTTTTAGATTGCCTGACGGCAATCTCTGCAGGCAAGATGCCTGCGCTCCCAGCAATTGAAGATTTTACGCAACATTTAGTATGATGCAAACTATGAAAACACTTTATCCAGAAATCGAGCCGTTTGATTCGGGAATGCTGCAAGTTTCCGAAATTCACGAAGTTTATTATGAGCGCGTTGGTAACCCCGACGGAATTCCCGTCGTTTTTCTGCACGGCGGACCCGGCGGCGGGCTGATTCCGATGTATCGTCAATTCTTCGACCCAAAAGCGTATCACGTCGTCCTTTTCGACCAGCGCGGTTCGGGCAAATCTAAGCCGCACGCCGAGTTAAAGGAAAATACGACTTGGGATTTAATTAACGACATCGAAACTCTGCGCGAGCGATTCGGTATCGAAAAATGGTTCGTGTTCGGCGGCTCGTGGGGCAGCACGCTTTCTTTAGCTTACGCAGAAACACATCCTGAACGGTGTTTAGGATTAATTTTGCGCGGCATTTTTTTAACTAGAAGAAAAGAACTCCAGTGGTTTTATCAATCGGGCGCGTCGGAGATTTTCCCAGATTTTTGGGAGCGTTACCGCGACGAAATTCCCGAAGACGAACGCAATGATTTCATGACGGCATATTATAAACGCCTGACGAGCGACGACGAAGCGGTGCGGCTTTCGGCGGCGCGGGCGTGGAGCGTTTGGGAAGGCTCGACTTCGAAACTTTTTCCGAGCGCGGAATTGATGAACCATTGGGAAGGCGCAAACGAAGCATTGTCTTTAGCCAGAATCGAATGTCATTATTTTATGAACGATTCGTTTTTTCCGACGGAAAATTATTTAATCGAAAACGTCGAAAAAATACGTCACATTCCAACCGTCATTGTGCAAGGTCGTTACGATGTCGTCTGCCCGATGACCAGCGCGTGGGAGCTTCACAAATCGTTTCCCGAAGCCGAATTAATCGTCGTTCCCGATTCCGGTCACTCAATTTCAGAAAAAGGAATCACATCGGCGTTGGTTGATGCAACGGATAGATTTAAGGAAAGGGGCAACAAATAGCAAGAGAAAGCGTGAATGAAAGACAAAACAATCGAAAGGAGAAATCACTATGCTTATAAAAATTTGCGGTTTAGTTTTAGTAATTGCTTTTGCCTCTTTTACGCTTTCTGCTCAAACGTTCGTCAAACCCGCTTCCAATGAAAGTTGGGAATATCTTGTTGTTTCTATCAGCACTTTTTCAGACAAAGAAAATTTAGCTGTTTCCAATAAGTGGATTGGACGAAGGCAAGGAAATGTCGGTTTTTATCAAGACGTTCAAATGCAGAATGAATTTGACCGACTCGGAAAATTAGGTTGGGAATTGGTGGAAATTCTCCCCGTCAATGTAAATGACCAACCTTCTTTCGCCAACCCAAAATTTATTTTCAAGCGAAAATTCGACTCGGCGCGTTCCGAACGCGAAGCCGAAGATTTAAAAAAACTTGAAAATGAGTTCAAGAATATTTCGCCGAATACAGTTAAGGCGACGGATTTAATCGAACTTGACCAAGCCGAATTCAAAGCCAAACAAAATGAAGTTGCCGACAGAGCAAAAGCCAAATTAGAACAAGCGATTAAAAATACAAACATTATATCGGTTTTAAATCTTATAACCGCATATTCAGACAATATCAAGCAGACATACGCGGAAATTGTCGTAGATGGAAGTTCGGCTTTATTGGAAGGCGGAAATAAATATCGTTTGTCGGAAGCCAAAAAATATGCCCGGCAAATTGCAGTCGAACTTTTCAACAAAATCGGATTAAGACAGCTAACACCGAACGAAGATTTCTATAATGAATATGGGAATTTCAGTTATAGAGGAGAAGTTACCATCAAACTTTCGATTGTAATAAATTATAACGGCACAATCCGAAATGTTGCGGTTGGATACATTAACGGCAATTGGGCAGAAACAATTAAGTAAAGTCGAGTAAATGACCGGACGAGTTTTAGTTTTAAACGCTTCCTACGAACCGATAAACGTCTGCACGGAACGCCGCGCGGTAGTAATGATTTTTAAAGGCGTGGCGCGGATGGAAGAACACAACGGACACGAGCTTCATTCCGCACGAATCACGATGCACGCGCCTTCGGTCATTCGTCTGATGGAATATCGCCACATTCCGCACGAACGGCGTTCGCTGTCGAGAAAAAACATTTTGCTGCGCGACCAATTTACCTGTCAATATTGCAGCAAAGTTTTTCAACCGGCTGATTTAACGCTCGACCATATTATCCCGCGTTCGCGCGGCGGAAACTCGACTTGGGACAATTTGGTGGCGTGCTGCAAGAAGTGTAATCACAAAAAAGGAAGCCACGCGCCGGAAGAATCTGGAATGACACTTTTGAAAAAGCCGAGAGCGTTTTCGATGCACGTCAGCCGACAAATTATGCGTTATTTGGGTCGAACGGATGAAACTTGGCGCAAATATCTGTATTATGAAGATAGTGGTCAGTAGCCGGTTGTCGGTGGTCAGTTGATTTTGATTAGCTTGATAAAACTTTTCGATTTAACTTCGCGTCAAAAGAGTTATGAAAAAGAAAACGGAAAATTCAAACGGCTCGGAAAAGTTGCCACGCGCCCGCGATTTTAAGTTGCCGAAGCGTCTGACGAAAGACCAAAAGGAACTTATCGAGGCTTTTCGTGAGGCAATGAAAGCTCTTAAAGAAGAAGAAAGAAAATATGGCAAAAAAACCTATCTTTGATACATCTGTTTTTCCAGATTATGCCGTGCGTATCGAAGATTTGCTGCTGTCTTGTCTTTTTCCATCAGTTATTTTTTACGAACTTGTCGCTACATCAATTGACGATTCTACTTTGAAGAAATATGAGCGGTGGCGTGGATTGGCAAGTAAAAACAAATTACTGATAAATCCGACGGCAAGCGATTGGTGGGAAACCTCAAAAGCGATTCGGCGGCTTTACTTGATGGAAACCGAACAGCCGTCGAAAATCAAGACATTGCGAAATGATGCGTTGCTTGCAAGATTAACTGTGATGCACGACGGTTTTATCGTTACGCACGACGTTGACGATTTTCAGATTATTCAAAAAGTTATGCCGAATGTTAAAATTATGACGGCACAAGAGTTTTTTGATTATTAAATTTACACTTATATTAGGAGAAAATTATGGGAAGTTTAGGAACAACAGAAATTATTTTAATCGTCGCCGTTCTTTTTTTGCTTTTCGGTGCGAGCCGTCTGCCGCAATTGGCGAAATCGTTTGGTCAAACCCGCAAGGCTTTCAAAGACGGAATGCGTGAAGCCGAAGAAGAGGAACGCATCGAGATGGAGCAGAAACAAATCAATTCAACGCCGATTGCTCCGCAGGTGAACAGGCTGAGCGATGAAGAATTACAGGCGGAAATGCGCCGTCGGGCGGAAGTGAAATAATTAGACATTATGTGAAATAAGATAATTCCTCAACATTTGTAATATCAATAGTTTGCATCGGTTGTCGAAAAGTAACTCGAAGATTGTGCAGTCCACAAGCTATTTCCATCACGACATCCGAAATATTCTCTTTGGTCAGTCTTAATGGATCTTTGACAATTCGACATCGCTTGATTCCGCAAATCACATTCTCGACTACTATTCGCACTCTCGATATTATCCGATTCAAGAATTTATCTATTTCCGTCAACTGCTTTCCTCTCACCTTTTTTTAGGTTGTTGATTTAAGACTCCCTTCGGCTCATAGCCTTGAAATCCTGTGTCTTTGGTCAAACTGGTATTCTCAGGATACTTGATTCGGCTTTCTTCGGCTAACTTCTTATCGTGCTTTTTGCCTTCCACCGTCGCACTTAAATAAACTATTTTCCTGGTGTTTTCGTTTGCCAACAACAAAATCAACCGCCGAAGTTGGAAAAAACCGCAAGTGGCGACATTAACACAACTTCTTTAGCCAATTTGCTCGAATGGTTTTTGAACTTTGACCAGCGCGTGGCGATTGTCCGCAATCCGCA
>MWYZ01000093.1 GCA_002050365.1 Acidobacteria bacterium 28-1
GTGATGGAAATCGCGTGTGGGTTACACAATTTGCGAGTAACCTTCCGCCAGCCACTTCAAACAATTGATTTAACGAACTTTGAAGAAATATATTATTTCCAATAATGTCTAATTTAGATGTCGCACAAACGCTCACCCGTTGTCTTTCGTGTACTATTTCCATTGAACAAAGAAGATTTACCACACCCTTTTTGTTTTATCTTATTTGAATCGGAAACGGCAGGAAACAAAGAATAAAAATTAATAGAGTCAAAACGGCGATTATTTTCCGCTTGAAATTGAGCGGTGTTTCGTCGAGCGGTTCGGGGTGACGAATTCGCATCATTACGGCGAGCAGAATCGCAAACAAAAAACCGCTCGGACTGTTATACAAAAACCAGCCGAGAAGAGAAATCACCGACATTAAAGCGAAGGCGACTCTGCCCGTCCAGAAATGAATTTTTTCACCAAAGACTGCGTAAATCGCGTGTCCGCCGTCGAGTTGTCCCGACGGAATCAGATTCAAGCTCGTTATCAACATTCCAAGCCACGCTGCCGCCAAAAACGGATTAAAAAATCCTAAACTCAGATTTACACCGATAATTTTTGCCAGCAGTTGCGTCAATAACGAGTCGGAAAAATATAAGCCGCCTTGAGCAAGCGCGGCGGAGGCTTCTACGGGCGACGCTTGTTCCATTGTTAATAATCCGAAAATCAAAATTGGAAGTAAGACGATGAATCCGGCAATCGGACCGGCAACGCCGATGTCGAACGTGGCGCGGCGTGAAGGCATCGGCGAAACAATTTTGATAAACGCGCCCAATGTTCCCGCCGGACCGATAAGCGGCGGAAGCGGAATAAAATACGGTAATGTCGCATCAACGCGGTAAAGCCGACACGCGACGTAATGACCGGCTTCGTGCGCGGTTAAAATCGCGAGCAGCGATACGGAAAACTTCACGCCATATATGAAAGTTTCAAAATCAGTAAAGAGTTTTTGAATTGTGCTGAAAATGAGTTGGACGTATAGAGCCGGCAGAGACACAATAAATTGGTAAACGTCCGTCCAAGTTTGCGGGTCTGGAACATTCGGAAAAATCTCGACGTTGTTAAACGGCGGAAGAACGCCCGCAATCGTCACGGTGAAAAAAGCAATCAGGAGTAAAGCGAGATGTTTGAGCCACGTCCGCAAGGTTGGACGCATCGCTTCGCGGCGGTCGAAAAGTTGGTTGGTCAGTGAGTTTAAGTCAGGCACAAAAATAGTGAAAAGTGAAGAGTGAAAAGTGAAAAGTAGATTATTAACTCTTCACTTTTCACTTTTCACTTTTTCTTAACGGCTTTGGCTTGAAGTTCCTTGCCCGGTTTGAAACGAATGGTCTTGCCTGACGGAATCGGAACTTCTTTGCCCGTGCGCGGGTTGCGTCCGATGCCGCGTTTTCTTGGTTTGACGACGAACACGCCGAAACCGCGAAGCTCGATGCGCTTGCCTTTCGCCATCGCTTCCTTCATCGCATTAAAAAGCGCGTCAACGACCTGTTCTGCCTTTTGCTTCGGCACGCCGGTTTTGTCAGCCACACGGTTTATAATATCAAGTTTAATCATATCTTTAACCTCATCATTAGAAAATGTTGAACGAAAAAACTTTGCTGGAACTGTAAATGAATAATAAAGACCTAACTTCACATCTGTCAAGAATTTGCGTGGATAAATTCAAAAAACTTTTCTAAAACTAATTCGGGAACTTCAAAATGCGGGAAATGTCCAACGTCTTTTAGTTCAACAATATCTGTCTGCGGCATTACTTGGCGAAATCTTTTGACGAGATGTGCGCCGGAGACCGGGTCAGCCAAGCCGTTGATAAAACGAAAAGGTAATTCGGTTCTCTGCAGGGCGCCGACCCAACGAGTCCGATTGGCTGTGCGTTCCGTCATATAACGAATTAATTTGTGAGCAATTTGCCTGCCGCCGCCAAATTTAAACGTCTGCAAAAAATCGTCTAATTCTTCCGCCGTCGGTTGAGTTTTTTTCCCGAAAATCGAAGCTAAACTTTGTTTGAAACGGGCATCGGAAATCAATCTGCCGAACACGAAACCGAGCGGGCTGATGAGAATTTTCTGCGCGAGAATCGGACGATGCGTTTCGGGAAAAAGTGCGCCGTTTAGAAAACAAAGGCTTTCGATTGAAAAGTTTAAACGCTTTTCTTCGGCGCGAGCGAGAAGTTCCTGCGTAATAGTATTGCCGTAATCGTGCGCGAGAATGTGAACTTTTCGGATTTTTAGATGTTCGAGTAATGCCTGCAAAACATCGGCTTGATTAAAAGTCGTGTAATCGAAATCTTGCGGCTTGGCGGAAAAGCCGTAGCCAATCATATCGAAAGATAACACGGCAAATCGTTTAGCGAGCGAGTTCCAGATTTTATGATAATCAAATGATGAGGTCGGGAAACCGTGAAGACAAATTAATACTTCGTTCGCCGTTTCACTCCATTGATAAAAAATCGGATAACCTTTGTAATCAAAATAATTTCCGCTTTCGCGCCAATTTTTTAGTTTCATTGATTAATTTAAAAATGATAGTATCTTTTACAAATAAACTTCAAAAAAGGAATTGAAAAATTATGTTAAGAGGAAGAGAAAGCTCAAATGTTGAAGACCGTCGCGGAATGGGCGGCAGAGGACTTGCACTTGGCGGCGGCGGTTTGGGAACACTGCTGCTGATACTTGTTATATGGTTATGCGGCGGCAACCCGCAAACACTGCTCGACCAACTTGGCGGCGGTTCTGCTCCGACGCAGCAACAGCAACCGCAAACCAATCCGAATCAGCCGAACCAACAAAACGACGAACAATTACGAGATGTCAAGTCGGTTTTGGCAAGCACCGAAGATGCTTGGCGCAAAATTTTGCCGCAGCAAGCGAGAAGGCAGTATCAAGACCCGAAACTCGTTCTTTTCACCAACCAAGTTCAGTCGGCGTGTGGCATCGCGGGTTCTTCAACTGGACCGTTTTATTGTCCGGGCGATAATAAACTTTATCTCGATTACGGATTTTTCAACGAATTAAGCCGCGAATTCAAAGCGCCGGGTGATTTTGCGCAAGCCTATGTCATCGCGCACGAAGTCGGTCATCACGTTCAAAATCTTCTTGGAACGATGGACAAAGTTCAGCAGGCGGGAAACACCAACGACCTTTCCGTTAAATTGGAATTGCAAGCCGATTGCTACGCGGGCGTGTGGGCACACTACGCTAATCAACAAGGCTTAGTTGAAGCGGGCGACGCGGAAGAAGCGATTCGCGCCGCGAGTGCCGTCGGCGACGATTCGATTCAAAAACGGGCGCAAGGCTACGTCGTCCCCGAATCGTTCACGCACGGCTCATCACAACAAAGAATGCAATGGTTTTCACGCGGTTATCAAGCGGGCGATATGCGGCAGTGCAACACTTTCGGGCGATGATTTTATTAAAATTATGAAGGTTTTTGGGACGCTTCTTTTGAATCTGTTGGACTGAAAAAATTGTTTATTAAGAGAAATGCAGCTTATAATGCAGTAAATAAAGTAATAATAATTTATGAGAGTCAAAATTGTTTCGTTGCTTTTAGCAATTGTTTGTTTTGTATTTGTTGATAGCGCGTTTCCCCAAAGTGAAGCTCAACAAAATAGTCATCGTAATGTTGAGCCTCAGTTGGTTACACTCTTATCTCATAGCAAGCACGGAGATTTTGCTAAAGCCACTTTCAATTTTAAGTTAGGTGTTAGGGGCGATTCCACTTCTCCACGCACATTGAATAATCATGATTTAATATACGGTGGAAAGTCACTTGACATTCGTTTTGAATGGTTTGCTATTTCAAACGACGATCGGTCTTACAGTCAGATTAAAAATTTGGGAGCATTGAACTGGACAGATATTTATGACATTCCTATTAGACATTATGTGAAATAAGATAATTCCTCAACATTTGTAATATCAATAGTTTGCATCGGTTGTCGAAAAGTAACTCGAAGATTGTGCAGTCCACAAGCTATTTCCATCACGACATCCGAAATAT
>MWYZ01000076.1 GCA_002050365.1 Acidobacteria bacterium 28-1
AATAAAAATTTGAGAAATAAAAACAGTCTGTCAGAATTTCATTTGGGTTTTTATTATTAAATGGAGGAACATACTTGAAAAAACTAAAGGTAGAGATGTTATTTGATAATTGTCAACAAATTGGCGGAACCAGACAGCTTTGGGCGGGCGATGTAGGTCAAGGTCTGCTTGAAGAAGTTGACATTATTGTTAAAGGCGGAAACTATGGCTGGCGCATTATGGAAGGCACGCAATGCACGCCGGGCGTCAACCCGAATTGCACTCCGCCTGCCGGTCATATTCCACCGGTTTTTGAATACTTTAACGCCAACAGCCCGCGCTGTTCGGTGACGGGCGGTTATGTTTATCGCGGAACGCAAGCGACGCTGCCAAACGGCGCATACATTTACGGCGATTTTTGCACAGGCGAAATTCTAATGTGGTTTAATAATCAGCAAATTCTGCTTCTCGACACAACGCGCAACATTTCTTCGTTCGGCGAAGACGAAGACGGCGAAATTTACGTTGTCGGGCTTGGCGGAACGGTAGAAAAAATCGTTACAACGTCAACACCGACGCCGACTCCAACGCCGACTCCGAACCCGACGCCAACACCGACCCCACAGGTTTGCATGCCAACGACTACGGTTAGTGAGGGTGACTTAGCTCCCGGTGGTATCGCTTCCTTTGGAGTGTCGAGTGGACTAGGCTCGGTCACGGTTGACCATGTGAACGCCGGAACCGGTTTGCAATCATTCACGGTGGTCGGTACGCCGACGAATGCGGTAATGATCATTCCGGCATTTACGCCCGGCACGTTCGATCCGGTAACAGCAACCTTCACCAGACCTAATCCGAGTCAACCGGTTGATTTCACCTTACGGGCGGCGAGCACGTATCACGCTATCTTTATTCGCGTGCGGTGTGCTCAGCAATAGTGCAACTGGCGGGTTTAGAGTAGTCAGAAGATTTAGACGGAGCGGATAAGATTGAAGATATTGCGACAGCAAATATCTTCACTAACTAAAATAAAAGGTGGGTGGCTAAAAACCACCTACCTTTTTTGCTGGTTTGAAATAGAAACCAGCAAACATAGTGAACTTTGCGTGTCTTTCCAATTTGCAAGCCCGAAACAAACTACTTCAACAGCCTTGACCAAGCATATTTTTACGAACAAGCCACGAGGCTTTATCAACAAATAGTAGCAATTTTCGACGCCACCGTCGGCTATCGAAATGTGTTGAATAATAGTAAATTTACGCCCGTGAACTCGTCAAAGTTTTTTATGTTTCATTTTTTAACTGGCAAAAATCCATTGACAAAATCACGCTCCCGAAACCGCCAATTTGTTGACAATTATCAAATAACATCTCTACCTTTAGTTTTTTCAAGTATGTTCCTCCATTTAATAATAAAAACCCAAATGAAATTCTGACAGACTGTTTTTATTTCTCAAATTTTTATTTGTTTGCCCTAATAAAACAAAGTTTTGCCTGTTAAGTAGTCTGATATAGGTAAACATAATTGTGAACGACTACTTAGCTACACAAAACGAAGTTTTGCCTTGACAAAACTTTATAATTCATTTACGATTCCCACACTAGATTTTTAAATTCTCCCCAAGACCTGTATTTTAAGAAGACGTTCGGCTAAACATTCATTAAAAGAAGTTAAACTTTTAGGTTTTTCTTTCCATATTATTGAAATGTGCCTTCAATTAACTTTTTAAAGGACTTAAGAATGTTCTGCAACCTCTTTCCAAGTTGGTGAAAGGCATTGCACTATGTCAAACCTATTTGCTTTTTTCCATAACTATGAATTTCATACTAGAAGTAGAAAATCATGAAAGGAAAATATATTGCTTAGGTTTCTAATAATTATGGCTGTAGTGAGAAAATGTTTCTCATTCGCGGTGTAATTATTCCGCTTTTCAACTTTTCAATTCAATCCTTTAAAGGTTAAGTAAATTAATCTATAAACGGAGTTTTTAATAAATTTTTCGCGCGGCAGAGCCGCGAGGTTTTAAATCGGAAAAATCTTTTTTCCTTATTTCCGTAGCAGAGCTACGGGGAATTAAACCTATAAGGAACGATTAAATGGAGTTACAAATTAAATGGAGTTACAAAGTAAACATATGAAGAACAAAAAATTTTTAGCAATATTGCTTAGCGTAACAGCAATGTTGTTTTTATCGGTGATTGCCACAACACAACAAGCACAGACCAACCAGACACCGACCAGCTTCAGCGGAAATGCGGCTGGTGTTATTGCCAACGCAAGCGTCCTCGGGACGTTAACTACTAATGTAAGAGTTGCTGAAACTGGTGCTCTTCCTGCCGCGGGCGGCTCGCTGCAAGGCGATGTGGCAAATGCTAACATCCAATTGGGCGCATTAGGAACTCTTAGTAGCCTGACGACAGGAGTCATCCAAACAAGGACTTCGGGCGGCGCGGCTGCCGGAACACCGAATTCGAGCCAATCGAGAGCCACTGTCAATAATCTGAATTTGGCGTTGCTTGGTGGCTCAATTTTTCCTATTGGCGTTACCGCCACCACTGTGCAGTCGACTACCCTGTGCACATGTGGAGCGAATGGACCGACTTGCAGCGGCGCTACCACAATAGAAAACCTGCGGGTCAACGGCGTGGTGGTCGCGGGCGTACTCGCGATGCCTGCGCCTAACACAGTGATAGTAGTTCCCCTGTTAGATGTATTTGGCACGCCGATCGGAACAGTAACCCTCACCCTTAACGAACAAATATCTAATGGTCCCGGTGACATTACGGTTAACGCCCTGCGCATTCAGATAGCCGCCCTCGGTGCGGTTACAACAAACATAATTGTTGCACAGTCGCATTCCGACATTACCTGCGGCGGAGTAACACCGACACCGACGCCGACACCGGTAGCATCGCCGACGCCGGTAGCAAGTCCGACGCCGAACCCGACGCCGGTGGCAAGTCCGACGCCGAACGCGACGCCGACACCGGTAGCATCGCCGACGCCGACTTCGCAGACTTGCACGCCAACCACTGAGGTTAGTGAGGGAGACTTAGCTCCCGGTGGTCTGGCTTCCTTTGGAGTGTCGAGTGGACCAGGCTCGGTGACGGTTGACCATGTCAACGCCGGAACCGGCTTGCAATCATTCACGGTGGTCGGTACGCCGACGAATGCGATAGTGACCATTCCACCATTCACGCCCGGCACGTTCGATCCGGTAACAGCAACCTTCACAGTAATTGATCCGAGTCAACCGGTTGATTTCACCTTACGAGCGGCGAGTACGTTTCACTCTATCTTTATTCGCGTGCGGTGTGCTCCGACGGTTTGCACGCCAACCGCTACGGTTAGTGAGGGTGACCTATTTCCCGGTGGTATCCCTTCCTTTGGAGTGTCGAGTGGACCAAACTCGGTCACGGTTGATCATGTCAACGCCGGAACCGGATTGCAATCATTCACGGTGGTCGGTACGCCGACGAATGCGATAGTGACCATTCCACCGTTCACGCCCGGCACGTTCGACCCGGTAACGGCAACCTTCACCATCATCAATCCGAATCTACCGGTTGATTTCACCCTACGGGCGGCGAGTACGTTTCACTCTATCTTTATTCGCGTGCAGTGTGGTGGTACGCAGACTCTCAACACTTTCAGCGGACGGGCGACTGCCGTCAATGCGACCCTTGCGGGAATAAATGCGACGCTTGTCGACACGGGTCCTCTCCCACCCGCGGGCGGCTCGATTGTCGCACCACCATTGTTGTCAGCTAGTGTTCTGAATGGCGCGCTTACAACCGGGCTTCTCAATGCAAATACTCAGGGTTTTGGGGACCAGAGCCGGTCGCAAGCCACTGTCGAAAATTTCATTTTGAATGTTGGTGGCAACACCTTTACCGGCGTCCTTGTTGCGACGAGTTCCCAATGCACGTGTAGAGTGGGTGGACCGGTTTGCGAGGGAGGTGTGATGATAGCCATCCTCCGCATCAACGGTGTCCAAATCCCGATAGCGGGTGTTAATCAAACGGTTAACCTGCCGACTGGTGGATCGGTCGTCATAAACGAACAGATTCGAACCGGTTCAGGGAATTCCGTGGGACTGACGGTCAACGGTGTGCGCATCTTCATCCCGTCGGTTATTCCTGGAACACCAGCAGTGGCGGATGTTACTCTCGCCCAGGCGCACTCGGACATCGTCTGCGCGACTCAATAGTGCAGCAGGCGAGTGTAGAGTAGTCGGATGGGAAGACGCAAATGCTGATTCCGCTTCGGAAGATTTAGACGGAGCGGGAAGAACTGAAGATATTGCGACAGCAAATATTTTCACTAACTAAAATAAAAGGTGGGTGGCTAAAAACCACCCACCTTTTTTGCTGGTTTGAAATCAAAACCAGCAAACATAGTGAACTTTGCGTGTCTTTCCAATTTTCAATCTCGAAACAAACTACTCCAAACTTTTCAGCGTATCATTTAGATTGGCGGCAATGGACGTTATTCCTCTTTTGTTTTTAGAAAATAATCGAGACGATGTCGAATAACAAATAATCAAATACGAAACTTTATGATAAAAGAAGAAACTTGGATGTGCGGTAACACACAAAAGTCAAACATCAAAAACATAAATCCGAGATAAGAATTTGGTTTGAATTTTATCACGCGCCAAACACACAAGCATCAGTAAAATATTAGCTTAAAATCCTTTTTGCGCTATGGTTGTGATTTACAAAACGCTTTTTTATTTAGCTAAAAAACAGCCAAAAAAATAATAATAGAAGTGTATCAGCGCACCGACAGCCGCTTTTTAATCGGGTAAATTAAATCTAAGCCTAAGTTATTGAATGAAAATTGAGTGCCTTTCCAAACTCGCATTCAGATAACACTCCTGTGTTAACCAAATTCTAATGGCGGAGGCTTTTTGACAATTGTCGCCTCTAAATGATAGCCAACGCTATGTTTGAAGGACGGCTTTCCGGTTTAAGTCAGCCGTCCTTCGTTTTTTTAACTTGCTGTTTGATTTTAGAGTTTGGGAATGAAGAGAGTTTTGTATGAAATTGATTTTATTTTCGCTGTATTACTGCAAATTGCAATTGAGCGTGAGTCTCGGCTTTTACCATACTTCTCATCCGTTGGACATAAATTGGCGGTGGCGTTTTTGGCTGCACAGAAATCAAGCCCGGTGTATTCGTTGATTTTAAAAGGTTAGATATGAATATGATTTTATTTTTGGCGGCGGGCGCAGTTGCTTATCTGGTCAAACCTTATTTCGGCGACCTCGCCGCAACCATTTTACAAATCAAAACCACGGGAAAACCTCCGTTATTAACCCCCTGGATTTCACCTTTTTATCGCCCGCGACGAATCGCCGCTTAAACTGCGCCTTGAACTTTGACTGTTAAAACCACATAATCGTTCATATGCTTTTCAAAGCGAACAAATTATGAACGAACAAGATTTAGAAACAACCGATATAAAAACGTCTTCCAAAACTGAAACCGAATTTTTGACGGTCGAGAAACCGATTGAGAAAAAGTTTTCGCTCGACGATTTCAAGATTGACTCGACGGTAGATGTTTCCAGCCCAACGCGCAAGCCGATTGTTGAATTGGAAACACAAGACGCAGAAGCTGTATTAGTAGAAACCGAACCCGAACTTGAGCAATCGGAAGTTTTCAAAGAATTGTCTGAGCCGAAATTGCCCGAACTTAGCAGAGAAAATCGGGCGCGTCTGCAGATGCAGTCGCCGACGAAAATTTATTTTTACTGGCGGGTCAAAACAAATCCGTTTCAAACTTTGAATCGTGTTTTCGGAAATCAAACAAATTATACGTTGGTTGCCAAACTCGTCAATCAAATAACCGAGCGCGAGGAACTTTTTCCCGTCGAAGCGGAAGGCTCGACGTGGTTTGATGTTGATGCGGATTCAACCTATCGCGCCGAAATCGGATTTTACGCCACGAATCGTCCGTTTGTCCGCGTGATGTTTTCCAATGTACTGGAAACTCCGCGCAAAAACCCAAGCCCGCGCCGCGATTACTCAGAGAATTTCTCCGTCTCCGCCAATCAGTTCGCTGAAGTCTTGGATGTTTCGGGATTTCAGCAGGACGCTTTTGAAGTTGCGCTGGCAGGCGATGACGTCGAATTTGCTGACAATGCAACACAAGCTGCTTTTTCGCAAATCATCAGCGCACCGAGAAAAGATTTTGATACGAACAAATCAAGCGAGATACGTTTCGTTTTACTGGCGTTGGCATCGGGCTATACGCTGGAAAATTTGCGCGAACACATCAGCCCAAGCCTTTTCACAGTTCTTCAAGGAAACGCAGAAAATTTAAGCGCGGAGAAAGCGTTGTCAGCTTTGCAGAAAAACTTCGGCGTGTCTGTAGATGAAACCGTCGAGGAAGAAACTTTTACGCCGACGGTTTTCGGCGCAAGTTTGATAAACTTCCCGCGAATTTCAAAAAGAAAAGCTTTGCCGAAATTTTCGCCGATAAGTTCATTTCGATTTTAGATTTTAGATTTTAGATTAAATTAAAAGAGGCTGATGATTTTTTAAAATACTCAAATGTGTTTTAGATTTTTCTCTTTATCAATTTGTCAATCAGCATTATATCTTCTCTTTCAAATCCAAAATCCAAAATCTAAAATCCAAAATCCAAATATGCCCGTCGGATATTTCAGCTTAATTCTACACGCGCATCTGCCGTTTGTGCGGCATCCCGAATATCCAGAGTTTCTCGAAGAAGATTGGCTCTTTGAGGCAATTACGGAAGTGTATCTGCCGCTGATCTTCATCTTTCAAAATCTGCACGAGTCGGGTGCGAAACCGCGCCTGGCGATGAACATTTCGCCGCCGCTGTGTGAGATGTTGGCGGACAAACTGCTTGAAACCCGTTACACGCGGCATCTCGAAAATTTATTTGAATTATCTAAAAAAGAACTTGAAAGAGTCAACCGCCAAGAGCCGCAATTCTTCGCGGTTGTCAAGATGTATGTTGATAATTTGGGCGCGTCGCTTAACTTATGGAACAATAAATACGGGCGAAATCTTATCAACGCTTTCCGCGAGCTTCAAGAAGAAGGCGTTTTAGAAATTATCACTTGCGGCGCAACGCACGGTTTTCTGCCGCTTATTTCTACTACGGAAGCACGCCGCGCTCAAATTCAAATCGCCGTTGAAAATTATCGCAAACATTTCGGCGGAACTCCGCGCGGCATTTGGCTTCCCGAATGCGCTTACGAAGCGGGAATCGAAACGCTTTTGAAAGAAGCGGGAATCGAATATTTTATCGGCGATTCGCACGCGATTCTTTACGGCGAACCGCGCCCGCGTTACGGCGTTCACGCGCCCGTCGTGTGTCCAAACGGCGTGGCGGTTTTTGCCCGCGATGTCGAAACGAGCGAACAAGTTTGGAGCGCGGAAGTCGGTTATCCGGGCAATGCTGCATATCGGGAATTTTACCGCGATGTCGGTTGGGATTTGCCGCTCGAATACTTGAAACCACATCTGCACAAAGACGGAACGCGGCGGCATTTAGGTTTGAAATACTACCGAATTTCGGGGCGCGAAATTCCGACCGGTGACAAACAACCTTACGTTCCGAATTGGGCACATGCAAAAACCGCCGAAGACGCAACGGATTTTGTCGGCAAACGCATCAGGCAAGCCCACAAACTCCGCGAAACTTTTGAAGGACATCCGCCGCTTGTTACCGCGCCTTACGATGCCGAACTCTACGGGCATTGGTGGTTTGAAGGTCCCCAATTTCTTGATTTTCTGTTCCGTGAACTGCACTATAAAAAAGATTTAATTGAACCGATTACGCCCGGCGATTTTCTCGACGCGAGGATTCCAATTCAAATCCAGCAGCCGTCAGCTTCGAGTTGGGGCGCAAACGGATATTACAAAGTCTGGCTCAACGAAAACAATTCGTGGATGTATCCGTATCAGCACGACGCGGAACGGCGAATGACCGAATTAGCAAATAGGTTTAATGAGCCGACGGAAATTGAGCGTCGAGTTTTGAATCAATCAGCACGTGAATTATTACTGGCTCAGTCGAGCGATTGGGCGTTTCAGATTTACCAAGGCACAACCGTCCAGTATTCTTCCAACCGCTTCAAAGCGCACATTCACCGCTTCAATCTTTTAGCGACGGCTTTGGAAAGCGGTGACATCAACGAAGAGCTCTTAACGGAAATTGAAACCCGCGACAATATTTTCGCCGAGATTGATTTTCGGACTTATCGAAGTTATTGATGAACAAACAAAAACTAGAAGAAAAACTTGATAATTTAGCCGTGAATAAAAATTTCTATTCGCTTAATGGCAATTTATTGCCAGATAGAGTTATTCTTTATAATTCTTATGATAAGTGGTTTGTGTTTTATTTTGACGAAAGAGGAAACAGAAACGAAGAACAAATTTTTAATTTCGAGAATGAAGCCTGCCAATACATCTATAATTATTTCAAAAAATCGGAGAACTTTTAATGGTTGAAAAAGGCGTGGACATTGCGCCCGCAAACGGCAAACTCGGAATTTTGCTCGTCGGACTCGGCGCGGTTAGTACGACATTCGTCGCGGGCGTGGAAGCGATTCGCAAAGGAACATCAAATCCAATCGGCTCTTTAACGCAGATGGGAACGATTCGGCTTGGCAAGCGAACGGAGAACCGTTGTCCGAAGATAAAGGATTTCGTCCCGCTTGCGAATTTGGATGACATCGTATTTGGGGCGTGGGATATTTTTCACGACTCGGCTTATGAAGCTGCGCTCAATGCTGGTGTTTTGGAGAAATCGCAGGTTGAAGATTTGCGCGAGCAACTCGAATCGTTAAAACCGATGGCGGCAGTTTTCGAGCAGAACTACGTCAAGCGCATCACGGGCGAAAACGTTAAAACGGGCAAGAACAAAATGGAACTCGCCGAACAGCTTATCGCCGACATCGCCCGTTTTAAGGAAGAAAAAGGCTGCGACCGTCTGGTGATGGTGTGGGCAGCTTCGACGGAAATTTTCGTTACTGCGTCGGCAGTTCACGAGAATTTAGAAGCGTTTGAAAAAGGACTTTACGATGACGATGCAAACATCGCGCCTTCGATGATTTACGCTTACGCCGCCTTAAAATCGAAAATTCCCTTTGCTAACGGCGCACCGAATTTATCGTGCGACATTCCCGCGCTTACGCGCCTTGCCGAAGACAACAATGTTCCGATTTGCGGCAAAGATTTCAAAACCGGACAAACCCTGATGAAAACCATTATCGCGCCTGGACTTAAATCGAGAATGCTCGGACTTGAAGGCTGGTATTCGACGAACATTTTAGGAAACCGCGACGGCGAAGTTTTAGACGATCCGGAAAATTTCAAAACCAAAGAAGAAAGCAAATTATCGGTTTTAGAACACATTTTGCAGCCCGACGTTTATCCCGAACTTTACAAAGATTTCGCGCACGTCGTTCGCATCAATTATTATCCGCCACGCGGCGACAACAAGGAAGGTTGGGACAGCATAGATATTTTTGGCTGGCTCGGCTACAAGATGCAAATAAAAATTGATTTTATGTGCCGCGATTCGATTCTCGCTGCTCCGCTCGTGCTTGATTTAGCATTGTTTATGGATTTGGCGCAGCGCGCCGGAATGAAAGGCGTGCAAGAGTGGCTGTCGTTTTATTTCAAAGCCCCGCAAACCGCGCCCGAACTTTACCCGGAACACGATTTATTTATTCAACTGATGAAGTTGAAAAACACTCTGCGGCATTTGCAAGGCGAAGATTTGATTACTCATCTTGGGCTTGAGTATTATGATTAAAGTTAGCAGCGACGGACAAATATTAAAAAAGTTAAACATTTTGTAATTGTAGTTTTGTATCTTATTTCAAAACGGCTGCTAAAACTCGAAATAAGCAAAGATATATTTGTTTTCATAAAACGATGGAGAAGACACATTGGAAATCTTTATACTCTAAATACTTCTTAATTTCGCTATTCTTTACAGCCGGCTTAATTGGTTTCGAGTTTTTCTTATTTTCGAAATACTACGAAAGTTTTAACACGATTAATTTTTTGAAGAGCGGCGTGTATATAAAAGTGCTAAAAACCCTTGCGCTGGCTGTACCTTCTCTTCTTTTGTCAGTATTTTTCGTTTTTGCGGCTCTAATTTCACCTTATAAATACAAAATTTTATATTTTTTTCTTTTTTGTCTGAGTGTTTTGATTGAATACGGTTATCAAGATGCCTTTAATCGTTTTAGCAACTCTGAAGATGCGGCAAATGCTCTATTTGCCGCCGATTCGCGGATTATGTTCAACAGCGTGTCGGGTTATTTTGATAATCTCGCCATTATACCGTGTTTAGCGTTCGCGCTCCTCTTGATTTTTATTAAACCGATTCAAACAAAGGGATTGAAAACTTTTCTCCTTACTTTGGCTTTGTTTGTCGGATTTTTCTCTTTAACGGCTTACTTTACGACAAATTACTTTCCTTCCGCTTCACTCAACGCATTTTACCGAACCGGCATCGGTTTTCCGGTCAGATGGTATATCGGTTCGCTAAACCAACCGGCTTTAATCGTTTTTTACAATGCGCCGCGCCAAGAAGTCACTTTTGAAGGGCAGCGCGAGCCCGGCAATAACATCGTTTTTATTGTTGACGAGTCAATGCGCGGCGACCATTTGAGTCTTAACGGTTACGCTAGACAAACCACTCCGTTTCTCGAACAATTAAATCAAAATGGATTAATAAAAAATTGGGGAATCGCAGTTTCGGGAACGACTTGCAGTATCAATTCAAACAATTTGTTGTTGACCGGAGTAAATGAACTACCCGATATCAAAGGTAATATCTATCAATTCCCAACTGTCTTTCAATACTCAAAGGCAATGGGTTACAAGAACTTTTATTTCGACGGGCAGCTTTCATATCGCTGGAACGGAAAGTCCACCGACGTTGAAGATTTCGGAGAATGGGTAACTTCCGATAACCTGCAGCAGGAAAATTTGTATGAGAATGACGCGGAAATTGCTCGCCGCGTTAAAGCAATCGTCGGCAATTCGACCGGCAATTTTATCTGGATTAACAAATTCGGCGTGCATCCGCCGTATTTTGCCTCGTATCCGAATTCGGCGAGTGTCTGGCTTCCGATTCCGCAGAAAAACGCTAAAATCTCTTTATTCGCCGACAAGATTAAGCCGGAAGAATTAGTAAATAATTACGACAACGCTATTCTCTATAATTCGCAAAGTTTTTTTACTAATTTGCTTGAAGACGGTTTAGCGAGAAATACTTTCTACGTTTATACGTCCGACCACGGACAAAATTTGGGTGAAAACGGCAAAACTCTCTCGCATTGTTCAAATACCAAAAACGAGGCAAATGTTCCGCTTTTTATCGTCGCCGACCCGCGCATTATGCCGAACGTTGATACGACTTTCAGAGCGTCGCACTCAAACATTTTCCCGACGCTTCTTGATTTAATAAATTTCCCCGAAAACGAGCGTCAGCAGAAATACTCGCTTTCACTTTTCAACGCCAGAGGCACGAATTCAAAACCAAGATTTTACTTTGAAGGTAATTTAAACGGTCGTTTCTCTAACGGAAAATACCTTTTCGATCAATAAATACTATTTCCAAGGATAGAAGCCGATGCAAGGTGAAAATTTAATTACACATCTTAGACTTGAGTATTAAAATTAATTTAGTAAAAATTGAAAGTGGAAAGTGAATAATTTTTGGTTTTGATTATTCACTTTCCACTTTTCACTTTTCACTTTTCTATTGCGCCGTAAGCAATTAGATATTGCTTTACTTCTTCGCTGTTCGTCATAGATAAAGCGGTTTCGCCTTCCTTGCTGATACTTTGAGCATTTGCGCCCGCGCCGAGCAAAGTTTTCACAATTTCCAGACTGTCGTTTTCCGCCGCCCGCATCAGAGCCGTTTCTCCCTGCTTATTGACCGCGTTGACGTTTGCGCCCGCGCTAATCAACACTTGCACGACATCATTCGAAGCGTATTCGGCGGCGAATATTAAAGCCGTATTGCCTTGTTTGTCGGCAAGATTTACCTTCGCGCCGTGACTGAGAAGAAGATTGACGAGCTCAGGAGTTGCATCTTCGTCAAGCATCATCAAAGTCGTCCGCTTTTCAGCGTTTTTGCTGTTGGTTTTCGCGCCATAACTGATTAAAAACTCGGCGATTTCAAGATTGCCGTTTTCGACCGCGACATGCAGTGGCGAATTGTTGCCGTAACCCTTATCTTTAGTATTGACGTGCTCGCCCATTCCGACGCGCACTTTCACTTCGCCAAGATTATCGTTTTCAACCGCCATCACCAACCTGTTGAATCGGACAGTCGAAACCATAAATCCTGTGCCACCCATCGTAATAGTTTTAAGTTCCGGCGCGCCGCTAACGGTAACCGTTTCCTGCATCGCTTCAATCGCAAGTTGCGCGTTGTAGTTTTGTTCATCGCCAACAACCGAAACTTGCGCGATTTCCTTCGATGCGAAACCGCTTGCGTCAATCTTCAATTTATACTCGCCAACCGGCACATCTTTGAATTCGTAAAAGCCTTCCTGATTTGAATTGGTGCTTTGATAAAAATTCGTCTGTTCGCTACTGATTGTAACAAGTGCAAACGGGATGACTGCGCCGTTCGGGTCGCTAATCGTGCCGGAAAGTGCGGCGTTCGGCGCGTCGGTTTTTTGATTGACCGCCTCGACAATCTGAGCATTCTGGTTCGGATTAGCTTTTACTTCTCCTTGCGCATAAGCCAGAGTTGAAGCGGCTAGCGAAGTTCCGAGAACGCCTGCCGCAATTCCCGTCCGTCGTGTGATTTGGTGCAGAGTATTTTTTATCGTTTGAATCCTGCCGTCGGGACGGCGAATGTAGCGCACGCAGATTTTGCCGTCCGCTTGGGCGACAATTTTTCTGGCTTGCTTGCGCGTCATCTCCGACAGATTATGCACATCTTCGGCGCAGTGCGAGCAAAAGCGAATCTGTTCGCTGCCCTGCATTTCGTCCCAGCTTTCGGAACACGGTGATTTAACATCAATCGAATCAAGAAAAGTTATTTTTGACATAGACGTATCCTCCAACGCTTAAAAATTAAAATTCGAGCGTTTGCCTTTTTTAGACAAATTATTTTCGGTTTTGTTCTCGCGCGTTTTAGATTTCGCGCTTTTCATCTGACGAGTTATCTACCTTGATGCGGTGAGTTTTTGATTTGGTTGTATCGGGCGAAAAAAGAATAAATAAAAAAGCGGGAAGCGTTTGATTTTCATCAAACACTTTCCGGCAGTTTTTCGTCCTGTTATTTAAGCGCTATTTTTTACTCGTCTTCTTCTGGCTCAAAGCACTTGCAGCGGCTTTTTTGCTTTTTTTGCCCGTGTCGTCGGACTGTAAAACTTTCGACGCTTTCACCGCCGCTTTAGCGCCGGTGGTTTTATTTGATTTTTTATCCGCCTGCGACAGCGCGCTGCCGCCGGCAGATTTGCTGTCTTTGCTCGTCCGTCCGTCACTAAGAACTTTTGAAGCCGCGCTCGCCGCCTTTTTGTCCGTCTGTTTTTTTTCGTTTGCCATATTTGAAACCTCCTTTTAATCGTAAGTTTTACGCCTGATTGTGCTTTGTGTCAAGAAACTTTCAATGCCTTGCTGGATTAATGCGAATTTGCCGCTTCTGAAACTTCGCTTCCAATTGAAAGTCAATTTAATTACCAATACTTCGGACAGTTTTTTGTTTTTTGAAACCCACTGAAATCAAGGCTTTTGAAACGATATAACTGCCTTTTTGTATTTAAATCAAACTTAGGCTTTGAGCTAACTTTGATTTAAGTAAGCAGATTCTTTAGTTTTCAACAACTTACGGAAAATGTCTTCTCAAAAAGTGTCCGAAGTATTGATTACAATAGTGCAAAAATTATTAAAAATTATTATAGATACTTAAAAATTTTATGCGCCTTAATCGAGTAACTATTGAAAATTTTCGCTCAATTTCAAATGTAACAATTAAATTTGAACCTCGATGTCGAGTTCTTGTAGGAATAAATGAGTCTGGAAAATCCAATATCCTCAAAGCATTATCATTGTTGGATACGGAAAAAACTATTGGTGATGAAGATTTGCGAGAATCTTCAACTGACGAAGATATTATCGAAGAAGGAGAAATATCATTTATCTTTACCCTTGACGATGAAGATAGAACTAGGGCTTATGAAATATTGAAGAAAAAAGTATTAGGTGATTTAGACGCTAATCCCATAATCGAAATTGATAAGAAAAAACTAACATTATTACAGTATTTTAGTTACAAAATAGAAACCCTATATCGGATTTTATTCATAGTAAAAGCCGTTCGTGGGGCTATTGGATACAAAAGGATTTTCCAATTTTAGAAGGATGGAGAAAGCCCGATAAAGATTCGACAGCTCAAGTTATAGATAAGAAAACAAAAAAGACTGTTGAGCTGAATAATTATTCATTAACTCATATAGATTCTAGCGTATCTGAAGAAAATGTATCTTTGTTAGAAGAGAATGTAGAAGAGATTACTTCCGATGACTTAAATAGTTTAGTCAATGCTGCCATCCATCAAGTTGTAAAACCCTTACTTCCTAAATGTGTTTTCTGGGAATATAAAGAATCAAACTTACTTCCTCCTAAAATTAGTATAGAAACCTTCAAGGATGACCCAGATTCTTGCCTACCAATGAAATATATGTTTGCGTTGGCAGGATATTCAAGTGTTAAATCGTCCATCGAAGATGCCCAAAAACGCCCAAAGGGATTAAGAAATCTTCTAAAACGAGTGTCTGACAAATCAACAGAGCATTTACATAAGGTTTGGAGGGATTATAAAAATATTCGTCTGCAACTCATTCAAAACGGAGATAATATTGATGCCCAAGTGAGGATACGTATAACGCCTTTGATTTTTCTAGCAGAAGTGATGGATTCAAGAGATTTATTACATTTTTGCTTTTAGTATCCGCCAAAGCTGAGATAAATGAACTTGAAAATACTCTTTATTTACACGATGAACCAGATATTAGCTTACACCCTTCTGGGGCGCGATATTTAAGAGATGAACTAATCAAAATATCAAAGAAAAATCTTGTATTATACAGCACTCATTCCATATTTATGATTGACCGCAATATAATTAACAGGCATTTAATAGTGGAAAAGAAAAATGAAGTAACTGATGTTAGGGAGGTTAATGTTTCTAATTTTGTTGATGAGGAAGTAATCTATAATGCAATTGGATATTCTACTTTTGAAAACCTAAAAGCTAAAAATATAATTTTTGAAGGTTGGCGTGATAAAAAGCTATTTGAATTTGCAATTGAACATCTTCCTCAAACTCGTAGGAAATTAAAAAAAACATTGTCGGAAATAGGTTTTTGCTTTGCCAAAGGGGTAAAGGATATAGGAAGAATTACTCCAATGCTGGAATTAGCAGGTCGAGAATATTTAATTGTATCTGATAGTGATAAGCCAGCAATTGAACAACAACAAAAATACGAAGGTGATGGATTGTGGATGCGTTATGATGAACTACTTAGTGATAAATCATTAGTTACGGCAGAAGATTTTATTAAGCCTTTAGCCTTTAATTCTGCAATACAAAAAATAAAAAATGAAAATTCTAGCTTGCCAGATTTCCCGATTGAAGATTTAAAGAATCCTTTTGGTCGTCTTTTTGTTATCCAGAAATGGCTGGAAAGCAATCATATTAGTAAAGAAAATACTAAAACAATTTTAGATGAATTAAAAACAAGTCTGATTTCTAATTTGAAACCTAGTCATTTAGAACCCAAATATTTTGATTTACTGGATGAAATTGCTAAACAATTTTAGGATTCTAGAAAATGCTTTCTGAAATTAATAAAAATCGGGATGCTAATCTTAGTTAATAAATTCCTGCTTTTTCTCTTCAATCAAAATCGGCGCATCGAATTCCGGCGCGCCTTCTTCCAAACTCCAAACCTCAAACAGCGCAGGCGGGCATTCCGTTATAAAACGCGAAGGTTTTTGCAGAACAGTTTGGCGGTTGTAATCAACAATAATCAGCGGATAAGTCAGGTAAAGTTCGTCTTGCGCTCTGGTAATTGCGACATACCAGAGACGACGTTCTTCCTCTTCGCTGTCAATTTCTTTTAATGAGCGCGGGCTTGGAAATTTGCCTTCCGCCGCCCAAATCAGAAAGACGGCTTTCCATTCCAAACCTTTCGCTTGGTGAACGCTCGTTAAAGTTAAAAGTTCGTCTTCTTCGCCGCCCGACACGACATCTTCGCCGATAATACCCGTCGGCTCTTTGAAGCGTTCAGTCGAAAGAAGCGCGAGTTCCGAAAGAAAATCTTCGGTCGAATCATAACGCGCGGCATACATTGCTAAACCTTTCAAATCTTCAAGACGCGCTTCGGCGTTTTCGTAATTTTCGAGCAGATGTTGCTCATAGCCGTTAGTTAAAATCAACTCAATTTGTTTGGCGGGACGATTGCGGTTTTCGTCGGTCGTTATCTTTTCCAGTAATTCGACGAAGTTTTGCCAGTTCTGTTTGCCGCGCGGCTGGTATTTAAAATCTTCTTTTTTAACGAGCGCAAACGGATTTTCGTCGTAAGCCAAACTTTCATAAATTTTATTTGCCGTCGAATTGCCGACGCTCGGAATCATTTTCAAAATTCGTTTCCAGGCGAGTTCGTCGCGCGGATTACAGATAATTCGCAAATAGGAAATTACGTCTTTGATGTGCGCCTGCTCGAAAAACCGCACGCCTGATTGGACGCGATACGGAATGTTGCGGCGCGTTAATTCAAGCTGCAATTCAATCGAATGATAATGCGAGCGATAGAGAACGGCAATTTCTTCGAGGCTTGTTCCTTCGTCTCTTAATTCTAAAATCCGCGACGCGACGAACGCCGATTGTTGCTCGACATCCGAACATGGCACGAGCGCGGGTTTGAAATCTTTCGTTTTTTTTATCGCTTCGAGAGTTTTCGGAAATTGTTTTCGATTATTCGCAATCGAAACATTTGCTAATCCTAAAATTTCGGGCGTGCTTCGGTAATTTAATTCGAGTTTGTAAGTTTCCGCCTGAGGATAGCGTTTCGGAAATTCGTAAATGTTCGTAAATTCCGCGCCGCGCCACGCGAAAATTGATTGCGCGTCGTCGCCGACGACCATCACGTTTTTATGTCGGACGGCGAGCAGGTCAATCAATTCGGCTTGAAGTTTGTTGGTGTCTTGATATTCGTCAACGAGAATGTGTTGAAACTGTTCGGCGTATAAATCGGCGATTTCCTTTTTTTCAATCAAAAGGCGTTTCCAATTAAGCAGTAAATCGTCGTAATCCATCACGTTGCGCGACCGTTTACGCTCCATATAAACAAAATCAACGCGCTTGATTTGCTGGGCGAGCATTTCAAAATACGGATATTTGCGAACGATAACATCTTCGATTGGCTGGTCGGTGTTGTTGGCATAGGAAATTATATTTTGAACGACTTCGGCTTTTGGAAAGCGTTTCGCTTTTGTATCAATCGCGGCTTCTTCGATGCAGACATTGATAAAATCACGCGCGTCTTCCGCGTCTAAAATTGAATAATTGGAATCGAAACCGATTGAAACAGCGTGTCGTCTGAGAATTAAATTGGCGATTCGGTGAAATGTTCCGCCCCAAATTTTGTGGACGTTTTGGCTTCCCGTCAGCATCTCGACGCGCTTGAGCATTTCACGCGCGGCGCGATTCGTAAATGTGGCAAGTAAAATTCTCTGCGGCGAAACGCCTTGTTCGATGAGATAAGCGACGCGGTAAGTTATCGTGCGCGTTTTGCCCGTTCCCGCGCCCGCGATAACCAAAGTTGCATTCGGTTTTGCCGTCACGACGCGGAATTGTTGTTCGTTGAGTTCGCTCGCGTAGCGCGTTAGGCGTTCGGGCAGAGAATTTTCAGCTCGTTTGATAACGTATTTTTTCATCTGAATTTAATCACAGATTAACACGAGATGAATACGGATAAAAATTCTCTGTCCGAAGAACAAATTGAGCAATCAAATTTAGCTGCTCTCGCTTGCCGAAAGTTCTTTATTGTCTTTTGTCCAAATGGCAAAAAGTCTTTTTCTGTTTTCGATTTTCGTTTCGATATTCGGAATTTTCAAAACTAATTGCTCCAAATTAATAAGATATTCAGGCTCGTTGAAAAGCCCGCGAATCTCCGCTAAAAACGGCTGAACTTTGGCGTAAACAAATATATGTTCGCTGTTCGCATCGAGAAACATCTTTTCGTCTATCGCGCCGTTGAGGACGAACGATGCCGCCATATCCCAATAGGAAGTAACCGTGCGGAAACTCGCGCTCGCCTGTTCGCCGCCGCGATATAGACCGATAATATCCATCGCGCTTTTGGGTGCGAATTCCGAGAAAAACCAAGCCCTTGCCGCCCGCATTTTTTCGTCGCGGCGTAGTTCGTAAAGTTTCAAAATCGCCGTCGTTGATTCTTGATTTTTAACATTTGTATTAGTCGGCGAAGGGATGTCGGCGCTTTTATCATCCAAAACCGCCGCTACGAGTTCAGTATCAAAATATTCGGTAATCTCTTTTACCTTGCCCTCAACAACACGGAAAATATAACAATATGTGTTGTTGTAAGGCATTCCCGACTTGGTGTTAACATGTCCTTTGCATTCAACCACGACAAAATCGTCTTCCGCAATAAAGCGATGTGCGACGCTTGTATATTGATCCGCAAAATTGGCAAAAAGCGGACTCAATAACTCTGTGCGAACGGATTCTAAGCCGTCGTATGTTCTCGACCATTTGGTCGAGCCGGTCAGCGTCCAGCGCACATCGTCAGCCAAACTTTCGACAAATGGCTGGGTATTGCCTTTCGACATTTCCGAAAAAATCTCTTGTAGTAATTGTTTGTTTTCGCTTGAACTCATAAAAAATGTCTCCTTGTAAATCTGTGATTTTAATTTTTCTAAAATTGACTAAATTCGAGTTTCGCCAGTAAATCCCGATTAGAATTTCGCCCTAATTGTTTGCAGAATTCCAAATTATTTCTCGCTAAGATTGATTTTCTATTCGATACAACCCAAGCTGTTTTAAATTCACTTTCGGCTGAATCAAATTCGTGACGAAGCGCGAAGATCACGCCGAGATTGTTATGCGCGTCCGCCGCGCCGATGCTTTTGAATTTAATGGCGTTGCGGAAGGCTTTTTCTGCTGACTCGAAATCTTTTTCTTCGAGCAGAACCAATCCTAAATCAAACCACGCTTCGCCGTCCTTTTTTTTGAGATTAACGGCTTCACGAAAAGCGTCTGTGGCTTTTCGCCAATTTTTTAATTCACTCTGCGCCATTCCGAGCGCATAAAACGCTTTTTGGTAACTTCGACGGCTCAGTTTAATTGCTTCGGTAAATTCTTCGGCGGCTTCGGCGGTTTGTTTCAAATTATAAAGACAAACGCCGATGTTAAAATGAATTTTGGCAAGAAAGTCATCTGTGACCGTTTCAACTTTCGCCAGCAAAATTGTTTTTCGATAGTTTTCGATGGCATTTTCGTAGTTCCCTGCTCGCGCCGCTTGCGTGCCTTCGTCGAATATCTGATTGACAAGCGGCGTTTGCGCCGAAACGGAAACCGCAAAAACGACGGTTAGAAATAACGATAAAATTCGCATAATCCTAAAATCTCCTTAGACTTTTTCGAGTCTGAAATTATTTTAGATAATGCGATTGAAAATAATCTTTCGGCTGGTTGCGCTTTGTTTTCTGAAATTGCTCAAAGAAGCAGAAAAGTGAAAAAGCGAAAAAGGGTAAAAGTGAAAAAGTAAATGGATCTTCTCGATAGCAAACTTTTTCACATTTTCACATTTTCACTTTTCAAGCGAGTTTGAGTTCGCGCCAAGTTCTCGGCGTGAGCTTTGTAAATTTGCGGAAAAGCGTTGTGAAATGACTTTGATTCTTAAAACCCGTCCGCAAACTTATTTCGACAATCGGCAAATCGTCTTTTGCTAATAATTCCTTGGCGCGTTCGATGCGTTGCTGCATTAAATATTGTTGCGGCGTAGATCCTGTAGATTTTCTGAAAGCGCGGGCAAAATGATATTGGCTCAAATCAGCAGCGGCGGCGATTTCCGCCAAACTCAAATCTTCTTCAAGGTTCTCTACGATAAATTCTTTAGCGCGGCGCAATTTATAGCCCGAAAGCCCGCCGCTCAGATTTTCCGCCGAAGAATTCGCCGTGCTGTAATTTTTAAGCAGATGAAGAACAAAAGTCTGCGTGAGCGATTCGATGTAAAGTTTTCCCGACGGATTTTCCGCACCTGCTTCGGCAAGCAAAGCCAGCCCGATTTGTTGAATCAGTAAATCTTTGTCTTTATAAACTTCGATTAATTCAAATTTGGAAGCGAAACGATTTTCAATTGCCGTTTGGACGACGAAATCCGGGTCGAGCAAAATTCCCATATTGTCCAAAGTGTCATCCCAAAATGCGCTGACCGGTTGTCCCGCCGGCGTGAGACAAAGATTCTCTGCGCCGGCTTTTGTTATAACACGCTTGCCGCTTGCCGAACTTTTTACCGTCGTCAACTTGCCGCTGATAGTAATATTAATCTCGTGAAAAGCGGGCGTGTGTTCGAGCATTCTGCCCGGCAGAACACGCGCCCGATGAACTTTTACGCCTGTCCATTCGGCTTGTTGACGAAATAAATATGGCGTTTGATTCGTATTCGTTTTCCAGTTGATTTGCATACGCTATTTTGTAACGCAGACAGTTACAAAATGCAAGTTTGTTTGGGGACAAAACCACACGGACGAAAATCGCACCAACGCTTTTTTGTTTGAAACCAATTATCAATTTCAGAAAAACACGATTTTCGGCAGACTGGAACAAGTTCAAAAGAGCGGACACGAACTCGTTCTCGACCACGACGATGAACATAAAGTTTTTCAAGTCGGCGCGTATTCGCTCGGGTATGTGCGCGATTTAGTCAAAGACAAAGGAATTTATGTCGGGCTGGGCGGGCGAGCGACTCTTAATCGCAATTCACCCGGCTTGATTTCATATTATGGCGGACAGAATCACGGCAGTTTCCGAATCTTTTTGCGCTTGTAAACATCGCGGATGAATCGTTAAAATTCATTTGTGAAGAGACAACCCAACGAATGAAATGTTACAATTATTACACAAATTTTGTTTGCAATTATTTATTAAAAGAAGGTAAAAAAATTATGAAACTTCCCGGTGGATTCGATATGAATTCGATGATGAAGCAAGCCCAGAAAATGCAGGAGCAGATGGGCAAAGAAATGAAGGAAATGAAGGTTGACGCGTCAGCCGGCGGCGGCGCGGTAACGGTGAAGATGCGCGGCGATTTTGAAGTTTTAGAACTCGTTATTTCGCCCGACCTCGTAAAAGACGGCGATGTCGAAATGATTCAGGATTTGACGCTTGCCGCCATCAACGAAGCGCGTCGAAAAGTCGAAGAATCTTTAAAAGGTCGGCTCGGCGGAATGCTGCCGCCAGGACTTATGTAATGGTAAATGGTTAGTGGTAAATGGTAAATAGTTTTTCTTCCATTTACCATTTACCATTTACCATTTACCATTATTATGCTCGAATACTCAGAACCTGTCGCTAAACTGATTGACGAATTCAAACGCTTGCCCGGCATCGGACACAAAAGCGCACAACGCCTCGCGTTTAATATTCTGCGACGTTCCGAAGAAGAGGTTACGCGCTTTGTCGAGGCGTTGCAAGAAGTCAAACAAAAAATCGTTTTCTGCTCGGTGTGCAACAATCTAACGGACGTTAATCCGTGTATGTTTTGCTCTTCGACGACCCGCGACCGTTCGATGATTTGCGTGGTTGAAGAACCGTATAATCTTGTTTCAGTTGAAAAAACACGCTCGTTCAAAGGCTTGTATCATATTTTGCACGGTTCATTATCGCCGATTCGCGGCGTTGGTCCCGATGAATTAATGCTTGCCAATCTTTTACCGCGCCTTATACCGGAAAATAATGATGGCGTAGAAGTGCGCGAAATAATTGTCGCTACCAATCCAACAACCGAAGGCGAAGCGACGGCAAATTATATCGCACGGCTGCTGAAACCGCTCGGCGTGCGCGTAACCAGAATTGCAATGGGAATGCCCGTTGGAAGCGATTTGGAATTTGTTGACGAAGTTACGATGGATAAGGCTTTAACGAATCGACACGAAATTTAAATAAGAAGCGAGAGATGAGAAATGATAATTTAGGATTTAATTGCTAAAATTCTCACTTTTTAATTCTCACTTTTCAGTTCGCAGTCTTCCGCCCAAAATTGTCATTGGAATCAGCAAAATCCAAAACGCGAGATTCAATCCAAAGAATTGACCAGACGACAAAACCAACAATAACTCCTAAAACTATTCTCAACATAATGTTTCTCCTCAATTATTTTGTCTTTGCCTAAAACAAAAGGAGAAAGTCCGCCTGCTCGGAACTTTCCCCTTGTTATTTTTCGCCTTTTGCCCGAGTAGCGAAAATTTACGCGGTTCTGGCGCGTTTGATATTTCTGACTTCCGCTGACGGCTGTTCATTTGATTTGGCAATTCTCGCCGACATTCGCTGGTCTAAATCAGCGATTTGTTCAGCCGATAAATGATAGATGTTCGGCTGATTATGATAAACTTTCGCGCCCGTTACGATGTCCGCTTGTTTGAAACCGTTCTCTTCGGCTTTTTTAATCAAATCGTCAATCGTCATCGTTTGCGGCGCAATCGAAATCGGCGTTTTGTCTTCGATAAATTCGGGAACTTCAGATTTTGCCGGTTTATCAAACGCGAGTTCCAAAGCCTGTTCGCCTTTCATATGTTCGAGAAAATCTTTGAAACCCATATTGCCCGTCATTTCAAATCCGACTTCAAAGGCGGGCGAATTCGATTTAACGACTTGGAAAACTCTCGTGATTTCGCCGTCGCGTTCCTGCATAGAAACCTCAACCATTACGTCCACGAAATACTCTAACCCCGAAGCTGTCATCGGCAGAACGCGCCCGATTTCGTTGTCTTCTTTTGCTTCTTTACCTTTGGCAGGAATTTGGTCGGCAATGACGACGCATTTTCCGCTTTCAATGCAAAGTTTTCGCAGAACATTTTGCAAAATCATTTGGTCGGCAGCCAGTTCTTCCGCGCTCGGCTGTGAGAGCGGGTCGCCGGTTTTTTCGCGCACGGCTTCGAGCATCTCAGAATGCTTCGCGCTAAAATATGCCGCCCAACTGTCGAGTGCAAAGCATCCGTAATTTTGTTCCGTGCCTTCGCCGTTAATCGCCCATTCAATAAATTCTGGCAATTCATCGGTTTGCTCAATTTCCAAAGCATCAAATGTTTGCCCGACTCCGCGCAGAAGCCGCGCCTTGCGTTCTGTATCGAAAATGCACAGTTTCCCCAGACCAGCTTCCGACATCGAACCGATAAAATGACTTTTGCCAACGCCCGCACCGCCGCGAATCGCCATAATAAGGCGCTGTTGGCGCGGCATGCGGCTCAGTGGATTAACTTTTGGTTTGTTTGTAGATTTCATTTTTGCTTTCTCCTTGCTTAAAATGTTTTCCTAATGTTTTCCCTTATTCTTAGTTTGTTAAATGCCTACCGTCAAAGGCATTTTGTATCATTGATGAAACAAATTTAACACAAGTTGTTTTTTGTTTCAAGTGTGAAACACGATTTTTTCGAGAAATTTTATTTTCGTTTGGATTTAAATAAAAAAAGCGACAACCCAAATAAATGACTTGTCGCTTTTTATTTAGAGATATAAATTCAACTGAATTTACGGATTAACGCTGAAAGTCGAATACATTTTGCCTGACGGCTGCACCACGTCTTTATCCTCAACCGTAACTAACAGCCCAAAATCTTTAAGCGCCGTTTCACCGCGGATTTCGGATTCTTGGCGTTTGCCGGCATTAATTACTTGTCCTATTTTCGTATATTCCTTAGCCGGTGAAACCGCCCAGAGAACATATCGTTTTTGTTTCGGAGCTAATTTCATATCATCGAAACGCATTTTTATTTTCGTTACGCCTTCCTTGCTATTGTTAATGTATGCTTTCCCTTTTAAGCCTTGCAAATCGCCCGAAAACTTCACTCTGATTTCCGTTTCGCCTTTTTCAAAACCGGAAATTCCGAGCAGCGGAACGTCGTAAGCCGAAGCAACGGTTTGCGTCGTTGCCACTTGTTTATCGTCGCCTGTCGGAACGGTCGCTTGATTGCCAACCACCGCGAAACCTTTTGGAACGGAACTGCGAAACACGACGGGCGTATCTCCGGCAACACTTGTCAAGCCTTCGGTCGGCGAAAGCACTAACATAAATTGATTAAGCGGAGTTTTGAAAGTTGCTTTTCCTATTCCTTTTTCGGTTGATACGGGTCCGAGATAGGTAACCGCGCCGGTCGGGTCAACCGTATAAGCATAATAATTAGTTGCCGTATCGCCAACGCCGCTCAAATCAAGATCAACCGTTGTTTCATTATCCATTCGCATAACGCGAGCCATACCTTTCGCACCGCTCATACTCGTCATTGGCGTAAGTTCGACAGTAACTTCTTTGCCGACCGGATATTCGATAACGGAATATGTGCCATCTGGATTCTGCACAATTTCCTTTTTCGTCGTAGTCTTAGTCGTTGTTGTTTTAGTGGTTGTATCTTGAGCAACAGCCGCGCCTGTTAAGGCAACGGACAGAATTAAACTTCCACCAATTGTAAACAATGTTTTCTTAGTCATAAAGCCTCCTACTAAGTTAGTTAAATTTTTCTTTGTTAAGTTTTGGAGAGAGTTCATAACATTACAATTAAGTTGTTTCGCAAAAATTGTGCCGAAAAGGATAAAGTTCTTATTTTTAATGTTTTAGAAGAGAAAAAAACATTTGGATTAAATTTTGATATTAAGAGTGTATTAAATTTTGACACCAAGCATTTTAGTCAATACGAAGTAGAAGGCGATGAGTTTTGCATAAACTTATCGCCTTCTACTCGTATCAATTTATTAAAACTTATTTTATTTCTAATTGGAACGGCAACATTAACATCGCTTCGCCGTTTTTCATTCGGTCAAAAATTTCGGCGAAACGCATCGTACGGCGGACATCTTCCGGTAAGGATTCAATTAAGGCTTTTTGTGTTTCCTGCTTTTTGGTTTCGGCAAAAGTGTTGTCTTCACCGCCGAAAATTTTTTCAAGAAATGGTCGCGGTTCGGGAAAAGCAACTCGTCGGACTTCTTTATCGGCGGCAATCCCGGCTAAACCTTTTGCCACTTCGATAGCTTTTTCGAGTCCGCCGAATTCGTCAATCAAACCGTTTTGTCTGGCTTGTGTTCCCGTCCAAACGCGACCTTGAGCGATAGAATTCACATCTTCGTCGGTTTTGCCGCGACCTTTTGCGACTTTCGGAACGAAATCGTTGTAATAGATTTTATCGGCTTGATCTTGCATTTTGGCGCGTTCTTCCGGCGTCCATTTTTCGGTTTCGCGGAAGATGCCCGCGTTTTTGCCGCGCATTACATATTCGTTTGTTACTCCAATCCAATCATAAAAACCTTTGACTACAGGTTTTCCGAGAAAAACGCCGATTGAACCGGTAACTGTTGTCGGTTCGGCGACAATTTTATGAGCGTTGCAGGCGATATAATAACCGCCGGAAGCCGCAACGTCCGCCATCGAAACGACGACCGGCTTTTTCGCTTTAGCGTTTTCAAGCGCGTGCCACATTAAATCAGAGGCGAGAGCCGAACCTCCGGGCGAATCAACTCGCAGCACAATCGCTTTGATTGAATCATCGTTTGTCGCATCGTTGACTGCTTTAACAATCGTATCCGAACCGACCATTTCGCCGCCGAACGCGCTGTTGCTTGATTTACCGACATTGATTGCGCCCGAAGCATAAATAACGGCAATCTTCTCGCCGTTATTCAAATTCAACGAATCCGAAGGAACTTCACGATATTCGCTTCCGCTGACCGTGCGAAGTTTATCGTCGGTTTTGTAACCGAGCCGATTTTTTAATTCCTCATAAACCTGGTCTCGATAACTTGCGCCGTCAATTAATTTTAACGATTGCGCTTCGCCCGCGTGATACGGCGCATTGTCCACGATTGCCGTTACATTTTCAGGCGATAACTTGCGTTCTTCGGCAATCGCATTCGTAAAATGTCCGTAGTATTCGTCCAAAATGGCATTGATAACCTCGCGCTGTTCGGGCGACATATCTTTGCGCGTATATTGGTCGGGCGCATTTTTGTATTTGCCGATTTTGATAACTTCCGGCTCGATGCCCAGTTTATCGAGCGAACCGCGATAAAACATCGCTTCCGCTGCGAAACCGTTGATGTATAAATCGCCGGCGGGCGGCAGGAAAACTTTCTCCGTCGCGGTGGCGATGTAATATTCTTTATTCATTCCGAGTTCCATAAACGAATAAATCGGCTTGCCGGAAGCGCGAAAATCTTTAATCGCATCGCGCAGTTCGTCCGCTTTGCCCCAACCGATTTGCGGAAACTCAATATCAAGCAGAACCGCGCCGACGCGCGAATCAACTTTCGCTTTCCTAAGCTGTGTCAAAAGGCTCGTAAAAGATTGCGGCTGATTAATTCCGAACAATTTCGCCGTCCGGTCTTCAGGCGCGTAATCAGGCAACGTCCCGGAAACTTTTAGGATTAAAACGCTGTTCTCAGGCACATCGGGCTTACCTATTGATTCGGCTAAAATCGCAATTCCGATAATCGCAACTAGAAGAACGGCGAACAGTGTTCCGCCGACGATGAGAAGTATTTTTGCTGTTTTTGACATTGCCATCATTTTATAATTGTTACTCTAAAGGAAAATTTACTTTATTTATTTACGTTTGAAAAATGAAAAGGTTTTGTTTGAGAAATTTATCAAATAAGTTTGTAGAGGCAGGTCTTGTGCCTGCCGCTTCAATTAACGCTGCAATTTGCGGTTAAAAAAGCGAATTTTGCGTTTCCAAACTGCTTGCTTCAACCATTTTTTGCCCGAATATATTTTTCAATTTATTGACGCTGGCTGGCGCGTGTCCTTCGTAAAAATTGCTGAAATAGATAAAAATATCTTTCGCTTTTAGCTGCTCAATTTCCGTTGTCCACATTTGCAAATTTGCATCTTGCGGACGAAGAATTTTGTTGAAACTAGTCAAATTTCGCTCGCCCATAAAGCGAATGTATGCAAAATTAGCTGTCGGCTTTTGAATCGCTTCAAACATTAATTCGCGCGGAATCCAACTTCCTTCCACAAGACAAAGCGCAATCTTATTTTTCTCTAATTCTTCAAACGTCCAATCAATCATCCATTCCCGATTTCTAAACTCGACGGCAAACCGAATTTTTTTTGGCAGTTCCGCCAAAAATTCGCGCAAGGCTTGCGCGTTTTCTTTTGAGGCTTCAAAGTTCGGCGGAAGCTGAATCAGAACCGCCCCGAGTTTTTCTTTGAGTAGAAGAACTCTTTCGCAAAATTCCTCCATAATCGGAAACGAAGGCTCGCGCAAACCGTATTCGTGCGTGATTTCCTGCGGCATCTTTAACGAAAATGTAAAATGTTCGGGCGTTTTTCGATACCAATTTTCAACCGCCGAACTTGCGGGAATCGCATAGAACGTCGAATCAACCTCAATCGTGTCGAAAATCTGCGCGTAAAGCACGAGCATTTCATTCGACCGTGTTCCGCGCGGGTAAAAAACCGTCGCGCCGTCGGCTTTCGTCGTCCAATCATCATAATTCCAGCCCTGACAACCGACGTGGATTTGCAACCTCAAAACTGCGTTCCGCGATTTTTCATTTAGCATCTTTTTTATCTTTTATAGCTTCTACAGTAGGCAACTTCACTTTACTCAAGGCGATAACACTTTTTTGTGAAGTCTGCTATTACTAACACTATCCTATTTTCAGGAAATAAGTCATATCCATTTTTTCGTGTTTATTTACATTTATTCATATATTTTGAAAAACCATGTAAGTATTCAATTTTTGGTCGAAAATTTTTTCACCTACTATTTAATTATAATTTCTTACTAATTAAACAATATATGCTCTCTAAAACAAAAAGTTGCCTTCCTGAAAACTTTTTAGGAACAATAATTGTATGTAGGAGAAAACTTACAAATTCGTATTTAAGCAAAACTGTTTGTTAAAATACGCTAAATACTCAAATTGGAAAACCTGTTTTAGTTTATTTGTCAGAAATATAAAAATGAAGGAGTTGTTCATGAAAATAGATTTAAAGGAAAAATTCAATAAAAGATTATTCCGTATTGGTGGGTTTGTTCTGGCATTAGCATTTATGCTTTTTGCAGGACATAATATATTCGCGCAAGGAACGCGCGGAACAATTAAAGGGACTGTTGTTGATCCGAGCGGAGCGGTTGTTCCGAATGCTACCGTTAGTTTGGTTGACGCAGTTAAAGGAACTGAGGTTCGGTCAGTTCAATCTGATGATTCCGGGGTTTATCAATTTCTGGAAATCGAACCCTCCACCTATAATGTGGTCATAACTGCCGCCGGATTTTCGGAAGCCAGAATCGTTGACGTGAAAGTCGAGCCGAATCGTAACGTCGAACTCGACGCGACGAACTTGGCGGTGAGCGGAGCGACAAATGAGGTTACCGTAACGGCGGGAGCCGAGTTAATTGATAAAGAATCGGCTACTTTGGGAACGACCGTTGACCGTCAAAGAGTCGAAGGTTTGCCGCTCAACGGAAGAAACGTGCTTGACTTAGCATTGCTTCAACCCGGAGTTGCACCAGCATCAGGCGGTTTCGGAAGCGGCACCGGTATTCGAGTAAATGGCAGCCGCGGCGTAGAAAACAATGTTACTTTAGATGGTGCTAATAATAATGAGGTGGCAGTTGGCGGCACTACCGGAGGACAACCGCGTCCTGATGCGGTACAAGAATTCCGTTTGTTAACGTCAAACTTTGAACCGGAATTTGGACGTAATACCGGTGCTATTATTAATGTTGTAACCAAATCAGGAACGAACGATTATCATGGAAACGCACGCTTTTTCTACCGCGGGACCGAACTTTCTGCCGCGCGTTTTCTCGATAAAGCCATTCCTGGAACAAGACCAGCCGGTTCGGATTTCCGCCGCAAGTTTGACCGTAAAGAATACGGCTTTAATATTGGCGGTCCGATTCCTTTCTTAGACTTCGGCGAAGGCGGTCCGGTTACCAGTAGCGGTAGAGATAGAACTTTCTTTTTTGCTGACTATGAACGTCGTTACCAAGTATTCGGTCAATCACAAACATTGCCCGCTTTGCCGACGGCGAATGAAAGAAACGGTATTTTCAGTAGAACAATTATTGACCCGGCAACCGGAAATCCTTTTCCGAATAATACTATTCCAACCAATCGTATTTCGCCGATTGCACGTTTTTACCTGGACTTTATACCCGCTGCGAACGCAAGCGGACAAGCACAGGTAAGTGCTAATCAATTAACCGAAAATAATTACTTCACCGCGCGTGTTGACCACAATATATCACAGAATCATCTTTTGAATTTTACATACAATTTCTTTGATTCTGACGTTTTTTCACCGTTTGCTTTCGGCGGATCAAATGTTCCCGGCTTTGGGGCTTCCGACTTGCGCGAAACTAATAACTATATCGGACGATATACTTATGTTATTTCGTCAAATTTAGTCAATGCGTTGTTGGTCAGCTATTCAACAAACGAACAACCCGGCGTCGCTCCGGTTAATACGACCACTCCGGCACAAATCGGATTTACCGGTAATTTCGTCGCTAACTCGGCTTTTGCCGGACCGCCTTCGATTAGGTTAAATGAACGTGGTATCACTTTGGGTAACTCGATTCAAGGTCCGCAGAGAAGGTTCACGGAAAACATGCAAATCCAAGATTCTCTGAGTTGGGTTGTCGGTTCACACCGAATGAAATTCGGCGTTGATGCTACTAAGTATAAACAAGATACGGATTTTCTGTTTATTAACCAGGGTATTTTTACCTTTTCGGGAAATTTCGGAGGCAATACAACCGGCGATGATTTTGCCGACTTTTTACTCGGCAGCGGTCCGGCAGCAATTCAATTCGGAGCGGCAGGCGCGCGTGATTACCGACAAAGAGCTGCGGCAATATTTGGTCAAGATACTTGGCGGGCGACAAACAATTTAACCTTATCATATGGTGTTCGTTATGAATACAACTCGCCGCTTAAAGACACACTTAACCGCGTAGCTTTTTACCGTCCAGGAGCAACTTCTCAACTGCTGACCAGCGGGCAGCTTCAGACACCGGAAGGGCAAGCAATTGTGCTGGGCGGAACCCGCGCACCAAGAGGCTTGGTATTTGTCGGCGATCCAGACCCAGTTTTAGGCGGAACGGTTCCGGTTGGCGGAACTGAACCGGATAAAAACAATTTTGCGCCGCGTGTCGGTCTTGCTTATTCGTTTGGCGAAGACAACTTCTTTAACCGCGGATTATTCAAAACGATTTTGGGCGAAAACCAAACAGTTATTCGCGCCGGATTTGGTTTGTATTACGGTGCGGTTATCGGTGATACGGCACTGCAACAATTAACGGCTCCCGGCTTTAACGGAACGAATTCATTTTTCTTTCCGGCAAGCGGAACTTTAGCCGACCCGTTTGCTCCCGATCCGTTCCCCAACTTTAACGGAAATCAAGGTCAAATCACCAATCCTTTTTCGGCAAGTCAATTTAGAATTCCGACCATCTTGACACAGTTTTCACAGCCGATTGACCCGCGTCTCAGGACACCGCAAACTACGCAATTCAACGTAACTTTGGAACGTGGTTTTGCTAAAGATTATGTGGTTGGTTTGAGTTACGTCGGTAGTCGGGGAAGAAAACTTTATATTCGTGAACAAATTAACCCGTCATTGGGAACATTCCTTCCAGGTTCTTCAAGGCCTGAAGGCGTTGCGACTCTCAATACAACTCAGTTTGGAGTAATTCCGAATGTTACAACCGCCAATGCTAACAGCAGACGTTTGAATAATGATGTTCAACTTGGCTTAACGGCGTTGACAGCCGGTGGTAATTCGCAATATGACTCGTTCCAAGCAAATTTCCAAAAACGGTTTAGCGACGATGGTTTGCTTTTCCAACTTGCGTATACATTCTCGAAGTCACTGACCGATGCTGATACTCAGCGTGGACAACTTGATTTGCTGGATAGAAGTTTTGGTTATGCTCGATCGAGCGACGACCGTCCGCACCGCTTTGTCGGCAGTTTTATTTATGAACTTCCGTTCTTCAAGAATACAACCGGCTTTGTTAAAAGACTGCTTGATGGATTTGGTATTGGCGGGATTTATCAATATCAATCCGGCGATCTGATTACCGTTGGTAATCCGCTTGACACTACCGGAACAGGCGGAGCGATTTTTAGCTTTGCTGATTTTGGTGCATCACCATTCCAAGCACTTAGCGGTGTTGAAAATGATCGTCGAGGATTTAATGCAAATGCTTTTCGATCTTTTAACTGCGCTAGAACTGTCACACTTGTTGGTGCTGCCGGAACAACAGTAGCAAATGTTCTTGGTCTACCGACTGCTGATTGCCCTAATGGTCCCAGACGCGGGACATCGGGTATTAACCAATTCCGTTTGGACAACCCGCTGAACAATGTTGATGCTATCGTTACCAAGCGCGTCAAATTCTTTAGCGAAAGAAACAACCTTGAATTGCGCTTTGAGGCTTTCAACTTGTTTAATACGACCCAGTTCACAAGTATCAATACGAATTTGAACAATGTTTTTCGTAACGCGGACGGCACGATTAATGAAACCGACCCGCGAACGACTTTCGGCAGATTTACTGATACACGTGAATCACGTTCAATTCAACTTGGGGTTCGGTTAAACTTCTAATTTGAATTAATTTGATTATTTTGCCTGTCAGTATAACTGACAGGCTTTTTTGTTTTAAATCCCAAACAAAAATTTCCAAAGTAACAACACATATATCAACTAAGTTTTTAAATAAAACTTTGTTATATTTAAGTAATATATGGCGAAAAAAGGTTCTGTTTTAGTTTGCGACGACGAAGAGATAATGCGCGACGTTTTGGAAACAATTTTAACGGGCGCGGGTTACAAAGTTGATTTGGCAAAGACGGGCGAAGAAGCCGTCGAAGCATATGAGCAGAAAAATTACGATGTCGTCCTTATGGACGTTTCGATGCCGGGCAAAGGCGGTTTGACCGCGCTCGAAGAAATTATCCGAATGGATGCGGAAGCCGTCGTTTTGATGGTTACGGCTTACGCCACGTTCGACACGGCGATTTCCGCTTGGGACAAAGGCGCGGCGGGCTGCATTCGGAAGCCTTTTCAAAACGAACAGATTATTGCCCTCGTCGCTCGCGGCATAAAACAACGCCGCAAAGAAGAAGAGCGTGTTTCCTTAAGGCAAGCGATGACGCGCTCGGTCAAGCGCGATGCGATTATCGGGCGTTCCGAACAAATGGAAAGTGTCTTTCGCCTGGTCGAGAGAGTCGCGCCGGCGCGTTCGACCGTTCTTGTTACAGGCGAATCGGGAACAGGAAAGGAACTCCTCGCCAAATCAATCCACGAATCTTCTCTCCGCGCCGACAAACCGTTTGTGGTTGTTAATTGTTCAAATATTCCATCGGAACTGCTCGAATCGGAACTTTTCGGACACACGAAAGGCGCATTTACGGGAGCAGTTGCCGCCAAAAAAGGATTGTTTGAAGTCGCCGACACCGGCTCGATTTTCTTGGACGAAATCGGCGACCTTCGTCCTGAAACACAAGTTCGTCTGCTGCGCGTCATCCAAGAGCGCGAATTCACGCCGCTTGGCGAAACCGCAACTGTTAAAGTTGACGTGCGAATCATCGCCGCCACCAATGTTGATTTGAAGGAAGCCGTCAAAAACGGCACGTTCCGCGAAGATTTATATTACCGTCTGTTGGTCGTGCCGATTGAACTTCCGCCGTTGCGGACGCGCTGCGAAGATTCTGTCGCTCGCACATAATCAAATTCACAACGCTAAAGAGTTCCCATTTAATTCCTTATCTAATAGTAGCTATTCAATTTTTTGGATAAAAGTTCGATTATTTGAACAGTATTTGCTGCTCCAATATCTACCAATACTTACTTTCTTATTATACCTGCACGATTACTCGGTAAAACTTCTAGTCTTAATCTTTGAAGTTTCATATTCAATTAAGGGAACGGACTTTGCGTAAAGGTTGAAATAGCCTGTTAAAAACTAACATTAAAACCTGATGTTGATTCAACGACAGTGAAAAACAAATTTTGGAGGAATATAATGGATAAGTTTATTTTTTTCACGGGATGCAGACGAAAGTTTATTAATCGCCTCACCGCCACAGTGTGCTTGGTGCTTGTAAGTTCTATGCTTGCATTTGCTCAAACCAGCCGCGGGACTGTAAGCGGAGTTATCAAAGACCAGACCGGAGCCGTAATTCCAGGAGCAGAAGTAACGCTTACAAATACGGATACGACGGTGGCACGGACAGCCACAACTAATGATGAAGGATTTTACCGTTTTGACGCGGTTGATCTGGGAAATTATTCGGTGAGTATTGCCGCTCCGAATTTCGGTAAGGCTACCAAAACCGGCATTATCGTTAATGCTAATCAAACTTCAGCCGTTGATGCTGATTTAATTCCGGGCGGTCAGGAGGTTGTTGTCGAAGTAACCGGCGAGTCGGGCGCGCAACTGCAAACCGAAGCTCCGGTTCGCGGCGGCAACATCTCGACTAGACAAATTACTGAGTTGCCGATTAGCGGCTTGAATCCGGTTTCTTTGGCGTTGACATTGCCTGGTGTGTCGTCCAACCGTGGCGGCTTCGGTGTCGGCACATTTTCAGTGAACGGCGCGCGCGGACGCTCCAATAACTTTTTGATTGACGGCACGGAAAATAATGACATCTCAGTCGCCGGCCAAGGGTTTCAAATAACCAATCAAGATGCCGTGCAAGAAGTTTCGGTGCAAACCGCGAATTACGATTCTGAATTCGGTCGGGCAGGCGGTGCGGTGGTCAATGTTATCACCCGCGCTGGAACGAGTGAATTTCACGGCACGGCTTCTTTTATCTATGATACAAGCACGGATGACGCGCTTACCGCTGCGCAATCACGAGCGACTAGGGTGACTAGAGATGGTGCAACCAGTCCGCCGTTTAATGCTCTAATTGTTCCGGCAGGAACTTTCGGTGGTCCTCTTTTTCTGCCTCATTTTGGCGAAGGCGGACCGGTTTTCGACACCCGACGTGACAAGAATTTCTTTTTCGTTGCGTATCAAGAACAACGCTTTCGAGAACCGGGTGGTTTTGTCACATTAATTGTTCCAACCGCTGCCGGTCGCGCACAGTTACAGCAATTTGCCGGTAATCCCAACGTGGCGGCATATCTGGCAGCGACCGCGAGTACAATTGCTCCTATCGCTAATCGAACGGCAATTTCGCTTGACAATTCAAATTTGCCGCCAGCGCAACAAACGCGCGGACAAGTTCAGAACGGAACATTTTTCCGCGAATTAGGAACTAGATCAACCGAAAGACAATTTCAGATTCGTACTGATCATTCATTAGGAAGAAATGATCAACTTTCGTTCCGTTATCTACAAGACAAAGCAGTGCAGCCTGGCGGCGGCACCGCTGGAACTGCTGTATTTGACGGTTTTGATGCTGACTTTTCGCAAACCTATCGCAATTTTCTAATTGCCGAAACGCACATTTTTTCGTCTTCGCTAACTAACGAATTGCGACTTGCTTATAATCGTATTCAATTGGGTTTTCCAATTGCCGATGCGTCAGGACCAGCAGGCACATTACCGCAAATCAATATCTCCAATTTAACCTCAATCGGTGTTTCGGCGGTTTTCCCGCAAGGTCGAACGGCTGATAATTATCAGGTTCAAGATACAGTAACAAAAATTTTGGGCGATCATACGATTCGCGGAGGTATTGATTACACGAGACAAATTTCTACGCAAGTTGCCCCAGCCAACATTCGCGGATCGTTAGCTTTTGCGGCAGGTGGAGGCTTTACTTCTTTAGGTAATTTCGTTGACAATTTTGGCGGTTCTAACGGTGCTGCCGCCCGGACTTTCGGCAGTGCGACATATAATCCGAGTTTGCATCGGATTGCCGGATTTGTCCAAGACCGCTACAAAGCCACGACGGATTTAACCCTGACAGCGGGGGTTCGGTATGAATACTTTGGAGTGCCGTTTAACACGCTTCGCACGCCGTCTTTTACGGGTCTCTTTAATGTTGACCCGGTAACACGCACCGGACCTTTTAGCCAACCCAATAAAGTAGCTAAAGACACCAACAATTTTTCTCCTTCGGTTGGCTTTGCTTATTCACCGTCGTTTTCAAATGGCATTCGCGGCTTTGTCTTCGGTGAAAAGAAAACCGTTATTCGTGCCGGATATAATATCGGCTATGATTCGTTCTTCAATAACATTGCGTCAAACGCAGTCGCTTCATCACCGAATACGATTGTGACACAGACTACTTCTACCGTGAGTGCTACGAATCCGCGTGGTTTGTCTAGCTTTAGCGATCAGTTCCCGACTGTGGCTGCTGCCGTAACACCGCTTAGCGCACAAACGCTAATCGCTCCGAATCTGCGGAACCCGTATTATCAAAGATACTCTCTTGGTTTGCAGCGCGAATTGCCATTTAACATTGTAATGGATATTTCGTATGTCGGTTCAAAAGGAACGAATCTTTACATTAATGAAGATTACAATCCAACTGTTCGACCAGAACTGCGTATAACACCTCCAGGAGTAACAACCGGCTTATCAGGCAGATTTGATAATCTTCAAGGTCCAAGAACGGTTCGCACCAATGGCGGTGACTCTAACTACAATGCTGGTCAGATTGAAGTTCGTCGTCGCTTTAGCAACAATTTCCAGATAACTGGTGCTTACACCTTTTCCAAATTAATCAGTAATGCAGACGAAGTGTTTATCGCCGGATTAGGTTCGGTGGGATCTTCCTTTTCAGCTATTCCGGCAATTTTCGGTGGTGAGAGAAATGACCGGGCTCTTTCAGTGTTTGACCGAACACATCGCGCCACTTTCACATACGTCGCTCAATCACCGTTCTTTAAAGAGCAACAAGGTTTTATTGGCAGACTGCTCGGCGGTTTTCAACTTAGTGGTGTAACTACATTTGAGTCAGGTGTGCCGTTTAGCATACTTAATGGATTTGACTCAGACGGTATTGGAGGTGCAAATCGTCCTACTTTCAATCCGAACGGACAGCGTGGTGTCCGCGCCATTCCTGTAGTTAACGCGAATAACTTCATCACGGGTTATCTTAACCCGGAAGTTATTATTGGACGAACATCCACGGGCGCACCTATTTTCCAGCCGATTGATCCAAACACGGCACAATTCATCGTCAATCCGACATACGTTGCCGGATTACCGGGAAGCGTTGTTCGTCAGGGTAATCTCGGACGTAATACCGAGCGTTCAAAAGGTATCAGAAATTTCGATATGACACTTTTGAAACGAACGAGAGTTTCTGAAAGGGTCTTTATTGAAGCACGTATTGAAGCCTTTAACGTCTTTAATCATCCGCAATTCGGTTCAGGGGATAACCTCGCTAACGATTTTACGCAAGGGCTTTTCCTTCAACCGATTAACCCGACCACCAGCGGCGTGATTACTTCAACCAGCAACAGCGGCGGGCGGAGTATTCGTTACCAAGCAAAGTTTATTTTCTAAATTATACTTTTGCTTTGGGTGTTGACACGGCACAATTACAAGCGCGGCGGAATTAAATTCAGCCGCGCTTATTTTATTGGGTGACGGTTTAATACTGATGCAACGTCCGAATTTTGTTTTGTCACTAATAAACCTGTATATTTGTTAAATTGTTATGGCGAAAAAAGGTTCTATCTTGGTCTGTGATGACGAAGAAATAATGCGCGACGTTTTGGAAACGATTCTAACAGGCGCGGGTTACAAAGTTGATTTGGCGAAGACGGGTGAAGAAGCCGTCGAAGCCTATGAGCAGAAAAATTACGATGTCGTCCTTATGGACGTTTCGATGCCGGGCAAAGGCGGTTTGACCGCGCTCGAAGAAATTATCCGAATGGACGCGGAAGCCGTCGTTTTGATGGTTACGGCTTACGCCACATTCGACACGGCGATTTCCGCTTGGGACAAAGGCGCGGCGGGCTGCATTCGGAAGCCTTTTCAAAACGAACAGATTCTTGCTCTCGTCGCTCGCGGCATCAAACAACGCCGTAAAGAAGAAGAGCGTGTTTCCTTAAGGCAAGCGATGACGCGCTCGGTCAAGCGCGATGCGATTATCGGGCGTTCCGAACAAATGGAAAGTGTCTTTCGCCTGGTCGAGAGAGTCGCGCCGGCGCGTTCGACCGTTCTTGTTACAGGCGAATCGGGAACGGGAAAGGAACTCCTCGCCAAATCAATCCACGAATCTTCTCTCCGCGCCGATAAACCCTTTGTGGTTGTTAATTGTTCAAATATTCCATCGGAACTGCTCGAATCAGAACTTTTCGGACATACGAAAGGCGCATTTACGGGAGCGGTTACCGCGAAAAAAGGATTGTTTGAAGTCGCCGACACCGGCTCGATTTTTCTCGACGAAATCGGCGATCTCCGTCCTGAAACACAAGTTCGTCTGCTTCGCGTCATCCAAGAGCGCGAATTCACGCCGCTTGGCGAAACCGCAACTGTGAAGGTTGACGTGCGAATTATCGCCGCCACCAATGTTGATTTGAAGGAAGCCGTCAAAAACGGCACGTTCCGCGAAGATTTATATTATCGTCTGTCGGTCGTGCCGATTGAACTTCCGCCGTTGCGAACGCGCCGCGAAGATATTCTGCCGCTCGCACAACATTTTATCCGCAAGTATAACGAAGAAAATCTACGGGAAATCAGCGAAAATCTTTCGCCGGAAGTTTTGTCCTTGCTTGAAAATTATTATTATCCGGGCAATGTCCGCGAACTCGAAAACATTATCGAACGCGCCGTCGTCATTGCACCGACCGACGAAATAACGGTTGAATGCTTGCGCCCGGAAGTCCGCGACCCGAATCTGGCGCGTGAAATGATACAGGACGGCGAAGGCACGTCTGAAGACATAGACATCTCGCGCGGCGTAAATTTTTACGATGAAGTGCGCCGTTTTGAAACCGACTTAATTCGTCGCGCGCTCGACCAAACCGGCGGACATCAATCACGCGCCGCCCGACTTCTCGGCTTAAACGCGACGACGCTCAACTCGAAGATAAAAAGCTATAACATTCTGCCGCGTGTTTAAATTATGTGAATCAACACTAAAAAGAAAAATCAGTTTTATAAAAAGTTAATTGGCAGTCGGGAGCGCAGACATCTTGCCTGCAATGGCGCGAAGCGTAGTAAATTTGCCGATTATCAATCACTTTAGATTGCTGGCGCAATTTGGGCAGGCAAAATGCCTGCGCTCCCGACTAAAACACTTTTTTGTATTAACTTTTTAGTATTGATTCACATAAATTGTAGTTTTATTACCGGAGGCGGATTAAGGCGTAAAAAGCGGAAATGAATTTGCTCGTTGCAGATTGGCTGGGAATATAAAGTTTGACCGCTTCGCTCGGTTGGTGCAATTATACAAAGTTAAGGAATTGTTTTGCATCAAAGCGAACAAAGCATCTTTCAAAAACGTATTTTCGGAGAGATTTGCAAAGGAGAGAAAAAACAATGGCGGATTACAAAGAACGATTTGAAAAATGGCAGCGCGAAGCGAAAGACCGTTTTGAGGATTTCGACCGACAGCTCGGACTGAAAGAAAAACTTGAAGAAGGTGCGAAAGTCGCTAAGGAAACGGCGAAGAAAGGTGCGGAAACATTTCGTGAAAGCGCACAGAAGATAAAGACGGAAGCCGAAAAATCAGAAGTCGGCAAACAAGCCGTTAAAGTCGCCGAAGATACATACAAAACCGCCGAAGACGCGGCGAAAAAGGCTTGGGACGCGAGCGAGCCAATTCGCAGCGTCGCGGAAGACGCGGGCGGAAGAGCCGCTGACGTCGTCGCCGTTACCGCCGTCGAAGCGGAAAAAGTTATCAAGGAAGTCGGCAAACAAGCCGGCGCAATTTTCAATGTTGCTTCCGACCAAGCCGGCGCAATGTTTGATGAAGCAAGAGGTTCATTTGATACGGCAGCCAATCGCGTCTCCCGCGCATTTAATCTCGGCGCAAGCTGGACGCGAATGATTGATTCGGCGATAAAAACCGTGCAGAAAACTTCCGAATGGATTACGGAAAATCCGTTGCAAGCCGCGACGACCGGCGTTTCGATGGCGGTTGGCGCAGGTTTGGGCGTTGTTGTTACGGGAATTAGCTCGCACTGGTTGTTCAATTCGGCGTTGCCCGCGTGGTCGGTGCAAAAGGCGAGCGAGCAATTTCAAAGTTATCTGAAAAGCCAGGACGAACTCGTCAAAAACGGCGAGTTGACGCAAGCCGAAGCTGAACGAATTCAATTCGAGCGCGACATCGCCAAGTATATCGGCGCACCGCTTTTAGGCGCGTATAGTTTTGCGTCGGGCGCGGTAATGATGACGAACATATTTAATCCGAAAACCATCACGGGCGCTCCAGTTGATTGGCTTTTAGGCGGAAATCCTTTGCTCGAAGGCGTTTGGTTTTTCGGTAACGGCGTGATTTGCTTTAAGACGAGTTACGACTTTTTTATGTTCGCCCTCGAAGACCACGAAGACGTACAGAAAATCGTCAAGGAACTAAAAGGTTTATTGCCTGCGTGAACTGCAAATTTTTATGCGTCGCCGATGTCAGGCTGACGACATCTTGCGAAATATTATTCAAGAATGAAGGAGTCCGTGTTGCTAAATGAATTGCATACACGGACTTTTGCTTTAAAACTTCCAAATTTTTTGCGGCGTAATACAAAAATCGAGTGGCACGTCAAAATTTTGCGCGTCCGAAATTTCCGCCGTTGGCGCAAAATAACTCAGACCAATTTTCCGGCAGTCCGTCCGACATTCTTTCAACAATCTATCGTAAAAACCCATTCCGTAACCGACGCGAAAACCTCTTTCGTCGAAACATAAAAGCGGAACTAAAACCGCGTCAATCTCTTCGATTTCAATCGGATCGCTCGTCGCTGGTTCTAAAATTTGCCACTTATTAGCGACGAGTTTTGTATCGGCTGTAAATTTCAGATTTTCGAGCGTCAGTGTTTGAAAATCAACGCGCGAAACAAGCGTTGTAACTCTGGGAAAATCTCGCCACAAGCGTTTGTAAATAAAAGAAGTTTCTATTTCTTTATTTTTTTCGATTGCAAGAAAGACGTGAAGAAATCGGATGCTTTCTAAACTAAAATTCTCGAAAAACTTGTCGGCTATGTACAGACTTTTCTCTTTCCTTTCAACATCGGAAAGTGATTTTTGTTTTCCAAGATAGATTTTGCGGAGTTCGGATTTGGTCATTTCAAACGTTTAGCTTTCCGTATTTTTCAATCGCTTTAATTCTTTTCCGTTGTCTGTTCCATTGAAAAAGTGAGGTTGGAATTGAAAGGCGAAAAAGAGTTCTTGCAACTTTCCTGATGGATTTTGCGCCGCTCAAGTTTTCGCGCATCAAGCGAACGGCTTCGCGCTTTTCGCCGTGCCGAATGAAGTCGAGAGCTGCGTTAAATCTGAGTTCCGCTTGAATTTTATCGAGTTCCGCGCGTGAGATTTTTAATCGGTCCGCCACTCGATTTTGCGCCGCCAGCCATTCGTCAAGCATCACCGAAAAATCTCGGCTGACATTCCAGCTATGTTGCCGCCACGCACACAAAACGCTTGAATCGAGCGCGAATTCTCCGTCGGCGCAAAGTTTCAGATATAACTCGTAATCTTCCAAAATAGAATTTTCGTTCCAGGCGTGTTTCGCCAACGCCGTGTGCCTGTAGACGACGCTCGGACTCGAAAAAATCATTCCGCGAAGCAGCAGCGGCAACATATCGCCGTCAGCAAAGCCAGTCCAAGTGTCGGTGCGGTCAATAATCTGGTCGGCTTCGTCAATCAAAAAAGCGTGTCCGAATGCTAAAACCGCACGAGGACGTTTTTGAAGAAGTTCGATTCTCTGCTCTAAAAATGTCGGAAGCCAAACGTCGTCCGAGCCGAGGTAAGCGAAATAATCGCCGTCTGTTTGGGCAAAGCCTTCATTGAGTGTGGCAGAAAGTCCGCGGTTTTCCCGTTTTATAAATGAACAATCGAACGGACATTCGCGCAAAACTCGTTCGATAACTTCAACTGATTCGTCTTTTGAACCGTCGTCAATTACAATCAACTTTTTCGGCGAGAGCGTTTGTTTGAAGATTGAACGCAACGTTCGTTCGACAAACGGCGCGTGATTGTGAGACGGAACTAAAACCGAAACAGACATAAAAATTATTTTAGTTTCCGAACCCGAAACTCCAAAATCAAAATGTTAAAAGTTTTGCACACGCTTGATTCGTTGGGACGCGGCGGCGCGGAAATGCAAGCGTTGGACGTTTGCCGCAACGCGAAGAAGCACGAACTCGACTTGACGTTTGTGGCGACGGGCGGCGGTGCGCTCGAAGAAGATTTTCGCCAATCGGGCGCGGAATTTATTCGTCTAAATCGCCGTCTGCCCGTAGATTTTAACGTCGTTTTGCAACTGCGGAAAATCCTTAAACAGCGCGAAATCCAAATTGTGCAGGGCTATCAGCCGGTCGAAGGTTTGCATCTTTATTTGGCAAGCATCGGCTTGCCCGTCAAGCGTGTTTTGAGTTTTCAAGGTTTTATTTACGACGAGAAGAATCGGCGGACGGCGAAATTTTTGATTCCGCGGATGCACGCCAACATCGTCGTCAGTCGCGGTTTGCAGAATTGGCTCGAAGCGGTTGATAAGCTCAATGTCAGAGAAAATTTTCACGTCGTTTATAACGGTGCAGACCGCGAGCGAATTTTATCAAATCGGAAAATTTTGCGCGAAGAATTAAATTTACACGACGGCGATTTGTTAATTGGGATGATTGCCAATTTTTACCGCGACCCGCGCAAAGACCAGATGACGATTTGCCGCGCTCTGCCGAAGGTTTTTGCGGAAATCAAACGTGCGCATTGTGTCTTTGTCGGCAGAATTGAAACGGGCGCGGAAGAAAAATTTGAAGCGTGCGTGCGCTTTTGCGCGGAAAATGGAATCGCCGACCGTGTTCATTTTCTCGGCGGACGCGGCGACGTTCCACACGTTTTGGCTTCCCTTGATTTGTTCGTTTTTTCGTCTTTGCAGGAAGGTTTGCCCGTCGCCGTAACGGAAGCGATGCTGACACGAGTGCCGATGATTGTGTCGGACATTGAACCGCTTCTTGAAGTCTCGGACAACGGAAAATACGCGGAAGTTTTCCAAACTCAAAATGCTTCAGAACTCTCTGAAAAAATGTTGAAACTATTAACGGATGAAAATTTGCGCGAAGATTTGGGAGGTCGCGCTTTCGATTTTGCACGGGAGAATTTCAGCATCGAAGCGCACTTAAAGAATCTAAAAAATCTTTATGAATCGCTTTTGAAAAAGTGATAACATCTTGTCGGAGGTTTTTATGGCTCTAGCAGAAACAAAATCCGTTTTCACGCTTGAAGATTATTTGAGGATTGACCGCACTGAAGACGAACGCTACGAATTTCTCGATGGCGAGATTTACGCGATGGCGGGCGAAAGCGGCGAACACGGCGATATTTGCGTTAATCTCGCCGTTCTAATCGGTAATCAAGTATTTAAAACACCTTATCGTCTGCGAATCAAAGACACGAAAGTTCGGAGCGGAATGTTTCCGCCGAAACGTCCGCTCGTCAAGGGAATGATTTCTTATCCCGATATAGTCGTTATCTGCGGCGAGCCGGAATACCACGACGAATTTCGGGACGTGGTTTTGAATCCGACGGTTATCATCGAAGTCCTGAGCGAATCAACCGAACAATTTGACCGGAGCGAAAAATTTCACCGCTATCAACTTTGGAATCCGACCTTGACCGATTACATTCTCGTGTCGCAAGACAAACCGCTTGTCGAGCATTATATTCGCCAATCGGATGGCAGTTGGAAATATTTGTTTTATGAAAATCTGGAGCGCGAATTTACCATCGAATCAATCAACAGCCGTTTGAAATTAGCCGACATTTTTTATCGCGTCGAGTTTGATGAAAGGGATTTTTAATTTCTGCTCAATCAAAAAATCATAAATTTATCGAACGCCCAACCCGATTGTCCGTTATAAGTTACTTGACACCAACGCCCCGTCATTTTCCCGACGTTTGACGGTTTCGGACAGCCGATAACGGTAATAATCGCTCCGTGCGGAATTTTAGCGATTCGCTCACCGATTTCCGAATTCGGCTCGCTTCGCAGCGCGAGAAATCCATCACGCGGTGAATTGGCACGCGCCGTATTGACAGCCGGTTTCGGCGGCGAAAACGTTTCAGCGGGCGAATTCGGTTTTTGAATTTTCCGATCCTGCATTTGTTTTTCGAGATTTGCCAGTTTTTCTTTGAGCGCGGCGGTTTCGTCCGTCGGCGTGTCGGTTTTTGAAACTGCCGATGAAACTGTCGGTGTCGGCGAAACAAGGACGGAAGAACTTTTATCTCTTGTCGTGCGGAGTAAAATATATGCGGCAAACAGACCGACCGCTAAAAGCAGCAAAACGCCGAGAATCCCGACAATAATTGGGCTAACGCCTTTTTTGACGGGTGGCGTTTGAGAAATCGGCGTCGTAAAAACTGTCGGCGCGGAATCGGGCGGCACGTTCACCCGCATCGGCTCATTTGCGAAAGACATTCGCACGGTCTCCGCCGCGTCGGACGAGGAAATCAAATTTGCGCCATCAGCCAAGCAAAACCGCAATGATTCATCGGTATATGTAGTTTTACAATTCGGACATTGTTTCATTGGTTTAGCCTCGTGGTTCCAAAACTGTATATCCAAACTTTACTGTTGGCAAGTTTTTACGAGTCTATTACAATAGATTATTAACCACATAAAAGAAAAGGAGAATTTTAAAATGTTACCAGAAACCGCTTCATCCAAATCTGAGCCAGCCTTGAGCCTTACAAATTTTGAAGTGAAAGACGAAGAGTTACCCCAATTTCGTGATATGCGATTTGAAAATATCAACGAACTTCACCTTGACCACCCGGGTGCAAGCGATGAAGATTATCGCCGGCGGCGCGATTATATTGCGAGTTTATCAAAAAACTTTCGTGAAACAGGCGCCATTACCGACGTTGAATATACTGAACAGGAACAAGCCATCTGGCGCATTGTCGCCACGCGGCTCGAAGAAATTCAGTCGCGTCGCGCTTCTGCATTTTACCTCGACGCGAAAGAGAAATTGGGCATCAGCACCGAGCGTATTCCGCAACTGTCGGAGATGAATAAGCGGCTCAATAAACTTTGCAATTTTCGCCTCGCGCCGATTGAAGGATTGGTCGAAACGCGCGGATTTCTAAGTTGGTTGTCATACAGAACGATGCTTTGCACGCAGTATATTCGCCATCATTCGCGCCCTGAATACACGCCCGAACCCGACATCGTTCACGAAGCCATCGGGCATATTCCGAATTTCACCAACTGTGATTTCGCCGATTTTTCGCAGTTCATCGGACACGGCGCACGCATCGCTACGAACGAACAACTCGAAGAACTCGGACGGCTTTACTGGTTCACTGTCGAATTCGGCTTAGTTGAAGAAAACGGCGAATTGAAGGCTTACGGCGCGGGTTTACTGTCGTCTTTCGGCGAACTTGAAAACGCTTTCACCGATAATGTCGAACGCCGTCAGTTCGATTTGGAGCAAGTTATTAACACGCCATACGATTATTCGGATATGCAGCCGATTTTGTATGTGATTCCGTCGTATAGTTATTTAAAGGAAACGACCAGAAAATATATCGAGAGTTTCAACGAAAAATAGTATTTTAGATTTATGGAAAATGTAAAAGTTACATAATCTCTAGCGAAAAAAGTTGAAACAATTGCTAAGCAAATGCAAATTTCAAATGACCGTTTGGTTTCGCTTGCGTTGGAAGATTTTTTTGAGCGTCAAAAAAACAATGATTTGCTCAAAGCGATAAACGAAGCCTACAAAGACGAGCCGATGGCGGAAGAACGAGAAGAACTTTGCCTGATGAAGAATAAATCGTTCGAGGTTTTAGACGAGTGGAGATAAGGCAAGGCGATATTTTGGAAATAATAACCAAATGAGAAAAGCAAGCACGATCTACAGTTTTGTCCTTTCGATTATTTTATTAGCGGTTGTTTCGGCAACGGCTCAAAACCATTCGAGCGTATCAGCCGAACAAAAAAATCAAATCGAAGCCACGATTTCCGCCGCGATGTCGAAACAAAACATCCCGGGCTTTTCCGTGACGATTGTCATTAACAATCAAATTGCTTGGTCTCAAGGCTACGGTTTGGCGGATGCGGAAAACTCTGTTCCCGCCACGCCGAAGACGGTTTATCGCATCGCATCGGTTTCAAAACCTATAACCGCCGTCGCCGCAATGCAGTTGGTTGAAAAAGGCAAATTGGATTTGGACGCGCCCATTCAAAACTACTGTTCTGCTTACCCCGAAAAGTCGCAGAAAATCACGACTCGGCATTTAATCGGACATCTGAGCGGCATTCGTCATTACAAAACTAATGAGGAATTTAATAGCACGCGGCATTACAGCAACGTCTCCGAATCAATGGACGGTTTCAAAAACGAGCCGCTTCTGCAAGAGCCGGGAACAAAATTCGTTTATACGACTTTCGGTTACGTCGTCCTAGGTTGTGTCGTCGAAGGAGCGGCGAAAATGCCGTTTGCCGATTATTTACGCGAAAACATTTTTCGCCCCGCCGGAATGGAGCGCACTAGAATTGATGATTTATATGCCATCATTCCAAATCGGGCGCGAGGTTATGCTAAATCAAAGAGCGGCGAACTCAGAAACGCTGATTTGGCTGATACCAGCAACAAAATTCCCGGCGGCGGTTTGGTTTCGACGGCGGAAGACATCGCCCGGTTTGCCGTTGCCGCACAAACGGGCGTTTTGCTCAAGAAAGAATCTTTTGAGCAAATGCTCATTCCGATGAAAACCGGCGATGGTAAAGAATCGCCTTATTTCGGGTGGTTGATTAGCGGACAAAATGAAGCGAAAGTTATCACTCACAGCGGCGCACAACAAGGTACTAGCACACAACTTTACATCGCGCCCGGCAAACAGCTTGCCGTTGTGTTGATGGCGAATATGGAAGGCGTGAACCACGTCGAAATCACAAAGCAAATAATAACTATTTTGCAACCAACCCCGGCAAAAAACTAAGAGGCTAAAAATTTTAGTGAGGCAATTATGACAGAACAAAATCCTTTAGGCTTGAAAAAAATACATCACGTCGAGTTTTACGTCGGCAACGCAAAGCAAGCCGAGTTTTATTATCGCAAAGCGTTCGGCTTTTCGCGGGCGGCGTATTCGGGACTGGAAACGGGCAACCGCGAAACGACTTCGTATGTTCTGCGGCAGAACCGCGTCAATCTCGTTTTAACCACGCCACTTTCGCCTGAACATCACGCCGCCGAACACATCAAACAGCACGGCGACGGCGTGCGTGACATCGCTTTTCACGTTGAAGATGCCGACCACGCTTTTAACGAAGCGGTGAAACGCGGAGCTAAAGTTCATATCGAACCGCACGATTGGAAGGACGAAAACGGAAGTGTTCGCAAAGCCGCGATTCATACCTACGGCGACACCGTTCACTCGTTAATTTCTTACAATACAAATAACGGACATAATTATAACGGCGTGTTTCTGCCCGGATTTGTCCCGCAATCGGTCGAAGGCGAAGCGGTCGGAATCGTTCTGGTTGACCACATCGTCGGCAACGTCGAACTCGGAAAAATGGAGCCGTGGTGCGATTATTACCGCGATGTAATGGGATTTGAGCGTTACATTACATTTGACGACAAAGACATTTCGACCGAATATTCCGCGCTGATGTCAATCGTGATGTCGGACGGCGGACACAACATCAAATTTCCGATTAACGAGCCTGCCGAAAGCAAAAAAGGCAAAAGTCAGATTCAAGAATACATCGAATTTTATCGCGGTGCGGGCGCACAGCACGTCGCGCTTCTGTGCAAAGACATTCGGCAAACCGTCGCCAAATTGCAGGCAAACGGCGTGGAATTTCTTACCGTTCCCGATTCTTATTACTTGGAGCTTCCGAACCGTGTCGGCGAAATTGACGAAGACATCGAGGAACTAAAAAAACTCGGCATTCTCGTTGACCGCGACGAAGAAGGTTATCTTTTGCAGATTTTTACTAAACCCGTCGAAGACCGACCGACGGTTTTTTATGAAATTTTGCAGCGTAAAGGCTGCAAAGGTTTTGGCAAAGGTAATTTCAAAGCGCTATTTGTTTCGATTGAAGACGAACAGCGAAAACGCGGAAATTTATAATTGGTGAATTGAATATGTATAACTGTGAAATTGAAATTGCAAATTTAAATCTTCATTGGAAATTTCCCTTTATAATTTCGCAATTACCTGTGCCTAGCACGGAAGCGTTTGACTATTTAGTCAAAGGTCTCCAAAGCGCACCGCAATTAGTCGTCTGTATTATGCTATTTATTGGAAAGCACGAATTCAAACAGTTGGTAGAGGTTATAGATATGACCGTTATAAATCTTCGCACAAACAAATTTGGGATGAATACTTGAACAAAAGTGATTTGGACAATCAAGATATTGGAAAGAAAGGTAAAGAATTACACGAAAACCGAATAAAGGCTGATTACGAAGATGAAATAAAAAAACTTAATGATTTAGTAGAAGATTCATTTCTTGTTGCAGATGAAATCCTAGCTATTTTAAAGAAAGTATAATTTGACGAAAATGACTCGAACCAAAAGCGAAAAACAATTGAAATATCAAAGCGGTTTCGGCAATGAATTCGCTACCGAAGCAGATGAGGGCGCATTGCCCGTTGGACAGAATTCGCCGCAGCGTGCGCCGCTCGGACTCTACGCCGAACAATTTTCCGGCACATCTTTTACCACGCCGCGGCTTTTGAATAAGCGCACTTGGACGTATCGCATTCAGCCGTCGGTTCTTCATCGTCCATTTCGGCAAATCGAAAATAAACTTTTCGTTTCAAAATTTGATGAAGTTGTAACCACGCCGAATCAGTTGCGCTGGAATCCGCTGCCGATGCCCGAAGCGGAAACGGATTTTATCGGCGGCATCGTAACTATGGCAGGTTGCGGCGATATTTTCGCGCAGACGGGAATCGCCGTTCATATTTTCGCTTGCAATAAGGCGATGACTGAACGATTTTTTTATAACGCCGACGCGGAAATGCTTGTCGCTGCCGAAAGCGGGCGATTGAAAATTTTAACCGAACTCGGCGTGATTGAAACTGAGGCAGGCGAAATTGCGGTTTTGCCGAGAGGTTTGAAATTTCGCGTTGAATTGCCCGACGGACGAGCGCGCGGTTATATTTGCGAAAACTACGGCGGACATTTTCGCTTGCCCGATTTGGGTCCGATTGGCGCAAACGGTTTGGCAAATCCGAGAGATTTTGAAACGCCGGTTGCTTGGTTTGAGGATAAAGACGGCGATTTTGAATTGACGGCAAAATTCGGCGGCAATCTGTGGACGACCGAGATAAAAAGTTCGCCGCTTAATGTCGTCGCGTGGCACGGAAACTACGCGCCTTATAAATATGATTTGCGCAGATTTAATACAATCGGTTCGGTTTCATTTGACCACCCAGACCCAAGCATTTACACCGTGCTGACTTCGCCATCGCCCGAAGTAGGCGTGGCAAATTGCGATTTCGTTATCTTTCCAGACCGCTGGCTCGTCGCTGAAAATACGTTTCGCCCGCCGTGGTTTCATCGCAACTTTATGAGCGAATTTATGGGTTTAGTTTTTGGACAATATGACGCGAAGGAAGAGGGTTTCATCGCCGGCGGCGCGAGCCTTCATAATCAAATGTCGGCTCACGGACCTGACGCGGAAGCGTTTGAAAAAGCGTCGAACGCCGAACTTAAACCGCAAAAGTTAAGCGGCACATTGGCGTTTATGTTTGAATCGCGCTACATCATTCGTCCGACGAAGTTTGCGATGGAAACCGCCGAACTGCAGCACGGGTATTTTGAGGTTTGGCAAACTCTTCCAAAGAACTTTAAAGTGTAGAAATTATAAATCTTTGCTGGCGACGGCGGGCGCGGGCGTGTTGACCGAGATGCTAAACCGACGAAGTTTATTTTTAACGAATCGGTATTCAGCCGTGTACGAACCGAAATCTATTTTTTTCGCGTCCGCCGCTTGTGTTTCCAATTCTTTTATCTGGTCAATTTGATAACGTATGGTTCTTACTTTTTTGATTTTCTCATCCATTGCCGGCAGACCTTTCTTTTTGATAATTCCTTTCGCTTTGGTAACGTTTGGAATAGCAAACATCATTGACTTAAACGATGGACGCGCCCCTATAAAAAATCCGGATTCGGTTATAAAGGAATTTAGCTCCTTCATTTGATAATGCGTTTTTTGATATGATTCGCCAACCGCAAACGCTTCAATACCAACAATTACATACGGTTGTTCTTTAGAGTGAGCGGTAACTGCCATCACTTGATTACCGTAGTTGTTATAAAAATAATATTTCGGCTGACGCAGTTCGTTATCGTAACGCGCAGAGTAGTTTTGAAGAATTGTTTTGACTTTTTCTTCATTATCGCCAAGACAAATTTCGGCAACGCACAATTCAGGTTTCGGTTCGGTCGTTTGAGATAACGCGAAACTATTGGCAAAACCTATTAAGATAAAAGATGTCAGCCCGAAAAAGACTGATTTCAACAGAATATTTTTCATTGGTAAAACTCCAAAATTTTTAAGATTTGACATAAGAGAATTCTTATGTTGTATGAATTATACTGAAAATTGATGCTCGTGCAAACTCGTCAAATCAGTTTAAGGATGCAGAGAGAAGAAACAACTTTATAAAAACAGTTTGTAAATTGATGCATAATTGCAGCTTTAATTTATCCGAGCGGCTTTCTACAATCTGGAGAGCTATCAAGCCGCAAACCGTCAAACATAAATCCGCCGAGCGGTTCGAGCAATTCTTCTGCTAATTCAATAACTTTTTCCGGCTTTCCGGCAACAAACAAATCTTCAAAACTCGCACGGAATTTTTGGCGAAGTTCAGGATCGATTTTCTGTAAGTTGCGCGGAATTGATTTACTTTTGGCTGACCAAAATCCATTGGCGCGAAAATAAAAATCGGCTAAAACCGTGTAAAGCACGGTTGCCGAAGCCGTCAATTCTTCCTTTGAGCGCGGCGCACGAATATCATCAACCAAATCGGTAATGTGACAGCGTATATTGCGTTTCTCGTCTTCGGAAATTTTCGGCGGATGTGCTAAACACTCGTTTGCCAGACGCTTCAATTTTTCCGACAACTTAGATTTTTTTGGAATTTCGATGCCTTCGGAAACCATTCTCGCCAACGACCCGACGCTGCTCGGACGGTCAAGGTCAAACATAAAATAGTTCAGAGTTTTTGGCGTGTGAACAAAAGTTTCGACGGGAAATTTTCGGAAATAAAAAGATTCGCGGAAAGCGTTCGGCAATTCCTTATAAATAATCACAATATCCAAATCGGAAAATGCCGTTCCTTCGCCGCGAACGATTGAGCCTGCCAAAAAAGCGAATTCGGCAGACGGATATTTCGTCTGCAAAATCTCTTTTGTAATTTTGATTAGCTCGTCAAGCGACGGTTGCTTTTTCATATGAATTAAATGGAAACTCGCTGCATTTGTAAAAACGAACAAAATAAATCATCAAACCGACGATAATCAAAACAACAGCATATTTAATTTCCTTTTGAAAATTCTGCCGCAATGAAGAAAGAATAATTCTTCACTTTTCATTTTTCACTTTTTTAAGCGTTTTGCATCTGCTTTTTCGCGCTTTGCGACAAGATTTTTTCGTAAAAATTTATATACTGCGGAATGACGAGTTCGGAACTGTAACGCGCAATGGCGAGTTCGCGTCCGCGTAACCCGAATGCACGATGCAATTCTTCGTCGCTTAAAACTTTCATCACATCATTCGACATTTTTTCAATGTCGCCGATGTCGCTCAAAAATCCGCTTTCTTTGTCGGCGACAACTTCCGGCAAACCGCCGACGCGCGTTGCCACGACGGGAACTTCGCAGGCTTGGGCTTCGAGCGCGGCGAGTCCGAAAGATTCTTCTTCAGAAGGCAGCAGAAAAACATCGGCGACGGTGAGATAATCGGCAATTTTCGCTTGTTTGCCGACAAATTCCGTTTGCTCTAAAACATCGAGTTGGCGGGCGCGATGCCGAACGGCGGAAAGTTCCGGTCCGTCGCCGACCATCACCAGCCGCGTTTTAATTCCTTTTTGTAAAACTTTTGCTAAAATTTCGACGCAATCGGCAGGACGTTTAACGGCGCGGAAATTGGAAACGTGAACAAGCAGCTTTTCGTCGTTCGGAGCGAGTTCTTTCAGCAGCGGCGAATCGTCGTCGCGGCGGTAATGATTCGGACAAATAAAATTTGGAATGACTTCGATTTCGTCGTAATCGAAAGTTTCAATCGTCGCTTGTTTGAGAAATTTGGAAACCGCCGTTACGCCGTCCGACTGCTGCAAACCGTAGCGCGTTATCGGCAAATATGAACGGTCTGCGCCGACGAGCGTAATGTCGGTTCCGTGCAGAGTCGTGATGACGGGCAGATAGCGTTTCGGTTTGAGAGATTCGCGGGCGAGAATCGCGCTGATGGAATGCGGAATAGCGTAATGAACGTGAAGCAAATCGAGGTTTTCGGCTCGCGCCACCGTCATCATTTTGGTCGAAAGCGCGAGAGTGTAGGGTTGATGTTCAAACAGCGGATACGACATCATTTCGACTTCGTGAAAATGCACTTTGTCGTTCAATTCAGTTAGACGCGTCGGCAGAGCCGATGAAATAAAATGAACTTCGTGTCCGCGCAGAGCGAGTTCGCGCCCCAATTCCGAACCGACAATGCCGCTTCCGCCGTAGGTTGGATAAACCGTAATTCCGATTTTCATAAAACTTTAAATGTTTAAAACCTTAAAATTATCGTATCACGGCGATTTGCGAAAGTTCCAATTAGTTTTAGAAAATCAAACGCAGGCAAATTCCAAAAAGAACTACCGCGACACCGAAACAACTTCCGCTTTTCGGTGTAGATTCGGGTTGTTTCGCGTTGGCGTTTTCAGTATTTTCGACAAGGTTTTCCTGTGCTTCAGGTGCGGAGGCAATCGTCGTCGTCGAGTCTTTTTTCCTAACGTAGTAAATCACGCCGCTGAAATCATCGGTGAAAAGAAACGAGTTTTCGTCGAGTTTCATAATTCCGCACGGACGACCCATAACGGTTTTCCCCTGCAGAAAGCCGTTGATAAAATCTTGGTTTTCTTCGCCCTTCCGCATTATCACGATTTTGTAACCGCTCCCGATTTTCTTATTGGTCGAGCCGTGAAGCGCGATGAGAAAAGCATTTTTAATCGCTTCACTATTCGTCGTTTCGTCAAAATAATCGAAACCCAAAGCCGAACTATGCGCGGGGAAATAAGCGTAGGAAACGGGAACATTATCGCAGGCTTCTCTGCGGCGGTGTTCCGAATCGGCATAGACTTTGCCGCCGGATTGATAGCAGGAAGCCCAACCGTAATCCGCGCCGTCTTTGAGTGCGTAAAAAGTTTCGTCGGGTTTGTTTAAGCCGAGATGGTCTGCGCCTTGGTTGGTCGCAAACAGAAATTTCCCAATCCATTTCAAATCAACCGCGTTTCGCAAGCCTTTCGCAAAAGTTCTTTGCTGACTTCCGTCCGCGTTCATTTCCAAAACCGATGCCCGAACCGCTTCTTTTTCCTCGCAGGCGTTGCAACTGCTTCCGACCGAAACGTAAAGTTTGCCGGCGGGAGAAAAAGCGATTGTTCTCGTCAGGTGCCAGCCGCCGTATTTGTAGCTCAATCCGTAATCGGGAAACGTCGCTAAAGTCTGCGGCTTCGTATCGGTCGGCGCGGTTTCGCCTTTCGTAAATTTTCTGCGTGTTAATTTGTCGGTTTCTGCCAAATAAAGCCAATCTTGTTCTTTTTCGTCCTTGTAAAATTGGACGCTATTCGGATTTTTCAGATTAATCAAATACGGTGTAACCTTGCCGAATTTCCCTGTTTCCGCATTGAATTCGTCCAAAATATAAACCGTGCCTTTCGCGTTATCGCTCAAGTCATACATATCGGTAACGAAAATTCTGCCGTCGGGCGATTTGGCGAAAAAACGCACGCGCTTTAAGCCTTCGGCGGCGGGAATTATTTCGTATTCGGCGGGCAGATTCAGATTAAATGCTTTACCGTTTTTCAGCATGATTTTATGCGGAACGAGTTTGACTTGCGCCAAAGTCGGAACGAAAAGAAATAGAAAAAGTAGGATTGTTTTTACCATAGTTCAAAGTTAAAGGTTCAAAGTTCAAAGTTTAAAATTCGATTCAGCAAACAAACCTTTAACCTTGAACTTTGAACTTACCGATTTTTTCTTCTCACAAAATAAACAACACCGCCGCGGTCGTCGGTAAACAGAAACGAATCGCGCGAGATTTTCAGGATGTCGCACGGACGACCATATGTGTTGATGCCCTGCACAAATCCGGTAATAAAATCTTGCTGCTGATTGCCTTCGCGGACGCTCACAATTTTGTAACCGCGCTGCCAATTTCTGTCGGTCGAGCCGTGAAGCGCGACAAGAAACGAGTTTTTAAGATTCTCATCGGAAGTTTTTCCGTCAAAAAAATCGAATCCGAGAGCCGAGCTGTGCGCGGGGAAAAAAGCGTAGGAAACGGGAACGAAACTACAATCCGGCGGCTGTTTCTTTTTAAAACGCTTCGAGTCGAACTCAATTTTGCCGTTCGCCTGAAAACACTGCGACCAACCGTAATTTGCGCCGTCTTTAAGTTCGTAAAAAGTGTCGTCCGGCTTGTCCAAACCCAAATTATCAACGCCTTCGTTAGTCGCGAAAAATTTACCGCCAATCCATTTCAAACCGACGGCGTTTTTGATATTTCTGGCGAAAACACGTTTTCCCCCGCCGTCCGGGTTCATCTCTAAAACAACGCCGCGAATGTCTTTTTCCTTTTCCTTTTCCGTGCAGGAATCGCAGCTTGTTCCGACTGAAACGTAAAGTTTGCCGGCGGGCGAAAAAGCGATTGTTCTCGTCAGATGCCAATTGCCGTGTTTGTAATCCAAACCGTAAGCGGGAAACGTCGCTACAACTTCCGGCGCGCCAGTCGGCGCGGTCGAATTTCGTGTGAATTTATAGCGCGTCAGGCGGTCGGTCTCCGCCACATAAAACCAATCCTGCCGTTTTTTGTCGGTGTAAAAAGCGACACTGTTTGGATTTCTCAAATTCGTCATAAACCGAACGACGCTGCCGAATTTTCCCTTTCTTGAATCCCAAGCGTCGAGAATATAAACCGCGCCTTTTCGGTTATCGCTCATATCGAACATATCGGTTACGAAAATCCTTCCGTCGGGCGCAACGGCGAAAAAGCGAACGCGCCGCAAGCCCTCTGCCGCCGGTATTATTTCGTAGTTCGACGGCAAGTTTAGATTAAATTCTCTGCCGTCTTTGAGCGAGATTTTTTTCGGAACAAGTTTTGTTTGCGCCAAAATAGGCAAAGCCGAAATTAAAAGGAGAAGTAAAAATTCTGTGGAGATTTTTAATTTATTTGTCTTCATTTCGGTCTTTTATAAACTACTATTCCGCCATTTTTTCTTAAATTTTCCTCTTCTTTCTTTCCACCATTCACGCCATTCGCGGATGGCTTTTTTTCGTTCGGCTGGCGAACTCGCCGGCTGAAAATTGAGTCAAGTGTTGGTTGCGTCGCGCAGACACATTTCGGCAAAAAATCTGGTTTGCAAATCTTCGCTAGTGAGCAAATCGATTAATTCGGGAATAGAATTTTCGGCAAACTCCTTTCGCCTTTCAGTAAATTCCGTTTTTTTCACTTTTGCCTTTTACCTTTTTACTTTTGCCTTAAAATTGTCCGCGCCGGTGCGCCGTCGCCCGTTCCGCCGACGATTTTCAGAGGTAGGCAAATCAATTCGTAATCGCCCGCCGTAACTTCTCTCAAATCAAGTCCTTCGATAATCACGACTTCTTTTTCAAGTAGAGTGATGTGCGTGTCGAAGTTTTCTGCGCCGAATTTTTCGACCGATAAATAATCAATGCCAACGAGTTTTATCCCCAAACCAACTAATTTTTTCGCAGCTTCTGGTTCAATATAAGTGAAATCTTTGCGAAAGCCTTGTGACAAATCATTCCAAAAATCCGAGTTTCTCGTTTTGAACAAAACGCGCTCAACGCCTTCGAGATTTACAATATGATTCGCCCCAATCGCCATTACGGTTTCGTCAATTTCGACAACGCGGCATTTTCCCAAAAGTTTTTCGAGTTCGAGTTCGTGAACTCGGCGCGTGCCTTCGATAAAATGATTTGGCGCGTCAACGTGCGTCGCCGTGTGTGCACCAAAATAAAGGCGCGAAACATTTGCCGCGTCGCCCTTTTTAATCGAATTGGCGGTCGTTATCTCCACATTCGGGTCGCCCGCATAAACCGGCGTTTCCTCGCTTGTCGGAACGGTGACGTCGTAGATTTTCATACAATTTAATTGTTTTAAATTATCATAGCGAATTTGTATTTTTTGGGAAAGTAATTTTTAGCTGAGAATTGTTTAGAAAATTTTGCGTTGAAGATTTAGTTGATTAACTTAAGGCGAAAAGACGGATTTATAATTGGGTTTATGCGTCAAATAGAGAAAATAGAAAAAATTTTATGAGTTTTTGGTGATAAATTACGCGTCTGCCTTGTTTGTTTTGCCGTCTTTCTTTGAAAAAAACATATCTATAATTAGAAGACCGGCACCGATGCAGATTGCTGCGTCTGCCACGTTAAAAGTCGGATAATGCCAGTTACCGAACTGCAGGTCAATAAAATCAATGACGAAACCGAGTCGCAGACGGTCGGTTACATTGCCTACAATCCCCGCCAACAGTAATGCTAACGCGCCGAGCAGTCGGTCGTGAGTGCGCGGGATGCGCCAGAAATAATATAAAACTAAAATCGCGGCGATGCCGGCGACAGCGGAAAGTCCCCAACGTCCGGCATCGCCATGATCATTTAAAAAGCTAAAAGCCACGCCCGTATTTTGCGCGTAAGCAAAATTTAAAAAGTTCGGAATTACGGAAACATCGCCGCCAAACCGCAATTTCCTGATTGCCCACGCTTTGGTCGTTTGGTCAATCAGAAAAACGCCGCCCGCCATCAGCAAGTATGCAATCTTCCAATAAAAGTCTTTTTTGTTCACAACAAAATTATAACAGGATGGACGAGATTTATAGGATTGGAAAAGTTCTCTTAACCTTTTTCATCTTGTCTGTCCTGTTTAGATTCCTAACAATGATTATATTTTTTCAATTTCCATTAAAGCATTAACACATCTTTCGCAAGCCGTCGGATATTTTTCCGATTCGCCGACTAGCACGGAGTAATTCCAACAGCGTTCGCATTTTGCGCCGTTGGCTTTTTGAATTTCGACATTTAGCGCGTCGCCTTCGTGAACTTCCGTTTGCGATACAATAAAAATATAACGCAGATCTTCGTAATACGCGATTAAAAATCTAGTCGTTTCTTTATCAACCGTTAAGATGACTTTTGCTTCCAAAGACGAGCCGATACCTTTGGCATTTCGCGCCTCTTCGAGTGATTTTAATACTTCGTCGCGGATAGAAAAAATACGTTCCCAATCCGTTAAAAGTTTTGAATCATCCGTGCCTGAAACTTTCGGAAATTCCGCCAAATGAACCGATTCGAGCGTTTGATTGGGTAGATTTTCAAATGCTTCATCAGCCGTAAAAGCTAAGATCGGGGCGAGCAGACGGCATAATTTATCCGTAATTTCATAGAGCGCGGTTTGCGCCGAACGCCTTTCCACGGATTTCGGCGCGAAGATGTAAAGACGGTCTTTGATAATGTCAAAATATCTTGCCGAAAGCGTAACGGTAACGAAATTATAAAGCGTTTGGTAAGCCATCTGAAAATCGTAATTTTCATAACCGCGCACAACTTTTTCGGTTACGCCGTCAAGTTCCGCCAATACCCAACGATCAATTTCGAGCATTTCCTGAAGCGCAGCTTTGTCTGATTCGGGATTAAAATCATCCAAATTTCCCAAAGCGTAGCGCAAAGTATTTCTAAATTTCCGGTAAGCATCCGTTATGCGCGATAAGATTTCGTCCGAACAGCGCACGTCTTCGGTGATGTCCATCGCCGAAGCCCAAAGCCTGATTATTTCCGCACCGCTCTTTTTGACGACTTCGTTCGGCGAAATCGCGTTGCCGCCGGATTTGTGCATTTGCTTGCCTTCGCCGTCGACAACCCAGCCGTATGTAACGACTTGTTTATATGGCGCGTTGTCGTGCGCCGCGAGTCCGCACATTAAGCTGGAATTAAACCAGCCGCGAAACTGGTCGCCGCCTTCCAAATAAACTTCTGCCGGAAATTGGAGATTTGGGCGCGTTTCCAAAACCGCTATGCAACTTGAGCCGGAATCAAACCAAACATCTAAAATATCTGTTTCTTTTGTAAAATCTGCGCCGCCGCATTTCGGGCATTTGAAATTTTCCGGTAATAAATCCTTCGCCTCGCGGTTATACCAAGCGTCTGCCGTCTCCGCTTGAAAAATATCGGCGACGTGATTCACAATTTCGGCATCGGCAACGGCTTCGTCGCAAGCCGAACAATAAAAAACCGGAATCGGAACGCCCCACGAACGCTGGCGCGAAACGCACCAATCGGGACGACTTTTCAGCATATTTCGCATTCTTCCTTCGCCCCAATTCGGATGCCAATTTACTCGTTCAACTTCTTGCAAGGCATTTGCGCGCAGAGAAATTTTTTCGCCGTTTTGCGCTTCGTCGTCCATCGAAATAAACCACTGCGGCGTAGCGCGAAAAATCACCGGATTTTTGCAACGCCAGCAGTGCGGGTAACGATGATTGTAACTTTCCGTATAAAGCAACGCGCCCGATTCACGAAGGAATTCAACGATTTGCGGATTCGCTTTGAAGATATTTTCGCCTGCAAAATGCTCGACCTCCGCCGTAAATCTTCCGGCATTATCAACCGGACAATAAATTTCCAAGCCGTAAAGTTTCCCGATAACGAAGTCATCGTGTCCGTGTCCGGGCGCGGTGTGAACGCAACCGGTTCCCGATTTGTTGGCGGCTTTATTTTCAAAACGCACGTCGAGTTCGACTTCCGCATCTGCTTCGCCCAAAGTTACGTGGTCGCCGTTCATCAGCAGCGAAACTCTGTCAAGCCAAGCGTGTTTGGCTTCGAGTTTATCTAATTGTTTACCTTTGAAGCGCACCAATTCTTTTGCTTCGCCAAGCCCGCAAGTTTCAGCAAAAGATTTGGCGAGTTCGGACGCGACGATATAAACTTCGCCGTTTGCTTCTACCGCCGAATAATAAAAATCAGGATGAACTGTGATTCCCAAATTCGCCGGTAAAGTCCAGGGCGTGGTCGTCCAAATTACGACAAAGACGCGTTTGTTTTTCAGCTTTTCATCAATCAAACCAGCGTCCGATTTCAAAGGAAATTTGACATAAACCGAAGGCGAAGTGTGTTCCTTATATTCGACTTCGGCTTCGGCAAGCGCGGTTTGGTCGTGAATGCACCAATAAACGGGTCGCAAACCTTTATAAACATAACCGCGCTCTAAAAACTTCCCGAACAATCGCGCCGTTTCCGCTTCGTAATCGTTCGACATCGTTAAATAAGGATTTTCCCATTCGCCCAAAATTCCCAAACGTGAAAAATCGCGCGTCTGCCCGTCCATTGCGTGTTCAGCGTGTTCGCGGCACAGACGGCGAAAAGTTGAAACGGGCAAATCGTTTTTGTTTTTGCCCTTTTCTTTTAATTTTTTCTCGACATAAGTTTCAATCGGCAGCCCGTGGCAATCGTAGCCGGGAACATACGGCGAATCAAAACCCATCATTGTTCTGGATTTGACGACGAAATCTTTCAAGATTTTATTCAGCGCAGTTCCTAGATGAATGTCGGAATTGGCATACGGCGGACCATCGTGCAAAATGAATTTTTCCGCGCCGTTTCTGACTTCACGAATCTGCTCGTAAAGTTTTGCGTCCGTCCATTTTTTAAGACGCGCCGGCTCGCTTTGTCCAAGATTCGCCTTTTGTGCAAAATCGGTTTTCGGTAAATTAACGGTTTTCTTCAGTTCTAAAGGTTCGTTCATAATCGGTTGTTAGTTGTCGGTGGTCAGTTGTCAGTAGATAACTTTTAACCGACGATTATAAAAATGAAATCTTAACATTTATCGGATAAATAGTCAGAAATCCAAAATCTAAAATCTAAAATTAAAAAAGCCCCAAGCCGTTTATTGACTTGGGACTTGCTTAAGCAAAGATTTACCTTTGGCTTCGGCTCTATGGAGCAAAGTCCCCGTTGGTAATAATGCCAGTTATGTTGAAATCGAATCGCATAAAATTCCTCAATTCATTTATGCCAAGAAATTTCGGTTTAGTCAACTTTTTAAAATTAACGGTAATAACCCGAAATTTCCGGCACATTTGAAATTACCAAAAAACTACCAGATTTTACAGAAATCGGCTCTGACCATTTTGTCGCCCTGTTTACAGGAAAATGCTTCGGCAAACATCGGCAAGTTTGATAATGGTCCGTTAACACGATACCGAGCGTTTGAATGCGAATCGGTCAAAACTTGCTGGCGTTCAAATTCGGATGTTGATTTGGTTGACCAAACCTGCGCGTAGCCGAGGAAAAATCTTTGTTCGGGCGTGAAACCGTCAATGTTTGCCGGTCGCGGTTTGCCTTCCAGAGATTTTTGATAAGCATTAAAAGCCATCGTCAAACCGCCTAGGTCGGCGATGTTTTCGCCCAACGTCAATTTGCCGTTGATATTCAAGCCGTCTTGGATTTGATAACCGCTGAATTGGTTGGAAACACAGGCGGCGCGTTCTTCAAATAATTTGCGGTCTTCAGGTGTCCACCAGGATTTTAAATTTCCTTCCGCGTCATACTGGCTGCCGCTATCGTCAAAACCGTGCGTGATTTCGTGACCGATAACCGCGCCGATCGCGCCGTAATTTATCGCATCGTCGGCGTTGGCGTTGAAAAACGGCGGCTGCAAAATTCCCGCCGGGAAAACAATTTCGTTGTAGCTCGCGTTGTAATAGGCATTGACGGTCGGCGGCGTCATTCCCCAACGGGTTCTGTCAACCTTTTGCCCGACATCTTTCAAATTACGCGCAATTTCAAACTGACCGACGTTTCGGCTATTTTCAAAAAATGAATCACGATTGATTTTCAAACCGGCAAATCCGCGCGGACTTTGATTAAAACCGATTTTGCGCCGGTATGTATTAAGTTTTGCAAGGGCTTTCTGCCGTGTTTCGGGACTCATCCATTCAAGCTGTGCGAGACGTTCACGATACGCGGCGAAAAGATTATCAATCAATTCACCCATCCGCTTCTGCGCTTCCGGCGTGAACGCTTTTTTTACATATGCCGCGCCGAGTGCTTCACCGACGGCATTGTCGGTTGCGCCGACACAACGCCGCCAGCGCGGCTGTTGTTCTTTCGTGCCGGTCAGATATTTGCTGTAAAAATTAAAGTTTTCATCAACAAACGCTTTTGAAAGACGCGTTGCAGCGGAATTTATCGTCATCCAACGCAGATAAGTTTTCCAATCGGCAATCGAAACGTCTGCCATCATTTTGTTGACTTCAGTGAAAAAGTCTGGCTGACCGACATTGATTTCCGTGACGGTCGGAACATTGCGCTCCGCCATATAATTTACCCACGAAAAATTTGGAGTCATCTCGGCAAGCTGCGCTAGAGTTCTTTTGTTATAGCGTTTTTGCGGGTCGCGCAATTCAGTCGGTGCTTTTGAGGCATTTGCCAGACGAGTTTGAATCATCATCACGGTTTTGGCATTCATCGCCGCTTTATCCGCATCATCGCCGAGCAGTTTGAACATATTCGTCATATACTCGACGAATTTCGCGCGGGTTTCGACCGATTTGGCATCGTCTTTTGTATAAAAATCGCGGTTTGGCAAACTCAATCCGCCTTGACTGGCGTTGGCAATATTCATCGAACTATTTTTCGCATCTGCCCCCACGCCGAAACCGAACAAAACTGGAATTCCTACGCTGTGCATCATCGCAATCTGATTCTGCAAACCTTTCGTATCCTTGATTTTGTTTATTTGTTTGAAATAAGGATTAAGCGGTTTTATGCCGGCTTTTTCAATCGCTGCTTCGTCCATGCACGAAGCATAAAAATCGCCGATTAACTGCTCATTACTGCCCATCGTCGCCTTTTCCTTTGCATTGGCATCCAGAATTTCTTTCAAGGCGTTGTTATTATTTTCCGCCAGGATATTAAAACTTCCCCAACGCGAATAAGCGGCTGGAATTTCAGTTTTCTTCACCCAATTGCCGTTGGCATATTGAAAAAAATCGGTGCAGGCTTCAACCGAATTGTCCATTCGGGTAACGTCAAAAGCAACGGTTTGCGCCGTTACTGACGAATAAACGGACAACAGAACCATCAAAGCGATTACGAAACGTAAACTAAATTTAAACATTTATATTCTCCTGTCAAGATTTTGGAAAGTTTGATGCTGATTTTTACGGTTGAGACGCAGGAATGTTTCACGAGGAAAAATGTTTTTGATGCTTTAATCAATTAATTCCTTAACTTTAGCCTCAACCAATTTTTGGATTTCGCGCAGATTTTCCTCCGAATCGGCTTCAAACCGCAAAACTAAAATCGCTTGCGTATTGGAAGCGCGAACCAATCCCCAACCGTTTTCAAATAAAATTCTTGCGCCGTCAATCGTAATAACTTCATTTGTTTGGGAAAATTCGGCGGCAATTTTCTGCACGATTTCAAACTTTTTCTCGTCAGCACAATTAACTCTCAATTCGGGTGTAGAAAAAGTTTCGGGCAAATCGGAAAGCAGTTCAGATAAAGTTTTATCAGTTTTCGACAAAATTTCCAAAACTCGCGCGCCTGCGTAAGTCGCGTCATCAAAGCCGTAAAATCGGTCGGCGAAAAAAATGTGTCCGCTCATCTCGCCGGCAAGCGCAGCACCTGTTTCCTTCATTTTCGCTTTTATCAAAGAATGCCCGGCTTTCCACATCAGCGGTTTTCCGCCGTTTTGAGCGATGTCATTGAAAAGGTTTTGCGAGCATTTTACTTCGGCGATAATTGTCGAATCGGGTTTTTCTTTCAAGATTTCACGCGACAGCAAAATCATCAATTCGTCGCCCCAAATTATTCTGCCCGTTTCATCAACTACGCCGATGCGGTCGCCGTCGCCGTCAAAGGCAATCGCTAAATCCGCGCCGGTTTCTTTAACGGCTCGAATCGCGTCCTGCAAATTTTCGGCAACTGTCGGGTCAGGATGATGATTCGGAAAATTACTGTCCGGCTCGGTGAAAAGTTTAATTAATTCGCACCCTAATTTTTCGTAAATCGGAACGCCCGTTACGCCGCCCATTCCGTTGCCGCCGTCAACGACGACTTTTAGTCTTTTATTTCCGAGATTTATTTTTGATAAAATATCTTTCTCGTAATCGTCTAAAATTTCCATTTCTTTCGTTGTGCCTTTGCCCGTTGCAAATTCGCCCGAAACAGCGATTTCTTTGATTTCCTGAATCTGCGAGCCGAAAAGAGTTGATTTCCCCAAACAAATCTTAAAACCGTTGTGGTCGGGCGGATTGTGCGAGCCGGTAATCATCACGCCGCCGTCAACCGCTTTTGTAAAAACCGCGAAATACAAAACCGGTGTCGGAACTCTGCCGATGCTCACGCAGTCAATTCCGCAATCGTTGAAATTTTTGACAAGCAAATCACGAAAACGCGGCGAACTCATCCGAGCGTCGAAGCCGATGGCGATGCGCTTTGCGCCGTTTCGTCGAAAAAATGTTCCGATGGCTTTCGCCAAAATTGTTACTGTTTCGTCGGTCAAATCCGGTCCAACAATTCCTCGGATGTCGTATTCCCGAAAGATATTTTTGTTCATATTGTTTTTCTAAATAATTCAAATTCTTAGCTATGATTTTTACCGCCGAGACGCAGAGAAATGACGCAGAGTTACGCCGAGATATTTGTTTTTCCTCTGCGAAACTCAGTGGAAGCTCCGCGCCTCGGCGGTAAAAATTTTTATATTTTGACAGAGAGCAACTCTAAATTAATTGTTCCAATTCATTGCCCTTTTCACTGCTTCATTCCATCGCTTACGCAATTCTTTCGCTTTTGCCGGCGACATCTGCGGCGCGAAAACTTTACCCGATTGCCAATGCGCCTGAATCTCATTTTTATTTTTCCAAAAGCCAGCGGCTAATCCCGCTAAATATGCCGCACCGAGCGCAGTTGTTTCGGTAACTTTTGAACATATCACAGGAATTCCCAAAACATCGGCTTGAAACTGCAAAAGCGTTTCGTTTGCGGTTGCGCCGCCGTCAACCCGCAATTCTTCGAGTTCGATTCCCGAATCGGCTTGCATCGCGTCCGTTAAATCCGCCACTTGATAAGCGATTGATTCAACGGCGGCGCGAGCAATGTGCGCTTTGCCCGTTCCGCGTGTCAAACCAATTATCAAACCTCGCGCGTCTTGATTCCAATGCGGTGCGCCGAGTCCCGCAAACGCGGGAACAAAATAAACGCCGCCGTTATTTTCGACTGAATTCGATAATGCTTCGACATCGTTTGAGCTTTCGATAATTTGCAGAGAGTCGCGTAACCATTGAACCACCGCGCCGCCGATAAAAACACTTCCTTCAAATGCGTATTCGGTTTTACCATTAATCTGCCAAGCAACTGTCGTTAAAAGTTTGTTTTCTGACTTTTTAATTTCCGCTCCGATGTTTTGAAGCATAAAACATCCCGTGCCGTAAGTGTTTTTCGTCGAACCGCTTTCAAAACACGTCTGCCCGAACAGCGCGGCTTGCTGGTCGCCCGCGATTCCAGCGATTTTTATTCCTTTTAATTCGCTTGGCGTTTCGATTTCGCCGTAAATTTCTGATGAAGATTTCACTTCCGGCAAAATTTGGCGCGGAACGTCGAAAATTTTCAGAAGCTCGTCGTCCCAATCAAGCGTTTCGAGATTGAAAAGCATCGTCCGCGAAGCGTTTGAAACGTCGGTCAGATGCTTTTTGCCGTTCGTCAAATTCCAAACCAGCCAACTGTCAATCGTTCCAAATGCGAGTTCGCCGTCTTCGGCTTGTTTTCGCGCATTCGCAACACGTTCCAAAATCCAATTTATCTTGCTTGCCGAAAAATAAGCGTCAACTTCAAGACCTGTTTTTTCTCGAATCAAATGGGCGTGAGATTTTCTGATTTCATCACAGAAAGCGGAAGTTCGGCGGTCTTGCCAAACGATTGCATTACAAACAGGCTCGCCCGTTTTTTTGTTCCAAACAATGGTCGTTTCACGCTGGTTAGTGATGCCGGCGGCGACAATATCTTTAGCCGTTAAGTTGGCTTTTTGTAAGGCTTCGATTGCCGTCTGCACTTGCGATTCCCAAATCTCTTGCGGATTATGTTCAACCCAACCACTTTGGGGGAAAATTTGTGTGAATTCTTTTTGCGCGATGGAAATTATTTGACTTTGCCGGTCGAAGACAATCGCCCGGCTGCTCGTCGTTCCTTGGTCGAGCGCGAGAATATTTGACATTTTTGAATTTTACCCTTTGCCGATAATTTCAACAAAACCACCGCTGAGATATTCTTGAATCTGGTCGCGCACCCGCCGAAAAGCCGAAAGCCGTGCGTCTTCGCCGCCTTCAACTTCCGCGGGGTCTGCAAACGAATGATGAAGTAACTTTGTTTGAGCAGGAAAATATGGACAATTTTCTTTCGCGTTGTCGCAGACCGTCAAAACATAATCAATATCTTGATTGGCAAATTCATCAACCGACTTCGAGCGATTTTTTGAAATGTCAATCCCGATTTCCGCTAAAACTTTTATAGCCTCCAAGCGCACAATCGAAGGTTTTGTTCCCGCGCTGAAAATTTCAAATTCGTTTTGACAGATATGTTTTAAAAGACCTTCTGCCATTTGTGAACGCGCCGAATTTCCCGTGCATAAAATCAAAATCCTTTTCTTTTTAGACATTTCTTTTTTCCTCTAAAAGCCAATCGAAAACAAAAGTTGCGGAAAATGCACCGAGCAGTTGAGCGACAATGAACATCAAAACATCTGATGGATTTATTCCCGCAAAAGTATCCGTCACGGAACGCGCCAAAGTAACAGACGGATTAGCGAAAGATGTCGAAGCGGTGAACCAATAAGCCGCCGTGATATAACTTGCGACCATCAAAAAAACTAAATTCGGACGAAACTTTATGCCGGCGCGAATGACCGCAATCAAACCAAAGGTCGCTACGAATTCACTTAAAAATTGCGAGTTTCCCGTTCTAATTTTGGTTGAAGTAAAATAGACGGGCAAATCAAACATTAAATTAGCAATTCCGACACCAAAAAATGCACCTGCCGTTTGCGACAGAATATAAAAGAAATTTTCACGCCAACTTAAATTTCCGCGAAACGTTTCCGTTAAAGTTACGGCGGGATTTAAGTGTGCGCCCGAAACGTCGCCGAAACTTAAAATCAAAAAAATTAATCCCGTGCCTGTGGCGATCGAATTTGCAAGCAGCGCAACGGCGTTGTTTCCATTCGCAAGTTTTTCGCCCATAATGCCCGAACCGACGACGATTGCTAAAAGAAACGCAGTTCCCAAAAATTCAGCCGTTAATTTTCTTGATAAACTCATATTTGATTCAGCGCGTTTTCCAAATCTCAGATGGATTCAGTTTTGAGCTGATGTGAAATAATTTTACACCGTCAAATTTTTAATTATTAACTCTAGTCGCGGGTTAAGATTTCTTTGTTCCGTAGGAATAAGTTATCGTATTTTATCGAGAGCCTGCTGCAAATCCGCAATCAAATCCTGCGCGTCTTCGATACCGACTGAAAGCCGAATCAAACCATCGGTTATGCCAGCTGTTAGGCGTTCTTCGGGCGAGAGTGCGGCGTGCGTCATCGAAGCCGAATGCTGAATGATAGTTTCAACTCCGCCGAGCGACGTCGCCAACATACAAACTTTCAAATTATTGACAAGCGTTTTTCCTGCTTCGATTCCGCCGATATCAAACGCAATCATTCCGCCAAAACCTTTCATTTGTTTCCTTGCAATTTCGTGATTTTGATTAACTGTCAAACCCGGATAAGAAACGGCTTTAACTTTTGAATGCTTAGATAACATATTCGCTATCACAGATGCGTTGCTATTATGTCGCTCCATTCTTAACGCCAAAGTCTTGATACCGCGCAAAACCAGCCAAGCAACTTGTGAAGCGATGTTTCCGCCGTAAAGTTTGGTTGTTTCAAGTCTCGCTTTTTCGACAATATCTTTTCTTCCAACTAACAAACCTGCCGTCAAATCGCTGTGTCCGCCGAGATATTTCGTCGCGCTGTGTATTATCAAATCAACACCGAGTTCAAGCGGGCGTTGATTAAAAGGCGTGGCGAAAGTATTGTCGGCAATTGACGTTATACTGTTTTCCCGTGCAATTTTTGCAACTGCCGAGATGTCCGTTATTTTTACTAAAGGATTGGAGGGCGTTTCAATCCAGAAAATTTTCGTGTGCGGTCGAATCGCATCCGCATAGTTTTTTGCATCAGTCGCATCAACGAAACTCGTTTCGATATCAAAATTTTCGGCTAAATGTTTGAAGAAAAAAGTTGTTGTTGAATACATCGAATCGGGTGCAACAATGTGGTCGCCCGATTTTACAACAGTCAAAACTGCCGCCGAAACTGCTGCCATTCCTGACGCAAAAGCTAACGCGGATTCACCGTTTTCTAATTCGGCAATTGCTTTTTCGAGCGCGTCTTGGGTCGGATTGCCGAGTTTTCCGTAGAAGTAACCGGGCTTTTGATAGTTATGAATCGCCGCGCCTTCATCGGCATCGGAAAAGGCGAAAACTGAAGCGGTGTAAATCGGAACGCTGACCGCTCCGAAATTTTCCGTTAAGTCTTCGCCTGCGTGAACCGTCAAAGTATTAAAAGATTTTTCCTGCATCGCGTCTCCAAATTAGCAACAAGATTTTTCGCTTACGCGATTGATGCTAACTGGATTTGATTCGGAAACGCAACACGCCTCGGCAATTTTCTCTTCCTGTTTTTCTTCTACCAATTTGTTTCCGCACTCGCACGGACTTGCCTCCGTTAAATTATCTTCCAACACGACGAAAACTTCCCATTCGTTGCCGTCCGGGTCGCGCACCCAAGTTTTGTCTTGAAGCGCGTAGCAACAATTCGTCTGCATTTCGTCGCGTGTCAGAAGTCCGATGTCTTCCCAGCGCGATTTCGTCGCCAAAACGTCTTCGGTCGAAGCGACTTGAATTCCGAGATGCGAGAGCGCACCGCATTTATCGAAAGACACTTCATTCAAAGCCAGATTTAAGGGCGGATTTTGCACATCAAACTTGGCATAACCGACGCGAACCTTTGCGGGTTCGATGCCGAAAAGTTTTTGATAAAATTCGATGCTGTTTTCCACATTGTCGACGTTCAAAGAAACGTGTGCTTTTAATGTCTGAACCTGATAATCATTTTTCATTTTTACTCTCCTTACGCATATGCTTTTGCATATACGTTATTGTTAATGTATTCCTAGATTATTTTATTGTCAAGACAAAAAACAAAATTTGTGATAATTTATTCGTATGAGCGGCGATAATTTTCTAAAAGAGATGGAAACTTTTTTTTTGGCTTTGGCGGACAAGACTCGGCTTCGGATTTTAAATTTAATGCGCGAGAGCGAGGTTTGCGTTTGTTTTTTTACGGAAGTTTTAGGCGAAAGTCAGCCAAAGATTTCTCGACATCTAGCTTATCTGCGAGGCGCGGGAATTGTTTCAGCCCGGCGTGAAGGAAAATGGATGCACTATAAAATAGAAATGCCGGAGAATTTTTATAATGCTAAAATCTTACTAGATACGCTCGAAGGGCTTAAATCAAAAGAATCAATGCGGGAAGATTACGAAAAGTTGGTCAGTGTTTGTTGTGCTGTGGAAATTCCTGTAACAATTGCCCGTGCGCCAAAACCTTATACATTACCTGAACCAAATGTGTCTTACCAGCAAAAAGAAGAATTAGACACGTTTCTCTTATAGAATTATTTAACTAACCTGACCAATCTGTTGTTTTTATTATTTTTTTGAAATAGATAAAGGCTTATCTTTTTTCAAAACTTTCTCTAAAGATTTCCCTGCCGAAGGGAGATCAACTTTGTCGGAAAGAACACGCGAAACTCTTTTCGGCAGAAGCATCGGCGCGAGACTAGCCGCCGAATTCGCTAAGGAAACAATATCGCCGCCGCCCGACCAATTTTCGCGCACAACCGTTTCGTCCGTATGATTGATGAGCCTCAGAAGCGTCAGCGCAACCAGATATAAATCATCAACTTGTCCGATAAATGGAAAAATATCGGGAATAAAATCGAGCGGCACAATAACGTAGACAATCGCCGCCGCAAACAAGGCTTTATCAATCGTCGGAACGCGCCTGTCGGTCAGCAGTCTGCCCAACAGTTTGACCATATTGGGCAAAAACATCAGCAAATTTTTTATTGCGCTTTTCGATTTGCTTTTGTTTTTCGTCATTTGTCCTTTGTCTTTTGTCGGCTGCATTTGGCTCATAATTTTTTACCCCAAGTTTTTATTTCCTTTCAGTCTAAGTAAAGCTATGAATTTGAGCAACCCTTTACATTGAACATTTATCACTTATCATAAAACTCTCAGTTTGATAAATGATAAATGTTCAATGTTAAATGAAATTATGATTTTGCAACAAATAAGACAACGAGCCTCTTTGGATTTACAGCATATCGTTCTTCCCGAAGGTGAAGACGCTCGCACGGTTGCCGCCTCTGAGATGTGCGTCCGCGATAAAATCGCTAAAATCACTTTAATCGGCGACGAGGAAAAAATTCGTGAATCGGCGCGTCAGTCTAACGCAAATTTAAACGGCGTTGAGATTTTAGACCATAAAAAATCAAACGACTTTGGCAAAACCGCGATGCTCTATCACGAACTTCGACGCGCAAAAGGCGTAACACTCGAAGAAGCCGAACAAACAGTTAAAGATTCGCTTTTTTATGGAAATCTTTTAGTGAAGCTCGGCAAAGCCGACGGTTCTGTCGCAGGCGCAACCAACACAACTGCCCATACGGTTCGCGCTGCGCTTCATTGCGTCGGAGTTCGTGCAGGTTTCAAAACAGTTTCGTCGTTTTTTTTGATGATTGTGCCTGATAAAAATTTCGGACGCGAAGGCGCGATGATTTATGCCGACTGCGGCGTGGTGATTGACCCAAATGCAGCGGAACTCGCAGAAATCGCTATTGCTTCAGCCGATTCGTGCCGCGCACTTCTGCAAGTCGAGCCGCGTGTGGCAATGCTTTCCTTTTCGACCAAAGGAAGTGCGAAACATCATTTGGTTGATAAAGTCGTCGAAGCGACAAAGACCGTTCGGGCGCGTTTTCCAGATTTTGAAATTGACGGTGAACTGCAAGCGGACGCGGCTTTGATTCCGTCCGTCGCCGTATCAAAAGCAAGCGGTTCAAGCGTCGCCGGACGTGCAAATGTTTTGATATTTCCCGATTTGAACGCGGGCAATATCGCTTATAAATTGACGGAAAGATTGACGGGCGGAACGGCAATCGGACCAATTCTGCAAGGCTTGGATAAACCCTGCAACGACCTTTCGCGCGGCTGCAAAGCGGAAGATATTGTTGACGCGGTGGCGATTACGGCGGTGCAATCACAAGCGCGAAAAGCCGTAAATTAAATATTAACTCCAGTCGGGTGTTGGGATTTCTTTGTTTCGTAGGAACAGTTTGATAATAACCCAACGATTTATCGTTGGATAAATCAGCTATTTTATTCCGAGTCCTGAAGGGACGGCTGAAATTTCAGCCGTCCCTTCAGGACTCGGAATCTTCAATCGAACTGATGCCCAGCCGTTGACGGCTAGGCTAGTATCAAACTGTTCGTGCGGAACAACAATTTATTTTCAACCCGCGACTCGAGTTAATTATTAGAAACCAAATTTTATTTAATTTTCTTCAAATTAAAAGTTCGCGCAATCGAATCGGTCTGATTACGAAGCGAGCGCAATTTACTGCTCATTCCCGTAAAGCGAAGAACATAGACGGTTTTATCGTCGGCTTTGAGAAAATAAAATCTGCCGCTCATATTGCGCCCTGAACGGATAAACTCATAATTAAAAATTTTACCGTCCAACGCGCCGTCAAAATTTTCGGTTTTGCCTGCGACATAGCCGGGCAGAAATTGCAGACGCTGTTCTTCGCCGCTAATCGTGTCCGCCATTAAATCCCCGGACTTAATAGCGATTTTGCGAACTTCGAGATGTCCGCTATTTCTATCGCCATAAACGTATTCGACATTTGGGCTAGTTGTCGAAGGCTTGATGGTTTGTTTCCAAACCGCTTCCGGCAAATCGAATGAGTATTCGACATCCGCATCCGAAAAACTATCGGCTTGAGCAAATGCCGAAACCGCAAAAAGCAGACAGGCGGCAATGGAAAGTAATAATTTAGTAAACTTCATATTAGTCGTTTCCTTTTTTCTCATCAGAATTGCTGATATTTTAACTCATTTTTGGGACAAATACGATAATAGACATTATTGGAAATAAGTAAAATCGGTTAATCTATGTAAATGTTAAAATATGCGGAGTTAAAAGAAAAGCCGAAAGAGTTTCTTGCCGCCACCGGTTTGACTGATGAAGAGTTTCAATGTCTGT
>MWYZ01000070.1 GCA_002050365.1 Acidobacteria bacterium 28-1
GCAAGTTTTTAATCGTGCAAACTTTGGACGCTAATTTGAAACCGAAAGGTAAACCGCAAGTCGCGCTCGACGCGGTTGGCGCGGGCGCGGGCGAATTGGTTTTCTGGTGTCGCGGCAAAGAAGCGAGTCAAGAGTTAATAATCAACGAGTTATGGAAAGGTGAAAGTCAAGCAGCGATAAAACATTTAGAAACTCTTGAAGCGAAAAATGTAATCAAACGAGATGAGTTGAAAGGCTATTTAGAGAAAAATAAAGATTACATCATCAATTACGAAAAACGAAAAGAAGCCAAGAAAGTTATCGGAAGTGGGCGAATGGAAAAACAAAATGATGTGCTAGTGGCACAAAGACAAAAACGCAAAGGAATGTCGTGGTCAAAGAATGGCTCAAGAAATTTAGCAATCGTGACGGCACATCTCAATCAAGGCACGAATTATTTACAGTAACTAAAAAATTATAATGGGAAAAGTAATAACTGTTGCCAATCAGAAAGGCGGAGTTGGTAAAACTACAACATCAGTGAATTTAGCTGCCGGACTGGCAGTCGAAGAAAAGAAAGTATTATTGATTGATGCCGATCCACAAGGAAATGCAACTTCAGGTTCAGGAGTTCCAAGAATTCAATCGAGAAAAACTCTTTATAATGTATTAGTGTTAGACGAAGCAGTTGAAAATGTAATTTTACCAACAGAGTTGCCTTTATTGTGGGTGCTTCCCGCAGATAGAAATTTGGTAGGGGCAGAAATAGAAATAGTTAACTCAGAGAATAGAGAATATAAACTCAAAAATATAATCAATAAAATAAAAAATGATTACGACTACATTATTATTGATTGTCCGCCTTCACTCGGATTATTAACTGTAAATGCTTTGACCGCAGCCGATTCATTATTGGTTCCAATTCAATGTGAATATTATGCGCTAGAAGGAGTAACTGAATTATTTGATACACTTGCGCGTTTGCGGCGTAGCTTAAATCCACAATTAAATATAGAAGGTTTACTTTTAACTATGTATGATGAACGAACTAATCTTTCATCGGCAGTTGCGCAGGATTTAAGAGATTTTTATGGTTCTCAGGTTTTAAAGACTGTAATTCCGCGAAATGTACGACTCGCTGAAGCTCCAAGTTATGGTAAACCGATTATATTATATGACATTCGTTCGCGCGGAGCAGAAAGTTATATCCAGTTAGCAAAGGAGATATTAAGTCATGAGTAGAAAGGTATTGGGAAGAGGCTTAAGTGCTTTATTAGGAGATGAAAAATCAAATTCATCAAGTGAAGAACTTCTCGAAATTGATTTAGATTTAATAGAATCAAATTCACAACAGCCACGCTCAAAATTTACCGAAGAAAATTTAGATGAATTAGCGCAATCAATTCGTGCAAATGGTGTTGTACAGCCAATTGTTGTTCGCCGAAGAGGTGGAAAATTTCAAATAATCGCCGGTGAAAGACGTTGGCGAGCCGCACAAAAAGCCGGTTTACGAAAAATTCCATCTGTTGTAAGAGAAGTTGCTGATGAAAAGTTATTAGAATTAGCTTTAATAGAGAATATCCAAAGGCAAGATCTTAATCCGATTGAAGAAGCGAGAGCTTACAAAAATTTAATAGAAACCGTCGGATTAACTCAAGAAATGATTGCCGAGCGTGTAGGAAAAAATCGAACAGTCATAACAACATTTCTCAGATTATTAAAATTGCCAAACGACATACTAAGGCTGGTCGAAAATGAGCAAATAACGGCGGGTCACGCGAGGGCATTATTAATGGCAAATAATACCGAAATGCAACGCCGTTTAGCACGAAAAATTGTTGAAATGTCGTTGTCTGTTCGAGAAACAGAGAAAGCTGTTAAAAGACTAGGTAGGGAAGATACGAAAACTCCAGAAAGGGAATTAATTAAACAAAAGATTGATGCGAATGTGAAGTCAGCAGAAACCAAACTTCGACGACAATTAAGCACGCAAGTTCACATTTTTCCGGACGGTAGAGGAACGGGCGGGAAAATTGAGATTGAGTATTACAGCGATTCAGATTTAGATAGAATTTATCAATTAGTGATGAAAAATTAGGTAGACGGATATATTAACGAGTATGAGTCAAAAACGTTTAACAGAGATGGTTTCTTGTGCGGGTTGAGTGGCGAAACTTGCCCCGAGCGACCTTGCTCAAGTTTTGAGCAAAATGCCATCACAGGATTTTTCGACAGATGTATTAGTCGGTTTTGAAACATCTGATGATGCCGGTGTGTTCCGTTTAAACAACAACCTTGCTCTCGTCCAAACTGTTGATTTCTTTACACCTATTGCCGATGAACCTGAAATTTATGGACGAATTGCAGCTGTTAATTCATTAAATGACGTTTATGCAATGGGCGGCGTGCCGATTTCTGCACTTTCAATTGTTTGTTATCCGCAGAAGGGCGATTGGGAAGTTTTAGGCGAAATTATACGTGGCGGGCAAAATGCTTTAAATGAAGAAAACGTCGTTGTTTTAGGTGGACATTCGGTTGACGACCAGGAAATAAAATTCGGTTACGCGGTGACGGGAACTATTGACCCGAAAAAAATTGTTAAAAATTCCGGTGCAAAAGCAGGCGACTTATTGGTTCTAACAAAACCAATCGGAACAGGCGTAATAAGCACAGGAATCAAGTTTGAAAAAGTCAGTAAAAAGACAAAAGAAGCAGCGTTAAAAACAATGACAACTTCCGCACGAGAAGCATCTAAAATTATGCAGGAAATTGGTGCAAACGGCTGCACGGATATTACGGGTTTTGGACTTCTGGGTCACACTTATGAAATGGCAAAAGCTAGCAACGTAACATTAAAGATTGAATCTGAAAAAATTTCACTTCTTCCCGATGTTCTTAATTTGATTGAGCAAAAGATGTTGACGCGGGGCGATAAAAACAATCGCACTTATGTCGGCGATACTGTAAAATTTAAGAATGAGATTTCAAAAGAAATGCAAAGTGCATTATTCGACCCGCAAACTGCAGGTGGTCTATTAATTAGTCTGGAAGCGGAAAAGGCAGAACATTTTGTTAGCAAAGTCGCAGATGCAAAAATTATCGGAAGAGTAGAATCTTACAAAGAATTTTTAATAGAAGTTGAGTAATAAAGTATATTCAACTAATTTTTATAAAATACGAAAATGTTTTATTTGTTCATCCTCGAATCAATCGGCACGTCGGAATTAATTTTAATCGGATTAGTTGCGCTAATCGTATTCGGACCGCGAAGATTGCCCGAACTTGCACGAATGTTAGGAAAAGCAATGAATGAGTTTCGCCGCACGACTGATGATTTTAAGAACACTTGGACGCGGGAGGTTGATTTTGAAATTGAAGGAAATAGCGATAAGGAAAAGTTAAATTCGATTTTGGAAAATCCACCGTTGATTGAGAATTCAATACAAAAAAATACGATTGGAGTAAAGAATGAAATTGTCGCACCGGAGATTAAAGAAATAAATCAAACAGATTTTGAAGAAAACTTTGTGAAAAAGGAAATCACTACGAAAGAACTAGGAAATAATCAAACAGATAAGCGTGATTGGTTATAAAAAAGATTTGGCTAAAAACTCACTTTTTACATTGTAGAAAATGAACCCTGAAGAAACGAATACAGAAGACCTTGGCAAACAGATGTCTTTCTTGGAACATCTTGACGAGTTTCGGCGTAGGCTCGTAAATTCAGTAATAATTGTAGTTATAGCGTTTATTTTGTGTTGGTTTGTGTCGGATAAAATCTATAATTTTTTGTCGGTACCAATTAGGCAAGCGTTGTCTGAAGCGCAAAGACGCGAACTTCCGATTGAAGGTTTAACGGGTAATGAGCGGATTCTTCCATTAAATAATTTGCAGGAAGGCGAAATAGGACGATATGTATTCGACCGCGCCACAAAACTAGGCGTGAGCGTGGTATCGCCCGGAACTTCCGTGCAGGCGATAGTAACCAGAGACGCGACAGGCAACTTGGGACTTTTTACCGACGAACCGATTTTTACGAACAAGGCGATTATTCCGAAAGGCATTCGGCTTCCCGTAGATTTAGAAGGGAAGGATGTCAATGAACCGAGTGCGGATGAAAGACTGATCGTGACGACGGCGCCTGAGGGATTCACGCTTTATGTCACGGTTTCGCTTTACGCAGGGATTGCTTTGTCAGTTCCTTTTTTGTTGTTTCAGATTTGGGGTTTTATCTCGCCTGCGCTCTATCGTCACGAGCGAGCTTACGTTACGCCGTTCATCGCGCTTTCTTCGGTGTCTTTCGTTATTGGTGCGGCATTCGCTTATTACATTCTGTTTCCACCCGCCGTCAAATATCTGCTCGGACTCAGTTCAGATTTTCAGTTGATGCTTCGCGCGACAGATTATTTTGAATTCATTACGTTAATAATGTTGGCGATGGGCATAATCTTCCAGATGCCGGCGATTACCTATGTTCTATCAAGAATCGGACTTGTTTCCGCCGCGCTTTTGATAAGAAGTTGGAAGATTGCGCTCGTTGTTATCTTAATTGTCGCGGCAGTGGTTTCGCCGACAGGTGATATTCCGAACCTAATGCTTTTCGCTACGCCGATGATGTTTTTGTATGTTGTATCAATTTTTATCGCGTGGTTTTTCGGCAGACGCAGAAAGAAAGATTCGGAAGTCGAGAGTCTTGAAGCGTAACTGAATCGCAATTTCTTACCGCAGAGGCGCAGAGAAATCGCAGAGATTCGCGGAAAAGTTTTTCTTTGCGTTTCTCGGCGCAAACTCTGCGTCTACTGCGGTAAAACTTTTCGTAATGCCTAATTGTCAATCTAAGTTAAACTATAATCTGTTTCAACAAATCTTTCGGGAGAAAAAGATATGCTTTTACGTCTTTCAGTTTTCACATTGTTTCTAGCTGCAATGAATATTTTCGCGCAAACTCCGACGATTGAAACGGGCGTTCCGCAAACGCTGGCGAAATGGCGGGCGGCGAATTATTCGGACGTGCGTTATAAATTGAATCTGACGTTAGAGAAGATGTCGCCGACGCTGAAAGGCACGATTGAGATCTCGCTGAAAAATAACGCCGACCAAATCGTTCTCGATTGGCGCAAGATTCGCGGCAAGGAAGATTTGTCGAAAGTCGAGAATGTTTTTATTAATGGAAAGAGCGCGAAGTTTGAAGAAACAAACGAGCATCTTGTTTTCAAAGACGGCGTTGTTAAAGGCGAAAATGTTATCAAACTCGATTTTACTTCGCCAATTTTAACCAGCGGCGGCGCAATCACGCGCTATGTTGATAAGGAAGATAATGCGGAATACGTCTATTCGCTGTTCGTGCCGTCGGACGCAAGCACGACGTTTCCCGTGTTTGACCAGCCGGATTTGAAGGCTCGATTTACTTTAACTGTTAATTTGAGAGGAAAAAATAGAAGGGATTATCCAAGATGGAAAGTTGTTAGTAATACAGAGAAATCGTTTTCGTTTCAATCAACTTGGGGCGCAATGATTTCATTTAAGGAAACCGAACCAATCAGCACATACGTTTTCGCATTTGCGGCGGGCGATTTCGCGGAAATAGATTGTAGGGGCGAGGCGTGTCCTCGCCCATCAACGTCGAATAATGATAACGCAAGCGGGCAGGGACAAGCCCAGCCCCTACAAAATTCTTCCGACGTTCCGACGAAAATCTACGTCCGTAAGTCGCAATCCGAAAAATTTAAACAACACGCTTTAGAGACTTTTCGCCTCAACCGCGAAGCCGTCAAATATCTCGAAAGCTATTTCGATTACAAATTTCCGTTTCCGAAATACGACCTTGTTTTGATTCCCGAATTTCCGTTCGGCGGGATGGAACACGCGGGCGCGACTTTTCTGCGGGAAGATAGAATCATTTTCCCGACCGAGCCGACGAAAAACGATTTCGTCACGCGGGCGAACGTCATCTTTCACGAAGCCGCGCACCAATGGTTCGGCGACACGGTGACGATGCGCTGGTTTGACGATTTGTGGCTCAAGGAAGGCTTTGCCGAGTTTATGGCGTATAAAACGCTGGAAAAAGTGATGCCCGAATACAACGCCTGGAAAATCTTTTACGAGCGCAACAAGCAAGCCGCGTATCTAACCGATTCGACCAAAGGCACAACGCCGATTTATCAGGAAATCCCGAATCTCGCGTCGGCAAAATCGGCTTACGGCAACATCGTCTATCGCAAAGCACCTTCGTTTTTGAAGCAAGCCGAGTTTTATTTGGGCGCGGATAAATTTCAAACGGCGGTTCGCGCGTTTTTGAAGAAACATCAATTCAAAAATGCAGAGTGGAAAGATTTGGTTAATGAATTTAATAAAGTTTATGACCGACGCGGATTGCCTGAATGGGCTGAATATTGGGTTAAGCAGAAAGGCATGCCGATTATAAGAACTAGCATTACAGAAGGACATTATGAAAAATCAAATCCAGTTGCCGCAGATGGAAGTTGGTCATCTTCGTCTTGGATGGTTTCTGCTTTAGGTCTGACTTTAAGTGAGCCTTTTGAAGACTCGCCTTGGGCGTTACGAATCAAGACTCTATACAAATATGGCACTGAAACCGAAGTCCAAGAGAACTTCGTATCTGGAAATCCTTACACAGATTATCTCCCTCGTTTATTTGACAAAAATAAAAATTATGACCGAAACCATCCGCTTCCTGACCTAATTTTCCCAAACTATCAGGATTACGGCTACGGCATCTTTCTGCTTGACGAGAAAAGCCGCGATTACGTGCAGAAAAATATCCAGAACGAAAAAGACGATTTTCTCCGCACGATGATGTGGGGAAGTTTGTGGGACTCGGTGCGCGAAACGGAATTTGCGCCGAAAGATTATGTCGAACTCGTCGTGAAAAACATCTCGGTTGACTCGGACGAAAGCACGATTCAAACTTTGCTCAATCGCGTTTCAACCGCGATGAATTATTATTTGTCAGAGGCGCAAGGGAAAGAACTCACGCCGAAAATCGAAGCGGTTTTGATTGATAAAATGCAGAACGCGCCGACGCTCGGACAGCGAATTACTTTTAACCGGGCGTTCTTGAATATCGCTTCGAGCGAGAAAGCCAGAACGATTTTGAAAGATATTTTGAACGGTAAATCTCAAATTAAAGATTTAAAATTAAAAACCAAAGACCGATTCGACATCGTAACGAAACTTTTAATTTTAGGCGACAAGGACGCGCCAAGTCTTTTAGCCGAACTCGAAACAACCGAAACAACCGACGAAGCCAAACGCTATGCTTACGCCGCAAAAGCGGGAATTGCAACGACAGAAAACAAAGCGAAATTCTGGAGTAGTTTTGTAAATGATAAAACCATTTCCGAAAGCTGGATTGAATCGGCGTTCGTGCCGTTCAATTCTGTTCGACATTCGGAATTGACTTTCCCTTACCTCGAAAAATCGTTAGCTGAATTGCCGAATCTGAAACAAAATAGAAAAATCTTTTTCGTCAACGGCTGGCTCGCGGCGTTCGTCGGCGGACAGCGAAGCGAACAGGCTTTAGCAGTCGTCAATAAATTTTTGGCGAACAACCCGAATCTGGATAAAGATTTGCGTTTGAAAATTCTGGAAACGGTTGACGGACTCGAAAGAGCAGTCAAGATACGCAAGAAGTTTGTTGATTAAGATAGGTTTACAATTTCCACTTTTTGAATTTTGCCGAAAATCTGCTATTTTGCATATGAAGCCAATAATTCGGAGGTTAAGAAAATTAATGTTCCCAAAATTTTTTAGAAAACTGTGCGTCTTTATTTTTTGCATCGCCGTTTTGCCGCAAATTTTGCAGGCACAGGAAACCGAAGAAACAATCGTTGCCCGCGTTCGCGTTCGCAATTTCGCCGAAATGATGCGCGTCGCGCAGGCGGGTTTGGATTTGATGGAATACCGCGACGGCGAAGAATTGATTTTTTGGACGACTCCCAAACAGTTCGCGGAATTGCAAAAGCAGGGTTTTGCGCTTCGCGTTGACGAGCAAAAAACCTTTGAGTTGCAGCGTGGTTTGCAAACTGACACTTTCCGCGACGGTTATCGAACGGTTGAAGAAACGCGCGATTTCTTAGACCAGATGCAAGCGCGTTTTCCGAATCTGGCGGAGGTTTTTACTTACGGACAGAGTTGGGAAAAAACTAGAAATGCCAATAATGGCTACGATTTGTTCGGCGTTAAATTAACGAACAGGCAAATCACGGGCAGTAAACCGACATTTTTTCTGCAAGCCGGAATTCACTCGCGCGAACTCGTGCCGCCGGAAATTGCCACGCGCTTCATCGAATACTTGTTGACGAATTACGGCACAGATGCCGACGCGACTTGGCTTTTGGACGAACATCAAATCGTCGTCGTTCCAATCGTCAATCCCGACGGCAGAAAACTTGCTGAACAAAGTTTATTGAAACGCAAAAATACTAATAATACGACCGGAAACTGCACGAACATAACTTTCGGAATTGATTTGAATCGTAATTTTTCTTTTCTGTGGGGAACGGTGAATTTGCCGACAGAGCCGCCGTGCGGCGAAACTTTTCCCGGCTTAACCGCTGGCAGCGAGCCGGAAACGCAAGCCATTGAAAATTTGGTTGATTCGCTGTTTCCAGACCAACGCGAGCCGGGCAGAACCGAACCTGCACCTCTCGATGCAACCGGCGTTTTTCTCGATATGCACTCGACGGGAAATCTGATTTTATATCCGTGGGGACAAGACAATACGCCGCCGCCGAATCTACAGTTGCGGACGATTGCCAGAAAAATGGCTTCGTATAACGGCTATAATCCGATTCAATCAATTCAGCTTTACCCGACGAGCGGCTCGGCGCGGGAATACGCCTACGGCGAGCGCGGCGCGGTTGGTTTAGCGATGGAAATCGGTTCAGGTTCAGGGGGGTGCGGCGGATTTTTCGCAACGTATAGTTGTTTAGACGGCGGCAGCGGCGGAGATTTCTGGAATTTGAATCGTCCCGTTTTGCTTTACTTAGCGAAAATCGCCAGAACTCCATATATGACGGGCGAAGGCGCAACGACGGAAACTTTAACGGTATCGAAAACCGGCGCGAATTCTTTCATGTTGCGGGCGCAAATCAGCGACGCAAACAACGGCGGGCAGACAGTTTCGGCGGCGGAAGTTTATGTTGACACACCACCTTGGCGCGGTGGAACGCCCGTTCAAATGATGGCAAAAGACGGGACGTTTAATTCGACAGTTGAATTCGCCGTCGTTGATTTGACGGTTTCGCCGGGCAGACACATGTTTTATGTGCGCGGACGGGATGCAACAAATAATTGGGGCGCAATCAAAGCCGCTTTCGCGCCGCTACCTAAGGCTAATGTGGATTTATAACGGCGGCCGGTAAACGGTTGGTATATTACCCAAACGACAAGCAGTTTCCGTTCACAATTATTTGGATTAGCGGAAGATAAACTGCTTCCATCGGTGTATCTGCCGTAAAAGTGTTTACATTACAAACACGGGTTGATGAATTCAACATTTACCCGTGTTTTCTTTTTGCTTGGAATCTTGACAAAAAAGTAATGATTTGCGATTCTAGACGTGCAAGATTAAACGCGAGGAACGCTACCGTAAGATGAAAATTTCAGCCCAAGAAGAATATGGATTGCGATGTTTAGTGCAGCTTGCCAGCTTGCGCCGCGAAGAATCTTTAACGCTCAATCAGATTGCCGAACGCGAAGGAATATCGGTTGCCAATGCGGGAAAATTGATGTGGCTTTTAAATAAATCGGGTTTCGTGCAGGCAACGCGCGGAACAAAAGGCGGTTACGCTCTGGCGCGTCCGGCGAGCGAAATTTACCTGAACGAAATTATCAAAGTTTTGGATGAGGAGGTTTTAAGCAAACATTGTGAAAGTTACACGGGGATTTTAGATTCGTGTGTTCACAAAGGCGATTGCGGCATTCGCCCTGTGATTGTCGGCTTGCACGAGATTGTGGAAAATGCGCTGTCGCAGATAAATCTGGCGCAGCTCGTCGGCAACGAAGCGTCGGTTGTCGCGACCTTTCATCAAATTCAAGGAATTCACCGAACGATTGAACCGCAATTCAATCGGCGGCAGCAGTAGGCAGTTGGCAATGACCAACTTTGAACATTGAACTTAAAACATTGGACTTATTATTATGTCAACAGCAGTAGAATTATTAGCAAACAGGGAATATAAATACGGTTTTACGACCGACATCGAAACGGAAACGATTGCGAAAGGCTTATCGGAAGATACCGTCAGGCTTATTTCAGCAAAGAAAAACGAGCCGGTATGGCTGCTCGAATTTCGCCTCAAAGCCTATCGTCATTGGCTGACAATGAAACAGCCCGACAATTGGGCGAATTTTCATTATCCGAATATTGATTTTCAAAACATAAGTTATTATTCCGCGCCGAAGCAAAAGGTGAAAAAGCAAAGTTTGGACGAAGTCGATCCGGAATTGTTGAAAACTTTTGAAAAGCTCGGCATTCCGCTGACCGAACAGAAAATGCTGGCGAATGTCGCGGTTGATGCGGTGTTCGATTCGGTTTCGGTAGCGACGACTTACAAGAAAAAACTGCTCGAAGCGGGCGTAATTTTCTGCTCGTTCACCGAAGCGGTCGCCGATTATCCCGAACTCATCAAAAAATATCTCGGCTCGGTTGTGCCGACTTCAGATAATTATTACGCGGCTTTAAACAGCGCGGTTTTCTCTGACGGCTCATTCGTTTTTATTCCAAAAGACGTGCGTTGTCCGATGGAACTTTCGACATATTTTCGTATTAACACGCAGGATTCAGGACAATTTGAACGGACGTTAATTGTCGCGGAAGAAGGCGGCTACGTTGCATATAATGAAGGTTGCACAGCTCCTCAGTTCGACACGAATCAGCTTCACGCGGCGGTCGTCGAATTAGTCGCTTTGGATGATGCGGAAATTAAATATTCGACCGTGCAGAATTGGTATGCGGGCGATGAAAACGGAAGAGGCGGAATTTATAATTTTGTGACGAAACGGGGTGCGTGTCGCGGGCGGAAATCAAAAATTTCTTGGACGCAGGTTGAAACCGGAAGCGCGATTACTTGGAAATACCCAAGTGTGATTTTGCAGGGCGACGATTCTATCGGCGAATTTTATTCCGTCGCGCTGACTAATAACGCGCAAGTTGCCGACACCGGAACGAAGATGATTCATCTCGGCAAAAACACGCGCAGCACGATTATCTCGAAAGGAATTTCCGCCGGAAAATCTAACAATAGTTATCGCGGGCTCGTGAAAATTATGCCGAAAGCGGAAGGCGCACGGAATTATACGCAGTGCGATTCGATGCTGATTGGCGGAACGTCCGAGGCAAACACATTTCCGTATATCGAAGTAATGAACGCTACGGCTCGCGTCGAACACGAAGCGACGACTTCAAAAATTAGCGAAGACCAATTGTTTTATCTGCAACAACGCGGCATCTCGCAGGAAGATGCAGTTTCGCTGATTATCAACGGTTTTTGCAAAGAAGTTTTTAAAGAATTGCCGATGGAATATGCCGTCGAAGCGCAGAAACTTCTTGGATTGAAATTGGAAGGAAGTGTCGGTTAATTCAGATGAAACAGAGAACACCGCAAGAAAAGAAGGCTTTGAGTTACGCCAAAGACAGACGTAATTGTTACGGTGAAAGCGATAAAGGTTCGCCCGTATCAATTCGTCGAAACAAAACTTGTCCGAAACGCGCTTATAGAAAAAATGTTAATGATATTTTGCAAAGCGCAATTGGCGCAATTGATTTGGAGAATGCCGAAGCGATTGATGTTAAAGCCAAAGAAATCAAAAGAAGAAAGTGGAAAAAATATCCTGATAGGCAATTGGGTAAAATCATTAAAGAACGTCTTGAAGAAAAAATTGCTCGAAGAAAATTTAATAATTTGTTTCAAAATTTGGTAATTGAAGTCGAACAAGAAACGGACGGGCGCTGGATTGCCGAAATTGATGAATTGAACGGCGTTTTGGTTTGCGGCGAAACGCGCGAAGAAGCGATTACAAAAGTTAAAACATTGGTTTCGCGGGTGATTGCCGAAAGATTGGTAAAAGAAACTTAGAAAATGTTTTTAAGCGAAACAGACAAACAAAAAATCATCGAAATATGCAAACGCAACGGCGTTTCTTATTGTGCTGTGTTCGGCTCTTTTGCGCGTGGCGAAGCAACCGATGAAAGCGATGTTGATTTGCTAGTTCATTTTTTCAAGCCGATTGGTTGGGCGTTTTACGGTATTGCCGAAGATTTAGAAACGGCTTTGGGCAGAAAAGTTGATTTGGCAACTGACAAGATGATTGGCAAACGCATTCGTGAAAGCGTGATGCGTGATTTGCAGGTGATTTATGAAGAAACCGAACAACGCCGACCGACTCGGTCATATTCTTGATGCAATTGAGAAAATTGAAAGGTATATGCAAAGCTACGACAAGCAAGCCTTTCAAGCTGACGAAAAGACGCAGGATGCCGTCGTTCGGCAAATGGAAATCATCGGCGAAGCGGCAACGAATTTGACACGAGATTTGCGTTCGGAAAATCCGCAAGTTGCTTGGCAATTTGCAACGGCAATGCGCAATCGTTTGGTTCACGGTTATTTTGACGTTGATGCAAATATTGTTTGGGATACGACGCAAAACGATTTGTCGCCGTTGAAATCGCAAATTGAAAAGATTTTGGAGAATTTAAGTTGAAAAAAATCAAATTACCAAACGCGCCCGAACCGAAAGGTCATTATTCGTCAGCCGTTGTTCATAACGGCTTAATTTTTGTGTCGGGACAATTGCCGATAAATCACGAAACGGGCGAAGAAATTACCGATTCAATCGAAGCGCAGACCGAACAATGTTTGCGAAACGTCGAAGCGGTTTTGCTAATGGCTGGCAGCGATTTGAATCACGTTTTGAAGTTTACGATTTTCGTTTCGGCTGAAAATCTGTGGGGCGCGGTCAACGAAACTTACGCGCGTATTTTGGGCGAACACAAACCGGCGCGGGCGATAATTCCGGCCGGAAAGTTTCGCGGGAATTTTTTGATTGAGATTGAAGCGATTGCAGAGGTGAAAGAATGAATGTTGCAATTATTGTTTTTGATAAATTTACGGATGTTGATTTGTGGTTGATGTGGGATTTGCTCAATCGCGTTCGGTTGGAAAATTGGCAAGTTCGCATTTTAGGCGACAAAGATTCGCACGTTTCGGCGACTGGAATTTCAATTTCGATGCACGGAAAAATCGAAGAAGCCAACCGCGCGGATGCAGTTTTATTCGTCAGCGGACAAGGCACGCGCGAGAAAATGCGCGACGAAAATTGGCTGAAACGGTTCAATCTAAATCCTGAAAAACAATTCATCGGCTCGATTTGTTCCGGTTCATTAATTCTGGCGGCTCTGGGTTTGCTCAAAGGCAAGACGGCGACAACTTACCCGACTTCAAAAATCGCGCTTGAAGGTTTTGGTGTCGAAGTCGTTGAAAAACCAATTGTTGTCAACGGAAATGTTGCGACTGCCGGCGGTTGTCTCGCACTACAGTATCTATGCGGCTGGACGATTGAAAATTTAGTCGGACAAGATTGGCGCGAGTTAGTTTTGAAATCAGTTCAGCCAGTTGGCGAAGGTTTGTTTTTTAAAGACGTGGAAAATTTAATAAAACTTTATGCAACGCCGACAAAAGCAAAAACAGTTTAATTTAACAGAGGAATTTTTAGAAAAATGTTATTAGAAATTAAAGATTTACATGCCGTAATTGACGGCAAAGAAATTTTAAAGGGCTTGAACCTGCAAGTTGATAAAGGCGAAGTTCACGCGATTATGGGTCCGAACGGTTCGGGCAAATCCACATTGGCGAAAGTTCTCGCCGGTCATCCGTCATATGAAGTGACGAAAGGCGAAGTCGTCTACGAAGGCACAAATTTACTTGAACTCGATCCTGACGAACGCGCTCGGAACGGTGTTTTTCTCGCGTTTCAATATCCGGTCGAAGTTCCGGGCGTGTCAAATGCACAGTTTTTGCGTCTTGCCTACAACGAGAAAATGAAGCATCTGGGCGAGGAAGAACTCGACCCGTTGGAGTTCAACGATTTGCTCAAAGAACGGGCAAAAATAGTTGAAATGGACAAAAGTTTTTTTAATCGTTCGGTCAACGAAGGTTTTTCCGGCGGCGAAAAGAAACGCAACGAGATTTTGCAGATGGCGGTCCTTCAGCCGAAGCTCGCTGTTTTGGACGAAACCGATTCCGGTCTCGACATTGACGCTTTGCGAATTGTCGCCGAAGGGGTAAATAAATTGCGGAACGCGGACAAGGCGATAATTTTGGTAACGCATTATCAAAGGCTTTTGAATTACGTCGAACCGGATTTTGTTCACGTTTTGGCAAACGGAAAAATCGTTAAAGAAGGCGGCAAAGAACTCGCGCTCGAACTCGAAGAAAAAGGCTACGATTGGGTCAAAGCAGCATCGAAATAAAAGAGGTGAAATATGGCGGAAACAACTGTAAATCAATATGCGGAAATTCCAATTGATTATCAAAATGTCTTCGCGGAAAAAATTGGCGAGTTGAAAAACAGCTTTGAAAATAAAAGAGGAAATAACATTGCAGAAAGTAGTAAAAGAAACAAATTACGGCGCAGCCTTTCGAGAAAATTTGGCGCGAGAAGAGAATGCTTGGTTGAAATATCTGCGCGAAAATGCGTTTGAGTTTTTCACTGAAAACGGTTTTCCAACCGTGAAGAACGAAGAATGGAAATATACAAATGTCGCGCCGATTGAAAGAGAAATTTTTGAAATTACAAATGGTAGAGCGGTTGACGCGGAGAAAATCAGCGAGCTTTTTTCTAAAACCGAAAGTGAAAATCGCGTGGTTTTTGTCAACAACAAACTCAATCAAGAACTGACGAATCTTTCAAATTTGCCCGAAGGCGCGAAGATTCTAAATTTAAACAAAGCGATTCAAGATGAAATTTTCAGCCAAATTGTTAGAAAGAATTTAGGGAAATCGGTTAATGCGGAAGCGAACGGTTTTACGGCTTTAAACACGGCTTTTATTGAAGAAGGCGTGTTTATTTTCGTTCCGAAAAACACGAAAATCGAAACGCCGATTCATCTAATTTTTATCACCGATGAAAATACGGCGAGTTTTCCGCGTGTGTTGTTGGTTGCCGAACGCGGAAGCGAAGCGATGTTAATCGAAAGTTATCTGAGAACTGCCGAAACGAAATATCTAACCGATTCGGTAATTGAAATCGTTTTAGAAGACGACGCGAAGTTAAAACATCTGCGAGTTCAGCGCGAAAGTCATAACGCTTTTCACGTCGGAACGACGGCGGCGAATTTAAATCGCGCCAGCGTTTATGATTCGACGAATATCACGCTCGGCGCGCGCCTTTCGCGCCACGACGTTCTGGTCAAATTCAATGCGGAAGGCGCGGAATGTTTTGTAGACGGACTTTATATGATTGCGGAAGAACAACACGCCGACACGCATTCGGTTATTGACCACGCTTTGCCGAACTGCCTTTCGCATCAAACTTATAAAGGAATCGTTGACGGAAAAGCCCGCGCGGTTTTTAACGGAAAAGTTTTCGTGCGCGAAAATGCTTCGGGAACGGACGCGCAGCAGTCGAATAAAAATCTGCTTCTATCGAACGACGCACGGGTTGATACTAAACCGCAGCTTGAAATTTTCAACGACGATGTGAAATGCGCTCACGGCGCAACCGTCGGACAATTGGAGGAAGAAGAGTTATTTTACTTATTAAGTCGCGGTTTGAATGAGCAACTGGCGCGAAATCTTTTAACTTACGGTTTTGCAGAAGAAATTATTAATAAAATCGAGATTGAATCAATCAAAAAGCAGTTGGACGAAGCGGTTTTGAATCGTTTGAATGCGAACCTGGAAATATAAATTATGAGAGTTAGGACAAATATAATATTGGCGGAAGATATATTGGCGAAAATTGATGTCTTAGCAGGCGAAAAACAAAAGCGTTCGGCGGTTATCGAAACTGCTCTGCGCGAGTATATTGCGCGGGAAGAAAGCAAAGTGCCTGCCGATAACGGCACCGAAGTTGTTAACAAAAAAGGCGGTTCGAAAGCTAAATTAACGAAAGTTTAGTAAAGCAGTTTTGAATCGTTAGAACGAAAATTTGGAAACGTAAAATATGGGTTTAACATACATTGAAGGAAAAGTAATCGGAAATAACGATGAAACTGCAACGGTCAATTTTTTAGTTGACAGCGGCGCGAATTATACTCTTCTGACGAAAGATATTTGGGAGAGGCTCGGGTTGAAAGCGAAGAAAACTTTGAATTTTACGTTGGCTGACGGAACAAAAATCGAACGCGATATTTCCGAGTGTCGCATCGAAATTCTCGGTGAAGATTTTCATACGCCCGTAATTCTCGGCGAAGAAGGCGATGAATCGCTTCTTGGCGCGGTTACGTTAGAAATTCTCGGTGTCGTGCTGAATCCGTTTAACCGCAGTTTGCAGCCGATGCGAATGATGTTGGCGTGATGATTATAGTTGTCGAAGCACAAGCCAACGAAGAGTTTTCGCTCAATTTGAAATTTAGCGACGGAAGGCGGAAGCGTTTTGATGCAAAGCCATATCTGGATTATGAAGTTTTCAAACCGTTAAAAGACTTAAATTATTTCAAGCGAATCAAAATCGCTTTCGGCACGGTGCAGTGGACGGATGAGCAGGACATCAGCCCCGAAACTTTATGTTTGGAGAGTAAAGAAATTAGTAAAAATGAAACGATTTTAAATCGCTTGAATGCAAATTTGGAGGCGTAAAAGTTATGCAGCAATTAAAAATTGTCGAGCCGTTAATTACAGTTTATGACCTTGAAGCGACACCCGACGACGGTAATATTTACGAACTTTTTGAAGGAGAATTGTCTGTGGCAAAAGCACCATCGTTGAAACATCAAGAACTTATCGGACGATTTGCAACAATTTTGTATAACTATCTTGACAATAATCCAACTGGGCGAGTTTGGATTACGCCCGGCGTGATTTTCGATGAATACAACAGCGCGATTCCCGACCTTGTTTTCATCGTCAAAGAAAGAATTGACCAAATTGCTTCGGGCATACACGTCGTTGGCGCACCGGATTTGGCAATTGAAATAATGTCGCCCGGTTCGGAAAACGTCCGCCGCGACCAGATTGTCAAGCGGCAAACTTACGCCAGATTCGGCGTGAAAGAATATTGGATTGTCGAGCCGCTTGTCGAGATGATTGAGATTTCACGCTTGCAGAAATATGTTTTAGCTTCGATTGGAGTTTTCAGAAACGCGGATGAAGTTTCGTCACCGCTTCTGCCTGATTTGAAATTTTCCGTGAAAGATGTATTTAGAAAGTAAAGCGATTTTGAATCGTTTGAGCGCAAATTTGAAAGCATAATTTAGGAGTTAGAGTTATGAGCGAAGATATTAAATGTCCTTCCTGCGGAGATTTACTAGACATTAATTGGAATTTGAACAAATGTCCAAAATGTGACGCTTCGCTCAAAGGAATTATTCCCAAAAAATCAAAAGAATCGAAGCAAAAAAGTTTTAATCTTAATCTAATTTTGGCTTTAGGAATTTCATTTTTAGTTTTGATTCTAGGCATAACTGCAATAACGGTAGTTGGATTAAAAGGCGGAATTCCGACAGCGATTGTCGTAATTTTATCAATCTGTATTTTCATCTCTATACGAAAAGGAGATTGGAATATTTTTTGATAAATCTAGAATATTTCTAGAGTTTGCACAAAACAGTTTTGACAAATTACGTTGGTGAACTTTCGGAGAATAAATTACAAGAAATGAATGGAGCTTTGAAAATCGCTTTATTAATTAAATAATGAAAACAGCAGTAAAAGAAATGAGCAATTGGGACGTTGAAAAAATTCGCAGAGACTTTCCCGTTTTGTCGCAAAAGGTGAACGGCAATCCGCTTGTCTATTTGGACAACGCGGCATCTTCGCAAGTTCCGAATATCGTGATTGAACGCGGCTCGGAATATTTGAAAAATGAACATTCAAATATCCATCGCGGCGTGCATTATCTTTCGCAAAAAGCGACGACCGCTTACGAAGGCGCACGCGAAAAGGTGAAGAGATTTATCAATGCGAGAGACGTTAAAGAATGTATTTTCGTTCGCGGCTGCACTGAAGGAATTAACTTGGTCGCTTACGGTTACGGACGCAAATTCGTTGGTGAGGGCGACGAAATTATCATCAGCGCAATGGAACACCACGCCAACATCGTGCCTTGGCAAATGTTGGCGGAAGAAAAAGGCTGCGTTCTGCGCGTGATTCCGATGAACCAGCGCGGCGAACTTATCATTGACGAATACGAAGCGATGCTCAATGAACGGACGAAATTCGTTTCAATCGTTCATATTTCCAACGCGCTCGGAACTCTGAATCCCGTCAAACAGATGATTGAATCGGCGCACAAATTCGGCGTTCCCGTCCTTGTTGACGCGGCGCAGAGCGTTCCGCATTCGATAATTGACGTGCAGGATTTGGACTGCGATTTTCTTACCTTTTCGGGACACAAGATGTTTGCGCCGACCGGCAGCGGTGTGCTTTACGGCAAACAGGAATTACTGGAAACAATGAATCCGTTTATGGGCGGCGGCGATATGATTCGCACCGTGACGTTTGAAAAAACGACTTACGCGGGCTTGCCGAACAAATTTGAAGCGGGAACTCCGGCAATCGCGTCGAACATCGGACTCGGCGCGGCGATTGATTACCTCAATTCGATTGACCGCCAGTCCGCCATCGCTTACGAACACGAATTGGTTGAATACGCGACGGAAAAACTCTCGGCAATCGAGGGCGTGAAATTAATCGGCACGGCGCGGGAAAAAGCATCGGTCGTCTCCTTCACAATTGAAAATGTTCACCCGCACGACATCGGCACGATTTTAGACCAGCAAGGAATCGCCGTCCGCGCCGGACATCATTGCGCTCAACCTGTAATGCAATTCTTCCAAGTTCCCGCAACGGCTCGCGCTTCGTTTGCTTTTTACAACACGCGCGAGGAAGTCGACGTTTTGGCGGACGCGGTGCAAAAGGTGATTGAGGTTTTTGCGTGAAGTTGTAAAAAATGGAATTGAAATTATTGCGAAAAAGAGAGTTTCTAATACCTACGATTTATTTGATTTTCGTTACGGTATGTATTTTCGTTGCATTCGATTTTGAGGGAAGAATCGTCCCAATTGCGTGGATAGTTTTGTTGGTTATAACTTTGCCTTGGAGTATTATTTCGATTTTTTTCGGCTGGGCTATAATTCACGGAGTTGCATTGGAATTTTTTGCCGTTATGTATTTTGGCTTCGCCATTGTTAACGCATTCTTTATTTATTTAATTGCAAAACCCAAAATCAAGGGTTTGCAATCATTAAATCTTGACTAAAGATAATCTGCGAGCCGTTGTGCCGTATCACAAATCTGTCAAAGTCGGCACATTGGAAGCGATTTTGAATCAGACTGAAGTTAGTTTAGAAAATTTTCAAAAATTGCTCTAAAGAAAATGCCCGCAAAAGATATTTATCACGACACGGTTAAAAACGCTCTAATCAAAGACGGCTGGACGATTACGCACGACCCTTTGCGTTTGAGCATTGACGATAAAAATTTGTTTATTGATTTGGGCGCGGAAAGAATCATTGCTGCCGTCAAGGGGACAAAGAAAATTGCCGTCGAAATCAAAAGTTTTGTCGGACGCTCGGAAGTTGACGACTTGGAAAACGCGGTCGGGCAGTTTGTTTTGTATCAAGACCTTTTGGAAGAGAAAGAGCCGGAACGCGAACTATTTTTAGCCATTCGCCGAAAAGCCTTTGACGGAATTTTCTCTCACCGCATCGGCAGTATTTTGCTTCGCAAAAAGCGTATTAAGCTGCTTGTTTTTGACGAGAGAAATGAGGAGGTTGTGCAGTGGATAAGTTAGAAAGTTACCAAAACATAATCGAACAGATTTTGAACGAATATGCCGCTATTCCGTTTGCTTACGGCGAGATTGATTCGGAAGCCGTTTTTGACCGGACGAAAGACCGCTATTTACTAATGACCGTCGGCTGGGAAAACGAGCGTCGGGTTCATAGTTGTCTGGTTCACGTTGACATAGTTGACGGCAAATTTTGGATTCAGCGCGACGGCACGGAAGACGGCATTGCGACCGAGCTAGAGCGAGCAGGCGTTTCCAAAAGCGATATTGTCCTGGCTTTTCACGAACCTGAGTTAAGGAAGTTCACCGAATATGCGGTCGTTTAGAATTTTGCGAAATGCTTTTTACAACACTTTTGGGGAAGTTGACGTTTTGGCGGACGCGGTGCAAAGGGTGATGGAGGTTTTTGCGTAATAAAGTGATTGTTTGGAGTAGTAATGAATATAAAATTTAAATTTGTAATTTGTGTATTGCTTCTTCTCTTTCCCGTTAAAGGCTTTGCTGAAACAATCTATGACCAACCTTATCTGGGAGAGTTTCCAGATTTTTTTCGAGAAAGGTTTTCTGCATTAGCTTTGAAACAAAAAGCGGCAAATAATTTAGCAACGATAGTTCAACAATCTGATTTAATTATTTTAGCTGAATCCGAAAAAATCAGTGAAGCAGCTGAGAGTAACGATAGAATCACAATTTATGACACAAATGTAAAAATTCTTGAAATTCTCAAAGGTGAATCAACCGATAAATTTCTAAATTTAAAGTTTGAAGCCTCAGCTACCAGCATAGAAAACGGCTCAAAACATATCTTTTTTTTAAAGAGAATAAAAGATAATATCAAAGTGTTAAAGGCTTCTTTTATCTTTCCGCGAGGGCAAGGTTACGATAATTATATGCGTATTTTCGGAGCTTACGATTGCTCAGAAGATATAGGCATTGATGTTATTAATTATTTAGGAAATTCTACTTTTCCGATTGATTTAGACGAGCGTTTAGCAAAAGAGTATTTGAGCGAAAGTTGGGGCAAGATGTATTCATCAGTTCATATGGCATCTGCAATTTCTCCTGTTTTTGGTGTTCCTGTTCTAAAAATGGCTGTATCTGTCAAAGATAGAAAGCGTTTCGATATTGATTTGTATGGAATAGCCGCATACAGTTTAGCCGTTCAGCAAAAACACGATTACTGGCAAACAATTTTGGAAAATATTCCGTCATTTGAGGGCAATGGACGAGTAGCCGAATCAGTTGCATTTGATTTGGCAGCAACATTTGGAAACGAAAAAATTGTTCCTGTAATTAAAGATGTAGTATTCAAAAAACCTGAGCTTGCCGTTAGTGCAGCTTTTGCTCTATCCAAAATTAAAGGCAAAGAAGCAAAATCTCTTATTGAATTTTGGTTGAAGGACACGGAACTTTCAAAACGGGAGGAAATAATTTCTAATGGCTGGCAACAGCGAAAAACAAATTTTTCGACACTTTTTAGAGAGGCTTTGAAGAAGATGGAAGTAACTAAAGAGCAGTAGGGTATTTCAACAAATATTATTAATTTGAATGAAAAATTATGCAACAAACTCCGTTTCAAGTTGGCGAATACAGTTTTACGATTTTGATTGAGCCGAACGAATCGCAAATCGCAAATCGCAAATAACGAAGATGCCCGCAAGGATATTTATCACGACACGGTTAAAAACGCGCTCATTAAAGACGGCTGGACAATTACGTCTGAAAATTTGTATCTACCTTGGGGAGGAATGGAAACTTACGTCGATATTGCGGCGGAAAAAGTTTTTATTGCCGAAAAAGAAGGTCGCAAAATCGCGGTTGAAGTCAAAAGTTTCGTTGGCAAATCAAATCTGAGCGAACTTGAAAAAGCGGTTGGACAGTTTATCATTTATCGTCTGGCAATGAGAAAGGAAGAGCCTGAACGCGAACTGTTTCTGGCGATCAGCGAAAAAATCTACAACAAACTTTTCCTTAATCCCGATGTGATAGAATTGATTGAAACCGAAAACCTGAAAGTCGTGGTTTTCAATGAGTCGAAAGAGTTAATTGTGCGATGGATAAACTAGAAAATTATCGAGACATCGTTGAAAAAGTTATCAGCGAATACGCGGCAATTCCATACAGCTACGGTGAAATTGAACGCCGCACAATGTTTGACCGCGAAAAAGATTCTTACCTTCTGTACGTCGTCGGCTGGAATAATCGCGGGCGAATTCACGGCATCAACCTTCACATAGACATTATCAACGGCAAAATTTATATCCAGCACGATAGCACGGAAGAAGGAATTGCGACGGATTTAGAACTTGCAGGCGTTCCGAAAAGTGATATTGTTTTGGCTTGGCACGAACCCGAACTTAGAAAATACACTGAATACGCCGTTGCGTGAAATCCAATGGACAAAGTAAATTTAACTGAAAAATTCGCTTTAATAAATGAACATTGGCGACCGAAAGTGGTCGGCGAACTCAACGGTCAGGAAGTCAAACTCGTTAAATTCCAAGGTGAGTTTCCGTGGCATCATCACGCGGCGGAAGACGAAATGTTTATGGCGTTGCGCGGAAGTTTTCGCATCGAATTTCGTGATAAAACCATCGAATTAAATGAAGGCGAATTTGTGATTGTGCCGCGCGGAGTCGAGCATCGCCCGGTGGCGGACGAAGAAGTTGAAGTGCTGTTATTTGAACCGGCTCAATTGCTTAATACGGGAAACATTGTTGACGAAAAATTTACTGCGCCCGCCGGCGATAACATTTAGCGGCAATCCAAAATCGCAAATCTAAAATCCAAAATCTAATTATGTCAGAGTTAAATGATTTATATCAGGAAGTAATCTTAGACCACAATAAAAATCCGCGAAATTTCCGCGAGATTGAAACTGCGAACTTTAAAGCCGACGGATACAATCCGCTGTGCGGCGACCAGTTGAAAGTTTTTCTCGAAGTAGAAGATGAACGGGTGAAAGACGTTTCTTTTGTCGGTTCGGGCTGCGCGATTTCAAAGGCTTCGGCAAGTATGATGACGCAAGTTGTTAAAGGAAAATCCAAGGAAGAAGCCGAGAAAATGTTCGACGAATTTCACCGAATGGTTTTGGGCGAACTCGACGAAGAAACTGAAGAAAACAATTTGGGAAAATTAAAAATTTTCGCCGGCGTGCGCGAATTTCCCGCGCGGGTGAAGTGCGCGTCTTTGAGTTGGCACACAATGAACGCCGCGCTTCACGGTGAAGAAGAAGTTTCGACTGAATGATGAAACGAGATATAGAAACGCGCGAAGATTTAGAGCTTCTATTGGGTGAATTTTACAAAATAGCCTTGTAGATTCGGACATCGGACATCATTTTGCCGAACTTGATTTAGCCGCGCACCTGCCGGTAATTGTAGATTTTTGGGAAAAAGTTTTGTTCGGCAATCCGGTTTATTTCGGCAATCCACTTGCCGTCCATCGAATCTTACACGAAAAATCCCCGCTCAAATTAGAACATTTTCAACATTGGATTGAGATTTTCAGCGAAACTGCCGACAAAATTTTTGCGGGTGAAATGACGGATAACGCCAAACTTCGCGCGAAGATGATTGCTCACAGCCTTAATCAAAATCTTAATTTCGTAAACTAGCTTTTGCATTTTGTCGGTAGCCCAAGCGTAAGCGCAAGTGTAAAACTCAAGCCCGCGCTCACTTTCGGCTACTGATACTTTCTCAAAAAATTTTGTCATAAAACATCGCGTCGCGGTGTTTTTCTTTTGTATTGCAAAAAAATTCAATTTCAGGAGTTCTTTATGTCAAAAAATATTCAAAATTTGATGCGTCTGGCTTTTGCCTTGATAATTGTCGTCATCGGAAATTACGTTATCGTTGCGCAGACAACGCTGACGGGTGATTGGAAAGCCAATCTCGAATCTAACAAACCGAATAAAATTCATCTTTCGTTTGAACGCCGAACGGAAAAAGGCGGTCGCAGTCAAAACGGTTCGACCTACGATTTTACGGATTTGCAAAATTTGAGCATTGAGCAGGCGAGAGGTTCAGGTGCGGTGAAATTTAGTCTGGTGCGCGAAGCCGGAACGATTGATTGCGAAGGCAGTTTTAATAATGGTAAGGGCGCGGGAACTTTTCGTTTCACTTCAAATCCGCAATTCGTCTCGATGATGAAAACGCGCGGCTTTGATTTTGAAGCGGATTCTTCAACGGGCAAAAATAGAGATTTGGAAGAAAGACTTTTCGCCGCTGCAACGCTCAACGTAACGACCGCGTTAGCCGACGATTTGCTCTCGGCTAACTTTGGTAAACTCGACGTAGAAGATTTATTCAAAGCGGCGATTTTCAAAGTTAATTCGGAGTTTATGCGCGAGATGAAGGCGAGCGGCTTTCCGAATCTCGGAATGGAAGATTTGGTAAAGGCGCGGATTTTCAAAATTGATGCCGGTTTCGCCAAACAAGTCGTAGCGATGGGTTTTGATAAAGAGCCGTTTGAAAGCCTAGTCAAAATGCGGATTTTCAAAATCACTCCTGAATTTATCACGGAAGTTCGCAACGAAGGTTTAACCAATCTTGACGTTGAGGACATTGTAAAATTGAGAATCTTTAAAATTGACGGCGCGTTTATTCGACAAGCACGAGCCGACGGTGTGCCGCTCGAAGTCGAAAAACTCGTGCAGAAACGCATCGGCGTTTGGGGTAAATAATCTACCTCAAATTACAAAATTTACATTACAAACCATTCATTAACTTACTTTCAAACTGCCTTAATTTTGGAATGGCGATTTGTGATTAATAATTTCGGGTTTGTAATTTGTAAAAAAAGAGAAGGGAAATTCTTCTCTTTTTTTATCATTGAGTTTGAGATAAGGACACAATCTTTTGCCGAGCAGATTTAATTTTTTGCGAAACTTTGTGAAGGTTTTTTATCCCTGTAAATTTCTATGTATTTCGCTAATCTGAAATTTACTTGAATAACCGGAAGATTGATTATTATTCAAACTGCTTCTTAAAATCTTCAAACGACTGTCGAAATAAATTGAATTCATTTCGTAAATTTTCCAACTCGCTTTCAAGATTTGCTATGCGTTCGTTTTCCGCTTGACTTCTGGAAACAGATTTTTCCTGTGGTTGATATGTAACAACGACTTCGCCCGAAAGAAGATGTGCATAGCGAACTTCTTTCTGTCCGGGCTGACGTTCTAATTTGACGACGAGCGGTTCATCTCTTCGCATCAAACCGTCAAGCGTTTCGCTCGTTTCGCCGAGACCGGAAAATTCGTAAAGTCTTCCCGTGCGTTCGCGCAACTCGCCCAAAGTCTGCGCTCCGCGAAGCATCAAAACACATAGGACGGCGATTTCAGGCGGCTCGAGTTCATAGACTTTATCCAAAATATGTTTATATTTCGGAACGCGGCTCGTGCTGCCGTAAAAAACATAAACGATATTTTTTTCGCGCAAATCGTCAAGAGATTTTTGCACAATTTGTTCCGAGTAGGAGACGACCGGCTCGCGGTTGGTTTTTTGATTACAAGCAGCGACCAGCGCGTTCAATGTGAGCGGATAATATTCGGGCGTGGTCAATTGTTTTTCAATCAACGCGCCGACAATTCGCGCTTCTGTTTCGGTTAGTTTTTCCGTCATATTTGATTCAACAGCATAAAGCAAAAATCCAAAGAAGTGAAACCGAAGACAAGCACCGAATTAACGCAAATGTAAAACCGCGATGGTCAAAATTAATAAGATAAAATCCTTTTCCAATTTGTGTTTATTTGTGTAAATCTGCGGTTTCATTTCCACCTGGAATGTTTAGTGATTTACAATTTAATCGTGAAGATATTGGTGGCGCGTCGCGCAGATGAAATAGAATTTGCTTACGAAAAACTTTCCGCGTCCGCGGTCTTAGGCTGCGATACGGAAACTTCCAGCTTAAGCCCGCGGCACGGAAAAATTTTAAGCGTGCAATTCTCCGACGGCTATTTTTCGGTTCTCGTTCCCTCGAGCGAAGGTGTTGATCTGGGAAAATTCGCCGCGATTTTGAAAAACCCGAATATCACAAAAACCTTTCACAATGCAAAATTCGATTTGGAATTCTTGCGAGAAAACGGTTACCCGGTCGCAAATGTTTTCTGCACGATGATTGCCGAAAGAATTTTAACCAAAGGTGCGAACCAATCGGCAAGTTTGGCAGAAACACTTTATCGGTATTTTGCGGTTGACCTCGATAAATCGCAACGGACAAAATTCAATCGAAATTGGAACGGCATTTGGACAGATGAGTTGGTCAATTACGCTTTAAGTGATGTCGTTCATTTGCCTGAGTTGAAACGTGAACAAGAATTGTGGCTCGAAAGATTAGGCTTGAGAACCGATTACGACCTACGAATTACAAAAGACGGATTAGTTTAAATTACGAATTTCAAATTACGAATTACGAATGATAATTTAGAGATTACGAATGATGACTTGAAGATGAGAAAAAGAATATAATCTCGCCACTCGTAATTTGAAATTCGTAATTGGTTTTACTCCGGTGTCCAATAAACTCGATTATCCTTCTTTATCTTTTTCAAACCGAGCGCGGGCAAATCGCTTTCCGCGCTCCGAGAAAAGTAAAATGCGGCAAATCCGAGATTATTGTTTGAAACCAGCCGTGCCGCGCTAAAACCTCTCGCACTGCTGGATTCACATTTTTGTTAAGGTCAACGGCGAGCAATTTTTACGAATTCTTCTTACTAATAATCGCAAAGTATTGCGCTTGCTCCGACTCGATAAATTCTTTAATTTGCCAACGGGAAGGAGCGATAATCTTTTCCATTTCTTCGGGCGAGACGAAAAGATAATCGAACCATTCGCCGACGGTTTTACCGAACCGGACGCGCATTCTGATTTGTCCGCCCATTCTACCACGCCGCCGGTTTGATTTGTGGTATTGAAGATGTTCTGCTTGGGCGGTTTGATAGGGGTTGCGAGTTCCTGCAATAATCTGAGGGTCGGGCGCGGTTATTCGGTTCATCTTTCCGAGAAGCAAACGGGCGTTTTCCGCATCGCCGAATAAACCGAAGTTATTGCCGAGCATTAAAATCGTATCGAAAGAATTAGATTTGAATTTATCAATGTCGGAAATCGGTCTGACAAACGCTTTTTTCAAACCGCGTAGCTTGCACACTTTAATTGCGCCGGGCGAGTTATCAATGCCCATTACGTCAAAACCTTTCTTTTGCAAATAAAGCGAATGTCGTCCCGCGCCGCAGCCGATGTCTAAAATCTTTCCTCGTGCCCGCTTAATCGCTCGTCGTTCGAGCGGCGACCATTGGCGATATTCAGAGAAATACAAACCGGCATCCGAGCCGGTATCAATATAATCGTCGTCTCTTTCGATGATTTCAGCTGTCGCCGTTCGGTTGTTGTATTGCTCCAAAAGTTGTTGTCCGTAAGCGTCACGATTAATTTTCATTTCAATTGAAAAATCATCATTGACAGAAAATTTTACCAGCGATGATAAGCCGGATGACCTTCTTTGACGGCGACGAACAAACCTTTGCACGTCGCGCAAACTTTATCGTCGGCAATCAATTCGGCTTCGACCGTCGCGCGGTCTTCCGTAGCTTCAACAACTCGCGCGACTAATTTTATCGTCGCATCAAACGGTGTCGGGCGCAGAAGTTTAATCGAATAGTTTGCCGTTACGGTGCATTCGGGCGCGTCTTTTCCGTCGCGTTTCATCAGAAAATATGCCGCCGTCCAATTTGAATGGCAATCGAGTAGTGCGCCGACGATGCCGCCGTTGAGCATTCCGGGAAACGCTTGATGATGTGCGTCAGCTTGCCATTCAGCCGTTACTTCCTCGCCGTTTGGGAAACTTTTAATCCGTAAACCTTTTTCGTTTTTTACGCCGCAACCGAAACAGATGCCGTTTGGCGCGTAGGTTTCTTGGAGAGATTTTTCGTCGTTCATAGTTTTTATGATAAAGCATTAGCCACGAACAACACGAACAGACACAAAAAAAGAAAATGTAATCAGCTGAAAAAATTCATTTCTTCTCGTTCTTTGGTGTTTGTTCGTGGCAAAAATTCTGTGGCATTTTAGGTTGATAACTTGCCGTTATTAACAGAAATATCGTAAATTTGTTTCGCCTTCAAACTTTCAAAACACGGAGAATCATTATGCTTGCGCTTCTGGCAATCGTCTTTTTAGTCTGGCTCGTATTCGGTTATTTCGCTTACGGGCGTTGGATTGCGAAACAATTTGAATTAGACGATTCGCGCGAAACTCCGGCAAATAAAATAAACGACGGCGATGATTTTATTCCGACGAAACCGTTTTATTTGTTCGGGCAGCACTTTTCGGCAATTGCCGCGGCGGGTCCGATTGCCGGTCCGATTATCGCGTGTCAGGCGTTCGGCTGGCTGCCGTGTCTTTTGTGGATTGCGTTCGGCGTGGTTTTAATTGGCGCGGTTCACGATTTTTCGACGCTCGCCTCAAGCGTTCGGCACAATGCTTCTTCGATTGCAGAGATTACGAAAGAGAAATTGGGAACGGGCGCGGGGCGGGCGATGATGGCGTTTATCTGGATTGCGCTTATTTATGTTATCGTCGCTTTTACGGATATTACGGCGGGAACTTTTGTTTCGGGAACCGAAGAATTGCAGGGCGCGAGTTTTAACGCGGGCGGCGCGGTCGCCTTCGCCAGCGTTGCTTATTTAGGTCTTTCAATCGTTCTCGGATTGGTCGAAAGATTTTTGAAGCCGCCGCTTTGGTTATCAACCGTTATTTTTGTTCCCGCAACTTTTGCGCTTTCGTATCTTGGAACAAAATTCTCGACCGTTTTTCTTTTCGAACACACGAGTTGGGGCGTTTTGATTTTGGTTTACTGCATCGTCGCTTCCTTAGTTCCCGTTTGGGCGTTGCTCCAGCCGCGCGGATATTTAGGCGGATTCGTGCTTTACACGGCGATTGCCATCGGCATCGTCGGAATTTTTTTCGGCGGCTACGAGATTCAGCAACCGTCGTTCAAATCCTGGGACATCGGCGGAATGACGGGAATGCTTTTTCCGTTTCTGTTCGTTACGATTGCCTGCGGCGCGTGTTCGGGGTTTCACGGATTGGTTTGCAGCGGCACAACATCGAAGCAGATTGATAAGGAATCGCACACGAAAGCCGTCGGCTACGGAGCGATGTTGGCGGAAGGTTTCGTCGCGTTTATCGCGCTCGTGACGATTATGATTGTGGCATCGGAAACTGTGAAAGGCATCTCGCCCGGCAAAATTTACGGCAACGGAATCGGCGAATTTTTGACGATTTTAATCGGGAAAGAAAATCTGCCGTTTGCGATAACCTTCGGCGCGATGGCGTTTTCGACTTTTGTTTTCGATACTTTAGATGTTTCCCTGCGGCTCGGTCGTTATATCGTTCAGGAACTTTTCGGCTTAAAAGGAAAACTCGGCGCGATAACGGGAACGCTCGCAACCATTGTTGTGCCGTTTATCTGTGTGCTGATTGCGCCGAAGGGAAGCTGGAACGATTTCTGGACGCTGTTCGGCGCGTCGAATCAATTGCTCGCCGCTCTCACGCTGCTTTCGATTACGGCGTGGCTTTATCAAGCACGTCAACGCATCGCTTTTACATTGCTGCCGATGCTGTTTGTATTGGCGATTACGCTGTCGGCTTTGGCGAGTCTGGTGGTCGGGAATTTTCGCGCTGCAAACGGCTTTGATATAAAGTTCGTCAACGGTCTGGCATCGCTCGTTTTGATTGTTTTAGCAATCTATCTGGTCATCACTGCTTTGATTAAATTGAGAGGCGAAAAACGCGGCGAGTTGACTGCCGAAAACGCTTAATACCAATTGCTGCGATTATTGTCGTAGCGGTCGTCATTTCAATTATTTTATTTTACGCTTCTGACAAAATAGTTTAATCTATTTCCGTTGAAGTGCTTAAAACTTGCTAATAAAAACTTTATTGCCTGTATTTTAAGGCAAAGGAATCCCAAAAATGTCAGAAAAAAGTTGGAGCGACGCAGTTGTCGGCTGGTTTATTGTCAAAGACGAAAACGACGCGCAGAAAAGTCAGCCGGAAACTGACCTGACCGCCGACGAATTAATCAATAAATATGCCGCGGAATCGCCTTTAACAGGCGATTCCGGTTCAACGAAAATTTCTTCCGCTGAAACGAGAAACGAAAAATTCGTGCCTGAAAATTACGGAACGCCGCCGGTCTTGAATGGTCAGGTTGATTTTGAAGCGGTTTTTGAAACCGGCGGAGTTGACGCGGAAGAACGCGAACGCGTTGCCAAAGCTAAATCTCTGCTCGACAGCTTGCCGGAAAATACCGATGTCAGCGTGAAAAAGCAAATCGTCGAAGCGTCTCTGAAAGCCTTCGGTGTGCCGATTGAAAAAATTATCGAAGCGGGCGCAGCGGAGATACAGGCTCTCGAATTTTATATCCGCAGCGGCGGAAGCGACACGGAAAAACTTCTAAAAGAATCGAGCGAAAGAATCAGTCAATATGAACAGGAAATCCAAAATCTTCGTAAGATTATGGAAGAGCGCGTTAAGGAACAAAACACGGTAACGGCGGTTTGCAACCAAAAAAAATTGGAAGTCCAGAAGGTGCTTGAGTTTTTCGGGCGCGATGTCGTCGCGCAGGTCGTTAAAGATTCGCCGAAACTGCACGAGCCGAGCGAAGAAGTTGAGAATTCATAGAGTTTTTAAAGTTTTTAGAGTTGCACAGTTTTCAGAATTGCGGAAGTTGCAGAGTTAAAATTGATGTTCTATTTTTATTACTTCCTGAAACTTCCCGCAATTACCTGAAGCTATCTGAAACTATCTGAAACTTTGAGTTAAAAAAGGAGAATCAAAAAATGTCACTTTTTAGCAGAATTGGAAATTTGTGGAGAGGCTTTCTTTCGTTATGGATTGCCGATGTTGAAAAAGAGCATCCGGAAATCGCGTATGAAAACGCCATCAATTCGATGATTGAAAAATACTCCAAATTGAAAACGGCAACGGCGGGAATTATTCGGCGGCGCGATGAAATTGACGAGCGGTTTAAGAAACTGACCGCTGAACTAGCGCAAACCGAAGCCGAACTAGATACGGCGGTTGAAACTAATCAAGACGATTTGGCAATGGTTTTGATTCAGAAGAAAAATGCGCTGACAACGGAACACGCCGAGCTGACCGCCGAAGCCGAAGCTGCCAGAACCGATGCCGATTCCGCCAAATCTTCGCTGATGAGCGTTCAAACGGAAATCAAAAAATTGCAAGCCGAGCGCGAAACTATGCTGGCAAAATTTCAATCGGCGCAGGCTCGCGTCAAAATTCAGGAACAGCTTGATGGGCTTTCGGTTGACGAAGAAGTTCGCGCGCTCGACAATGTGCGTTCGCATATCAAAACGACGATTGCCGAAGCAAATCTCGGCAAGGAACTTTCCGAATCTTCGCTCGACGCGCGGCTCGGTAAATTAAAAAATCAGGTCGGCGACGTGCAAGCCAAAAAACAGCTCGAAGAATTAAAAGCCAAAAAAGCGGCACAGCAGCAGCAAGGGCAGCAAAAAACTATGTAAGTTCAAAGTTCAAGGTTAAAAACAGACTTTGAACTTGAAACCTTGAACTTTGAACCCGGAGAAATATGACATTAACACCACTGGCAAAAGGCTTTATCACCGTCGTAATCCTTGCGGTTTTAGGATTTGTCGCCTGGTTTTGGGCGGGCAGCAGTATCAAAAATTGGGCGACGGGCGGAAGGACAGGAACGACCGAAGAAGTAAAAAAAGAAGATTTCGAGTCGCTCAAAAATACCACCGGCGACGCGAAATATAACGAAGGTTCGACGGGCGTAACCGCCGCGCAAATCGGCACGGGCAAACTCGCTCGTCCGCTGATTGTCGCAATCAACACCTGGGCGGGACACGCGCCCGGAATTGTCTATAACAACGGGCTTGACCCGAATCCAAACTCGTTCTACAAAAAGAATTTCGGAATGGACGTAAAGTTTGTCGTCATCGAAGACCCAGCGGCAAAGCTCGCGGCGTTTCGCAAAGGCGACGTGGATATTATGTGGAACACCGTTGACAATTGGGCGCGCGAAGCCTCGATTCTGGCGGAGCAAAATCAAGCGGCAAAATCAATTATTATGCAGGATTGGTCGCGCGGCGGCGACGGCATCGTGTCGCTCGCTTCGATTAAATCAATCGAAGATTTGAAGGGCAAACGAGTCGCCTGCACGCAATTCTCGCCGTCGCATTTTCTCCTTCTTTATCTACTAGCGCAATCGGGGTTGTCGCCGGAAGACCGCACGCAGGTCGAGAAAAACATCATCTTTACGCAGGACGCTTCCTTGGCGGCAGCCGCTTTTCGCTCAAAAAATGTTGACGCGGCGGTTACGTGGGAGCCGGATTTATCGTCCGCCGTTGAAGCGCGGGGCGATGAAGCGCGTGTTCTGGTTTCGACCGCCGCCGCGACGAATGTTATCGCCGACACGTTAGTCGCGCGGCAGGATTTGATTGATAAATCGCCGGAAACCGTCCGCGATTTTGTCAACGGCTGGTTTGACGGCATCGGAATGATGCGCGACAATCCGAACCCTTCCAATGAAATCGTCGCCAAATCTCTGAAACTCGACGCGGAAACTGTTTCTGGAATGCTTTCCGGTTTGAAACTGACTCCATATGCTGATAACGCGCAATTTTACGGTTTGACCGGCGCAAAACCGCATTATGAAACGCTGTTCGATACGGCTTTCGTTATCTGGCGCAAAAAAGGTTTGATTAACAAAACGGTGGCAGCGAAAGATTGGTCTGATTCGCGGTTTGTTTCAAATTTAGCGGCAAAATATCCGGGACAAAAAGTTGAAGAAAAAGCGGTTGTTGCTAAAGCACCGACCGCCGCAGACGTGCCGATTTTGCAGCAGCAAATCCAGATTCAGTTTACGCCCGGCTCGGAAGAAATTATGGCGGGTTCATACTTTCTGCTCGACAAATTGGGCGAATTGATGACCTCTTTCGGCAGCACGGTTTTGCGCGTCGAAGGAAATACAGACAGCACCGGTTCGCAAAACACGAATCTGACGCTTTCGGAAAAACGCGCAATTTCAGTGAGAAACTACATCACAAAAAATTTCCCGAATATCAAACCGGAGCGTTTTCAAACCGTCGGACGTGGTTCAGGCAATCCGGTCGCGCCGAACACAACCGAAGCCGGACGGCAAATGAATCGTCGGACGGATATTAAGGTGATTTTGACGACGGAATAATTATGGTAATTGGGTTTCTTCTTTAACAATGAAGTGCATCAAGAGTGTTAGAAATATGAAAAAACTCTTTATAGCTTTTGGTTTGATGTTATTGTGCAGTGTCTTAATAAATGCTCGAATTTCTAATGTCGAAAGCACTCCTTCTATGCCTGAAAGCAGATGCACCGTTCCTAAGACAGCTACGAAAGACAGGGAGTTTAATTGTCTGAAAGGAAATGTTCATACCGTTAAAAGCGAAGCTGCAGTATTTGTAAAAAAAAATGGTCAATATGTAAAGACTGCGGTTTCTCAAACCCACATTGTTACTTACGACAAGCAAGGCAATATGATTGAAAGTCTAACTTATGGCAGTAAAGATTACGACACTAAATCCTCTGTTCACCGAATCGTTTACAACTTCAATTCAGAAGGAGTCGCTACAGGTTGGGAAGAGTATTATGAGGGTAAACAAATTCCTGTCAAAGATGTTTACACTTATGATAATAAAGGAAAAAGGATTAAACAAACGGTTACTTACACCGAATATAATGAACAGTCTATTCTGATTCTTATTTATGACTCACAAGGTAATAAAGTTGAAGAAAGAAGTTATTATCCTGTTTCTATTATCAAAGATAGTAATCAAACCGATACGTCCATTGAAAAATATTTAGATCGTTTCACAAAATATAAATATGATGGAAAAAATCTAATTCAAACCACTAACTACAGTAAGGACGGTTCAATTAGTTACAAGGAGATTTCTACTTATGAAAATGGCAATCTAAAGGAAAATATTGGCTATTCCGCAGATGCTAAAGGTGAACTTGTCCGATCTAATCGAAATACTTTTAGGTATGACAATAAAGGAAATATAATTGAAAAAATCATTTATAACAAGGATGATTCAATCCAATCTAAAACCGTTTATGGTTTTGATGAGCAAGGCTATAAAATTTCAGAAATCATTTACGATTCAAATGGAATGATTAAGAACCAGAGTGCATTAAAATATGAATACGATTCTCAAGGCAATTGGCTCAGCTACACATCTGACGACCTCAAGTTTTCTGAACGAATAAATGCTGGCGAACCATTTCCACTAGAGTTGCGAACTATTACATATTATTGAAGTTAGAATTTGTCCGCTTTGGATTTATAAAAGCCGTTCTCTATCGCAAAACACTCGTTTTAGAAAACTTCAAATTTTATTACAAAAGAGCATTTTGAAATTGATGAGTTTTCAATAACATAAATTTGAGAAAGTACTGGTTGTAGATAATTGTTTTCTGATAAGTGTATCTATGTTTGAACTTCGCCAGCCTTTGCCGCGCACGACCGCGCTGACAATCAGTTTTATCGCGCCGATTTTGCTGATTGCGGTTTGGTGCTTGTTGACTTACGGCAATTTAGTTAGCTCCGATACGCTGCCTTCGCCGACCGAAGTTATTCGGGGAACTTTGCAGCTTTTTATCGAATATGATTTGGCGAGTTCAATTTGGATTTCGGCAAAGCGTATCGGACTTGCGTTTTTGCTAGCTTCAGCGGTTGCCGTTCCGTTGGGTGTTTTGATGGGCGCGTTCGAGCCGGTCAATCGCTTTTTCGAGCCGATTGTCGCGCCGCTTCGTTATATGCCGATTTCGGCATTTATTCCGCTGCTGATTTGGTATTTCGGCATCTACGAATCGCAAAAAATCGCGTTTCTTTTTCTTGGGGTTTTTGTATATCTTTTGCCGGTTGTAGTTTTTGCAATTCGCGCCGTTCCCGAAGAATTGGTGCAGACGGCGTTGACGCTTGGCGCGAGCAAGTTTCAAGTCATAACAAGCGTTTTGCTGCCTGCCGCGCTGCCCGATATTTTCGATTCGTTCCGCGTGATGAACGCTATTTTGTGGACGTATGTGATTTTGGCGGAAGCCGTCAATCCTGAACACGGACTCGGTTATATGGTTGAGCTCGCCCGGACGCATCAAAAAGTTTCGTGGTCATTTGCCGGTTTGATTGTGATTGGCGGAATCGGTTTGATAACGGATTTTATTATTCGCGGAATTTCAAATTTGCTTTTCCGCTGGCGTGAAAAAACTTTTTAATTCAACAGTGCAGAAACACGCACGAAGTAAGTGTGCCAGTTTTTCGCCGTTACTTCGTGCGGGCTTCTACATTTTAACAAATCAAAGACCATAAGAAATAGTTTTAGGAATGCAGGAACAAGCCGAAACAATTCAAACAAAAACTGAAACCGCCGCGCCGCTTGTCATTAGTGTCAAAAATCTTTCCGTCACCTACATCGGGCGCGACGGCGAACAGACCGAAGCCGTGCGCGATGTTTCTTTCGACGTTTCCGACAAACCCGGTTGCGGTGAAATTATTGTTTTTCTCGGACCTTCGGGCTGCGGCAAATCAACGATTTTAAAAGCCGTTGCCGGTTTGATTCAGCCGACGAAAGGCGAGTGTTTTGTTGACGGAAAACTGATTAAGGATGTCGGGCGCGATCGCGGAATGGTTTTTCAAACTTACACGAGTTTCGCGTGGCTGACCGTCCGCAAAAATGTCGAATACGGATTGAAGTTGCAGGGAATTGAAAAGGAAAAACGTCGCGGGCTTTCCGGTAAAATTCTCGAAGAAGTCGGACTGGCGGAATTTGCCGAACGCTATCCGAAAGATCTTTCGGGCGGAATGAAACAGCGCGTCGCCATTGCCCGAACTTTGATAAACAATCCGCGCGTCGTATTGATGGACGAACCGTTCGGCGCACTCGACCCGCAAACCCGCTGGGGAATGCAGAGTTTGCTGCTCGACATTTCCAAACGCGAAAACAATACGATTATTTTCGTGACGCACGATGTTTCCGAAGCCGTGTATCTTGCCGATACTTGTTACGTTTTATCAAAGCGTCCGGCGCATATTCTGGAACGCGTTGATGTGCCGACTTTTCCCGTTAAAGATATTACACTCAAATCTTCGGCGGAGTTTCGAACGGTTGAAAATCAATTGTTAAATATGCTCTACAATAAAAGCGGTAAGGATTAAAATCAGCCACAGAGAAACACAGGAAATAATCCATAAATGACAGGAATTAAACTGTTATAGCCGATTTCAAAAACACTCTGTGCTTCTCTATATTCTCTGTGGCAAAATTGTTTGAGATGAGTTCATCGCAAAAACAAAGACTTCCGAATCAGCGGCAAATGGCGCAGACGAACAACCGCGCTTTGCAGGAAATTCATTTATCAGAAAATCCGGCTGCCGAAACGCCCGAAGAGAAATTTCCCGAAAAGCCTTCATACCTCAAATATACATTCGCCAATCCTTATAATTTGACGCTTCTCGGCGGCGCGTTGCTCGCGTCTGCGCTGACGCTAAACCCTTTAATTGCGGTTGCCGCGCTCGGACTCGAAGGACTCTGGGTTTTGCACGGTTCGCAGTCGCGTTTTATGCAGCGAATGCTCTGGGACCCGATGTATGAAAAGGAACGGCTCGAATATGAACAGCGGCGGCGAATGGAGCAAGTCGAAAAACTCGGTCAAGGCGGGCAGAACCGCGTGTTGCAGTTAATTGAAAAGGAAAAGCAGATTCAGCAATTGGCGATGCAAAACCCGTCGTTCACGGGCGATTTGCTCCGCCACGAAATTACGAAAACGCACAATTTGGTTAATGCGTTCATAGATTTAGCCGTTACTTGTTCGCGCTATGAAAATTACCTCGCTTCGATTGACCTTAAACAGATTGAAGCGACGCGCTCACATTGGCAGCAATTTATTGAGGCGAATGTCGGCAAAGTTGATGCGGTTGAGATGGATATTGCAAAAAAGAATTTCGCCATTATCAACAAACGCATCGAGCGCGTGGCTGAAATTCGTCGCTACTTGAAAATTGCTTACGGGCAGGTAAATCTTATCGAAAACTCATTCCAGTTGCTTGCCGACCAAATCGTCACGATGCAATCGCCGAATGAGCTTTCCGGTCAATTGGACGAACTTCTCGACGGCGTGGAAAGTATCAAGGAAACGGCGAAGGAAACCGAGCAAATTTTAAGAACGCTTTAACCTGCGAAAAATTATGTCTGAAACGAAAATCTTACCAACCTGGGCGGAAGATTTACGCAAGCGTTATTTGCGCGGCGAATCTTCGATGTTTATTCTTCACGGAAATGTTTTTGACGTGATTCTAAATGATGGAAAAATGCTCAGCTTAACCGAGTTTTTGACCGACGTTTTGCTCAAGGATTCACGCGAAAATATCATTGTTTATAATCTTTCGTCGGGCGCGAGGTTTCCGAAAAAAACGGAGAATTTCAGCAATTGGCAGGAAATCGCGGTCGAAACCGACAAAGCGAAAGTTTTGGCGATGCTTGAGCGTTCGATTCGGCTGACGGATAAAACCGCTTTGATTTTGGAATACGCCGAAGCGATTGCGCCTGCCGGCGAGACGAGCTTTCAAACCGATGCCGACCGTGCTTCAATTGTTACGCTTCACCGCTGGTCTTTTCTGCCGGAAATCGAACGCGGCGACAACATCATCATTTTAATTTCCGAAAACATCGCCGAACTCGCTCCGAAAATCGTTTCCAATCCGAAAGTCGCCGTCATCGAAGTTCCAATGCCCGATTTTGAAACGCGCCGCCAAGTCGCTTCACAAACCGATTCGCGTCTTTCCGCAGAGGATTCAAATCGCTACGCCGAAGTGACGGCTGGATTGAAAGCCGTCCAAATCGCTTCGATTTTGCTTCCGCCGCCGCAAGCCGAAGAAGATTTGCACGACCGCGAAGCCTATATTTTATCTTTGCTTGGTAAAGGTGCAGATGCAAAAGAACGCGCTCATAAACTTGCTGCGTTGACATCTGGAATGAACCGCAACGAAATCAAAAAACTTGTCGCTCCTGATTCACAAACCGTAGAGACTCAAGCGAATCCGTTAGAACGCGCTAAACAGGAAGCTGATAAGCTCATCGCCAGCCGCAAACGTGAAATTATCGAACGCGAATGTTTCGGGCTGGTCGAATTCGTCACGCCCGAATACGGTTTTGAAGTCGTCGGCGGAATGGAAGAAGTCAAAAAAGATTTATTGGTGATTGCCGACAGCATTCGCAAAGGAACTCGTTCGCGCGTGCCGATGGGAATTTTATTTACCGGTCCGATGGGAACGGGTAAAACTTTTGTTGCCGAAACTTTTGCCAAAGAATGCGGCTTGACGACTATCAAACTCAAAAATTTTCGCTCAAAATGGGTCGGCGCAACCGAAGGAAATCTCGAAAAAATCCTGAGCGTCATTAAAGCCATCGGGCAAGTCATTGTGATAATTGACGAGGGTGACCGCGCGTTCGGCAATACCGATGGTGACGGCGACGGCGGAACTTCTTCGCGCGTTATTGCTCGCATCAAGGAATTTATGTCCGATACCTCAAACCGAGGACGAATTATGTTTTTAGTTATGACGAATCGTCCTGACAAGCTCGACGTTGACCTCAAACGTGCCGGACGGCTTGACCGTAAAATTCCCTTTCTTTACTCACAAACACCTGAAGAAGTGGAAATGGTGGCAAAAGCTCTTTTAAGAAAAAATAAAATCAAAACCGAAGTCGATTTGGGAAAACTGCGCGAAGAATTTTCAACCAGACTTGTCGGATACAGCAACGCCGACGTCGAAGCCGTAATTTTGATGGCAAACGACGATGCGGCACGCGAATCGGGTGACAACGCTTCGGTCGAAAAAGAACATTTCATCCGTGCAGCAAGTGATTATTTTCCGAGCCGTGATATTGAATTACTGGAATATATGGAACTCCTCGCGGTTTTCGAATCTTCAAGCCGCAGATTTTTGCCCGTCAAATATGCGGGAATGACGGCTGAAGAGTTGGATTTGAGATTGCGCGATTTACGCTTGCGAATTGGAAATCGGAGATAGAATATTTCCGAAAGGCGAATATTTCTGGTATTGAAACTCTTTACAAAAGGCTTTTCTAAAGAGTCAGCAAAATCAAATCTCAAAGGATTGCTTTTACGCTGCCTCCGATACTTTGTTTTAACTATTACTTTGTGGGCTTTGGGAAGTCTGGTCGTTGGAAATTTTCAAGCGGCAAACGGCTTCGATATTAAATTTGTCAACGGCTTGGCATCGCTGTTTTTGATTGCATTGGCAGTTTATTAGGTCATCACGGCGTTGATTAAATTGGGAGGCGAAAAACGTGGCGAATTAGCGGCTGAAAATGCGTAGTTTTTGAAATTTTCACCATACTTTTTGTCACATCAAAAAAGAATCTTTAAGGCGGTTAATCTGACTGTCTAAATTGCTTGAAATGTAGTAAAATAAAGGCTGTAAATTAAAGTAATATTTAACAAAACAGAGGTTAGAAAATTGGCAAAAGCAAAAACAGAATACGGTGCGGATTCAATCACGGTTTTGGAAGGACGCGATGCGGTTCGCAAGCGTCCGGCGATGTATATCGGCTCGACCGGCGATATTGGTCTGCATCACTTGGTTTATGAAGTCGTTGACAATTCGGTTGACGAAGCACTGGCGGGTTACTGCGACCGGATTGATGTGGCAATTCATATGGATAATTCAATCACCGTTATTGATAACGGGCGCGGAATTCCGACCGACATGCACAAACAGGAAAAGCGTTCCGCTGCTGAGGTTGTGATGACTATCTTGCACGCGGGCGGGAAATTTGACTCGAATTCCTATAAAGTTTCCGGCGGTCTGCACGGTGTCGGCGTGAGTTGCGTCAACTTTTTGAGCGAATGGTTGAAGCTCGAAATTTGGCGCGACGGCAAAACGCACGAGATGGAATTCAGAGCCGGTATTCCGGTTGCGCCGCTCAAACAAACCGGCACGACGAACAAACGCGGCACAAAGGTTACGTTCAAACCCGACGCAACGATTTTCGATACAGAAATTTACAGTTTTGATAGGTTATCGGAACGTCTGCGCGAAAAGGCGTTTTTAAATAAAGGCATTCGCATTTTTATCAAGGATGAGCGCGAAGACCCAGAGAAATCGCACGAGTTTTATTACAAGGGTGGAATCGCCGAATTCGTCAAACATCTAAATAAAAATAAAATGTCTCTTCACGACGAGCCGCTTTATTTCGAGAGAATTGCAGATGATTTATCAATCGAAATCTCGATGCAGTATAACGATACTTACGACGAGAAAATTTTTACCTTTGCCAACAACATCAACACCGTTGACGGCGGAACGCATCTGTCGGGTTTTCGCGGCGCGATTACACGGACGATTAATAATTACGCGCAGAGTTCGGGTTTGGCAAAGGACTTTAAAACCGCGCTTTCAGGCGACGACGTACGTGAAGGTCTAGTCGCGGTTATCTCAGTTAAATTGCCGCAGCCGCAGTTTGAAGGTCAGACGAAAGGCAAACTCAACTCGGATGTCAAAGGCGCGGTTGAATCGTTTTTAAATGAACATCTAACCGATTTTTTTGAACAAAATCCGTCAGTGGCGAAAAAAATCGTTGGCAAAGCGGTTGACGCGGCGCGAGCGCGTGAAGCAGCCCGAAAGGCGCGTGAAATCGTGCGGAAAAGTGCTTTGGGAAGTTCGACGCTGCCCGGCAAACTCGCCGATTGTCAGGAAAAAGACCCGGTTTTATCGGAAATTTATCTCGTCGAAGGCGATAGTGCTGGCGGATGCTGGTCGCCGCAAACCCTTATTTCACTTACAGATAGCCGCGTTTTGAACTTCCTGGAATTGATTGAAGAACAAAAAGCCGGGAAGAAAAATTACTGTTACACGATTGACGAAAAAGGTGAGGTTATCGTTGGTGAAATTAAAAACGTTCGCCGCACAAAACAAAACGCCGAAGTCGTCAAAGTTACTTTGGACAATGGCGAAAAATTGATTTGCACGCCTGACCATCGTTTTATGCTGCGCGACAGCAGTTACAAAGCGGCGGAAAATTTGACTTCCGAAGATTCGCTGATGCCTTTGTATCGTAAATTGTCTCAAAGAAGCGCAAAGCATAAAGGTCTTGATGGCTATGAACTTGTTTGGAATCCGGCACGCGACTGTTGGAATTACACTCACGTTTTGGCGGACAAATTTAATTTAGCAAACGGCGTTTACGAAAAATCGGCTGGAACGCATCGCCATCACGTTGATTTCAATAAACTCAACAACGATCCGACGAACATTTTACGAATGAAGCCGAAAGACCACATCGCGCTTCATTACCAAAACATCGAAAAAACCTTGCGCCGTCCCGATGTTATCGAAAAATCGCGTCTTGCTCATAAGACCGATGAGTATCGGCAAAAAATGAAAGAGCGAATGAAGCAGCCCGAAACTCGTCAAATTTTATCCGACCAAGCCAAAGCGCAATGGCAGGATGAAAATTATAAAACTTTTATGACGGAAAAGTGGCGCGAGTTTTACGAATCGAACGCCGAATATCGTGAGCAAAACCACGAACAGTTGGACAAAGCGCAAAGAGATTATTGGGCGAAAGAAGAAAATCGAATTGCTCAATCGGAAAAGACGCGCACGTTTTACGAGAAGAATCCGAAAGCGAAGACAAAACTTTCTAAAATTGCTAAAGAACAATGGCAAGACGAAAATCTTTTAGCGTGGCGAAAAGAAGAAACGAAAAAGCAATGGACGGACGAGTTTCGCGCCAAACGCCGAGCGGCTTTGGATAAAACTTATTACCACAAAACGCTTTCGGCTTTGAAGCAAATCGAAATTAATACGGGAGCGATTGATGTTGATACTTATCAAAAACATCGTCTTCAGTCGAAAGATAAATCGCTTCTGCGCTTTGATAAATTTTGCGCGAGATATTTTGGCGGCGATGCGGCTAGATTGAATGAAACCGTGGCGAATTATAATCACCGCGTCGTCAAAATCGAAAAACTAACCGAACGCATTGACGTTTATGATTTGGAAGTTCCCGTAACGCATAACTTCGCTTTGGCTTCAGGAATTTTCGTTCATAACTCGGCAAAACAAGGGCGTAATCGAAAAAATCAAGCTGTCTTACCTTTGAAGGGTAAAATTCTGAACGTCGAAAAAGCGCGTTTTGATAAAATGCTCGGACACAGCGAAATCAAAGCGTTGATAACCGCTCTCGGAACGGGCATCGGCAAAGATGATTTTGATGTGGCAAAACTGCGCTATCACAAAATCTGTTTGATGGTTGACGCGGACGTTGACGGCTCGCATATCAGAACTTTGCTGCTCACGTTCTTTTACCGACAAATGCCAGAACTCGTCGAACAAGGTTACATTTATTTGGCGCAGCCGCCGCTTTATAAAGTCAAACGCGGCAAAAAAGAAGAATATATCAAAGACGAACAGCAGATGTTTCGTTATATGATGCGGATGGCGACAAACGATTTGAGCGTGGCGGCGAACGGCAAAACTTTTGAAGGGCGCGAAATCTCAAAGGCGTTGGAGCAAACAGTTGAGTTTAAGCGTTATTCCGCACGCTTTGCGCGACGCATACATAACGATGAAAAATTACTCGACGTAATACTTAAAGCGTTTGTCGGAAAAAATGGCGTTTTGAATAGAAAAAATGTCAAACTCCGACAAGTTTTCGAACAGGAAGAATTGATGGCTGAAGTCGAAGGCAGAATTTCTGAAGCCGGTTATAAAACAGAACTTATGACCGACGAAGAACACGGACTGGCGGAAATCGAAATTACTTTTTCAAACGGCACAACTCTCTTGTTTGATTGGAATCTGGCAAGCTACGTCGAATTTCAGAAATCAATTGAATTGAAAAAAGCTTTAGATGTAGATTTTCCTGCGCCGTTTATGTTGGGTGAAAATGGCAAATCAGAAGAAGTTTCAACGCGCGAAGATTTGCTCGAAAAAGTTTTAGCAATGGCGAAAAAGGATTTGGCAATTCAGCGTTACAAAGGTTTAGGGGAGATGAATCCTGAACAGCTTTGGGAAACAACAATGGATCCTGAAAAGCGCACGCTGCTTCAAGTCCGCATCGAAGACGCAATTGAAACAGATCAAGTTTTTACCGTTTTGATGGGCGACCAAGTTGAGCCGCGTCGTAAATTTATCGAAGACAACGCGCTCGACGTGAAGAATTTGGACGTTTAATTTTGGAGTAAAACGATGGAATTAGTTTTAGATTTTCCGAAAGTAGAACCGCGAATAAAACAACCGCCGGTTGAAAAAGAACGAACGGTTGAACGGGTTTATTTGCAAGATGTCAGTTGGGAAACATATCGGCAGATAGTCGAAGACCAAATGGGTAAGCGGAGTTTGCGTCTCACTTATGATGACGGAGATTTAGAAATTATGGTTGTTTCCTATAAACACGAAAACTATTCGTTCACATTGGGGGAAATTGTCAGCACAATTAGCGATTGGCTGGAACTTGATTTTGTTGCAGCAGGTTCAACTACGTTTCGAGGCGAAAAAAAGAAAAAAGGCTTTGAAGGCGACGGTAGTTTTTATTTCAAGAATGCACAAGTCATTCGCGGCAAAAGCGAAATTGATTTGAACATTGACCCGTCGCCCGAACTCGTTATCGAAGTTGACATCACGCACGGCTCGCTGTCGAAGTTTTCGATTTTAGCGGCTGTTGGTGTTGAAGAAATCTGGCGTTTTGACGGCGAAGGAATGAAATTTTATCGCCTGCAAGGCGAAAATTACGAAGAAGTCACGGAAAGCGTTTGTCTGCGAGGCGTGAAAAGTGAAACAGTTACCGAATTGCTTTTCGCCGCTGAAGAAATGAAGCGTTCCGAATGGCTCAAACTCGTTCACAAATTGATTGGGAAAAATTGAAACTGTTACCGATTAAAAAATAAAAATAGCTGATGGTTAATAATCATCAGCTATTTTTATTTGCCAGATTCTTTTGGCGTTGGCTTTGCTCTCTCTCAAAATGATATTCTCGAAATATCAATTATGTTCAATAATTTTACCAAGCCACGCCGAGTTGTTATTACGGGTTTCGGCTGCGTTACGCCAATCGGCATCGGGCGCAAATTTTTCTGGAAAGCCTTACGCGAAGGAAAAAGCGGTGTCGGCAGAATCGAAAGTTTCGATGTTTCCGAGTCAAAAGTGAAAATTGCGGCGGAAGTTAAAAATTTCGATTGGGAAGCCGAACTCGATCCAAAAGACCGCAAGAATGTTGCGCGAACTGTTCCGCTGGCGCTGGCGGCGGCGCGTGAAGCAGTTAAAGATGCGAAAATTGAAACTGACAAACTCACTTTAACCGAAAGACAAAATTTCGGCGTGATTTTAGGGACGGGCGGCGGCGGTTTGGCGTTCACGGAAAAACAATATAGATACTGGTTCGCGGGCGAAGAAAAAAAGGCGAGTATTTACACGATTCCTGCTTCGACGCACGGCGGATTATCTTCGGAACTCTCGATGGTTTTCGGTCTGCACGGTCTTTCGCACATTGTTTCGACCGGCTGCACAAGTTCAACCGACGCAATCGCTTACGCGGCACAGCACATTGCGCTCGGCAAGCAGGATTTTATGCTGACCGGCGGAGTTGACGCACCGCTAGCACTCGGAATTCTAAAAGCCTTCAATGTAATGACCGTTCTTACAAACGAGTGGAATGATGAACCGAACCGCGCTTCACGTCCGTTTTCAAAAGACCGTTCTGGTATTGTATTGGGCGAAGGCGCGTGGATTTTCGTCCTTGAAAGTTTGGAAAGCGCGCACCGGCGAAAGGCGAAAATTTACGCCGAAATTAAAGGTTACGGTTCGACGTGCGATGCTTATCATCGCGTCCGTCTGGAAGAAAACGGCGTTGAGCCGGCGCGGGCGATGTCTTTAGCGATGGAAGATGCCGGAGTTTCACCCGAAACAGTTGATTATGTTAATCTGCACGGAACTTCGACGCAGTTAAATGACAAAATCGAAACTTTGAGCATCAAAAATGCCTTTGGCGCACACGCTTACAAACTTTCGACGAGCGCGACGAAATCGCAAATCGGACATCCGCAGGGCGCATCGGGCGCTGCTGGAATCGGCGCAACACTACTCGCATTAAACGAAAATATTATCGCGCCGACAATAAATCTTGACGTGCCTGACGCGGATTGCGATTTAGACTACACACCGAATAAAGCGAAGGAAAAAGCCAACGTAAAAATCGCATTGTGCAACTGCATCGGCTTCGGCTCGAAAAATTCCGCGTTGGTTTTAGAGAAAATTAGAGTCTAACGACCGAGTTGACGTGGGGCGAAACCGAATTCACGCAAGCCGAAAGAAACAACGCAACGTGATAAGAAAATCGCTGCCCGCGCCCTCACATCCAATGACTTGTTGGGCGGAACTTCGGCAGCACTCAAGTTTTATTTGCCCATTTAAATGAGCTAAGGATTTGTTTAATCGTTTCATCCCAACCAGATTGATGTATGAAAACAAATACAACTGTTTTGTTACCGAAGGAGCGATAATAAAAATCAATGTCTTTAAACAGCAAGGTATGACTTCCCATTTTTAAGACACCCATCGTTTGTTTCTCCCAAGTTCCATAATTCCCCGAAGTCAACGAAGCCTTTTCAAAAACACTTAGGGCTTTATTAAGTCCTTGATTCTTAATTTTTTCAGTAACTTGTTGAGAGTTTAAGTTAACGACGAATACTCTAGCTTGCAAATCTGATGTCAGACCATTACCCCAACCCTTACTTCCAACGTGAGCCGCGCAATTTTCAAATGGCAGAACGGAATTCATAACTTTTGCATCTTCTTCATCAGAGAAGCCGTTATTAAAATCAAGCTGATTTAATTCGTTGAAGTCCTGCCAGCTTAGATAGAGATTTTTTGGAGGTTCTAGCGCAGGCTTCGGCGCAAGCCAATCTTCAGGTATGTCAAACGTCGCATCATAAGGTTTGAGCCGAATAGTTCTGCCTTCAAGGAGAGAATACGGACTGTTGTTTTCAGACGAATGAGTTGCCCCGTAAGGATTTAAAGTTTTTATTTTGTCCCAAGCGAATAAATAAATGGCTGCTGTGCCAATAGAGAATGCGATGATAGCAACCAACAAACGCTGTATGTATTTTTTCATTTCAACTCCGATTGTAACAAAGAACTATTAAACTGTTATTTCTTTAGACACTGAAAACGCGAATTTGTTCCGCCCAACGGTTGAGATGACGTGGGGCGAAACCGCCGCCACGCCCGCCGAAAAGTAACGGACGACGTTCCAAACAAAGTCGCTGTTTCGCCCTCACGTCCATTGAATTGTTGTGCTGCGTGTTGGTGAGCTATGCTCGTTTCATCTTAAAGTGGGCATCATCTTCGCCTTCTACAACGAAGCCTAGCCGCTCATAAAACCGCCGTGCGGGATTCACTTTCAACACTTGCAGAGTCACAAATCGCTCCTGCCGTTGAGCCTGACGAATAATTTTCAAAATGACGACACTGCCAATTCCTTTACTTTGGTGTTCAGGCAGTATTTGGATGTTGCCAATATGCGCTCTATCTTCCTTGTAATCTACCTCAACACGCCCAATGTCGTGACCATTTAACATGATAATCTGGTTGGCATCAGGCTGAAAATGTTCCTTAAAATGGCTTTGCTGCCACGCCTCATCCCAACCCCAAGTAGCTTCGATGTAATCATACATAGTTGTGCAATGTAAGGCATACAAGAAGCCATAATCTTCTGGTGTAGCGATGCGAATGTTGATTGCATCTTCCATACGCTTTAGTTTTGCATTCGGCACCGTCGCACATAAGCAGCACAACGATTGAGTTGACGTGGGGCGAAACCGAATACAGACAACGTGAAATTAACCACGCAAGTTTTTAAAGAATAGCTGTTTCGCCCTCACGTCCAATGATTTGTTGGGCGGCGGCTTCACTGGAAACGCGCCGCTTGTTTTCTTTCACGTTTCAACAGCGCGATTGCTTGCGCGAAAAATTTTCCAATTGATAACTGTTCCGACAAGATAGGCTAAACCGATTACCAGCGAAACCAGAGAAAACACGACTTCACGCGGTGCAACCTGCACCGATGATGTAGCTATCTGAAAGATTTGCTGAAAAACGAAGACTCCGCGAAGCGTGTAAATAGCACCTATCAACAACAAAGCTATTGTCAAAAGCGGCAACCGACGAATTACTCCTGCGCCCGAAAAAGCATACAAACCCCAGATGGTAAAAACCGCTACCAGAACTAACGTTATCAGCGCGGGAAAAGCCGAACCGGATTCTGCCGCCGTTGCCATATCTTCACCTGCGCCAAAATATCTGTAAGCGGGCGCACCGACGAAAATAATGACGAGATGCAGAAGTGCGACAACAAAGCTAAGGATGCCGCCTAATTTCAACCATTGATTTCCATTACGCATCATAAGCTACCGATAGCCGCCCAACGGTTGAGATGACGTGGGGCGAAACCGCCAACACGCAACTCCGAGTTTAACGGACATCTTCGATAACAAAGTCGCTGTTTCGCCCTCACGTCCATTGAATTGTTATACAGCATTTTAGCAATCTATGACGCGCTCCGGTCACGCAACCTGCGCTCAAATTCGTTTAAGTCAGACTTCTTAGACAAATTTACCAACTCATCTTTTAACTTCGGATACTCAGACTCAGAAACTTTGAGAAAGTCCGCAATTACGTGCAAATAGTCGTTTTCGTGCGGATGACTAACATCTATGTAAGCCCTTAAATACGCTTCTCGATTATCAGGGCTTTTGGCTCGAATCTGGTCAGCTATCCTCGCAGATTGTTCTGCTATCCTTGCAGATTGTTCTGCGGCAATTTGAGTTTTTGATTCTTCCTCCACAAATGTATTCATTTGTTCGGGCGTAAAATTCCATCCTTTATTTTGAAGAAGACTTAGTAGTTTTTCGTCAGCTCCGTTTTCGTGTCTCAATTCACTCCGCGCGAAGTCTCTCACGAGTTGAAAATCGGGTGAACTTAAAAACTCAACTTTCTTTGCGTCGGAAGCCCTATCCTCGTAAACCTTATAGCCAATGTAAACGACAAATGCGATAACGGCAATGACAATAATTCCTATGACGAGTTGAATAAGTCCATAAAAAAGATTGGTTATTGTGCCGGCGGGTGTCGCACAGATAAGCCAAATCAGCCCAACGATAATGAGACTAGCTATCGCACCATACCATTTCTGCCGGTCAATTTCTTCGGGAGTAACAACGAAACCGCATTGTGGGCATTTGCGCGTTGTTTGGGTTACGCGCATCTTTAGCTGCAAAGTCGTTCTACAGTTTGGACAAGTCCAGAAGTATTTGTAGCCAGCCATAAAAATCTAGAGTGAAAGTTTAGCCATCACAACTTTTCCTAATCGTCTGCAACGTGAGAGCTGTATAACGGCTGAGATGACGTGGGGCGAAACCGCCAACACGCAACTCCGAGTTAACGGACAACGTGATAATAAAGTCGCTGTTTCGCCCTCACGTCCATTGAATTGTTGGACAGCGCGTTGATTTAAACGAGTTACTTTATATTTTGTCATTTGAACCAACCCAAATTTCAAGAACAACTTCGTGCTGATTTTTGCCGCCCCACGTTCTCTTTGGTTTTTGAAACACATACTTTAGTTTAACGCGCCTGCCAACAATATAGGCTTCATCTTTTCCTTCGCGTGTCCAACGAGTTTTTTCTTGTCCATCGTCAATTTCAAATTCAGGATAATCATTATGCCCGCTCATATATACGCGAGAAATAACGCCTTCAATCGTATGAACAGGAATTACGTTTTCCTCAATAGCACGCCACCAATCGACAGAACCAAACAAAGCGTGTTCAGTAATAAAACCATTTTCTTTGCTTTCGAGGCAAGCCTTTTGAATCAAGCCAATTCTACGATGGTCTTGTTTCAAGTCGTAGATTTTCACAAGTTCATCGGTCATATGCTTAAACAAGAGAAAGATGTCCAACTTTGTATTCTGCTGAATTAAAGTTTTCTTAGACCGAATTTTTATAATGCTTTTTTAATCGAAAGTCAATAAAAAGTTTGATTTTAACTGATGATTGAGCTATCTTCGTGGCTAAACAAAAATTCTGCCTAAATTTTTATGCCGAATTATCAAAACTGTTTGATGCTGTCCAAAATATGATGGGCGTCCAATTCGCTTTATCACCGAAGAAAAACTTTCTGCCAAAACCTTTTACGGTTGCCTTGCGTATCAACAAAATCCAAAATCAGATAAAGCCAAACGAAAAGTTTGTATTTTCTATTTCCCAAAATTTACAAGGAGTACTAGCGATGGATTTTAAGAGAACAATTGTTTTTCTGCTCGCCTTTGTTTTACTTATGACAACCACGACGAGTTACGCACAGACGAATAGCGCGGACAAACTGCCGCCGATCAAGTATCAGGAATTCACTTTGCCGAACGGTTTGCGCGTGATTATGCACGTTGACAAATCCACGCCAATTGTCGCCGTCAACGTTTGGTATCACGTCGGCTCGAAAAACGAAGTCGCCGGGCGCACCGGATTTGCTCATCTGTTTGAGCATATGATGTTTCAAGGCTCGAAGAATTATGATGCCGATTATTTTACGCCGCTGCAGGAAGCGGGCGCGAATCTGAATGGCTCGACTAATCCCGACCGAACGAATTACTGGGAAGTCGTGCCGTCGAATTTTTTGGAAACGGCTCTATTTCTGGAAGCCGACCGGATGGGCGGACTGCTCGAAGCGATGACGCAGGAAAAACTCGACAACCAGCGCGATGTAGTGAAAAATGAGCGTCGGCAGAATTACGACAACCAGCCTTACGGCACGGCAGCCGAAAAAATTGCCGCGCTGATGTTTCCGAAAACGCATCCGTATAGCTGGACGACTATTGGCTCACTCGACGATTTAACCGCCGCTTCGATAGACGACGTTAAAGCGTTTTTCCGCGAATATTATGTGCCGAACAATGCCTCCTTGGTGATTGCGGGCGATTTCGACCCGAAGGAAGCGCAGAAGTTAGTCGAAAAACATTTCGGCTCGGTTGCGAAAGGCGCGACGATTAAACGCCCGAATCCGCCGATGCCGAAGCTCGACAAAGAGATTCGCGTTCAATACGAAGATAATGTTCAATTGCCGCGTCTTTTTATGGGCTGGCACACTGTTCCGCGTTTTGACAAAGACGAAGCGGCGCTCAGCATCCTGGGTGGAATTTTGTCGGCGGGCAGAGGCTCGCGTCTGCAAAGCAATCTGGTTTACGGCAAACAAATCGCGCAGGACGCTTCGGCTTTTAATTCGGCACAGGAAATCGCCGGACGCTTTCAAATAGCTTCAACTGCGCGTCCCGGAAAGACGCTGGAAGAAATTGAAAAAGAAATAAACGCGGAAATCGAGCGTATCAAACAAGAACCGCCGACGGTTGACGAAATCAATCGTTCGTTAAATCAAATCGAATCTTCATTCATTTACAGTATGCAATCGGTTGGTGGTTTCGGCGGCAAATCCGACCAGCTTAACAGCTACGCAACTTTCACCGGCAAACCTGATTATTTTCTAACGGATTTGGAACGTTACCGTAAAGTTACGCCCGCCGATGTGCAACGCGTCGCCAATGCTTATTTGATTGATAAGCGTCTGGTGATGAGTTTTGTGCCGCGACCGAAAGATAAGGAAATGCCGAAAATGAATGCGGCGGCAAATCAGCAGACCTCGGTCAGCAAAAAAGAAAAGGCAAAGATTGACAGCTCAAAGTTGCCGAAGCCGACGGCGAATCCGAACTTCACTTTTCCGAAGGTGGAAAAAACTAAACTCTCGAACGGTTTGGAAGTTTGGCTGGTCAAGCAAGCAGAGCTTCCGCTGGTGACGATGAATATGGTTTTCAAAACCGGCACGACCGTCGACCCGCAAAATTTGAGCGGTTTGGGCAACACGACTTCCACGTTGCTCGACGACGGCACGAAAACTCGTTCGGCGGTGGACATCGCCAACGAAGTTCAATCCATCGGCGCACAGCTTTCGACCGGCGCGGACGACGATTCCTCCGGCGTGAGGATGTTGACGCTGACCAAACATTTGGATAAAGCGTTGGACATTTATGCGGATGTGATTCAAAACGCCGAATTCCCCGAAAAAGAAGTCGAAACTTATCGCAGTCGTGCGCTCGTTTCGCTCAAACAACGCCGCGATAATGCGAACATCGTCGCCAACCTCGTCTACAATCGAGTTCTCTACGGCGACGCGCATCCTTACGGCGCAATTTTAACCGAAACCTCCGTTAATGCGATTAAACGCGATGATTTGAAAAAGTATTACTCGACTTATTACCGCCCAAATAACGCGGTTTTAATTGTCGTCGGCGATGCTGATTTGAAAACGCTGACTCCGAAGCTCGAAGCGAAATTCAAGGATTGGAACGCGGGCGAAATCACGGCGATGACTTTGCCGAACGCTCCCGTGCGCGACAAGGCTGCGATTTACGTCGTTGACAAACCGGGCGCGGCGCAATCGGTCATCAGCATCGGACAAGTCGGCGTGTCGCGTGACAATCCCGATTATTTCCCGCTGCAAGTGATGAACACGATTCTCGGCAGCGGCTTTACTTCGCGCATCAATATGAATTTGCGCGAAGACAAAGGCTACAGCTACGGAGCGCGTTCCGGCTTTTCCTACCGGCGCGGCGCGGGACCGTTTACGGCTTCGGCGGGCGTGCAAACCGCCGTTACGAAAGAATCAGTGATAGAATTTTTGAAGGAAATTCGCGGCATTCGCGGCGAGATTCCAGTCACGGCGGCGGAACTCGAATACAACAAACAAAGTTTGGTTCGGCGTCTTCCGGCGGGCTTTGAAACGGTTGACCAAATCGCTTCGCAACTCGCCAACTCGGTCATCTACAATCTGCCCGACAATTATTTCACCGATTATGCCGCTCGCGTCAACGCCGTCACTTTGGAAGACGTGAACCGCGTTGCCAACAAATATCTGACACCGGATAAATTGGCAATCGTCGTCGTCGGCGACCGAAAAACGATTGAATCGGGCTTGAAGGCAATTGAAGGATTGGACGATTCGATTATCTATCTCGACCCAGAAGGTAATACAATTCAATAAGAAAGTGAAAAGGTGAAAAGGTGAAAAAGGTGGAAAAGTGAAAAAGTTTAGCGACAAGTCGTTACTAAACTTTTTCACTTTTCCACCTTTTTCACTTTTGGACTTTTAGCTTGCCAATGCCTGAATTTGTTGCTCGACGACCGGCGGCGTAAAACCGAAATGCCGATAAGCCGCGTCCGTTACGATTCGTCCGCGCGGCGTTCGATTCAAAAATCCTATCTGAATCAAATATGGTTCAATCATCTCCTCGATTGATTCGCGATCTTCGCTGATTGACGCGGAAATCGTTCCGACTCCGACCGGTCCGCCCTCAAATTTTTCGATAATTGATAAAAGCAATTTTCTATCAACTTCGTCCAAGCCGAAACGGTCAACTTCCATTTCATCAAGTCCGCGCTGCGCGAGATTTCCTGTAATCCTGCCGTCGCCAAGAACTTCTGCATAATCTCTCACGCGACGAAGTAGACGGTTGGCAATACGCGGTGTTCCGCGTGAACGGCGGGCGAGTTCATCTGCACCGCTCGCTTCAATCTCGACTTTTAAGATTTCCGCCGAGCGATGAATAATAATTTCCAATTCTTTTTTAGAATAAAAATCCAAATGATTGACGATACCAAAACGTCCGCGCAGAGGCGCAGAAATCATTCCCGCTCGCGTAGTTGCTCCGACAAGAGTAAATTTCGGCAAATCAATTTTAATCGAACGCGCAGCCGTGCCTTGCCCAATCATCAAATCGAGTTGATAATCTTCCATCGCCGGGTAAAGAATCTCTTCGATTTGCGGTTTTAGGCGATGAATTTCATCAATAAACAAAACATCGCCTTCTTCCAAATTGGTCAAAACCGCCGCCAAATCGCCCGATTTTTCAACCGACGGCGCACTCGCAGTTTTCAAATTTGCGCCGAGTTCGTTTGCCAAAATCATCGCCAGACTAGTTTTGCCAAGCCCCGGCGGACCGAAAAGTAAAACGTGGTCAAGGGCTTCGCCGCGACGAAGCGTAGCTTTCAAAAAAATCTTTAAGTTGTTGACAATTTTCGCTTGTCCGATGTATTCATCCAATTTTTTCGGACGCAAACTCGGCTCACTTTGCACGTCTTCGAGTGTCGCTTGTCCAACAATCAAACCGCTCTGCCGAACGGGACTTTCAACTAATTCTAATGCCATTTCTGAACCTCTTTGTTGTTTTTTCTGACTATGATATTTTACTACTTACAGGATTTTGTTTCAACTGTGAAACAATGTTTCAATGATTTTATTTTCTTCAAAAACGCAAATGAATAATTCGGCTTTTGAGCCGATTAAATCTTACTCAATCTTTGGTTTTGTTATGATATTGTTAATAAATGTCAGAAATAAATTTCAAACTTAAATTCGAATCAGGCACGTTGATTCTGGAGGGCGCGAGTGAAACCAACGACGTACCGAAACCATTCGTTTGGGATGAGCGAACCAGACATTTCCGTGCGCCCGCTTATAAATACCGAGAGATTATCAAAGAATTTATTCAAACAAAAACGGCTTACGAAGACGAGGCGAAAAAGTATCAAACATTCGATTTCAAACAAAAATTTCACATTGAACCGCGTCCGTATCAAACTGCATCCATCGAAGCGTGGCGAGAGAATGAGCGATGTGGCACGATTGTTTTGCCGACCGGCGCAGGCAAAACTCACGCGGCGACAATGGCGATTGAAATGTGCAAGCGACAAACTTTGGTCGTTGTGCCGACCCTTGATTTGATGAATCAATGGTATGACCTCTTGCTTTCAACATTTAACGCGGAAATCGGACTTATCGGCGGCGGTTTTTTTGAGGTCGGCGCGATAACCGTAACCACTTACGCTTCGGCTTTCCGTCATCAAGAGCGGCTCGGCAATCAATTCGGCTTGGTGATTTTCGACGAAGTGCATCATCTTCCGTCGGAAGGTTACAAATACGCGGCGGAATTTGCGCTCGCGCCGTTTCGTCTCGGCTTAACGGCAACGCCCGACCGCGCCGACGGCAATGATTCGCTGCTTGAAAACCTCGTCGGCAAATTCGTCTATCGGCTCGAAGCGCAGGAACTCGCGGGCGAATATCTGGCTGATTACGTCGTCGAGCGTATCGAGGTTGATTTGAGCCAGGAAGAGAGAACGGCTTACGGGAGCGAACGAGCGATTTACACAAATTTCAAGCGGGCGAAAAACCTTCCATACGGACACGAAGGCTGGCGGATGTTTTTGATTCACAGCGCAAAGTCCGAAGACGGCAGACGCGCGATGAAAGCCTATCGCAACTCGAAAAAAATCGCGCTTGGCACGGAAGCCAAAGTAAGAGTTTTGCAAGATTTGCTCGTTCGCCACCGGCGCGACAAAGTTCTAATTTTCACGCACGAAAATGAAATGGTTTATCGCATCTCGCAGGATTATCTAGTGCCGGCAATCACGCACGAAACCAACGTCAAAGAAAGAAAATTTTGGCTTGACGCATTTAACAAAGGCGACGTTCTGGCGTTAGCGACATCGAAAGTTTTGAACGAAGGCGTGAACATTCCCGACGCTTCAGTGGCGATAATTCTTTCAGGTTCGGGTTCATCACGCGAACACATTCAACGCTTGGGACGGATTTTGAGAAAGAAAGCGGACAAGCAAGCGATTTTGTATGAAGTCGTAACCAGAAATACAACCGAAGAATATATCAGTCAAAGACGAACCGACGCGCGCCAATTTCAAGATGCGAAAAAGGGAGACAATAGAAATTTATTTAATTAACAAACTAATTTAAAATACTTTTATGAAACGTCCGATTATAACAATTTCAAATGAAGTAATGGGCGGGACACCTGTTTTTGCGGGAACTCGTGTGCCGCTTTTAACTTTGATTGACTATCTCAAAGCAGGGGACTCAATTGATGATTTTCTCGAAGGTTTTCCAACTGTTAAGCGCGAGCAAGTTATAGAATTTCTCGAAGAAGCGGAAAGAGAAATGGAGAAAAAAGCTGCGTGAAAGTTTTACTAGATGAATGTCTCGACCGGCGTTTGGCGAAAGATTTAATCGGTTTTGAAGTGAAAACTGTTCCGCAGATGGGTTGGGCGGGCGTAAAAAACGGCAGTTTGATGATTTTGGCGGAAGCGGAATTCGACGTTTTCATTACGGTTGACCGCAATCTTTCGTTTCAACAAAACCTACCGAAATTCGATGTCGCGGTTTTGGTAATTTACGCTAAATCAAATCGCCTAGCTGATTTGCAACCGTTTGTGCCGAAAATTTTGGAAGTGTTGTCGAATGTGAAAAAAGGCGAAGTGATTTTTATTGATTGACTAAAAGTTTGTCCGCCGTTTCTTCAAGGATGCGCGGTTCGAGTTTCGATTTGAAAAAAACAACATTCTCACTTTCCCAAAGCGGTTCTTCACGACTTCCGCGCAATTCAGCCCACGCGGCGAGAATGTAATTTTTAAAATTTGCGGCGCGAAATTCTTCAAGCCGTTTCTGCAAACTTTTGGGAGTCCAAAATCCTAAAACATCGAGATAAACTTTTTCGTTGTCGGGCGAAACCAAAACGAAATCGGGAACAAATGCAGTTTTGCCTAAATCAAGAACTTCTTTATTTTCTTCCAACTTCCAATTTGACGAAGATTTCTCCCAATCTTTTTTCAACCGTTCAAAAATCGGATTCGCATATTCGGGTTCGTCAAAATAACATGAAACAAGTTCAGTTTGCTCGCTAGTCAATTCATAAAAAGAATTGCCCACTTCTTTGTTGGCGATTTCCGCAGACATTTTCCAATTTCTGCAAAGCAGAAGCGCGGGCAGAAAAACCGACATTCGGATGCCGTATTTTTGCGAACGATGAAATAGCGAAGCCGCGCCTGTCAGAGTAATTTCGTAACCGTTTGTTGCATTTCCAATGACCGAATGTATCAAACCAAAGTGCTTTATCCAACCGAAAATCTGGCGGTAATTTGCCGCGTCCGACGGAGCAACACGAATTTTCATCTCGACGCATTTGTAAAGTAACGCTTGTGCTTGCGCGAGATTGTAGCGGTCGAGCAAATCTGTCGGCGTGGTTGAATCAAACGAAATCAGCTTTTGTTGGGCGGACAAATCAGCGTAGAGATTGGACGAGATTGTATCGGCGTCGGTGCCGAATTCTTCAGCGATTAATTCCAAAACTTCGCTTTTTGATTTTGAATTAGGCAGAACAGGTTGAAATTTTCTGGCTTCGAGAAAAACTTTTTGGCGAATCTCGATTGGTTCGGCAACGCTTGATGTAGCAAATTTGCATCTGTCGGTCAGCAGTTTGATGAACCCGCGCAAAATTCTGTAATCCGTGCCTGTGCCGACATATTCTTCAAGTTCAAGTTCGAGTTCGCCGCGTGTTTTACCGAGGAACTCGTCGAAAATTTCAATTAAAACCTGAGCGTCACGCTGGAAATTTGCGTTGTCAGTTTTAATCAGACGCGGAAAAATTTTACCGCCGCGCCGCCAATTGATGGCTAAATCGGATGTCAGCATCTTTTAATTCAGAGTAAATAACTATTTTACCGCAGAGACGCAGAGAATTTGCGCTGAGATTCGCAGAGATTTTCATTTTCTCCGCAGCACTCTGCGAAAAACTCTGCGCCTCGGCGGTAAAAATTTACAATTAGCAACTTGCGTTAAATAATCCTTGATTATAATAGTCGTATATCTTGAAAAAATCATAAAGGACTTTTTCCAATAATCAATCCGTTGTCAAAAGCGATTCATTGATTAAAGGATTTCCGTTTGAAACTGTGAAAACTTTCGCGCCGTTGCCAAAGTTTTCAACAAAACTTTCTTTAGAAGTTGTAACAAAAGTCTGCGTTTTGTCTTGCAAAAACTCGAGCAATTGACCGATCCGTTTGTAATCAAGTTCCGCGTCAATGTCGTCGAGCAAAAACAGCGGATATTCCTGATTTTGCGAATGATACACCGATAAATTAGCGAGCTGCAGAACGAGTAGTGCGCTTCGTTGCTGACCCGAAGAGCCGAATTTTCGCAAATCGTGTCCGTCAAATAAAATGTCTAAATCGTCGCGGTGCGTTCCAATCAGCGAATAGCCCGCCGCGAGTTCGGCTTGCACGCGGAGTTTCAATCGTTCCGCTAGAAGATTTGCATAATCGTCCAAATCGCCTTTGCCTTCTAAAGATGACGCGTAACGAATCGAAATTTCTTCGCGGTCGAACAGTTTTTTTTCTAAAACCTCGTTTAACCTTTCGACGAAACGAAGTCGCGCTTTATGAATTCTGGTCGCGTGCAGAATTAATTGTTCGTTCCAGGGCTCAAGCAGTTCGGCGGTTTTTTCGATCGAAAATCCGTTGTCTTGCGACGACTGAAGAAGCGAATTTTTCTGCCGGATCACACGGTTGTAATCGGTCAATGTTTGAACGAATGGCGGATAAATCGAAACAATTCCGCCGTCTAAAAACTTTCGACGCGCTTCCGGGTTGCCGCGCACGATTTCCAGTTCGTCAGAGTTAAAAATGACGGCGTGAAGCTGTCCTAAAAATCTTTGGACGGTTTCCTTTTTGTTATTGACGCTTAAACTTTTCGTGTTGCCTTCAATAGCGACTTGCAAAAGGCGGCTAATCTCCGCGCTTCGTTCGACCGAGCCGCGCACAATCGCTAATTCTTCGTTGAATTTTATCGCTTCTTGAAGTCGTGCCGTCTTAAAAGATTTAGTCGTTGCCAACAGATAAATCGCTTCGAGCCAATTAGTTTTACCTTGACCGTTTTCGCCAAAAATGATGTTTAAATTTTTGCCGCACAACATTTCGCCGTGCAGATTACGGAAGTTTTGTGCGACAATCATTTCAAGCAGCATACGGCTATTTTAACACAGCTGACGACAAAAACTTTTCACGCTTTGCTGGGAAAAAATTCTCTTTAGCAGTCTGTGTAAATGTCGTGTTTCTCGGCTTGATAATGGAAGGTCTCAAACTAAGATTGAGGCTTATTTAAAAAAATCCTTCGATTTTAATATTATTCCGAACAGTTTCGGCATGGTTTTGAAATACGCCCAGAAAGATGGCGACGGCAATATTTCGATGGGTTTTCCTTCTCATTTTGTAATCAATCAAGAAGGCAAAATCGAATTAAAAACTAACGGGTTCGATAAAACTGCGATGCTCGATGCACGAATAAATCAACTTCTGCTTTCAAAATAATTTTAAACTCTATCAATATTAAAAAATAAAAAGCGGAAAATTCTTTGCAAAGAATTTTCCGCCCAAAATGAAATTTAACCGAAGTTATTTTTATTTACCAAAACGATAGGTTGTAAAAAGCGAGTCCATCCGTGTGTCTTGCCCGGATGTAAATTCGAACATACAAGCATCGTCCGTATAATCCATAAAGTTTGTAATCGGGTCGAGACCTGATCTATTGCGGCACGAATCCTGCCCCGACGGGCAACCGTAAGCGGGCGAGCGTTCTGCCGCAGTGTCGGAAACATAATCGCCGCTGCCGTTACAGCCGCCCTGGAAAGTGTGATACAAGCCCATCCAATGTCCGACTTCGTGCGTTCCCGTGTCGCCCAAGTTATACGGCGCGGCGCTTCCGCCCGGCAGCGACGAGTAAAGCAGAACTACTCCGTCTTTAGACGGTGCGCTCGAATAGCTGGACGGGAAAGTTGCGTAACCCAAGATTCCGCCGCTCGGATTACACGTATAAATATTTAAATCATCCGCCGTTCCTTGATGCAAAGCACTTTTCATCGCGGTTTCCGATGCACCGTAGCAATCGTTATACCAGATTGAATTGGTTGTGCGATCGGTCGAAACTCGATTGAACGACCAACCCGAAATGGCGAAAGCGCTATTTAAAACATTCATTTGATCTGCAATCATCGCATCCGTAATGTCACCGTTGGCAATGCCCGTGCCTTTGTTGACTACGTGAAAATAGACGTTTATAACGCCGCCGGTAGCATCAATGCCCGGACTATCTTTTAACTCAGCCCGTCGAACGGCAAAATCAGTTTCTGCCGCCGCGACTTTTTGCGGATCGTGGTCGGTTCCGCAAAGTCGGTCGCCTTTAATAACAACGGCTCGAGTGTTTTTGTCAACCTCAGCTTGGTCGGTAGATTCGACGGTAGATTGGGCGACGGACACGTAATTGATTCCGAAAGCCACCAAAGCAATCGCAAAAAGGCTAAAAACAGCCGCAAATGCACGAAATTTATTCATTATCAGTTAACTCCTTAGAAATTAAATTTAATATTTAGAAAAGCGAAAGATTTATAAAAAAATCACCGACTAAAAAACAGGGTTGAGAAAGAAGATATATTGTTTTAAGGAAAAGGTCAACTGATTTTCGTAAAACAGATTGTTAAATAGAAAAAAGAGGTGTCTGTTAATTACAAAGTTTTCGCCAACGTAAAAACATAAACTTTGCCTGCGCCGTTTATTTTGAGAGCTTTCGCGCAATTGGAAACGGTTGCGCCCGATGTGAAAACATCGTCAACCAACAAAACATTTTCGCCTTTAATAAGTTTCGGACGTTTTACTTCAAAAGCGTTTTCGACGCTCATCTCACGCGCTTTGCCGTCCATTCCGACGCGGTGCATCGGCGTATGAATTTTGCGAACGAGGCTTTGTTCATCGAGGTTTACACTAATTTGTTTAGCGAGAATCTTCGACAAAACAGCGGCTTGATTAAATCCGCGCTCCAGAAGGCGTTTTTTTGAAAGCGGAACGGGAACAATCAGCGTCGCATCTTGAAAATCGGAGCTTTGAAAACGCGAAACGAAAAGTTTCTGTAATTTTTTAGCGACGAACGGCTCGCGCTTGAGATGCAGAACCGAAGCCGAAAGCGCGAGTTCGTAAATACCGACGGCGCACGCCGAATCGTAAAAATGCTCGTCGCAACGATGACAAAAAGTTTGGAAATCTGACGGTTTTGATTGAAGAAATGCGCCACATTTAGCGCATAAAGTTTCGATTCCTGAAAAGAGATTTGTTTTTGTCCAGCACGGCTGGCAGGCAACGCCGTCCGCTAAATTTTCGACGCTGTTTTCACAGATTTGACAGGCTTGAGGATAGGCGAGCGTGAGCAGGGAATCGAAAATTTTATAAAACATAAAAAAGTGAATGAGTGAAAAAGTTGAAAAGTGAAAAAGCAAGCCGTCAAAAACTAACCAACTTTTTCACTCGTTCACTTTTCCAGTTTTTCACTTGGTTATTCTTCGTCAAGCAAGCCTTGTTCGACAAGTTCTTGACAATTCAAGCAATACCGTGCCCATGGCACAGCATCGAGTCGTTTCGGATTGATTGGTTTCTCGCAGTTTTGACAAGTTCCGTATTCGTCGTCGCTAATGCGCGTTAACGCTTCATTAATCAAAATTACCTGACGGCTGTCGTTTTCCGAAACCGCCAGCATCACATTCTTGGAATAATTTCTGACCGCCAAATCCACCGGGTCGGGAGTTTCCGAAGAGTCAACCGAAAGGTCATTGCCGTTTAACTTGGCTAACAGAAGTTCACGTTCAAGGATAAGTTTGTCTTTAATTTTTTCTGTTTTCAATACACTCATTTCTGATATGGAAAGCCTTTTATTATTGTATACGCACGATATAATTGCTCGGTTAAAACTACTCGCGCCGTTTCGTGCGTGAAAGTTAGAAACGATAAGGATAAACTAAAGTCCGCCCTTTCGACAACCTCAGAGGCGACACCATCTGCGCCGCCGATGACAAAGGCGATTTCTTTGAACCCGCGATTTTGCCAATGCTCGATTTTCATCCCTAATTCGTGCGAGGAAACCGAGCGTCCCTTCACGTCTAAAAGACAGACGAAGTTGCTTTGATTCACTTTTTCCAAAATACGTTTGCTTTCCGTTTCTCGGTCGCTGTCTTTAATTTCTGTAATTTCAAACTTTACAAAATGCGAAAGGCGCGACAGATATTCTTCCTGTAACGCCAGCCAATTTTTATCTCTGGTTTTGCCAATCCAAACGAAACGAAACTTCATAAATTAGTTGGCAGTAATCAGCAGCAGTTGACAGTAGTTCGTTACCTGCCGTCTGAACCTTCTCATCGCGCTCCTCGCCTTGAACTGCCAACCACCAACTGCTGCTGATTACTCAAAATATTTCTTCAGGCAATTGAACTTTTTTCGCATCGCGCCAGAGCCGTTCCAAATCGTAAAACTCACGCGCTTTCTGCTCGAAAATGTGCACGATAAAATCGCCGTAATCAAGCAGAATCCATTCGCCCGTTTGATAACCTTCGATGCGAATGACGCGCGAATTTAATTGCTCTTTGAGTTTTTCAGTAATTTCGTCGGAAATTGCCTGCACCTGGCGCATATTTGTGCCGCTGGCGATGATGAAAAACTCCGTGAAACTCGCAATCTCGCGCAAATCAATAGCGACTATATCAAAGGCCTTTTTCTCGCTTGCGCAACTTATCGCAAGTTTTACTTCATCATCCAACTCGGCAAACGGCGTGACGGCTTCGACGACGAGAAGCGATTCCGCGTTTTCACGCTGGAGAGATTTTTCTTTCGTTTCTTCTTCCATAATTTCATTACATTTAGCATTTACCATTAAACATTTATCAACTATTCGCTCGTGTCGAATGCTAACTGATAAATGTTAAATGTAAAGTTCGTATTTTTCGATGTATTTTGCAACCTCGTTCGGCACAAGTTCGCGCCAATCATCTTCTTTAGCGCGAATTTTTCGGCGGATTTCCGTTGCCGAAACATCAAGATTAACGGCATCGGTGATATAAATCTTTTGGATTTTGGATTTTAGATTTTGGATTTTGGATTTTAATTCTTGATTGTCTTTTAAATTAATTATCCTTTTCTTTATTTCTTCAGTTACGTGCGAAAAACTAATTTCGTAATCGGGGCGAGTTACAACGATAACATTCGTCTGCGTCAGAACTTTTTCCCATTCGCGCCAAGTGTCAATCTCTGCCCAAGAATCCGCGCCGATGACAAAAAAAATCTCGGCATCGGGCAAATCATTTTTTAATTTCGTTTGCGTCTCAAATGTAAAAGGTTTGTCGGGCGCATCTAGTTCGACGCTTGAAACTCTGAATTTACCTTCGTTTTCAATTGCTAAAGACAACATCGCAAATCGATGAAACGCGGAAGTCGGCTTTTTATTTTTTTTGTGAGGCGCGTGAAATGCGGGAATGAAAACGAATTCGTCGAGCGCAAACAATTTCGATAGCTTTCGAGCAATCGTCAGGTGTCCGTTGTGCGGCGGATCAAACGAGCCGCCGTAAAATGCAATTCGTTTCATCAATCTAAAAGCTGGCGAAAATGCTCAATAATTTCAAACAAAATTTCTTCGGGACATTCAGGGTCCCTGACAAAAAACCAGTAATCGCCGAATTGATTAGTAACGGAAAATTCGTGTTCGCGAAACTCAAAATCAAGCCATATTCCGATTACGCCATCCGTGATAAATTCAGTTATTTCAACGCCGTTGAGTTCCTCCGTATGGTCATAGAATTCATCAAAAAATACAACTTCCGGCATATCAACGAAATGCCGTGAACCGTCGTTCATCTTGTTTTCGAGCAAATCACTAAACATCAATCTCATCGCTCAAATCAATTTCCGTTGCCTTTATTTCAGCCAATTTTTGCGCGACCAAATTAACTAAATCCTTTGTTCCCAAATTCGTTACAGCGGAAATTTGCAAAAACGGCTTGCCGTCCGCGTCCGCTGCTTCGCGCAATCTTTCCAAGCGTTCCGGCTCATCAAGCGCGTCAATTTTCGTCGCCACAACAATCTGCGGACGGTCGGCTAAATCTTGATTATAGTTTGCCAATTCGCGGTCAATGATTTCATAATCGGAAATCGAATCGCGCCCGGAAATCGAAGAAACGTCAACCAGATGTAAAATCAATTTTGTGCGTTCGACGTGCCGCAGAAATCTATCGCCGAGTCCGGCGCCTTCCGACGCGCCTTCAATCAAACCGGGAATGTCGGCGACGACAAATGTTTTATATTCGCCCAAATCAACCACGCCCAAATTTGGCTCTAACGTCGTAAAAGGATAATCAGCGATTTTTGGTTTGGCGGCGGAGATTACGGAAATTAAAGTTGATTTTCCCGCGTTTGGAAATCCGACAAGACCAACATCGGCAATTAATTTTAATTCAAGTTGCAGTTCGCGTTCTTCGCCCGTTCTGCCTACGTAATGATACCTCGGTGCGCGATTTGTCGAAGTGGCAAAATGCTGATTTCCCCAGCCGCCTTTGCCGCCTTTAGCCGCAAGAAATTTCTGTCCGCTTTCCGTGAAATCAAATAAAAGCTCTTCCGATTCGGCATCGAAAACCTGTGTTCCGACGGGAACTTTTATCACCACGTCGGGACTGTCTTTGCCGTGGCGGTTCGAGCCTTCGCCGTGTCTGCCGCGGTCGGCTTTGTGTTCGGGATTGTAGCGCAGGTGCAGCAGAGTATTTAAACTTTCATCTGCTTCCATCCATACATCGCCGCCTTTTCCGCCGTCGCCGCCCGAAGGTCCACCGCGCGGCACGAATTTCTCACGCCGAAACGCCGTTACACCGTCACCGCCTTTGCCGGAGGCGACACGAATTTTTACGCGGTCAATAAACATAAAGATTGATTGTAGAATTTCTGCGGCAGGTTGGCAAAATGCGAAGTCTGACTAAAGCGCAAGCAAAAAAATCAGGTGTTACCTTAATTTCTCAAAGCAACACCTGACTTTTGTCTTAGTTGAATACCGAAGTATTCGATTAAGGTTGGCGAATCTCACATGTACACGCTCGATTCGCCGATTTTGTATTCCGAAGCGGCTCGCGGCGAGCGCATCTCCGGTCAGCACTCAAAATATTTACATATTTTGCTGCGTTTCTCTCGAAACGCCGTGCCGCTAGGTTTTTGTTGTGGTGGCTTTTCCTCCACCGCCGGTTACGTCCCCGGCAACGAGGCTCACAGCTTTCGCTGATGAGCGGCATCACACCTTTTGGCTGTTCCTTTCCAAATGGCGTTGTTCGTTTTTATCCGAACAACTCGAAAAGTCTTGCGACTTCCCTTAGCAAGCCTTTCGGCTTCGATTCAGGGCGTAAATAGCAACTGTTATTCCGTCTTTCGTTGCCCTCAAACAATGCGTCACCGCCTCTGTTTGCCTATCCCTGTATCGGTCAAACGCCCGTAAGCAATTTTGACTGTGAAGCGATTTTACACCTTTTTTTTCTCTTGTCAAGTAGAAAATACTTTAAGTTTTGCCCTTATTTTGCGAGCTAGTTATGAAAGAATTGTGGAAAACTTTTTACTTAACCTGTGGAAAATTCTGTGGAAAACTTCGCAAGTATTTTCAATCCGGAATTTAAAAATCCAGGTAAATTTGACAACGCACGACACAGCTTGTGTAAAAGTGTCAAAATCGTGCGCGAAAAAAAATTTTCAAATAGAAAAAAATTAGTTTCGGGGCAATTTTTTGGAAATTTTTGGTAAAAATTTGTTCAAAACGCAAACTGCTTCCAAGATTTTTCGTCGGATTTATCGAACAGTCGATAAATTTTCCGTGTCGAAAAGACTTATTTCGTTTCCGCCACCGCCCGCAGTGACACGAATTTTTACGCGGTCATAAACATTACGGTTATTTTCGATTTTAGATTTGCGATTTCCGATTTTCAAATCATAAAGTTTAGAGTTCACGCCTTAACGTGCCGATATTGAAGAAAAGCAAACTGAAGTTTGAACTCAGAACGGTTGAGCAAAATAAAAACGCGCCCGCCAAACTTTTGAAGATTAGCGAGCCGCGTCCGTTTAATATGCGAAACTTTGCGAATCGAGCAATCGGAAATCGCAAATTGAAAATCGCAAATCAAGCAGCCGAAGGTTGCGCCGCGAGTTCCGTCGCGCCTTCCGCGTAAACGCTGATAAATTTGCCCTTCTGCCCCTTATTTTCAAATTTAACGAAACCTTCAATGAGCGCAAACAGCGTATCGTCTTTGCCGCGTCCGACGTTTTTGCCCGGCTTCCATTTCGTTCCGCGCTGACGCGCCAGAATGTTTCCGCCGAGAACATGTTCGCCGCCGAATTTCTTTAAACCTAACCGCTGCGCGTTTGAATCGCGCCCGTTTCGTGATGAACCGACACCTTTTTTATGAGCCATAATTCGATTTTGGATTTTGGATTTTGGATTTTGGATTTCAAACCGCTAAAAACAACTTGAATCCTGAATCCTGAATCCTTTTCCTCACTAATCAATTTTAATTTCCGTATAACCTTGCCGATGACCTTGTTTGCGTTTGTATTGTTTGCGGCGTTTTTTCTTGAAAACGATGATTTTATCGCCGCGCCCGTGTTCGACTACCGTCGCGTTTAAGGTCGCCGCGCCGAACTTCATATCTTTGCCTTCGCCGGATGACAGAGCTTCGAGTTCAATTGTTTCGCCCGTCTTTTTCTCTATCGAAGGCACGCGCAAAGTTTGTCCCGATTCGACCACAAACTGTTTGCCGCCTGTTCTGATAATTGCGTAACTCATTATTTTATTGTCTCCCTCACACAAAAAAGAATCGCTTATCGTGCCGAAAAGTGTAGATTATACGAAATTATTTTGGGCGAGGTCAACCGTTGAAGCAATTTTGTTAAGAAAACATCAGCGAATCTCTGCATAAAGTCTTTTGTCTCGGCGGTAAAACTTTTCACAATTGTTTTAACTTCACACTTGAGGTAATTTAACGAAAACTTAAAAGGAGAAAACAAAATGCCGAATCTAGTAAATGTTCTCGGAATTGAAAACACAAGCGAAGCATTTCGGAAAAAAGTTCTCGAAATCGCCGATCGTCTTCTCATTGACCCGAATTTTTTGATGGCGATTATGAGTTTTGAAACCGGCGCGACCTTTAGCCCGTCAGTCAAAAACATTTACAGCGGCGCGACCGGCTTAATTCAATTTATGCCTGCGATGGCAAGAAGTTTAGGCACGACTATCGAAGAACTCGAAAAAATGACTGCCGCCGAACAGCTCGATTTTGTCGAAAAATACTTTGCGCCGCGTAAGGGAAAATTGCTAACTATTGAAGATGCGTATATAGCTGTTTTGTATCCGAAAGCCATCGGCAAAGGCAGGGATTTTGTTTTATTTGAAAAAGGTTCGGTGCAATACAAGCAAAACATCGGGCTTGACGCGGATGGCGACGGCAAAATTACCGTCGGCGAAGCCAGCCGCAAGGTAAGCGAAAGACTCGGCACAGCCAGCATAAACGATGTTGTAGAACTAAAAAAAGGCGACAAAGGCGCGGCGGTTGAAAGTTTGCAGGACGAGATGATTGACTTGGGTTATTTAACGCTCGAACAAAAGAAAACCGGTGCCGGCACCTTCGGCGGCAAAACCGAAAGTGCGTTAAAAGCATTCCAAAAAGATGTTGCGCTCAAAGATACGGGCGTTCTCGATTTGCCGACGCAAGCCGCTCTGCGTCAATTAAACGACGGAGTGAAAAAAGGCAGCAGCAGCGGCGGCGTGGTGAAAATTTTACAACAGAAACTTGTGTCGAAAAAGTTTTTGACCCAAGCGGAAATGAACACGGGAGTCGGAGTTTTCGGCGGCAAAACACAAGTTGCGCTGATTCAATTCCAAATCAAAAATAAACTCGAGCCAAACGGCATTTTAAGCGATGAAACTTTTCGCGTATTGTTCAAAACGCCCGCGCCGTTTGTTCCCGTTTCCACAAATCTTAATAACCCAGACATCAACACAGTTTTGCCGATGGACGGCGAAGGTTTCACCACTTACAACCGTGAACCGAACGGCGCAGATCAATACGGCACGGCTCTTGTTATCAATGCGATTGTCGCGCTGGCGAGAGAATGGTTTCTGCTTCATCCGGAAATTCTTTTGCAATTCGGCGACATCAGCCGAAAAGGCGGCGGAGAATTTGAAGGACACACTTCACATAAAAACGGACGCGACGCGGACGTGCGACCGCTCCGCAGAGACAATCGGCTTGATCCGGTAAGCGTCGGCGAAATCGCCTATGATTCAATTCGCACGGAAGAACTCGTCAAACTTATTTTGAACCGTCATCCGAAAGCGACCATTTTTTTCAACGACCAACGGCTTATCAACAAAAAATTAACCCAGCAAGCGGCTGGGCATCATAATCATTTGCACATTCGTTTTTCGTAATCTCGAAGACAGTAAAATTGTAGATTTTTGGCTAAAGTTTGAAACCGAACAAAAAACTTTTGCCGATTTTGGTTTTTGACTTTCCGGCAAAACAGGCGTAATTTCTATTCTGATAAGTTTGTGAAACATTTCTCAAAACTATCAGGAGGCTAAAATGGTAACTAATAAGAAGAAAGTTTTGATAATTGGCGGCGGGTTCGGCGGGCTTTTTACGGCTTTGGATTTGGCGGCAAATGCAGACGTTACGCTCGTCAGCGACACTGACCATTTCTGTTTCCGACCGCTTCTTTATGAATACTTGAGCGGCGAGGTCGAAGCGTGGCACATCGCGCCGGATTACAAAGAATTGTTCAACGCAGAGATAAATTTTGTGCGCGGCGCAGTCGAGGCGGTTGATTTTGAAAATCAGACGGTCAAGGTTTCGACGCGCCAAGATTCATTCGATTATAACGCATTGGTTTTAGCTGTCGGCGGCGTAACGAATTTTTGGAACGTTGCAGGTGCGGAAGATTTCGCTTTGCCGTTTCGAGGTATTGCCGATGCGGACGAACTTCGCAATCAAATGACACGCGCATTAGATAAAGTTTCCCCGACGCTTGCGCCGCAAGATGCGCGTGAGAAACTGACGTTTGCAGTTGTCGGCGGCGGCGCGAGCGGTGTTGAATTGGCGACTAAAATGTCGGATTTACTGACGGATGCTTTTCGCCGTCGCGGTCTGAAAGGCGAACCGCACGTTTCATTGCTTGAAATGAGCAACCAAATTGTTCCCGGTATGGGCGAAGATATTCGCTCATACGTCGAAAAAACTTTGCTTGATAAGCACATTGACGTTCATCTGCAAACAGAAGTTTTGGAGGTCAAATCGCACGGCATCATCTGCGAACACAATGGCAAACAAACGGAAATCGAAACGGTAGCCACTGTTTGGACGGCAGGTGTAAAAGTAAATCCGCTAGTTGAAAGGCTCAACTTAGCGAAGGACAAAGACGGTTTGATTCTTGTTAATCAAACATTACAGGTGAAGGATTTCGACAATGTTTTTGCGCTCGGCGATATTGCAAAAGTCGAGGAAGTCGCTCCTATACTCGCCGGCACAGCCCAACTAGCGAATCAAGAATCTGCATTGGCGGCACGCAATATCCGAGCATTTTTTGACGGAAAAGATTTGAAAACGAAACCGTTTGAAGAACTCGGCGAGGCCTTGAGTCTGGGAACACACAACGCGGCAGTTTTAGTTGCCGGCAATGTTATCGGCGGAGCGTTGGCGCGAGATGCCAGATTTGCGCTTTATACATCGCGCCTTCCGACGTGGCATCACCGTTTGAAAGTCGGCGCGAGTTGGTTTTTTGAAGGCACCACGCCGCGACCGTTGCAACCGCTGGGTTACAGTTAGCGGTAATCAGAAGGCAGTAGGCAGAAAGCAGAAGGCAGTAGACAGAAAATGAGCGTTGGCGATGTAGGTAGATTCTGATTACATTCGCTAACGCTCAACTTATTTTTATTTCGCAAAACTGCTTTCTGCCCACTGCCTTCTGCTTTCTGCCTACTTCTTCATCATTCCCGCTTCGAGCTGCAAGTCAATCTTCACCATATCAGAGAGCGCGAGCGTTCCGTCGGGCAGTTTGTTGCCGTATTTCACGCCGTAATCCTGACGGTTAATTATCGTTTGCGCGGAGATGCCCATTTTCACATTGCCTTTTTGGTCTTTCATCAGTCCGTTGACCGTGAACGGGATCGTGATTTGTTTAGTTACGCCTTTCAAAGTGAAATCGCCCGTTACTTCCCATTTATCGCCTTTCTTTTCGACCTTTGTGCTTTTGAAAGTCATATCGGGATATTTTTCGACTTCAAAAAAGTCGGCGGTTCGCAAATGGGTGTCGCGCGGCGCAACGCCCGTGTCAACGCTCGTTACTTTCGCCGTAAAGTTGACCGACGATTTTGAAACGTCCTTTCCGTCATAATTAATTGAGCCGCTAAAATCGCGGAACGCGCCCGGCACTTCCGCCAAGCCCATATGCGTTACGCGAAAACCGATGTAGGAATGTTTCGGGTCAATGTCGTAACTTCCGGTGGTTTCCGCCGCTGTCAGTTTC
>MWYZ01000080.1 GCA_002050365.1 Acidobacteria bacterium 28-1
AATGATGTGCTAGTGGCACAAAGACAAAAACGCAAAGGAATGTCGTGGTCAAAGAATGGCTCAAGAAATTTAGCAATCGTGACGGCACATCTCAATCAAGGCACGAATTATTTACAGTAACTAAAAATATGTCGGCAACCGTCCTGCAAAATGACGCGCTGATTGCTCGCAGCGAATACACGCACGATTGTTTTGTGGTCACGGAAAACGTGAAAGATTTTTCTCTTTTGCAAAAAGTGATGCCGAAGCTCGAAGTGATTCCAGCCGCCGATTTTTTCAGTTAAAATCCGCGTGAGCTGCACATTGCGCAATGGTCACAAGGCTTGGCTGTCGGTTCATACGGGCAAGCCTTTTCCGTTTGCGAAGCATTGATAGTTTCGTCGGCGAGTTCTTCGAGGTCGGCAAATTTTTCCTGGCTGGAATGAAATGATTTGTAATTTGGGACTTGGGATTTGGGATTTTGAATGGCAATTTGCAATTCGATGCGGTCTAATCTTTCATTAATTTTTTCGAGGCTAGATTGTAGAGAATAAAAATCAGCATTTTGCATTTCCGTTTGCAGGAGTCGCGCAATTTTTTCGGCAAGAATTTGAGTGTTTGCGTTTTCCATCTTTAGATTTGTAATTTGAAATCTCAAATTACAGAAAATCGGCTATTTTTCATTCGGCAATAAATCGATATAATCAACCACGCCGACAATCGCCGAATCAATCGCCGCGCCCGCTTTGCCCGTCGAAGCGGTTGACGCGCTCCAGCCTTCCTGCACGATTAAAACCGTATCGCCAATTCCAGCCGAAACCGAATCGAGCGCAAGACAAGTGTAATCCATATCCGCACCTTCGGGCGTGATTTGCCGACAAAGCATCACCCGCGAACCTTCATAACGCTGATTCTTTTGCGTGGCGACGACGTTTCCGATAACTTTTGCAAGAAGCATTTTTTATAATTGATAGTGGATAATGGATAATGAAAATCATTCGCGCAAACATTATCCATTATCCATTATCCACTATCCGTTATTAAAGACGTGCGAATCTGAATCAACAATTCCGACAATCGTACAATCGGTCGGTGTCGAATCGCGTTTAAAAGGAAAGCTCGCTTCTTTGCCGCGACACCAGAAAACCAATTCGCCCGCGCCCGCGCCAACCGCGTCGAGCGCGACTTGCGGTTTACCTTTCGGTTTCAAATTAGCGTCCAAAGTTTGCACGATTAAAAACTTGCGCCCTTCGAGCGATTCGTTTTTGACGGTTGCGACAACCGTTCCGATGACGCGAGCTAACTGCATTTAATTTTTAATTTTGCCGAAATGCGAAACTGCCAACGTGATAAAAACTGCAATGAGCAAAACGCTGTATTCCGCGCCATTTTTGCCTGCGCCGACGACAAACCAGCCTTCTTTCAAATGAACGAGTAAAATTCCGCACAACAGGTGAACGGCGAAAATTATCGCCAACGGCGCGACGTAACGACCAATTGCCAGAAGAACGCTCCCGACAATTTCAAAACTCGTGATTGCCCACGCTAGATAAAAGCCAAGCGGAAAATTATTAAGCGTTAAGAATTCGCCAAAGTCATCTACAATTCCGAAATAAATTCGCGCAATTCCGTGAATCAACATTAATAATGCGACAGTAATTCGCAAGAAAATCAACGCAAAATTTCGGCTTTGTTCAACCTTCATTTTCATTCACATCAATCGTATCAATCACGCCGACAATCGCCGAATCAACCGGACAATCTTTGTTGCCTTCCGCCAAACGCGCCGACGAACCGGCAACAATCAAAACTTTCTCGTGAAAGCCCGCGCCGACCGTATCAACCGCAACGACATAACCGCTCTGGTCTGTGCCGTCGAGATTTAACGGCTTGACGATGAGAAGTTTTTTACCGGAAAGCCTTTCGTCCTTTTGCGTGGCGACGACTGTTCCTAAGATTCTGGCAATTATCATTTTAGTGAATAGTAAATAGTGAAAAGTGAATAGTCGAGAACAAAAACTTTTCGCTATTCACTTTTCGCTTTTCACTTATTTAAGTCCAAGCGGTAAAACATCGTCAACGCTGCCGTGCGGACGCGGAATAACGTGGACGCTAACGAGTTCGCCGACCCGCCGCGCCGCCGCCGCGCCTGCGTCGGTTGCCGCTTTGACCGCCGCGACATCGCCGCGCACGATCGCCGTTACAAAACCCGCGCCGATTTTTTCGTATCCGACGAGATTTACATTCGCGGCTTTAACCATCGCGTCTGCCGCTTCAATCATCGCCACCAAACCTTTACATTCAACCATTCCTAATGCTTCTTGCATTCAAGTTTCTCCTAAATTTTTATGATTCAAAAACAATTCCCAGATAAATTTCATCAACGCTCAAATCGCAATCGAGTGATTCGAGCCTTAGTGTTTCACCGTCAACATATTCACTTTGAAACCAAAATTTTTCGTTGTGTTTGGCGTAAAGAGTAACAAATTTCTTTATTTGCGAAACTAAAATATATTCCCGCAAACTTTCGATTGATTTATATGCTTTAAATTTTTCTTCTCTATCGTAATTTTCAGTCGAAGGCGAAAGAACTTCGACAATTAAAGTCGGATTGACGAGCAATCTCGATTTTCCTAAATCTTCGTAAATCGGCTCTCCACACAAAGCTGAAACATCACCGAAACGATACGGTAACATTGCCGGAACTTTTATTCTCACATCGGATTGAAAAACCAAACAACCTTTTGGATTTAACTCTCTACGCAACAAAAAAATAATTTGACTTCCCAAAAGCGAATGTTCGGGACTTCCGCCGCTCATCTCAATCACTTCGCCGTCAAAGTATTCGTAACGTCCTTCGGCGTTAAAATCAAACTCCAGATATTCTTCCAGAGACATTTGTTGACTTGTAATCGGAATCGCAGACATAACTTTCATCCAATGTTAGCGGCTTGCGCCAGCAGTTCAATCAGTTCTTCGCGCGTGAAAGAAATTTTTTCACCGTTCGAGTTTCCATCATTTACCGATTCCGCGTCAAGCGAACATTTTATATCAGTGTGTTCTAAGTATCCGCACGTCTGACATCTGGCTGCTTGGGTTAAATAACCGGCTTTCTCTCTGATGTTAATAAGTTTTTCGATAGCGTCTTTCGGTAGATCATTTGCGCCGCCGAGAGTTTTAGCGAGGATAGCAATTTTCGCCGTATGCTCTAAAGTTTCTAATCTATCGAAGGCTTGCCACAAATCTTCGCCATACGCGACCGCACCGTGATTCGCCATCAAAAGCGCGTTATGATGCGCGACGAACGGCTTCATTGATTCGGTTAATTCGCTCGTCGAGGGCGTTCCGTAATCGGTTAAAGGAACACAACCCAAAGTTAAAATAACTTCCGAAAGAATCGGCGCGTCAATCGCTAAACCCGCAACGGAAAACGCCGTTCCGTGCGGCGGATGCGCGTGGCAGACGGCGTTGATGTCGGGACGCATTTTGTAAATAAGCAGGTGCATCGCCAGTTCTGACGACGCTTTTTTGTCGTTCAAAGCCTTACCGTCCAAAGCGGTTAAAGCTAAACCGTCTTCGGTCATTCGCCCTTTTGAAACTTGCGTCGGCGTGGCGAGAATTCGATTTTCGTCTAGGCGAATGCTGACGTTGCCATCGGAAGACACGACATAGCTTCGCTCATAGAGCAATTTCCCGACTTCGATAATAAGTTTTCGCGCCTCTCTCTCGTCCATTTAGTATTCGACACAGTTCTCGATGTAAAGTAAATTGTGAATTGCTTTTGACTCGCGTTGTAAAAATCCCATCCCTTTTATCACTTTTTCTAAACTTCTTATTTGACTATCAAGTTCCTTGAGTTCTTGACGATAGTTTTCTCCCTTTCGAGAGGAATTTTTATAGTGTCTAAAAATCGCTTTTGATTTTGCTATTTCCTTTGTGAGGTCATTGTAGGTTTTATAATCAAAATACTTTTTGCATTGAGTCTCCGCCAAATTATTTTTTATTTCTTTTGGCTCAAATGAAACAATTATTTGCTTAATCTCATTTGGTTGAATTTCGTTTGCAGCAAACCAATTAGAAACCGTTAATCCGAGCAAAAAAGTCAAACAAAATGTAAAAATTCTTATTCTGACATTGTTAAAGCACATAACTTCCTCCTCACAAAAATTAAACCACAGATTAACACAATTAAACGGCGATGAGAAAATCTTTGTCCGTTTGTGTTTATCTGTGGTTAATTCTTCCGTATCTAAAAAGTTATTTGACTCGACGCGGTTCACTAATACCATCCGACCCTAGAGTATTCGGTATCGGTGGCGGAACAAACTCGCCCATACCGTCACTATTCAACTCATAGGTTGCCGAAAACCTATCAATCTTTCGCTGCGCTTCGTTTCTCAGACGAAGATTTTCATCGCGCAATTGTTGATTTTCAAGTTCCATTTGACGGTCATACTGCTGATGATTTCTTTTCCAATTACGGCTTTTGAATTGAAAGCTCGGCGCGGCAACCGTAACAAAGAAACTGGCAACAAACAGTCCCACGGCAAACGTTAAGAAAAATGGAACGATTCTTTTCACAAATCCTTTACAACACATAAAATTTACCTCTCGATTATTTAAAAATTATTGCTACTTATAATAGCGTAAAAAACGGCGAAAAAGTTTCAATTTTTCCCGTTGGAATTTGTCGGCTGCGCCAAAAAATATGAAAGGCTTTCAAGCGAAATCGTCAAATCAACAGTTTTTACTTTCACATCTCCTTCAACCTTCAACGGTGTCGGCGCAAAATTCATCACCGCTTTGATTCCCGCTTTCGTAATTATTTCCAAAACGCTTTGGGCAACCGCCGCGGGAACGGCGATGACTGCAACATCTATCTTATCTCTTTTGGCGATGCGAGCAAAGTCTTTGATGTCAAAAATCTCCACGTCGCCAATCTTCTGTCCGATTTTCTCTTTGTCTGCATCAAACATCGCGGCAACCGAGAAATTCGTCTGCGTTAGACCGTAATAATCCGCCAAAGCTGTTCCAAGTCTTCCCGCGCCGATAATCGCTACGCAATGTTCTGTATTGAGTCCGAGAATTTTTGTCAAATGCTCGCGCAACTCATCAACGTAATATCCGACACCGCGCACACCAAACTCACCGAAATACGCCAAATCCTTGCGAATCTGCGCCGAATTTAAATGAAAACGCTTTGCCAAACCGTCGGATGACACTGTTTTTACATTTTCCGCCGCTAGTGCGTTCAGACAGCGCAAGTAGATGCTCATCCGGTTAGTGGTTAATTCAGATATTTTTTCGACCTTCATCTCTATTAAAAGATTATATTCTTTAAACGTAAAAAGTGAAAAACTTCGCAACCTAATGATGAGCAAAAAGTTTTGTGTCGTTGCCCTTAAAATGAATATCTTTTACAATTTATGTTTCAAGCGTGAAACGCTAGGAGGCAAAAATATGTCCAACACGACTTCGGAAAAACCCAGATTCAGCGAGTTGACCGAACTCGGTATCAAATTTTATAAAGAGAAATTAAAACCTTTGCTTGAACCCGACCATAATGGCGAATTTGTCGCCATCGAGCCTTATTCGGGCAAATATTTTTTGGATAAAGACAGCACTCAGGTTGCGCTTAAAGCTCTGGCTGAAATGCCTGATAAAAAATTTTATTTTGCGCGAATCGGTTATGAATATGCTCATAAAATCGGAGGCTCGTGGTTGAAGAAAAAGGCATAGTCAATGAAAATTTAGAAGCAGTTTTGCAAGTTCGGCTGACAAATGGAGCAACTATCGAATGCGTTCTCGACACGGGTTTTAACGGCTCAATACTTTTACCGCGAGAATTTGTGGAAACTAATGCAATGCTTTTCGTCGGGCGCGAGAAAGTTATGATGGTTGAAGAAATTTCAACAGAGATTGATACGGCTATCGCGGAAGTAAATTGGCTTGACGAAGAATTTTCCATTCGTATATTCATTAGCGAAACTAACGAATCCCTAATCGGAACACAAATGCTCTCCGACACGCTTTTAGAAATTGATTACAAAAATCGAACAGTGAAAATTACAAAATGATTTCATATCTTTCAGGCAAACTATTAGAAAAACAGGCGACGGCGGTGATTATAGAGGTCGGCGGTGTCGGTTATGAAGTTACGATTCCGCTTTCAACCTTTTACGATTTGGGCGAAGTCGGCGAAAACGTGTCGCTGCGCATTTTCACATACGTCCGCGAAGACACGTTGCAGCTTTTCGGCTTCCGAACTCTGCGCGAGCGCGAGCTTTATTTGAAGCTGATTTCCGTGCAGGGAATCGGCGCAAAATCCGGTATTTCGATGTTGTCGGGCTTGAGCGCGGACGAAATTGTAACAGCGATTCGCACGGATAATCTAGCGCGTCTGACTTCAATTCCGGGTGTCGGCAAAAAAACGGCGGAACGAATGGTTATTGAGCTGCGCGATAAATTAAATGAATTTACCGCGCAATCAACTCAGGAAAGAATTGCAGCCGGCGGCAAACAAACCGAATTGCCTGCCGACGCGGTTTTCGATGACGCACTTTCCGCTCTTGTAAATCTCGGCTACCAACGCAACGCGGCGGAGAAAGCGTTAAACCAAGCGATAAAAGACGGAACGGAAATTTCCGTTCAAAAATTATTGCGAAAGAGCTTGCAGCTTTTAGCGAAAGGTTAGTGAGATGGCGCAACTCGATAAAATTCACGATGCCGTGAAAAACGCCCTTATCAAAGATAGCTGGACAATTACGGCTGAAAATTTCCAGATGCGCTTTAAAGAATTGAAACTTTATGGAGACCTCGAAGCGCATAAAATCTTTGCGGTAAAAGGAACGGAGAAAATCGTCGTTGAAGCAAAAAGTTTTTGGGTGTTTCGGCAATGTCCGAATTTCAAAAAGCACTCGGACAATACCGAATTTACAAACAGGTTTTGTCGCAGCTAAAACCGGAAGTCAAAGTTTTTCTGGCAATCGCCGAATCAATTTATAATAAATTTTTCGTCGGCGAAGGCATTCAGTTTATAATCGAACGCGAGGAAGTTGCTTTTTTCGTTGTCAATTTGGAGAGCGAGGTGATTGTTAAATGGATAAATTAAGCGAATACAAAGAAACGGTTAAAAATATTTTAAATTATTACGTCGAGCTAGACCGCAAAACACCTGAGCCGAATATGGAATATTTTCTTATCGCCGATGACGAAAACGGACAGTATCTATGGAAAACAATCGGCTGGGAAAAAGACAAACACGTTGATTTGACGACGGTTTATATTCGCCTGAAAAACGACAAAATTTACATCGAAGAAGATTGGACGGAAGAAGGAATTGCCACGGATTTGCTCCGCGCAGGCATTCCTAAAAAAGACATTGTGCTGGCATTTCATGAGCCTTCACTCAGGAAATACACGGAGTTTGCCGTCGCATAAAAAATGACTGAAGATTTTGAAAACAATGATAATCGCGACGGCAACGCCTTTGACGAAGAGCGGCAGATTGAACTTTCCTTGCGTCCGACGCAGCTTGCCGAATATATCGGACAGCGTAAAGTGAAGGACAATCTGCGGATATATATTAAAGCCGCGCTCAAACGTCGCGAAGCTCTCGACCATATTCTGCTGTTTGGTCCGCCCGGTACAGGCAAAACTACTTTATCAAATATTGTCGCCACCGAAATGGCGGCGGAACTCAAATCAACCGCCGGTCCGATTATCGAAAAAGCTGGAGATTTAGCCGCGCTGCTGACGAATCTTGCCGAAGGCGACGTGCTTTTTATAGACGAAATTCACCGCTTAAATCCAGCAATCGAAGAAGTTCTCTATCCGGCGATGGAAGATTATCAACTCGATTTGATGATTGGACAAGGCACGGCGGCGCGTTCGATAAAATTAGAATTGCCAAAATTTACTCTGGTCGGCGCAACGACTCGTCCGGGTTTGATTACTGCGCCGCTGCGTGGCAGATTCGGCATCGTTTTTCACCTCGATTTTTATAATGTCGAAGATTTGCAGACGATTGTTACGCGCTCGGCAAATATTTTGAGCGTTGAGATTGAAGAAACTGGCGCCAAGGAAATTGCCCGCCGTTCGCGCGGAACTCCGCGCATTGCCAATCGGCTTTTGAGACGCGTTCGTGATTACGCCGAAGTAGATTACGACGGACGCATCACGGAAGCGGTCGCCAAAGACGCGCTCAACCGAATGGAAGTTGACATCTACGGTCTTGACGAAGTTGACCGCAAACTTCTTTTGACGATTATCGAAAAATTCGACGGCGGACCGGTCGGCTTGGGAACAATTTCAGCCGCGATTTATGAAGAAAAGGATTCGATTGAGGAAATTATCGAGCCTTACTTGATTCAAACCGGTTTTCTCAATCGCACGCCACGCGGTCGAATGGTAACACGCCTCGCTTATGAACATTTCGGTTTAAACAATTTGTTGAAAAAACCCGACGCGCCCGGTTTGTTTGAGTAATCGGATGAATCAAGAACAGAAATTTCTTGTCGTAACGGCGAAAATCGTGTTATAAAAGTTATGTGAAATAGTTTTTATTGTTGCGAATTATAAACGATTATGCGAAAAACTATAATTGGATTTTTAACTTTTTGTTTTACATTACTCATCGGGTTAAGCGTTTATAATGCTTGGTATCCCCCTGCTCATAACTCGGTTCAAGAAGTTCCCCTTACCGTTGTAAATAATTCTGTTGAATCCGTGCAGAATAAAGCGGAAAATGAATACGCCGCAGTCGAATCTTATAAAATTGCTTCTTGTATTAACCCGAATTCTTTTAAGCATATCGCCTCGCGGAAAATCCCAACTATAAAAGGCGGCGTTGTCAATCAATGGGTAATCTGCGGGACTTTACCTGAATATCCTGAGACTGCACTGGATAGAAATATATCCGGCGAGGTATTTGTAAATGTTTTAATTGATGAAAGCGGAGAATTTGCAGAAGCATCTATTAAGAGCGGACATCCTTTATTCCATCAAGCGGCATTAAAAGCAGTTCATCAAACGAGAACCGCCCCAATTTTGTTAGGTGGGGAATTTATGAAAGCACGGGGAGTTTTGGTATATCAATTTGATAGTGAACGCGGCGTATCATTTCTGAGACGCTTTTCAATCAAAAATTCTGTTCGATAAATTTTTTGCGCTGACCACCTAAATTTCTCTTATTCCCCGCCGATTTTCCGCCTACACGAAGAAATAAAGCCATTCTTATTTGAGTCTGCATCGTTCGTATCTGATTTTGATTAAATAAAAACGGGCGAGAAATTATTCTCGCCCGTGCAAATTTGATTAACTTTTCGAGTTTATTCTTCGCCGTCTTCATCTTCCGAAACATCAATCAGAGACGCGCTCGTTACCATATCGCCGTCGTTCATACGGATTAAAGTTACGCCTTGTGCGCTTCTGCCTGTTTGCCGGATTTTGTCGGTGTCGAGGCGGATGAGTTTGGCTTGCTGCGTGATAATGATTACTTCCGAATCTTCGTCAACCGGAAAAACTGCGACGACCTTGCCGGTCTTTTTCGTCGTTTTCATATTGATTACGCCTTTGCCGGCGCGGTTTATTAGACGATAAGTGCCGACTTTGGTTTGTTTGCCGAACCCTTGTTCGGAAATCGAAAGCATTCTCTCCGTTTCGTCTTTGGAAACGGCGCACGCCGAGACGACGAAATCATCTTTCCGCAGATTTATTCCGCGCACGCCGCGAGCGACTCTTCCCAAAGAACGCGCATCTTTTTCGTCAAAGCGAATCGCCATTCCGTCGTGCGTGGCGATGAAGATTTGTTTCGTGCCGTCGGTCACGAAAACATTCAGTAATTCATCGTCGTCGTCAATGTTGATGGCGTTGATGCCGTTGGCGCGGATGTTTTGATATTGCGACAACGCAGATTTTTTAACGATGCCTTTTTTCGTCACCATCGTTACATAAACTTCGTCGGCGAAATCCTTGACGGGCAAAACTTCAACGAGTTTCCGCTCAGTTGACATACTTATCAAATTGACAATCGCCTTGCCGCGGGCGGCAGTGTCGCCTTCGGGAATTTCGTGGACTTTGATTTTAAAGACTTGCCCGTCATCGGTGAAAATCATCAGAAAATCGTGCGTCGAAGCCGTGAAAAGATGATTCACAAAATCTTCGTTTTTCGCCTTCGCGCCGAAGCGACCTTTGCCGCCGCGCGCCTGCGTCGAATATGCGGTAACCGGCGTGCGTTTGATGTAGCCGGCGTTGGTCACTGTTATTGCAACTTCTTCGTCGGCGATTAAATCTTCAATTTTCAGTTCGATTCCGGCATCAACAATCTCGGTTTTTCGCGCATCGCCGAAATTTCTTTTGATTTCTTTTAATTCGTCAACGATGACTTGTCGAAGCAATTGTTCATTTGCCAGGATGCTTTCGAGTTCGCTGATGAATTTTAGAATCGCTTCGAGTTCGTCAATAATTTTTTGACGTTCGAGAGCCGACAAACGACGCAGTTGTAAATCGAGAATCGCTTGCGCTTGAATTTCGCTGAGCTGCAAACCGCCAACGACCTTTTGTAAATCCTTCAAAAAAGATTCCGTCGTTTTATCGCTCGGTGCGCCGCGCCATGTTTTAACTTCCGTTAAGTTGTCGAAATTTCCGGTCATCCACGCCCGTGCTTCTTCAATCGAACGTGAGTTACGAATCAACGGAATAATATAATCGAGCGCGTCAATCGCCTTCTTCAAGCCTTCCAAAACGTGCGCTCTGGCTCGCGCCTTTCGCAATTCAAACTCTGTTCGGCGACGAACGACCTCACGGCGAAATTCGACGAACGCTTCGAGAATCTGCTTGAGATTCAAAACCTTCGGCTGTCCGTCAACAATCGCAATGTTGATAATGCCGAACGACATTTGCAGCGGCGTGAGTTTGTAAAGTTTGTTGAGAACCACTTGCGGCACGGCATCGCGCTTGAGTTCGATGACGACGCGGATACCTTCACGGTTCGATTCGTCGCGGATTTCCGCAATGCCATCGAGCCGTTTTTCGTTGACGAGTTCGGCGATTTTTTCGATCAGCCGCGCTTTATTCAGTTGATACGGAATTTCTGTTACAACCACCGCGTCGCGTTCCGAATTTCCGCGCCCAACACGGTCAATCGCCGCTTTCGCCCGCATCTGCAAAATGCCGCGTCCTTCGCGGTAAGCGCGGTGAATTTCCTCGCGTCCGTAAATAAACGCGCCCGTCGGAAAATCCGGTCCCGGAATGATTTCAATAAGTTTATCAATTGAAATATCAGGATTTTTAATCAGCGCAACGGTCGCATCAATTACTTCCGTCAAATTATGCGGCGGCATCTTCGTCGCCATCCCGACCGCGATGCCTTCCGAACCATTGACCAATAAATTCGGAAAACGCGCCGGCAAAACTTTCGGCTCTGATAAAGATTCGTCATAATTCGGCTGAAAATCTACAGTTTCCTTTTCGATGTCAGCGAGAATTTCGCCGGTCAGCTTCTGCATTCTCACTTCCGTGTTGTGATTTACAAAACCGTTCGCTACAAACGAATGACAATCGCTGTCAACCCGAAGCGAATAAACTCGTCGTTCGCCTGCATCTTCAATTTCGGCAATCGGGTCGAACAAATAATTTGTTTCGGCTAAATTTTTTATCCACGCAAAATCATTCGGACTAAGAGCAGTTTCAAGACGGGAAAAAGATTTCGGCAAACGCGGCAAACGGTCAAAGTTATGTCGTTCCAGCCAACTCTTTTCGGCAAAAGCATTGGCGCGAACAAAGCCCGCGAGATGCGGCACAAAATCGGTTTTCGATAATGCAATGCCCGAAAATGCAGACACGACAATTTCCAATGCTTCTCTTTTCACATTTGAAAAGAAACCGATTTTCTCAGCGAACTTTTGCAAATTTTCCTTGCCCGTGATGCACAACCGATGCGTTTTGCGTCCATGTGATGCATCCCAAAAAAAGCTTGCGGCAATGCCGAAACGCAACAAAACAACTTGCGTTTGCTTGAGCATCACCGCGCTATTTGAAGTTAAGGTTACGCGCATTAAACTTTTGCCGGATTTCTCAACGCTTCCGTCACCTTCATAAAGACCACGCAAAAACGCTGAAACGACTTCTTTCGGCGAACGAAGAATCGCTTCGGGCATTTGCTTCTCGTGTGATTTGCCGCCCATGCCGAGATTTTGCAAAAGTCCGACGATATGTTGGCTAACAACCTGCATCTGCCACCATTTCTTTTTGCCGTAACCGTGCGGCTCGCGCAGCCAACGATGCAAGCGGCAAGTCGGGAAAACTCTTTCCCAAGCCGCGACAAATTCATCGGCAAACTCACCTTCGGCATTGACAAAATCAATGCAGTTTTTGCGGCTCGAACCTTCCGCCGTCAACGCGCCCAGCAGAAAAGCTAAATCGGCGTTCAAAGTTTCTGGACTTTCGTGAATCTCTGTGCGCAAATTTTTGAAACTCGGCAGATAATTTTTAAGCGTGATTTCTTTTTTCGTCCAAAGCGTTTCGCTTCGGTCAATAACGAGAAAATCACCTTTCTGCAATTTATCAATAGTTTTCCAAACAAAGTGCGGGCGATTATTTTGCGCCGTTTCCCAAACCAGAAGCGGATGGTTTGCCGTTCCCGTAATTTCATAGCCGCGATTAGTTTTGACGCGAAACGTCGGATGCTCGCCGCAATCGAACCATTTGCTCGCCCGGTTCATTTTTTGATTATGCGAAAGAACATTAATGTTTGTATCTTCGTTTTTTGAGATTTTTTCGATTCGCTGCAAACCTTTATTTGTAACTGTAAGTGTATTGCCTGCAACACAATAACGCATTGCCGCCGCATTGTCGCCGTCAATCGAGCCGAAATTCCCTTGCCCGTCAACCAGCATATAACGCAAAGAAAATTCCTGCGCCATTCGGACAATTGTTTCATAAACGGCGGTGTCGCCGTGCGGATGATATTTTCCGATACAATTTGAAACGGCGCAGCCTTGAAGTAAAAATTCGTGGCTTTCATCTTCGATTTGAATGTCGAAAGTTTCGGCAAGTTCACCATTATCAGAAACGGAAACGACATCTAAAAGACTGTAATTTTCAATTAGATTTCGCAAATTTCCCGCCAGCGACGAGCCGATGCGTTCGAGTTTCGGCAAAATTCCCCAAGCTTCGATTTGCCGGTATGACAAAGTTTTTTCGAGCAAATCGCTTGAATAGCGAATCTTTGCATTTGTCTGATATTTAATTCCCGCACGAAACTTTTTGCCATCTTTATCCAAATACCAACCGCCGCCAAGATGTTTCGCGGAAAGCTCCCTCCAAATTTGTTCGCTTGGGACACATTCGGTTTCGAGATTTAATCGGCGATTTTGCCAATTAGTGAGATTGAAAGCATTTTCTTGCTTGCGGCTGATTTTCAGATGCGGTTTTATCCAACTCGCCAGAAGCGAAGCATTTTCGCCTGTCGCCGTCAATATGAAAGCAGCAAGATTTGTTTTTCTGTTGTTCGGCAATCCTTCGGTGATGACCGCGTGAATTCCGCTGTCGGCAAGCATCGTTTGAAGTTGTGAACTCAAGTTTTTTGAAGTTGTCGAAAGAACGATTTCGCGCTTGCCATTTTGATTTCGCAGAAAGCCGTCGCCGTCAATAAATCCGGCGATGAACGGCGCGAAAAGCCGACGGTCTTGCAAAATCCAAGACGGAACTGACTTGTCGTTGCATTTGCTTTCACAAATTTCAAACGCTTCCTGAAAACTGCTAAAACGAAGCGTGTGCTGCAATTGATGATGCGTCTTTTGCGGTTTTTTCTCGCTCCAATAAGCATTAATTGATTTCTCCGCGCATACCGCAGCCACAAATTCAAGCGGCTCGCGGTCAACCATCGAAATTCCGACACGGCTTGAGCGTCCGCGGTCGGTTAAATAACCTTCCGCCACCAATAAACCGGCGGTGTAAGCTAATCCACGTTTTTTACTATTATGATGTGTTTCGGGAAAGCCCAAACTTCTAGGGCTTGAAACTAAAACCCGTTTGCCTTTCAAATTCTTCGCCTGTTCCCAACGAACTTCGTAATTTTCGCCGAGAACCCGAAACTTTTGGTCAGGCGTAACGGTTAAAGTCAAATTGTTGGAAAGCGAAACATCTATTACACGGCTCGGCGGATTATGAAACGCTTCGACGACGCGGCTCGTGTAGCCGTTCGGCATTAAAATCTCTTCGCCGACTTCGACGTTCTCAATCTGTTTCAATCCCTTTTTGGTGTGAACTAATGTTCTGGCAACAAAACAATCCCCAACGACGCGAGCCGATTTTTTATACGGTTTATTGTGATAGTTGCCGAGTTCCTGCATCGCCCAAAGCACTCGGCGATGAACGGGTTTTAAACCGTCGCGCACGTCCGGCAGAGCGCGTCCGATGATAACCGACATTGCGTAATCGAGATACGAACGCCGCATCTCGTCTTCGATATTAACTTGATTGCGTTCTAAAATTGTGTCCATTAAATTTTCCTTGTTTTGTCATTACTGATTTGAAATTTTTACTCTTTGTGAAAAGGTGTGAACTTAAATAAAAACTTGTTTTTCACACGACTTAAATGTATTATTATTTTACAGGTTTTGAGCTTGTTTAGCAAACTGTAAAACCCGTGCAAGCCGCACAAAATCAACTGTTTCCCGCATAATTTTCAATTCGATTTCATCTCTCGAAAACAACTCTAAAAATGACTACTGAAAGCGAAAAAGACAACCGCCGCATTGGAAGATTTTCTCAACGTTCGATGCGGAAATCGGCGAATTTGTGAGAGTTATGAGCGAGCAATGCGATGTTTCGATTACCTTGGTCGTATCCGGCAAGCATTTCGGTCAAGATGGCATTCCACGGCTGCACATCGAATTCATTTACCGCTTTTTTCCGCTCGAAGGAATTGAATAGGAAATTACGAATTTCAAATTACGAATTACGAATTAAAGCAAGATGCAAATATTCGTAATTCGTAATTTGAAATTCGTAATTCGTTTTAAAGGCAGCTCCACTGATTTCCGACTACCATCGCCGGCGCGCCGGTTCCGCCTGTCTGACACGGCGTTGTATTGCGGCGACAATTTGAGCAATAGACCATCGAACCGTTCGGCTTGCCCGCCGGCAAAGCGTTTTGCAGAAATGAAGGCATTTGAACCGGCATTGCGAATTGAACATCTGTGCCGAAAAACGTTGAATGACCTTTCACTTTACCTTCTTCAGGTTGTCCGGTCATAAAAATGACAGTCGCGCGGTCAAATTTGTTGCTTGGAGCGGCAGTCAAACAGCTTGAAGTATAACCGTCGTAACAAAAGCGGTCGCCGGTCGAATAAACGCGCAAGCGTTCGTCGGCTTGAAAAGTTTTCGATAAGTAGAGATTGCCGGTCGATACGAAAGTTCGCCGGGCGTTAATAATAATCGGGTCGCCGAAAATACAGTTGACCAGCGTCATCGGGTAAGAATAATCGCCGACGTATTGGATATTCTTCGGGTTATAAACGATTGAATTGGTCATCGATTCGCATTGTGAATTAAGAATTGTGATAACCGCGTTGTCAAGGATGCTGATAAAAGTTCCGCCGACAGCACCTTGAAAGCCACCGCTGAAAGTATCTTGAATAAGAATCATTCCTGCCCGTTCAAAATACATCGAATCAGCATTTGCCGTCGGCGTGCGCTTTGGATTCATAAACATACTGCCTTCGATTTTCCAATCGGAATTAATTACGTTTGCATAAATACCAGCGTCGCGGTTATAGACAAACAAACAGTGGTTGAATTTTACGTAATCAAACTGCCAAGCAAGTTTGGTCACCGGCAAGCCGTGAGCGTAAAAACCACGATAAAAATTTTGAAAAGAAACGCGCTCGAAATAAAAGTTTTGCGACGACATAAATGCGCCGACCGCTTCCACGCCATAAGTGTTATCAAAACTTTCGCCGTAAAGCTCTAAATCTTTAATAACAATATTTTCGACGCATTCGCCGATGCGGAAAAGGGCGCGATTCGTCCCGCGTAATTTTATACGGCTCGGATTTTTACCGACGACGTTATTGGTCGGCGCAATAGATTTAATGCCGCTAATACCTTGAATGATAATCCCGGACGGCAGAGCGACCGGCGACGTAATAACAAAATCGCCTTCGGGAATCTGCAAAGTTCCGCCGTTTCGTGACGCGATGTAAGCCATCGCGCTTTTAAAGGCAATCGTATCGTCGGTCGTGCCGTCGCCGACTGCGCCGAACTCTTTGATGTTATAAATTCCCGGAGTGGCGGGCGTAGCGAGCCAATTGTAGGTGATTTGTCCGGCGAGTTGGTCACCTTTAAATGAAACGCGATAAAGTTTGTCCTCGCCCGAAAAGCACCATTTGTAATCGTTCGCGCTGGCACGCATGGCGGCAGTCGCACCGGTTTGCGTAACCCGCGCCGTCGTATCGTTGCTGCCGCAACCCGAAATTTTCATCGGCGTGGCGGTGTTTAAATCAGTAATGGTAATGTTGGTTTCCGGCGAAACATAGCGCAAAGCGCAAGTCGTTTGCGTCTGCGTTTCAGGAACGTTGAGAAACAAGTTGTAGCCTTCAAATTTGTTTTGCGCGAAGGTCGAAAAAGCGGAGAGTAAAATAAAAATAACGAGCAATGTGATTCGGTAATTTTTCAGCATATTTAGAAAGTAAAATGGAATTTTTATGTGTAAAATCGGCGCGACTTTGCGCGGCTTTTGCTTCTTCGAGATTTGCCCCAACCGATGTTCCGGCATCAAGCAGTTGGCTGATAAGATTTTTGCTAACATCTGATTTCTTTTCCAAAAATTTGCACAACTAAACGATTCTAACGGCAAAAACAAATGTTCATTCCCTGATATCAACAATTTTCCGATGAGAAACAACTTCATCAAGTTTGTCCTCGTCCTCAACTTTATCATCGGTCATATCGTCTTTACTTTTTACTTTTTACTTTTTATTTTTTATTTTTTGCTTTAAACTTTTTACTTCTAATAGATTTATCACGCGCCCGCACCAGATTTTTAAGTTCGGTCATAAATTCCGATACGTCTTCAAACTCCAGATAAACCGACGCGAAACGGACATACGCTACTTTGTCGAGTTCTTTGAGTCGGCGCATTATGATTTTGCCCATCTCGCTGGTTGGAAGCTCGCGGTCGGCTGAATCCTGCACGTTTTTTTCGACCGAATCAACGATTGATTCGAGCTGCGAAGAAGAAATCGGACGTTTTTCGCACGCGCGGAGCAAGCCAGCCAAAATTTTATTGCGCTCGAAAATTTCGCGTTTGCCGTCCTTTTTGACGACCATATACGGAATTTCGTCAATTCGTTCGTAAGAGGTGAAACGCCGGGAGCATTGCAAACATTCGCGCCGCCGACGGATTGCATCGCCGTCTTTGGCTTCGCGCGAATCAACAACTTTGTCTTCTAAAAAACCGCAAAATGGACATTTCATAATCAGTTATCAGTTATTAATAATCAGTTGTCAGTTACCAGTTTGTTGACTTTTGATTGCTGACCGTTGACTGTTTTCTTGCTCAACTTCTTCAACTGCATGTTCGGAATCGAGCAGACTCCGAAACCGCGCAATGCTCATATCGCCGTGCAAAAAGTAGTAAATTCCGAAAAAGACGGCGGGCGCGAAATAAACGAGATGCATCGCAATCGAAGTTGCCATCGCGTCATTTTGGTCAACATTCAAAAACACTAAACCGCTCGCCGTTGCCGCGTGAAACGCGCCGGCTGCGCCGCCCGGTGTCGGCACAACCGAACCGATTGCCGCCCAACCCATTACAAATAAAGAATCTGTGAAACTGAGCGGCAAATCGAACGCTAATAAAACCAACCACGTCGGAATGGCGATCGAAAACCAGAGCAGAATTGTCCAAAAAACTATCGCAACAATTTCACGCCAATCTTTTAAAACTTGTAAAGACTTAGCGAGTTGATTTAAAAGACTCAGAAAAATCCTTTGGATTCGTTTGGGAATGAAGCTTTTGTCTGATGCTCGTTCAAACCAAGCAATAAAGCGCGCGGCAAATTTCTGATAAAAATATAATATTAAAAATCCGAACGCCACGCCGATGAGCATTAAATTCCCGACAAGTTTGACGTAACCGAATTCGGTTTCGCGTCCTGCCGGAGCATCAAACCAAATAAGATTAATGGAAAAAAAACATATCAAAGACGCGAGGTCAAAGATTCTTTCGACGCCTAAGGTTATCAACGCGGTTGAGGGGCGTACGCGCCGGTCGCGCATCGGCAGCCACATCGGACGAACGATTTCGCCGATTCTGCCGACGAGAAAAACCGCCGCGTAACCAACTGTCGTCGTCGCAAAAAGCTCCTTCAAAGAAGTTTCGGTTATCGGCGCAAGCAAAACTTTCCAGCGGATTGCCCGCAGAAAATAACCAAAACAAACACCTAAAGTCGCTAGAGCCAAATAAAAAGGGTTTGCCCGCCGCAGACTTTGGCTTACTTCCTGCCAATCGAGATTGCGCCCGAAAAACCAAAAGATAAAAACGGCGAATAAAAATAGTAGTATAAATTTTAGAGATTTTCGCAAATGCTTTTCCGACCTTGCTTGATAAAATTCAGAAGCTAAAAAGCGTGTAACACACCGCTAAAAACTCAAGATACAGTATTATGCTAAAAAACTGTAATGTATATTGTGGTTTAATCTGGAAAGACTAAAAAAATCTTTATTGGAACTTTTCTTTTTCGGCTCTCGTAAAAAATTCTTGACAAGGCAAGTTTTTCGGCTTTGTTGCTTTAATTAAAGGCAAGCGGGTTCTTGGAGAACAAAGCGTTGGAAGCATTAAAAGCAGTAGCAACAACCGCTAATGGAGCGGAACTTGTGCGGCGGTGTCGCGCCGGTGACGGCACGGCTTGGGAAGAAATTGTTTCAACTTTTTCGCGGCGAATTTTTAATCTCGCGTATCGTTTTACATCAAGCATCGAAGCCGCCGAAGATTTGACACAGGAAGTTTTCGTGCGGATTTACAAAACGCTTGAGCAATACGATGCGAAACAAGGCGATTTGACAAATTGGTTGATGCGGCTCGCCAGAAATTTGATAATTGACGATTATCGGCATCGGCAGCGCAATCCGCAAAATTCCTACGCCGACGACGTCGAAGACCATACGTTTCATCTTCGCGCAATCGGAACATCGGCGCATAAAGAAATTGAGCGGCGCGAATTGGCGAAACAAGTCCAGGACGGAATTGATAAACTGCCGCCCGATTTGAGAACGTGCGTAATTTTGCGCGACATTGAAGAATTGAGTTATCAGGAAATTGTGGATTTGCTGAAAATTCCCGAAGGCACGGTTAAATCGAGAATAAATCGCGGGCGAATTGAATTGGCGAAGATTTTGCGCCGAATGCGAGTTGTAAATATGTAAAATGAAAATTAATTGCAGATGAACGCGGATAAATTTCATCTGTGAATTAGATAAAACCGATGTAAAAGTTTTGAGTTATGAATTATGAAAACGAAAAATTAATAAACTGTTCAAAGTTCGAGGCATTTTTGACCGATTATTTAGATAACGCTTTGGACCGGCAGACGAAAGTTGCGATGGCTGAACACGCTCTTCGCTGTCCTCTCTGCCACGCGCTCCTCAACGAAGTGAGAACTGCCGTTGAAGTTTGCCGAGAAATTGCCGCACCGAAGTTTTCAATGACGCATCTCGAAGCCAGAATTCTTTCGATGACCGCGCCTGAAACGGCGATGGCGTGCGCGGATTTTGAAGACTATTTGACTGATTATTTGGATGGATTTCTTCCCGCGACAGTTTTTCATCGTTGGGAACGCCACGCCGTTTTGTGCGAAAAATGCACGGATTTGCCGGGCGAAGTCGTTCGCTCGATTGCTGCTTGCTACACTTATAAAACTGACGAACTACCGATTCCCGAAGGTTTGAACGCGAAGATTTTGCAAGCGACGATTGGAACGGAACGGGCGAAAGACGTTCAAGCAACTTGGATCTCGCAGTCAATCGAATGGCTGCGCGGATTGAGTTTCCCGGTCCCGATTCCGCAACTCGCGCCCGTCGCAATGATTATGATGTTCGCGGCTTTAATTTTCAGCCAGACTGTTTCCGCCGACGGTTCGATTAGCGGAATGTACCAAAAGAGTTTTGAACTCGCGGGTCAAACTTACAAACAAAGCACGGATATTATGTTCGGCGAAAAACCCGTCGAACCGCCCATCAAGCAAAAATCTAACCAAGAACCGATTCAAGGAACTTATATTAATAACGAGGGAAACGAACGATGAATTGTGCATATCACGGGCAAAATGTGGCGGTTATAAATTGTAACGGATGCGGAAAACCGCTGTGTCCGTCGTGCGACCACCGCATCAAAGGTTTTCCTTTTTGCCAAGACTGCATTGTTTCGGGCGTAGAACTTCTGCGGAATTATAATCATTCTTCTTACGCGCCGATTATCAAAAGGCAGACTTCGCCGCTGGTCGCCGCGCTTTTATCATTGGTTTGTCCCGGACTCGGCGCGGCTTACAACGGACAAACGACAAAAGCGTTGGTTTATTTCGCCGTGTTCGTCGGACTTTTTCAGATGGCGGTTTTGACGGGCGGAATGCCGCTTTTCGTGCTTGGATTTATGGGAATGTGGCTGTTTGCCGCGCTCGATTCGTGGCGCACGGCGCGTCTGCTTCGCTCCGGCGTTACGCCGAATAATGCGGAAGACATTATCGTGCAGAGATTCGCCAGCAATCCAAAACTTTGGGGAATTGTTCTAACCGCGCTTGGAGCATCTTTTTTTCTCAACGCATTTTTTAATATACGTTTTTTAATGCGCGGAATTTTGCCCGTTTTATTAATTAGCATGGGCGTTTACCTGCTTCGTGATTTTGTGTTTAAATCAAAGAAAACCAAGCAAAAATGGGCTGATTACACGACGCGGACGAATGCGCCGACGTATGCCACCGCGCATGGCGACGCAAGTTTTCGTGCCGACGATTTTGACACGCAGAATGATTTTGCAACCGAAAAACGAGTTTCGACGTGGAAAAACAAGTAAGGAATTGTGTATGATGGAAAAACGACGGCTTTCGACATCTTTAAATTATTGAGAGCTATCGGACGGTTAAAAATTTTAAGTATTAAGGATTATTAAAATTATGCCAATTTGGTTAAAAGCCGCCGGAAAATGGGGAAGCATCTTCGCCATTTTGGCTCTGGTCGTAACATTATTAAAACAGATAATCGCGTTCATCGGTTTTCTAACATTTGCCATTAAAGTTTTAGTCATTTTGGTCTTTGTCGCGCTGATTGGCGCGGTTGGTTTTATGATTGTCCGAAGTTGGAACACCAACCGTCAGGCAAAAAATTAAGCCGAAAGACTAGATACTTTTTATATCTGAACGCGAGCAATCACCAAAATATTCGGGATATTTGCTTTTAGGTGATTGCTTGTGTTACCTTTTTACTTTCCAAAACCAAAAAATAAGCAATGCAATTTTGGTAAAACCCCTAAGAAGGTTTTGTGTGTTCGTTCACACGAAAACTTTCGACAAGGACATCGCGTCAGTCGCCGTATGGCTGTGCTTTCGTGATTCCAAGCATTTGAAAATCATAAGTTTCCAAATGCGTAAAATCATAAAATAAGGAGCAACAAGCATAATGCACAAAGACGACAAGTTTTATACTTTTCTATCATCGCATTTAATCAATTTTAAAAGTTACGTTAAACAGGAAGAAATTTCCAAAAAAATTTTTCAGATAAGCATCGTCGGCTTCATTCTAATAGCTGGCATTTTAACAATCAGTTTTTCAGGTTTTATAAACACTAATATATTCGCCGAATTACATTTAACTTTTCAAGACAAGCCCGCAAAAATTACTCAACAAATCCAAAAATCCAAAACAGCCGCCGAATACAAATCAATCAATTACATGCGTCCTGCGTCTTCTGAGTACATCGCCATCAACAGCGGCGGACCGATTGGTAACTTAACGGAAGACGAATCGGAATCTGGTGAAGCAACGATTGAAAGTCAGCTTCGCCTAATTGAAACGACCGGCAATCCGGGATTTCTACCGACGATGTGGGCGCATTTAGGCAAAATAAATAACGAATTCGGTTATCGCCGCAATCCGTTCAGCGGGCGCGGTTACGAATTTCATGCAGGAATGGATATTGACGGCGACCGCGGCGACGTAATTGCTGTACCTGCCAACGGCATCGTGACTCGCGCCGGTTGGGAAGGCGGTTACGGTAATATGATTGAGGTTGACCACGGCAACGGCTTGACCACCCGCTACGGACATCTGTCTCGAATCGGAGTTCAGCCGAACGACACCGTTCAGCGCGGACAACTTATCGGTCTTATCGGTTCGACGGGACGCTCGACCGGTCCGCATCTGCATTACGAATTGCGCTTAAACGATAAACCAATCAACCCGCGCCGTTTTCTGCCGCCCGAACCGGCGGAAATCAGAGCATTAAACGCAGAATAATTATTAAACCAAACGCATAAAAAGCGAGTCTAAATCAGACTCGCTTTTCTTTTTGCTGCAAAGGTCATAGGATTTTTTCAGTTTTATGAGTAAAATCATCTTATAATGTTAAATAAATCTGAACGAAAAGGAACTTGAATAGAAAATGCGTAATAAGCTAAACATTTTTTCAACATACATCTTGATGTTTGCCGTTTTATTGTCGTCGGTATCGTCTGCGTTTGCCTTTCCCGAAGAAGGAATGTTCACGCCCGACCAAATCGGCAGACTGCCGCTCTCAAAAAAGGGTTTGAAAATAAAACCGTCTGATATTTATAATCCGAACGGCGTTGGATTGTCCGATGCCGTTGTGCGTCTCAGCGTCGGCTGCACGGCGGAATTCGTCTCGCCCGAAGGTTTGATTTTGACTAATCATCATTGCGGCTTCGATGCTCTTGTTTCGGCTTCAACGCCACAAACCGATTACGTCGAGTTAGGTTACAAAGCCGATTCGCGGACGAATGAATTGCCCGCCAAAGGATATTCGGTATTTATGACGCAGCGCGTTGAAGACGTAACGGCGAAAATTAATCGAGGCGCGGAAAATTTAACGGGTGATGCTCGCGCCCAAATGATTAAAAAAAACACCGAAGAACTTCAACAACAAGAGCAATCTAAAGCACCAACGGGTTCGGTAATTCGCATTCAATCGTTAAACAGCGGATTTTTTCATTATTTGTATCAAACAATGCAGATAAAAGACGTTCGCGTCGTTTACGCGCCGCCGAGAAATATCGGCGTATTCGGCGGCGACCCGGACAATTTTGAATGGACACGGCATACGGGAGATTTTACTTTTCTGCGTGCATATACCGCACCCGACGGCTCGTCTTCTGAGTATTCGCCGAACAACATTCCCTTCAAACCGAAAAAGTTTTTGACGATTAATATCGGCGGAGTCAAGGAAAACGATTTTGTTTTCGTCTTAGGTTATCCGGGCGGCACAACGCGCTATCGTGAAAGCCAATCAATTGATTTTGCGGAAAGCACCAATTTCCCTTTTCTCGCTTCATATCTGCAGGCGCGGAGTGAAGCACTCGGCAAAGTTGGTGAAACGAATGAAGAAAAGCGTATAAAATTTCAATCCGACCGAGCTGGTCTGGACAATTACCGCAAAGTTTATGAAGGCAGCAGCGTGGCTTTGAAACGGAACGACACGAGTGTCAAAAAACGCGCCGAAGAAGCGAAGTTTGCCGCTTGGATAAACGCCAATCCGCAGCGTCAAGCTAAATACGGTGAAGTTTTACCGAGTCTTACACGTATCTCCAGCGAGTATTATCCGACGGCGCAGCGCGATTTAATTCTGCGAACACTTCCGCCGACAGCAACACCTGTTTTTAAACAAGTCTACGAGGCGGTGTTAACCGTTCAGCAAGGCAAAACTTTAACGCCGGCTGAAAAACAGCAGAAACTTACCGAGATTCAAAAGGTTTATCAAACGCGCGAGCCGATTCTCGAACGTGAAGTTCTCAAATTTTTCTTAAAGGAAATGGCGGAATTGCCAGTCAATCAAAAGTTTCGGGCGGCGGAAAATCTTTTCAATAAATTTGAAGGCAAAGAACGCCGTTCAGCCGAAGAAACGTTTGCGGAATCAATCGCTGAAAGAGAAAATTTCGACACGCCAGAAAAAGTCATCAAACTTTACGACCTATCGCTGAGCGATTTACAGAAAAGATATCCTAATATCGTTGAATTTATGACGGCTTTAGGTCAAGAAAAATCGGCGGTAATGGCGCGAACGGCGAAATTCAATGGTGAAATTGACCGCCTGAGATTGCTTTATCAACAAGGAATGGCGGAAATGAAAGGCATTCAACCTTACCCGGACGCGAATTCGACTTTGCGATTCACATACGGCAATGTCAGAGGCTATAGTCCGCGCGAAGCCGTTACATACAGCCCATTCACTACGCTTAGAGGAATGATTGAAAAAGACAGCGGCGAAATACCGTTCGATGTTCCGCAAAAATTGATAGATCTGCAGCGCGCGAAAGATTTCGGCAGATTCGGTGTCGGCAACACTGTTCCCGTTAATTTTCTGGCAACCACCGACATCATCGGCGGCAATTCGGGAAGCCCGATTATGAACGCTTTCGGCGAGCAGGTCGGCATCGTCTTTGACGGCAACTACGAAGGCTTAGGCAACGATCTTTTCTATAACGAGGCTGTCGGACGCACAATTGCCGTTGATATTCGCTATGTTCTTTTCGTTACGGAAAAATTCGGCGGCGCAGGCTGGATTCTCGGCGAGATGAATATCAAAGGTAGAACTCCGGTCAAAGCAAGAAGTGCTGCAACTGAGTAATTACAAAGGTAAATAATTATTGGAAAGCGCGGCGTTTTTAACAAATTTCGCTGCGTTTTTCTTTTTCAAATATGAAATTAAGAAATATAAATTTAGTTAAATGAGGAAAATCAGACACTTTTTACACTATCTCGGCTTGTATAGCATAAACAGTTGTAGAAAATCCGTCTCGCCTGTACACCCGCACTGCCAATACAACGAATGTCTTTGGTCTTAACATCAAATCCGAACTATAATCTAAAAACCCCTAAAAATTTTACTAGGAGATTCTAAAATAAATGATGTTTAAGACAGCTACCGCCCTTTTAATTTTTATGAGCTTGAATGCCGGTGCTTACGCGCAAACGAAAATTGAGTATCCGCAAACGCGTAAGGTCGAGCAGTCGGACGATTATCACGGAACAAAGATTTCCGACCCGTATCGTTGGCTCGAAGATGATAATTCAGCCGAAACAAAGGCTTGGGTTGAAGCCCAAAACAAAGTTACCTTCGATTATCTGAATCAAATTCCCGAACGCGCGAAAATCAAAGCGCGTCTGACCGAGCTTTGGAATTACGAAAGATATTCCGCGCCGTTTAAGCAGGGCGGCAAATATTTTTACACCAAAAACGACGGGCTGCAAAACCAATCGGTCTGGTATGTCGCTGAATCCGCGGGCGACAAAGGTCGCGTTTTGCTCGACCCGAATACGCTTTCCAAAGACGGCACGGTTGCCTTAAATGGTTCGTCAATTTCCGACGATGGCAAATTGCTGGCTTACGGTTTGTCCTCGTCCGGTTCGGATTGGATAGAATGGCGTTTCAAAAACGTCGAAACCGGCGAAGATATGGCGGACGTTTTGAAGGACATCAAATTCTCCGGCGCGTCTTGGACGAAAGACGGCAAGGGCGTTTTTTATTCGCGCTTTCCGGCGACCGATGAAAAAGCAAAATTAACCAGCCTCAATTACAATCAAAAAATTTATTATCACAAACTCGGCACGCCGCAATCGGAAGACGGCTTGATTTACGAACGCGCTGACGATAAGGAAATGGGAGTCGGCGGCGGCGTTACCGAAGACGGCAAATATCTTATTGTCTACGTTTCAAAAGGCACTTCGCCGAAAAATCAGATTTATTATAAGGATTTGAGCAAACCGGATTCGCAGGTTTTGCCGCTGATTGATAAATTTGAATCGAGCTACGGTTTTATCGGCAATGACGGCTCGATGTTTTATTTCCTCACTGACAAAGACGCTTCTCACGGTCGCGTGGTGGCGGTGGATGTTTCCAAACAAGATAAAGAATGGAAGGAAATTATTCCCGAAGGACGCGAAACGCTCGGCGACGTTAATTTTGTCAACAACCAATTTATTGGAAACTATCTGAAAGACGCTTACACACAGATTCGCATTTACGATATCAAAGGAAAATTTCTCCGCAACGTCGAACTTTCGGGTATCGGCACGGCGGGCGGCTTCGGCGGCAAGCGCGATGATACGGAAACCTTTTATACTTTTTCAAGCTATGCGACACCGCCGACGATTTACCGCTACGATATGAAAACCGGCAAATCGGAAGTGTTCCGCAAAGCCGGCGTGAAAATCAATCCAGGCGACTACGAAGTCAAACAAATCAAATATAAAAGCAAAGACGGTACGGAAGTTCCGATGTTAATCGTTTACAAAAAAGGCTTAAAAATGGACGGCATGAATCCGACTCTGCTTTACGGCTACGGCGGTTTCAATATCTCTTTGACACCGAGCTTTTCCGTTTCGCGTCTGGCGTGGATGGAAATGGGCGGCGTGTTTGCTGTTGCAAACTTGCGCGGCGGCGGCGAATACGGCAAAGAATGGCACGAATCGGCAATTAAAACTAAACGTCAAAACGCCTTCGATGATTTCATCGCGGCAGCTGAATATCTGATTTCCGCGAAATACACCAGCCCGAAAAAACTCGCCATTCAAGGCGGCTCGAACGGCGGCTTACTCGTTGGCGCGGTTTTAAATCAACGTCCCGAACTTTTCGGCGCAGCACTTCCCGCCGTCGGCGTTATGGATATGCTCCGCTTTAACAAATTCACCGCCGGACGTTACTGGACTTCCGATTACGGCTCGCCCGACAACCCTGAAGAATTTGCGGCGATTTATAAATATTCGCCGCTTCATAATCTGAAAAAAGGCACGAAATATCCGGCAGTTTTAGTCACAACGGCTGACCACGACGACCGAGTTGTTCCCGCGCACAGTTTCAAATACGCGGCGACTTTGCAGGAATCGCAAGGCGGCGACGCGCCGGTTTTAATCCGCATCGAAACCAAAGCCGGACACGGCGCAGGCAAACCGACTTCCAAGCAAATCGAAGAGATAGCCGATATCTACGGATTCCTGATGAAAAACTTGGAAATGAAAACGAATTAAGTTTAGCTGTTAAAAATTCTATTAAGAAGCGGAAAGTGTAAATCATATTTTATTACGACTTTTCGTTTCTTATACAAAAACAAAACTAAATGGGTTCTTCGGAATAGCTGAAAGATGTTAGTTAACAACTGACAGATAAAAAGCGCAGCTATCAGTTATCATTTTTAGCTATTCCGAATAATAAATTAACCTTTCTCTTTTGTCTTCGTATTATTTCTAAATTTACAAACCTTTAAAGCCTAACGGTATCTTTGATTTAAAAAGTAACAAATATTTAAAAAAATGTTGTTGACAGGTAGGGCTTAGACAGGCCGTCTGAGATTGCTCATTGGGTGACCAACCCGAGTGCTTGGCTTAAAGAAAAACTTCGCTTACAGTGGAAACCGATGCCGTCACTTTCAACTTGGCAAACATTGATTGCCAACCACCTAGATGCCTCAGAGTTTGATAAAAAAGTATGTCAGTATTTTCAGAGTTTGAGTTCCGAGCAACAGCAATTACTTAATTTAGATGGCAAAGTGGTTTGCCGTGCGATTGCCAAAGAAACCAATAAGCAGTTGTATTTAGTAGCTTTACAAGCAAGCGGGAACAATCCGGTGGTTGAGCAAACGGCACTGGCAAAAAGGAAAATGAAATTAGTGCGGCAAACCGCTTGTTGGAAAAAGCCGATTTTGTTCAATAAAATAGTCAGTGGCGATGCGATTTTTGCTCAACCAGAGCTGTCGCAGAAAGCGGTTGAAAAAGGCGGCGAAGATCTGTGGAAATTGCGAGCCAAGCAAGGTCGGATTTACGATCAGGCGAAGAACTATTTTGAAAGCCAAGCAGATAAATAGGTTGGCAAAGCGAGCAGTTTGGAGAAAGGAGACGGACGCATTGAGGAGCGCGAGATTCTGAGCAGTTGCCGTTTAGCGCACAAAATAGAGTTTCCATATCTCACCCGAAGTGTTCCGCATCAGACGCAAAAGTGAACCAGTAAAGACAGGCAAGCAGAGTGAACAAACGATTTACGGAATGACATCATTGCCGGTAGAAGCGTTCGGAGCAAAACAGTGGTTGAGTTTGACCAGACATCATTGGAGCATCGAGAACGGCTTGCACTATCGGCGGGACGTCACTTTTAAGGAAGACAAAGTAAGGCAAACATCGCCGCGCGGCGGACGGGTTCTGGCAATGGTGAATAATCTGAGCATTGGAATCTTGAGAAAACCAGGTTGGGAAAATATCGCCAAAGCAGGCCGACATTTCAGCGCAATGATAGATGAAGCCTTGCGTTTGATATTGCTTCCGATAAAACTCCTACTTTGAATAACCCCTATCTCCAAGCCTTTTAGTTATTAAACCAACTTTCCATCACCGAATCTTGCAGAATAATTGTTTGGTCGCGTTCCGGTCCCGTCGAGATTAAGCCGATTTCGACATTGATTGAGTTTGACAAAAATTCGACGTATTCACGGGCTTTTGCTGGCAAATCTTCGATTTTCGTTACGCCCAAAGTCTCTGATTTCCAACCTTCCAAATTTTCATAAATCGGTTTGATTTTATCTAATTCCTGCGAAACTGCGGGAAATGTTTCAACTCTTTCGCCGTCAATCTCATAGCCGACGCAAACTTTTATTTTGTCTAAAGTGTCAAGCACATCGAGTTTTGTCAGCGCGAGCGAATTAAAACCGTTGAGTTCCGCTGCGTATTTCGTCGCCACCGCGTCAAACCACCCGCAGCGGCGCGGACGTTTCGTAACCGAACCGTATTCGTTGCCGCGCTTCCGAATCAAGTTCGCCATTTCTTCTTCCTCGTCTAACATCTCCGTTGGAAATGGACCCTCGCCGACGCGCGTGGCGTAAGTTCGGACGATTCCCAAAACGCCTGTGATGTGATGCGGCGGAATGCCCGCCCCGACCGACGCGCCGCCCGCCGTCGGATTTGACGATGTAACATACGGATAAGTTCCGTGGTCAACATCGAGCAAGGTCGCTTGTGCGCCTTCGAGCAGGATTTTTTTGTTCTGCTTTTTGGCTTCCGAGAAAAAGTGTGAAGTTTCGGCGACAAACGGACGCAATCTTTCAACTAGAGGAGCAATCTCTTTGAAAATCTCGTCAGCGTAAAGCGGCGGTTGTCCGTAAAGAACGATAATGCGATTGGCTTCTTCTAAATTTCTTTCGATTCGCATTTTCAAAACTTCGGGAACGAGCGCGTCAGCGACACGGATGCCGCGTCTGCCCGCTTTATCTTCATAAGCCGGTCCGATTCCGCGCAAGGTTGTGCCGATTTTTTCATTTCCCAGACGTTCTTCGGAAGTATGGTCGAGAGCGCGGTGATACGGCATTATCAAATGCGCTCTTGAAGAGACTTTCAAGCGTTCGGGCGTGATTGAAATTCCCTGCGCGGTCATTTGGTCAACTTCTTCAAAAAACGCTTTCGGGTCAATCACCATTCCATTGCCGAGAACGCAAGTGCTGTCTTCGTGAATAATTCCCGACGGCAGAAGCCGCAGAACAAACGCTTTTTCGCCGACGTAAACCGAGTGTCCGGCGTTGTGTCCGCCTTGGTAACGCGCCACGATGTCGAAGCGGTCAGCTAATAAATCAACGACTTTTCCCTTTCCTTCATCGCCCCATTGCGCGCCGATAATGACAATTATCATTTAACATTTAACATTTAACATTAATCATTTATCATTTTCAGCCGTTTGAAATTTAACTGTTAAATGTTAAATGTTAAATGTTCTTCCTCCATTCTTCCGCCAGCATTCCGTAAATCGCCATATCATAAAAGCGCGTGTGCCTCCATTGCGATTGGCGCAGAACGCCTTCGAGCGTAAAATTTAATCTTTCAGGAATTGCATGGCTTTTGATGTTTTCCGTCGCGCAATGAATCTCGATACGATTCATTTTTAATTCATCAAACGCATATTCTATCAATACCTTGCAAGATTTTGTAACGATGCCTCTACCCTCGTAGTCTTGTGCAATCCAATAACCGATTTCCGTGCGCTTGCTGCCCCAATTGAAATTTACAAAACCAATTGCGCCAACGATTTTTTCCCGGTAAAAAATGCCGAATGTCTGGCTCGTCTTTTCGGCAAATGCTTTTTGAGTTCGATCGATAAACTCATCTGCACTTTCGAGCGAATAATCTCCGGTTACCCAATGCAAAAAAGGTTGCAGATGTTTGTAATTTGCTTTGACCGCCGCGAAAATCTCTGCGGCATTATCTTTGATAAACGGACGCAACTCAATTTCGTCGGTAATCTGAAATTTTGTCATCTAACTCCGAGTCATGTTGTAAAGCTGAACATATTTTCGTGCCGCGTTTTCCCACGAATTATCTGTCATCATTCCGTTCCACTGAATTTTTCGCCACGTTTCCGGCTCATAGTATGTAAACAATGCTTCGTAAATCTTCTCCAAAAACTTATCTGCGCTAAATTCTCTGAATTTGAATCCGTTGCCCGTGCTGCTCACACGGTCAAAATTCTCAACCGTATCGTCAAGTCCGCCGACGGCGCGAACAATCGGAACGGTTCCATATCGTAAGCTGTACATTTGATTCAAACCGCACGGCTCAAAACGCGAAGGCATCAGAAAAACGTCCGCACCCGCTTCGATTTGGTGCGCCAAAGTTTCGTTATAACCGATGTAAATTCCAACTTGCTGCGGCGCGTAATTTTTTAATTTTTGCAGAAAGTCTTCGGATTCACGCTCGCCCGAACCAAGCGCAATAAAATATGCGCCCGTCGCTAAAATCTCGCCGACGGTTTGCCGAATCAATTCAAAACCTTTCTGCGAAGTCAGCCGGGTTATGCTGGCAAAAATTGGCTTGTCTAGATTTTCGGGTAAAAAGAATTTCTGCAGCAAAGAGCGTTTGCACATCCGTTTGCCGCTCAGATCCTGCGCGTTAAAATGTGCGGGCAAATCCGAATCGGTTTCGGGATTCCAAACGTCGTAATCAACGCCGTTGGTGATTCCAATCAATCGGTCAGAACGCTGGCGCAAAAGCCAGTCAAGTCCATAACCGTTTTCCGCCATTTGAATTTCGTAAGAATAGCGGCGCGAAACCGTCGAGAGCATATCCGAATCCGCAAGTCCGGCTTTAAGAGCCGAAGCCGCGCCGCCGGTTGAAAAAGCGTTGCGCGAAAAGTCGTCACCGAAACCGAGTTTCCAAAGCTCTTCCGTCCCGAACGCACCTTGATAAGCCATATTGTGAATTGAAAAAACCGTCCGCGTGTTGTGCCAATAAGAATCCCAACGCCGTAGTTTCGCAATCTCGATTGCCGCAAAACCGCAATGCCAATCATTTAATTGAACGATGTCGGGAGCATTTCCGATTCGTCGCAGCAAAACAATTGCCGCGTGATTGAAAAAAGCGAAACGTTCATAATCTTCCCGATAACCGTAAATCGAATCGCGGAAAAACATCTCCGGCGCGTGAATCAAAAACGTCGGCGAGCCGTTCGCTTCGCTGTAATAAACTTGCGTTTTATAATTCTGCCCGCGCCAGACAACCCACAAATCGTCAATTGCCAAATGCTCAATTAAGTTTTCTTTGGTTTGGCGATAAAGCGGCGTAATAAGGAGCGAATCAACGCCGACTTGCCGCAATGCTTTCGGCAAAGCACCGGCAACGTCTGCCAAACCGCCTGTTTTTGAATATGGAACTGCTTCCGCAGCTAAAACTGCAACACGCATTTACTTATTGTGCGAAATCAATAACCATTGTCGTTCCAGCCATCGGAGTATATCTAGCTTGCGGCAGCGGATACGGCGACAGATTTGCCATCACTGAAAAATCGCCGTTTTCCTTCCAATCTTTCGGAATGACCTTCGCTTTGAGCGTAATAAGATTCGTTCCTCTTTTGACCTTCTTCCGCGTCATCATTCTGAAACCACCGGAATCGGTAACATTAAACCCGATTGCCACACTGCCTTCATCCATTGATTCGAGCGTATATTCGATTTCAATCGTAAATTCATTTTCCGCGCCGTCAATCACCGGTGAAGCGGCAGTAATATTGACAATGCGAATTTTGTCTGGGTTTTCCTGCTTTGATTGACCCGAATTCTGAGCGTTTGCAGTTGTCGCCGAAAGGCTTGCAACCACCGCAAAAAGAAAGAAAATAAAAATATATTTTGATTGCTTCATTTCAAAAACCTCACTTAATGAATTCTAACCGTTCGGTAAAAAAGAAATCGTGAATAGAAAATCGTTCACATTATAACGACTCTATTCACGATTCACAATTGACGATTTATGAAAATCTAGCTTTGCATCGAAGCGAGAAACTCCGAATTAGCTTTTGTTTTACTTAATCTTTCTAAAACAACTTCCATTTGTTCGACGGGCGAAAGCGGATTAAGCACGCGGCGCATAACCCAAATCCGTGCTAGGTCTTCTTTGTTGATAAGCAATTCTTCTTTGCGCGTTCCGCTTCTCTGCAAATCAATTGACGGGAACAGGCGTTTGTCTGAAAGCCGTCGGTCGAGATGAATCTCCGAGTTACCGGTTCCTTTAAATTCTTCAAAGATAACGTCGTCCATCCGCGAGCCGGTATCAATCAAAGCCGTCGCAATAATCGTCAGACTTCCGCCTTCTTCGATGTTACGAGCCGCGCCAAAAAATCGTTTCGGACGTTGCAAAGCGTTTGAATCAATACCACCCGACAGAATTTTTCCACTCGGCGGAACAACCGCGTTGTGCGCTCTTGCCAGACGAGTAATCGAATCAAGCAGAATAACGACATCGCGTTTGTGTTCAACCAGGCGTTTCGCTTTTTCGATGACCATATCGGCGACTTGCACGTGGCGCGTCGGCGGTTCGTCAAAGGTTGACGAAATAACTTCGCCTTTGACCGAGCGCTGCATATCGGTTACTTCTTCGGGGCGTTCGTCAATTAGCAGAACAATCAAGGTTACTTCCGGATGATTCTCCGTCACCGAGTTGGCGATTGTCTGCAGCAGCATCGTTTTACCCGTGCGCGGCGGCGCGACGATAAGAGCGCGTTGTCCTTTTCCAATCGGCGTAACTAAATCAATCACCCGCGCCGAAATATGTTCGGCATCGGTTTCCATATTTAGCTGCTCATCGGGGTAAAGCGGCGTGAGATTATCAAAGAAAATCTTTTCGCGCGAATGTTCAGGGGCTTCAAAGTTGATTGCTTCGACTTTTATCAGCGCGAAATAACGCTCGCCTTCTTTCGGCGGACGAATCTGACCGCTGACGGTATCGCCGGTGCGCAAATCAAATTTGCGAATCTGCGAAGGCGAGACGTAAATATCGTCCGGTCCCGGCAAATAGTTGTATTCGGGAGCGCGAAGAAATCCGAAGCCGTCGGGCAGCGTCTCCAAAACGCCCTCCGAAAATATCAAACCGCTTTTTTCGGTCTGCGCGGCGAGAAGTTTGAATATCAACTCCTGTTTACGCATTCCCGACGCGCCTTCAACGCCCATTTCCTTCGCAATATGCGTTAATTCGGAAATAGACATATCTTTTAATTCGGCTAAATCCAAAGTAACGCCGTCAACAGGCAAATCTGTTTTTTTGCCCCTTTCGTTATTTGCTTTATCCTTTTCGTTATTTGCGTTATTGGAAGTCTCAGCGGCATTGGAAGCTTCAGCGTTTTCAGAGGCGGGGATTTCCGCGTCTTCATTGGTTTTGTCAAAACCGTTTTCTTCGTATTTACCGACCCGACTTGTTCTAGTCCTTGTTGTTCTGGTTGCCATTTTTTTATCCGTTCGTTTTAGGAAGTTTTTTAGCAGTTTTCCAAGATTAAATCTTTATGATAAACGACGCTAATTAATGCCTTTTGATAAAAGTTAGAAATGCTCGAATCTTGGAAATAATTGTATGGAATTCCGTTGTGATGCAAATATAAATTAATCCTTTTGGATTAATAAAACCCTTGAGTTAATTGGGAATAATTAATTATTACTATATTCACCCGAATAAATCAACTAAAATTTATCTTTTTCCAAAGAATTTCCGATTTCCCGCCAAACTTCGTCTCTGCCTTTTCCCGTCAGCGCAGAATACGAAATAATTTTGCTTTCCGGCAGAGAATTTTCAATCTCCTGCAAACTCGTTTTTAACCGATTATTCGACAGTTTATCAGCCTTAGTTGCGACAATGAGATGGTTTTTTTGATGATAAACCAGCCATTCGTGAAGCTGCCGGTCGAGCGTCGTCGGAGCGTGGCGCGAATCTATGAGTTGAATTGACAAAACGAGTTCCTGCCGCTTTCCGAGATATTCTTCCGCCATTTTGCCCCAATCGGCACGCATCGTTTTCGACACTTTCGCGTAACCGTAGCCGGGTAAATCGGTAAAATAAAACGCTTCATTTATCAAAAAAAAATTTATGCTCTGCGTTCTGCCGGGTGTGTTTGATGTTCTGGCTAAGCCTTTGCGTTGCAAAAGCGAATTAAGAAGGCTCGATTTGCCGACATTTGAACGTCCGAGAAATGAAATTTCCGGCAAATCGTCCGTTGTCCAATGGCTCTCGTTAAACGCGCTTTTGATGAATTCGGCGGAAGTGATCTTCATTCGTTGCAAATCATTTTGTATAAACTCTATAATTCTACAGCCAAAACTAAGTTTAACAATTCAGGGAGCAAATTTATGCGTCTTGTAAAAATCTCTGCGCCAAAAGGAAAAGGCACAAATGTCGCGCAAGCAGCTTTTTCAGTCGGCATCGAACAAGTATTCTATTCAAACGGTTGAAACTCACCTCGCCGCCGGCGAACCGCAAACGAAAGACGTGGTCGACATTGAAACTTCTACGCCGAAGGCAAAACATTTTATTGACGCGTTGCTGGCGGCTGATTTTTATAATTCCGAAGAATTCTCAATCGCCATTCGGCAACCGCGCTCAATTATTTCCGGCGACAGTTTGCGCGAATTAACCGAACCTCTTGTTGTGCCGGCGACTGATATTTTTGAAGAACTCTGGCAGTTCAGCCATATCACCGTCGGCTTTGTCGGACGTAATTTCATTGCCGCTTGCCTTTTGGCTTACGGTTTAATCCACCAACAAATTCTTTTAATGATTGCCGGATTATTATTTCTCCAACTGCTGCCGATTCTGTTGGCAATCGGCTTCGGCGCGTGGACACGGACGTGGAAACTTGTCGGTCAAAGCGCGTCGGCATTCATCGTCGCTATTATTTTGTTGACTCTCGGCGGAGTTTCGGTTGCTGCTTTGACAAATCCGCCGCTAAAATATGACGAATTCAATTCAACGTTTGTCGGTTTTCTAATTTCGCTCGCCGTCGGCATTGCGGCAGGTTTAGCAAATTCCGACGACGTTGGCAGGCGCGAATTTCTAGGACTCGCGGCAACCGCGCAAATCGCCATCATTCCCGTCTGGTTCGGAATTTGTTTTGTCTTCGGTTTTCCGACGACAACCGGTCAAGATGAAATTACGACTCGCGCTCTTGGTTTCGGATTGAATATCCTGACGATCATCATCGCTTCGCTTGCAACCTATATTTTGCTCGGCGCGACAAATCGCCGTTTGCCGGACGATTCTCGTTAAATATGCTTTTAGTAAATTTCGCCGAGTTTGTTCTCGTCATTCGGTTACCGAGGGGTGAATTGATAGTGGAGGGGTGAAATCGGCGAAATTTTCAGATGTGGAAAGTAAATTCGCGGTTGCTATTTATTTTTCCGTTCGAAATTTTCGCCGAAATTCACCTGCCATTTAAGCATTTTTCGACATTTCTCTACTCGCTTCTATCCAACGTTTCATTGATTCGCGTGCTTTGGCAAGTTTTTCTTTCGCGTCCGGCTGACGCATAATCAATTTTTCGAGATTTCCCAAAATATTCGGATTGCCCATTGTTTCCCTTAACTCAGGCAAAAACGGTTCTATCTTAGAAAATACGACAAAGTGTTCGCCGTGCGCGTCCGTAAACATTTCCTCGTCAATCGCGCCATGATTGACGAACGAAGCTGCCATATCCCAGTAAGTAACTACCATTCGATAATACGCCGATGTTTCCTTGTTCAAAATCGCTTGTATAATTTCTGCCGCGCTTTCAGGGAAAAAGGAAATCATCCAATTTCGCGCCTCGCGCATTGTGGCTTCGCGCCGTAAATCATACAGTTTTAGAATTAACTCAGCCGATTCTGCCTTGCTCATAATTTTTCTCCTTAAGTGTTTTGATAAATTAAATTGTTGCGGGAAATTGATTCAATTTGAAAAGTAGAATGAAACCGTTGCAAAGTCAAAGACGAGCTTAAAAGTTTCTGGTTACAAGTTAATGAACCACAACCGAACTTGAAACTTTGAACCGAAAACTTGAAACTTAATACGATGTCTCTGCCCGAAAAAATCGAATCCTTCATCAAAAACCTGCCCGACGCGGAAGGCGCACGGCGTTTCTATCAGCAGTTTGCGGAGAAGTTCCCCGCCGAAGAAAGAAAGCTCGCCAAAAACGAGGGTTTGCTCTCCGACGTTTTGACGCTGGCTGCTTTCAGCCCTTTATTGGCAATGACGATTCTGCAAAATCCAGGTTATATTTCTTGGCTCAATCGGCAGCGAATTTCGTCGAAAGTGCGCGGCAAAGATGAGATTCTTGAATCGCTGGCGCGATTTGCACTGACCAATACAAATGTCGAAACAAATATTTTGCTGGCGCGTTTTCGCCGCCGCGAACTGCTTAGAATTTATCTGCGCGACATCCGCAATCTCGGCGCAATCGCCGAAATCACCGAAGAAATTTCCAATCTCGCCGACGCGATTTTAGAATACGCTCTGCGTTACGCTCGTCAAGAACTCGACAATCGTTACGGTTCGCCGCTTGAAACTGATAAAAAAACTCGTATCAAACAAGCCAGATTTTGTATCGTCGCACTGGGAAAACTCGGCTCAAATGAATTAAATTACGCTTCGGATATTGATTTGCTTTTTCTCTATTCAAACGACGGCACAACCAGTGGACAAGGAACGCGCTGCGCAATTACTAACCGCGAGTATTTTGTAAAATTAGCGGAATTTGTCACGAAAATCGTCGGCGGTCAGACGGGCGAAGGCGCGGCATATCGCGTGGATTTGCGCTTGCGACCGCACGGGCGCGTCGGCGCGTTGGCAATTTCGTTTGATGAAGCAGTTAATTATTATAAAAAATCGGCGCAGAGTTGGGAACGCCAAGTCTTGATTCGCTCGCGTTCGAGCGCAGGCGCGGCGGAAGTTTTTCAAAAATTTTTCGAGCAGGTTGAATCGAGCGTTTTCTGGACGGATGAAACGGTGGAAAACGCCCTTTCCAACGTGCGTTTGTCGAAGGAAAAAATTAATCTCGAAAAGACTTCCGTCAAAAATTTCAACGTCAAATTGGGAACGGGCGGAATCCGCGAAATCGAGTTTATCGCGCAAGCCTTACAACTCGCTTTTGCGGGCAAAGACAAATGGCTTCGCGCCGCGCATACGCTGATAAGTTTGAGTCGTCTTGCCGATAGAAAACTTCTTTCAGAAGCCGAACTGACTGAACTTTTTGAGGCTTACGAATTTCTGCGGCGGCTCGAACACCGCTTGCAAATGGAAAACGGATTGCAGACCCAATTGCTTCCAAACGACGCTGACAAGCGTTTTTTAATAGCGCGGCGAATGAACTGCGCGGATTTGGATGAATTTGAAAAAGCGCTTGAGCTTCACACTAAAAACGTCAATCTGATTTTCTCGCGCGTCTTTCAAGAGGGAGAATTTGAACAGTCGCAATCACGTCGAAACACAGAAAATACGCCGGCGGTTTTTTATCAAAACTTGCCGTCTGCTCAAAGCGGATTGAACACAATCTTTTCATCGCTGGAAAAATCAGATGCCGAAATTGATGTGAGCGATAAAACTTTAGAAACGCTTAAACTACTTTCGGAAACATCGCCGCATTTTGCCGAAATGATTGCGTCGAATCCAAATTTGATAAGAAATTTGCCGACCTCAAAAGATGAATTAAACGAACAAAATTATCGAGAAATTTTTCTCTCCGCTGTCGGGCGAGAATCGAATTATAAAAACGAATTGGCGGTTTTGAGAAAAATTTGGTCGCGGTTTTTATTAGAAATTGTAGTCTTCGACATTTTTGAAAAAATCCCGCGCCAAAAAGCCAAACGCCTGCAAACCAATTTAGCCGAAGCCAGCATTGAAACCGCGCTTTTTATCACTCGGCGCGAACTCGAAAGACGATTTTCGGTAGAAGTTGACGAATTCCCCTTCGCAGTTTTGGGATTAGGCAAGCTTGGCGGCGGCGGAATGGATTACGGCTCGGATTTAGATTTAATTTTAATCTACGACGATGAAAAATCCGTTTTGGTAAAAGATTCGTCTCACACCGAATTTTACAGCCGCGCTGTCGAGATTTTCGTTACCGTACTTTCGAGCCTAACCCGCGACGGACATCTCTATCGCGTGGATTTACGCTTGCGTCCTGACGGCAAAAACGGTGCGACTTCCACAAGTAAAACGGCGTTTTTGAATTATCTGGAAACGCGAGCGGCGATTTGGGAATGGCTCGCGTATGTCAAATTGCGCGGTGTGGCGGGTTGTTTGAAATTAGCAAAGGAAACGGAGTTTGCGGCACGAAAAATTATTCACCAAAACGCTCAGCAATTGAAGATTCAAGATTTAGAATTCAAGACCTTAAGAGAAGAAATTTGGCGCATTAGGGAACGGCTCGAAACGGAAAAAGCGGGTGGGCGAAGAGGTAAGGAGATTGACATAAAATTCGGCGCGGGCGGAATGCTTGACGTTTATTTCGCCGTCCGGTTTTTGCAATTACGCGCGAATGTTCCGGACGACGCGGAAACGCGGACGACTGATTTTATGCTCAAAAAACTTTTTGAAAGCGAATTTTTAGAAAAAGAACCGTTTGAAAATTTCTCAAACGGTTATGCATTTTTGAGCGAACTCGACCACAATTTGCGTTTAACCGTCGGGCGTTCAAGTCAGCTTCCGCTGGCTAATCAAACTGCTTTGCAAACGATTGTTAAACGAATGAAACTCGAATCAATTAAAGATTTGCTCGAACAATTAACTTTCCATCGTCTGAACATTCGCGCAGCTTTTGAAGCGATTCTCAAAAGTTGATTGTAACAGTTTTGAAAAGTGCGACAATGCCGAATTTGAGGGGAACTTTTTCCGCTTAAAATCATCTTTGTCTGTTTCATATCTTCATTTATAAGGAAAAACCAATGAAATTATTTTCACTTTTTAGAGTTTTGTTAGTTTCGTTTGTTTTAGCGACGGTTTCTATCGCTTCGGCACAAGAATCAAATGAAAGCTCGATAGAAATTTTAACGAACGCCGACGTTGTTTTGATGTCAAAAACAAATCTTTCGAAAACGCTAATCATCAACAAAATTAAGGATTCAAAGGGCGCATTCGATGTATCGGTGCAGGGTTTGGTCAATTTGAAAAACGCGGGCGTTGACGAAGAAATTATCGAAACGATGTTGGAAAAAAGCCGCCTTCTGCGGGAAAAAGTTTCCGTCGGCACAGCAACGCCGGGTTTTTCCGACAGTCAAACCGTCCTCGAATCCGTGCCGCCGATTGTGAAGAACCCCGCCGACGCGGTGCATTCCGCTAAAACCATCGCCATCGAAAAATCTTCGCTTAATCCTTCGCGGCAGGCTCTCGAAAAAGAACTATTGAAACGCAAGGATTGGCAGAAACTCAACTTAAATATCGTGCGCTTTAAGGAAGCGGCGGATTTGCGTATCGAAATCGGGCGCGTGCCGCTCTCGCTCGTTACGCACCGTTACGTTTTCCGCATTTATGACAACCGCAGCGGCACGGTGATTGTCGCGGGCGAGACGACATCGTGGGGTTCGCTGGCGAAAAATCTAGCGCGGCATATCTCGATTAAATTGGGCGACGCGGCTCAATAGGATTTTCGGCAAAAAACTTCATCGCTTTGTCTTGTAAAATTTTGATTTAAGCGTTTAAATCAGCCAGATTTGAGAATTACAACTCTCTCCAATAAGTCGGAATAAGTATAAAATTTTAAGAAGTTTAGGAGTATCAAAAATGAAAAATCTTCGGTTTTTACAATTTTTCTTGGTTGTCGCGTTTTGTTTAGGCGCGACTTTCGTCGCCGAAGCGCAAGACGAAACGATGACCAATGATGAAGTAATTTCCTTAACCAGCGCCGGTTTGAATAAATCGCTTATCGTTAATAAAATCCGCACCTCGAAATCGAAATTCGACCTTTCGACCGATGCGTTGATTAGGCTGAAAAAAGCGGGCGTAGCTGACGATGTCGTCGCCGCGATGCTGGAAGCGAAAAGCGGAGCAACGACGGCTTCGAGCGTCGCGCCGGTCGGAACAGCCAGCGGCAATCCAAATGACCCGATGTCGCCGCACGATTTTGGAATTTATATGTTTGAAGAAAAAAACGGCGAAAAAACGATGACCCAGTTGATGCCAAATGTATCGGCGCAGAACCGCACGGGCGGTGGACTTACGGCGGCGATTACGCCGTTCGGTCTGGGTAAAACCAAAACCAAAGCGAACTTGCCGGGCATCACGGCGAAACTGCAAATCAAAGAAGCGCAGCCGGTTTTTTATTTCTACCTTGACACCAAAAGCGGCGGTTTGAATACTTCGAGCGGCATTCCTTCGACTCCGAACGAATTTACGCTGATTAAATTCAACGTCCGCAGCGACAACCGCGAAGTAACGATTTCCAAGCAAAACGCTTACGGCGGCAAAGGCGGTCTTTCGGACGAATACGTCATTCCGTTCAACGCGGAAAATATGGGCAACGGCATTTTCAAGGTTACGCCGACCGCTAGTTTAAAAAACGGTGAATACGGTTTTTATCTAATCAATTCGGGCGGCTCAAACACGAGCGCAGCGGTCGGCGCAAAATTTTTCGATTTCGGCGTGCGATTAACTCCGTAAGTTTTCGAGCGAAATTAAATTTCAAGCGTCGCCTCATTTGGTTGAGCGACGCTTTTCTCTTTAAGAGTAATTGTTGCTAAAAATCAAAGCGACAAGTTATGCTAAAAGTGAATCTAACATTAGAATTTAGATTAATGAAACCTTTCAAAATCAGAAACATCGAAATCAATCCGCCGCTCATTCTCTCGCCAATGGCGGGCGTAACCGATTATTCGTTTCGCCGCCTGGCGAAAAGCTGCGGCGGAATCGGATTGACTGTTTCCGAATTTATTTCCGTCGAAGGTTTGACGCGCAACAATCCGAAGGCGAGAAGGCAGATGCGTTTTTGGGAAATGGAACGCCCGTTTGCCGTGCAGATTTTCGGCGGGCAATTTGAGCGAATGGCGTTGGCGGCGGAAATGGCGGAAGATGTCGGCGCGGATATTCTCGACATCAATTGCGGCTGCCCTGCGCCGAAAGTCGTTAAAAACGGTGGCGGTTCGGGGCTTTTAAAAGATTTGCCGCGTCTGGAGAAGATTCTCAAAGAAATAAAAAAAGTGATTACGATTCCGCTGACCTTAAAACTTCGCGCCGGTTACACCGATTCGACGATTAATTGCATCGAAGTTGCAAAGATGGCGGAAGATTGCGGCGTGGAACATATTCAACTGCACGGGCGCACGAAGGAACAAGGTTATAAAGGTTTGGCGAATTGGGATTTGGTGCGCGAGATGAAAAAAGTTGTTTCGATTCCGGTTTCAGGCAGCGGCGATGTCGTCTCCATTGAAGGCGCGTTAAAGAAATGGCGTGAAACCAATTGTGACGGGATTTTAATCGGGCGCGGCGCGATGCAGAATCCTTGGATTTTTCGGCAAATCGAAGACGTTTTAGCCGGACGCGAGCCGTATCAGCCGACTTTGGAAGACAAACAAAAAGTCTTGCTCGAATACTTTGAAATGCTGCGCGAAGATATGCCGGAACTTCCCGCTATCGGCAAAATGAAGCAACTTGCGGGGCAATTTACGAAAGGCTTAATCGGCGGTTCGCTGTTTCGTCAAACGCTTTATCATTCGCATTCGGTCGAGGAAATTCTCGACAACATCGGCGTTTATTTTGAGACATTAAACGCGGGCGAAATCTACGGCGACGGTTCGGTTGAAACCGCCGCGCCAGCAATTGATTCGTGCGACGGTTTTTCGGAAGAAAAATCCGAGTGTTTAGTTGAAGTCGGTTCTTGTGATGCGGCAATCGCCACTTAAAATTTTTAGGAGATTAGTATTATGAATATCTTTAAAGTATCGGTTTTTTTCGTTTGTCTGGTTTTTCCCACCTCTGTTTTTGCCCAAAAAATGAAAGCCGAAGACGTGCTGGCAAAGCATTTAGAATCAATCGGCACGGCGGACATTCGCGTTTCGATCAAAACCCAAATTGTGGTTGGCGATGCGTTGGTTAAGTTTATATCGCCGAGGAATACTGATGTTCAAGGCAGAATCGTGCTGGCTTCGGCTGCTGAGAAAAACTTTTTAGGAATGAGCCTTAACGCCATCGAATATCCACAGGAGAAATTCAGCTTTGACGGCAAAAATGCAAAAGTTGGTTTTATCAAAGACGGCTTTCGCTCGAAGTTGGGTAATTTTGTTGTCGCCAACGATTTGCTACTCGAAGAAAGTCTGCTTGGCGGAACGCTTTCGACTTCTTGGGCGTTGCTCGATGTCGCTGCCAAAAAGCCGAAACTTTCCTTTGACGGCACGAAAAAAATTGACGGCAAAGAGGTTTATGTTTTGGGTTATTCGCCAAAAGGCGGCGGCGATGTTGACATAAAATTATATTTCGATAAAGAAACTTTTCGCCACGTTCGCACCGAATATAAACGCACTTCTTCCGCCGCAATCGGTCTCAGACCGGAACAATCAAGCAGATTCAGCGAAAGCCGTTTGAAGATAACGGAAGATTTTTCGGACTTTAAGGCGGAGAAAGGCTTGACCTTGCCGCACAACTATCGTCTGTTTTATTCGACTATCGGACAAAACGGAACAACCGAAATCGAGTGGAATTTTAATTTAACGGAATTTTCCTTTAACCAAAACCTCGCTCCGAATACTTTCGTTATTGAGGCGACTAATTAAATTTATGAGTTTGAAAAAGTTTTTCTTAACAGCAGCGTTGCTTTTGCTAACCTCACATTTTTGTTTTTCTCAAACCATCAACAAAAATAAAACAGTCCTAGCTTCTTCCAATCAAGCCGCGCAGACTATTAAGTCTTCGCCCGCTTACGCCGAAGTCCTGCTGAGAAAAACCGAGCGCGAATCGGAGCTCGAAGAATTTTTGCTTGATTACACGGAAGAATTTCCGAAGGTCAAAGAAATAAAATTCGAGTTAGGTTTATTGAACAAAGAGATGAATAAAATTTTGGCGGTTAATAGCGCGGAGTCTGGAAAACTCACTTTGGCTTTGGGAAAACTGATAGTGCGAAAAATCGAACTTGAAACTGATTTGTGGAATCTGCGGCGGCAATATAATGACGACCATCCGGAAGTCAAACGCGCGAAACGCAAGGTTGAAGTGTTTGAAAAGGCGGTAAAAGAAGTTCTGCTCTGAATAGTCTCGAGTCTTGAGTCTGAAGTCAAATGAATTGTTCGAGTTGACTTCAGACTCAAGACTCAAGACTTAAAACTCAATAAAAATTTATGAAACGAAGTTTGTTTTTAATAATTTTAATTCCCACATTTCTCTGCGTAGCAAACGTTGCGGCGCAATCACCAAGTAAGATTCTAAAGCAAGCGAACAAGGTTTTGGGCGGCGAGAAGGTTTTGCAGACGGTTCAGTCTTGGCAAAAGGCAGGGAAAATTACGCGACTAAAAGACAACGCGAGCGGCTCTTTCCAGATGCAAACGGCGCAGCCAAATTTTTACAATTCAAGATTTGATTTAAACGGTTTTGAAACGGAAGTCGGCTATAACGGAAAGTCTGGCTGGATGCGCGATTCACGCGACGGCTTGCGGACTTTGACCGGGGAGGCGAGCCGCGATTTTGCGGCTGAAGCTAATTTTAGGAACGCACGTTGGCTCGATTATAAAAAGCAAAAAGCTAAAATTACGAGCGGCGGAAAAGCCAATCTCAACGGCAACGCGGCGAATGTTTTGACGCTGACCACGGCGAAAGGCGTTTCGATAAAAATGTATTTTGACCAAACGACCGGATTGTTAATCCGCGAAGAAATTCCTGCCGGAGATTTAATAAAAACTTTCGATTACGGCGATTATCAAGCGGTGAACGGCGTGAACGAACCTTTTACGATAAACGCGAAAATTGGCGAAGACGCTTACGAAATCAAACTCGAGCAAGTTACGCACAACCAAACAATTGCTAAAGAAAACTTTGACTTCCCAAAAATCTCAGGCGAACCGCTGCCCGATATTCCCCGCCTTTTAATGGAACTCCAGAAAAACGAAGACAAGATTGACGAGATTTTAGAAGATTATTCCTATACGCAAAAAAGCATCAAGCGCGAACTCGGCAAGGACGGCGTTTTGCGTGAAACCGAATCGGAAACTTTTCAGCTTTCGTTTCACAAAGGCAATCGAATTCGGCGACTCGTTGAGAAAAATGGTAAGCCTCTCTCGGAAAAAGAGCAGGCGGACGAAGATAAAAACGTGCAGAAGCGCGTGGCTGAAATCGAAAAAGAGATAGCCAAAAAAGAAGCGCGAGCCGTTTCGCAGACGGCGAACGGAACGCCTGAGGAAAACAATCAGCGCATTTCGACCGCCGAAGTTTTGCGGGCTTCACGGCTGGTCAATCCGCGCCGTGAACGATTTCGCGGGCGCGATGTTGTGGTTTTCGATTTTGAGCCGAATCCCGATTTTGATTTTAGGAACGCGAAAAGTTTTCTGAAATTTTTCGGCAAAACGGCAGGCGTAATGTGGATTGACGAGCAGGACAAACAAGTGGCGCGGCTCGAAGCATTTTTGTTCGACGACTTCAAAATCGCCGGCGGTTTGCTCGCCAATCTAAAAAAAGGCGCGTCGTTTGCGCTCGAACAAGAGCGCGTCAATGACGAAATCTGGCTGCCATCGGTCGCGGACATTAACCTTTCCGTCAAAGTACTTCTGGTCAAAGGCATTAATGTCAATCAAATTTTGAAGTCTTATAATTATCGAAAATTCAAGACGGAAGTTAAAGACTCGAAAGTTGATGAGATAAAAAATCCTTAACCCAATTAGATTTTTCGCTCTTTCCTACATTTACCATTTACCATTAATCATCTATCATTCAAACGTAATCTGATAAATGTTCAATGGTAAATGATAAATGAGTTTACGCCGCGCCATTTTTCCCGGTTCATTCGACCCTTTAACGAACGGTCATCTCGACATTATAAGGCGCAGTTTGCCGCTCTTCGATGAAATCATCATCGCCGTTTTAAATAATCCAGAGAAAAATCCGATGTTTTCCGTTGAGGAGCGATGCGAGATGCTGCGGGAAATTCTGTCCGAAGTCGAAGCCGGCAAATGCTGTCTGACAGTGGACAGCTTTTCTGGTTTGACCGCCGATTTCGCCAAGAAGAAACGCGCGGCGGCGATTGTGCGCGGCATTCGCGCCATTTCTGATTATGAATATGAACTGCGAATGGCGTTGATGAATCGACGACTCGAACCCGAAATCGAAACGGTTTTTCTGATGGCGGCGGAAGAGTATTCTTACGTTTCTTCAAATTTGATGAAACAAATTTTCACGCTCGGCGGGCGCGTCGAAGGCTTAATTCCCGCGCTGGTCGAAGCAAAGATGCGTGAGAAATTGAAGAAGTAAAATGAAGAAAATAAAAAAATTATTGATTCTCAGAGTGCAACACGCGCAAATTACCATTCCGAACGGCGCGGAAATGAAGGCGCGAGAATTTTATTGTGAGTTGCTGGGCTTAAAGGAAATTCCGAAACCCGAAGTATTACAAACGCGCGGCGGATTTTGGCTCGAAATCGGCGGTTTTCAAATCCACGTCGGAACGGAAGATAACTTCGACCGAACCAAGACCAAAGCACACGTTGCTTACGAAGTGGAAAATTTAGACGCTTGGCGCGAAAAATTTACTGAAAGCGGCGTTGAGATAATAGAAGGAATTCCGATTCCGCATTACTCGCGTTTTGAATTTCGTGACCCGTTCGGAAATCGTGTAGAATTTTTAGAAAGTTTTTGAAAAATTCCCGTAAATTTTATGGTTGCTTTTGCACGACTAAATGATTTTAGCAAGTAAGGAGATTCAATAAAATGAAAACAGCATCAGCATTTTTGTTTATTATTTTGTTTTGCATTGTTCAAATTTATTCTCAGCAACCGACTGATAGCGATGAGGTAATTAGGGTTGACACTTCGCTAGTAGTCGTGCCGACCAGAGTAACCGACCGCCGCAACCGAAACATCACCGATTTAAAGAAGGAAGATTTTCGTCTTTTCGAGGACGGCATCGAACAAACTATCGAAAGTTTTGAAGATGTTTCCGCACCTTTCACCATCGCCTTAGTGCTTGATGTCAGCGATTCGACGACGAATAAACTACAAAGTATAAAGGCGGCGGCAATCGCGTTTTTAGATCAATTGCGCCCGAACGACCGCATATTAGTTTTTACCTTCGATAAATACTTGAATAAAATCGCCGACGGAACGGTGGAAGATTTGGGGAACGTCCAAAACTCCATCGCTTTTTCTCAAACGGGCGGCGGCACAAGTCTTTATGACGCAACGACAAGCATCAACGTTGATTACTTCGGAAAAATTGGCGGAAAAAAAGCGATGATTATTTTTACCGACGGCATTGATACGACAAGCGTTCATCAAACTTTCGCTCGCTCCGTGCGTTTAGCGGAAGAATCCGACGTTTTAATTTACCCGATTCAATATGAAACCGTCGAAGAAGTTTTAAGGTCGAAACCGAAAATAACCGATATGCAGTCCGGCGCAAATGTTCAATTCGTCACGGCGAAAGGCGAACCGTTACCGGCGGCATATAAACATGGAACTTTGTATCTGCGCTCGCTGGCAAACGGCACGGGTGGAACATTTTTTTACGCCGACACGATTAAGAATCTACAAAAATCGTTCGCCAAAATCGCTCAGGAACTCGGTCAATTTTACGGTTTAAGTTATTACCCGCAAAATCAAACAGCAGACGCTAAAAGACGAAAAATAAAAGTAACGGTTAGCGTGCCGAACGCAGTCATCGAACCGCGCAAAACGTATATTTTCAATGAATTGAGAAAAAAAGTAAAAAATTAGCCGTTGCTTTTTGCTTGTACTCTCACCCTAAATTTTCGAAAGATTTTATGACTAACTTTCCCGTCTCCGCAAACGTCGCCAAAATGAAGATGTCTTCCACGCTGAAAGCCGGACAAACGGCGGCTAATCTGCGCGACCAAGGTTTTGACGTGATTGATTTGACTTTGGGCGAGCCGGATTTTCCCACGCCCGAATTTATCAAAGAATACGCCTGTGAAGGTTTGCAGAAAAATTTGACGAAATACACACCGACCGCCGGGCTGAAAAGTTTTCAGGAATCAATTGTCGAATTTTACGCGGAGGAATTCGGCGCGAACTTTTCACCGAAAGAAATCATCGCCACCGACGGCGGCAAGCAGGCGCTTTTTAACGCCGCCTGCACCTTATTAAATCCGGGCGACGAAGTTTTAATTCCGAAACCGTATTGGGTAACTTTTCCCGAAATTGCTAATTTCATAAACGCGAAAAGCATTTTTATCGAAACCGAAGAAACGAATTTTATTTTAACCGCCGAGCAAGTCAAAAATTCAATTACCGACAAGACGAAACTTTTAATCGTCAATTCGCCGAACAATCCAACCGGAAGAGTTATTCCCGCCGATGAGATGCGACGGATTATTGAAGTTTGCGCGGAGAGAAATGTTTATGTTCTAACCGATGAATGTTATCTGTTTTTCGCCTATCCGCCCACCGAAGTTTTTACATCCGCGAGTTTGCCCGAAGATTTGCGACAATTTGTTTGCGTTGCGGGTTCGTTTTCAAAAACATACGCGATGACGGGTTGGCGAATCGGTTATACGATTGCGAATGAAGATTGGACGCGAGAGATGACAAAACTTCAAAGTCACTCGACTTCGCATCCGACATCTTTCGTCCAATACGCTTGCGGGCGGGCGATGGAAAATCACGCAGGTTCAAAAGCGGCGGTGGGTGCAATGCTTGCCGAATATGAACGGCGAAAAGACTGGCTGATTCCCGCTTTGCAAGCAATCGAAAATTTCAAATGCGCGATGCCCGAAGGCGCGTTCTACGCATTCGTTGACGTAAGAAATTTATTAGGCGACCGGTTCAAAACTTCCGCCGATTTCGCCGATTTTTTATTAAATAAATCTCATGTCGTCGTTACCGACGGTGAAGGTTTCGGCGCGGACGGATTTTTGCGATTTTCTTATGCGACTTCGATGGAGAATTTGCAAAATGCGGTTGAGCGAATTAGGAAAGTTTTAGAACAATTGTAGTCGAATTTAAATTTCACCGCCGAGACGCAGAGGTTTCGCAGAGGAACGCGGAGATAAATTGAAAATCTCTGCGCCGGCTCTGCGAGAATTCTCTGCGTCTCGGCGGTGAAATTTTGCGATTAAGTTTAAACAATAAAAACAACAAGGGGAATTTTTATGAAATACAGACAATTAGGCGACAGCGATTTACAAATTTCGGAAATCAGTTTGGGGTCGTGGCTGACTTATTCCGGCGGAGTCGAACGCGAAGCAGCCGAACAATGCGTTCGCAAGGCTTTCGAGGTCGGCATTAATTTTTTCGACACGGCGAACATTTATGGCAAAGGCGCGTCCGAACTATTTTTGGGCGAAGTGTTAAAAAATGTTCCGCGTGAATCATATATTTTGGCGACGAAGTTGTATTTTCCGATGACTGAAACCGACAGCGGTTTATCACGCGTGCAAATTCATAAACAACTAAACGATTCGCTTCGCAGATTGCAGACCGATTATGTTGACCTTTATCAATGTCATCGTTACGACGAAAACACGCCGCTCGAAGAAACAATGATTGCTTTGACGGAAGTCGTGCAGGAAGGCAAAGCGCGTTATATTGGTTTCAGCGAATGGAACGCCGAACAAATCAAAGCCGCGATTGAGATAACCGGAATTGAGAAATTCATGTCTAGCCAGCCGCAATATTCAATCTTGTGGCGTGAACCGGAAGCGGAAGTTTTTCCCGTTTGCGCCGAAAACGGCATCGGGCAAATTGTCTGGTCGCCGCTCGCGCAGGGCGTTTTAACCGGAAAATATAAAGCCGGGCAACCGATTCCGCAGGATTCTCGCGCGGCAAATGATTTGATGAACGTGTTTATTGACCGTTTATTGACCGAGCCGATTTTGAACGCAGTCGAGAGATTGCGCCCGATCGCCGCCAGCGAAAATCTTTCGCTGGCGCAGTTTGCTCTGGCTTGGGTTCTTCGTGATAAACGAGTTTCTTCGGCAATCATCGGCGCTACTCGCCCCGAACAAGTCGCTGATAACGCAGCCGCCTCGGGCGTTCGCCTTTCACCGGAAACTTTAACGGCAATTGATGAAATAATAAAGTCGGTTATTCTTAGTGCTGATTAGGCAAAATTCTTTTCTAAATTATGTGAATCGACACTAAAAAGAAAAATCAGTTTAATATAAAAGTTAATCGTTAGTCGGGAGCGCAGGCATCTTGCCTGCCACGGCGCCAAGCAATCTAAAATTGCCGATTATCAACCGTTTTAGATTGCTAATGCAATCCTGGCAGGCAAGATGCCTGCGCTCCCGACTAAAACACTTTTTTGGATTAACTGTTTGGTACTGATTCACATAATTTAAAATTCAAGATTTAAGATTAAAATTCAAGTTTCGATCCTTCAATCCTATAAATCAAGAATCCTAGATCTTCAATCTTATTTGAGGCGTGGTCGGTCACGATACCACGGCGTTTTGAAGCGGAAGAGATTAGCGATGGTGCGCGTCGGGCTGAGCAGCATACGGCTGAAAATAATAACGTAAAAGTTGTCTGTTCGGCGCTCGATGCGTTCCATCACAAAGCGGTCGATAGCATCCTCTGCGATGAGCATTGCCGTTCCGCCGAGCGGAGTCGTCACAAGGTCTTCGTAGGTTTGTTTGCCTTTTAAGCCGACGTTACCGATTGAGGCTTGACTGATCGGTCCGATTTCAAACTGCGTACTCCACGCGGCTGACCACACCAACGCTTTCATACGGCTTCGCCAATAATCCGCCGATTTGCCGAAACGCTGTTTCAATCCTTTTGGGTCATTTTGGACTTGTATAAAACCAGTGAATGAGCCTTGCATCGGATGTGCGATATAGTTCGTAAAAAATCTGCCGCCGTCCGCCCAACCGTGCAAGGATTTTACCGATTTAATGTAATCGCCGAAGAAATTGCCTTTTAGTTCGCGCCGCGTCTTTGCCTGCGTGAAGGCATAACCGTGCTGTATGGCGAGAAACATCAACGACTGCTTAATCGCCGAACGCCACCGAAAACTTTGATCAATTTTATTTGCGGTATCATCCAGCGCATCTTCATCGTTAGAAAACGAGTTTGCGCCTTGTGATTTTGAAGCGGAATAATAAATACGTTTGTCTTTTTCAGACTTGCTTTCTTTTTGATTAAACGAAAAAGATTTGACGTTTAAACCGTCGGTTGGACGAAAATACTGGGAAGAATTTCTAATAAAAATATCCGGCTGAAAAATTAGACGTGGATTTTTTGCCCAATCGCCGGATAATAATTCTCTGTAACGACGTTCTAAATTAATGTTCGACTTTGTATTCGGCGCGGCTTTGTCATATTGTTCGCGCCCGCGCGTGGCAGAGATGTTTGCGCGAATGTAATATTTTGAAGACGAATCTTCCGAATTGTCGTCGTTGAGATTTTCTCCCAAAACAATTTCGCCATCTGTTTGTGGCTCGATTTCTAATGTTTTCGATTGCAGTTCGGAAGACGAAATTTGCCGCCAATCTTTATCTTGGGCAAAAACAGTTTGTGAGCAAACTACAAACAAAATCAAAAAGGAAAGCGGAAAAAATCGCTTTACATTATTTAAAGACATCCTTTGTTACCTCAATATAGAATAAATTTCACCGAGTAAGACGCGCGAGAGCATTAGTTATGGGAAAGGCTGCATCGGTGTTGCAGATAAACTAAAAGCGCAAATCTTCTTCTGCAGTTTATATTAAATCATTTGTTAAATTAACAAAAATCCATTGTCAAGTAAATTCAATAATTTCTTTATTAAAATCAGAAAAGTGTCGACTGCTCGGTCAACGTCTAATAGGCAAATTTTAATTTTTACAGGTTACTTTCCGCCCGTCATCAGCAAACCGATTTTCTCTTTGCTCGTCGTTTTCGGGTTGACTTCACCGACGATTTTCCCTTTGTGAAAAACTAGCAACCGGTCAGCCAGCGCGGTAACTTCTTCAAGTTCGGCGGAAACTAATAGCACGGCGGTTCCCGCATCGCGCAAAGCAATTAATTTGCGATGAATAAATTCGATTGCTCCGATGTCCACGCCGCGCGTCGGCTGCGAAACGAGCAGCAATTTCGGCTTTAATCCAAACTCTCTGCCGATAATTAATTTTTGCTGATTTCCGCCCGACAGTGCTTTGGCTGAAAGTTCCGCGTTCGGCGGGCGCACGTCAAAATTTTCGATAATTTCTTTAACCCGACGGTCAATCGCCGAATCAATCAAAAATCCGCTTGCGCTTGCCACCGGCGGGCGATAATGAACACCGAGCATCGAATTTTCCGCCAGATTAAAATCGAGCAGAAGCCCGCGCCGGTGGCGGTCTTCGGGAATATGCGCGATACCGAGTTCTTTGTGCTGTCGTGCCGAGATGTGGGTGATGTTTGTCCCTTCAAAATAAATCTTTCCGCTTAAATTTGCGGTCGGAATTAAACCGGCAATTGCTTCGATGAGTTCAGTTTGACCGTTGCCTTCGATTCCCGCAATGCCGACAATCTCACCGGTTTTGACTTCAAAAGAAACGCCGCCCAACGCCGCGCCGTGCGCGTTTTTGACCGAGAGATTTTCGACGGTTAAAATCGCTTCTTTCGGCTGCGCGTCGGTTTTCTCGACGCGCAGCAAAACATCGCGCCCGACAATCATTCGAGCCAAATCCTTCGCGCTCGTCTCTGACGTTTTAACTTCGCCGACCGTTTTACCGTCGCGCATTACGGTTACAGAATCCGAAATCGCCAACACTTCTTCGAGTTTGTGCGTGATGATAACGACGGTTTTTCCCTGCTCTCGCATTTGACGCAGAATCTGGAAAAAATCTTCGGTTTCCTGCGGCGTTAAAACCGCCGTCGGCTCGTCTAAAATCAAAAGCTGCGCGTTGCGGTAAAGTGCTTTTAATAATTCGACGCGCTGCTGTGCGCCGACTGAAATGTCCTCGATTAACGCTTTCGGATTTACGCCCAAACGCAATTCATTTGACAAAGCCAAAATGTCTGCGTTCGCCTTGTCTAAATCAAGATTTGCCGCGCCGCCCGTTTCCGCACCCAAAATGATATTTTCGGCAACCGTCATCGTATCCACCAACATAAAATGCTGATGCACCATTCCAATTCCGAGCGCGATTGCGTCGTGCGGATTTTTTATCGAAACGGGTTTTCCGTCAATTAAAATCTCGCCGCTGTCAGCCGTGTAAAAGCCGTAAGCGACGCGCATAACAGTAGATTTGCCCGCGCCGTTTTCGCCGACAATCGCGTGAATCGTGCCTTTTTCGATTTTAATGGAAACCTTGTCGTTGGCGACGACGTTGCCGAATGTTTTGGTTATATTTTTTAGTTCGAGCATTTTTCAAATTCTCTCAACTCGGCTTCGCAACCAATTCTCAATTTCATCAGTTTGCCAAACATCCGATTCAACATTTAAGGAAAGCTCAATGATTTCGATTAACCCGAAATTCAAAACGAAACCGTTTAGTTCGAGAAAAATTTGCGTCAGATGTGTTGCCGTACGTTTATTTCCGCCGAGCCAGGGATGGTTTTTAATAAGTCCAAAACAAAGCGTCGCGGCTTGCCGAATAACATCGGCACTTTCATATAAAGCGGCGTGTTTCGGACGAGCCAATGCCGATTCAATCAATGTTTTATCAAAAATTCCAATTCGGCTTTCACCATAAAATCTCATCAAATCACAGTTATGTTCAACTGCTTCCAGATATGTGAGATAGATGAACCTTTTAATCGCCAAGCCGTTTTAGCTCCTCATTTACTTCACGATTTTCGTCCAAAAGGCGTTTTGAAATGGCTTTCATTTTGGATGAAGGAGATGTAATTTCACTTTCAATTTTTCCATTTTGATATGTTAAAACTACTAATGAATTTTTGGCTAAATCTTGCGCCTCGATTATTTCTTGCGGAATCTCAACCACCCACGAATCCCATTTGGGTTTGTCGATTTGAACTTCTTCTGCTTCGGTTTGTTCAATTTCTAAAATCTCAGGCATTATTTTTCTCCTTGTGATGAAATAATTATAGCACCGGATTATTAAGCTACTTTGCCATCGCGTCCGTAACTGTGATTTCGCCCGCCACAATCTTGCCTCTCGCTTCTTCTACTCGCTGCAAAATTTCCGGCGAAATTAAATTTCTATTATTCTCGTCCATCATGTAAGCCACGCCGTCTTTGTCGAGTCCGAAGACGTGAAAGCCGCCTTTGAAATTGCCGCCGAGAACTTCTTTGACGACATCGTAAACCGCGTTATCCACGCGCTTGACCATCGAGGTTAGAACGAATCCGGGTTTCACGCCGTTCTGGTTAGAGTCAACGCCGATGACAAATTTATTCGCTTCGCCCTCGGCGTTTTTGCCAAATCGCTCAACGGCGTCAAACGCGCCCAAACCGGAATTTCCCGCCGCCGTAAAAATCACGTCCGCACCTTGATTGATTTGCGAAAGCGCAAGTTCTTTTCCTTTGCCCGGATTGTTCCATGCCGAATCAGTTACGCCGACATAATTAGCGATGACGGTTGCATTTGGATTAACCGATTTTGCGCCCTCTTCGTAACCGGTTTTGAAACGATGAATAAGCGGAATATCCATCCCGCCGACAAAACCCAAAACGCCGGTTTTAGATTTTTGCGCGGCAATCATTCCGACCAGGTATGAGCCTTCGTGTTCGCGGAAAACGAGTGAGGCAACGTTTTGTTTCGGCGTTTTGCCGTCTTTTTCAAAAATCACGCCGTCCACAATCGCAAATTTGATTTCCGGATAATCGTCGGCGACTTTTTGCATAATCGGACCTTGCGCGAAACCGATGCCGATTATCAAATCGAAATTCTTTTCGGCAAAAGCCCGCATCGCCGGCTCAATCGAAGTCGGATTGCCCGGCTCGACATCGTAGAGACAAATCGGCAAATCTCGTTCGGCGCGCCGCACGCCTTCCCAAGCCGCCGCATTAAACGAACGGTCATTTTTGCCGCCGATGTCGAAGACGATGCCGACTTTCATTTGGCAATCTTTTTTTGCTTCAGTTTTTGTTCCGCAGGAAGAAACGCCGAAAACTATCAGAGAAGCGACGAGCAGAAAATATAAATTTTTGATTTTCATATTTTATCTTTTCTACAGAGAACACATAGGTTTAACGAGGAAACGTTTAAATTTATCATAAAAATCCCTTTTAAAACTCTACGTCCTCTGTGGCTAAATTATTTCTTTAATCAACTCAAATTTTCCAGAAGGTTTTCCGTCATCAATTTTATATGCATTCGCCAATTTTTTATAGATTAGATGCGTTTGCGTTTTGTTTCGACAAAAAATTACGCCCAAAGTTTCGCCCGATTTTACTCGATCGCCGAGTTTCTTTACGCATTCGTAGCCAACCGCGAAATCAATTTTATCTTCGACCTTAATTCTGCCGCCGCCAATTCGAGAAATGCTTTCGCCAATTGCGCCCGCGTCAATTTCAGCGATAAAACCCGTTTTTTCAGTTTTAATTTCAACTTCAATTAAATTTTTGTCGAGCAAAGTTTCAGGGTTATCGCAAATTTCAGCCGCTCCGCTTTGGCACTCGATGTTTTGGCGGAACTTTTCCAATGCCGCACCCGAATCCAAAACACTTTGAACTTTGAACTTTGAACTTTGAACCGTTTTTTCAACGCCGCACAAAATTAACATTCGCGCCGCTAATTCGATTGAAAGTTCGAGCGTCTGGTGCATCTGCTTATCAATTTCACCGCGTAGAATCTTAACGCACTCAAAAACTTCGAGCGCATTTCCGACGAATTTTCCGAGCGGCTGATTCATATCGGAAATTACGGCTTCGGTTTTCACGCCGAAAGCGTTTCCCGTTTGGCACAACGCGGCAGCAAGATTCTTTGCGTTATCGAGATTTTGCATAAATGCGCCGCTTCCCGTTTTGACATCCAACACGAGCGCGTCCAAACCTTCCGCCAATTTTTTCGACATTATCGAAGCAACGATCAGCGGAATTGATTCGACCGTCGCCGTCGCGTCACGAAGTGCGTAAAGTTTTTTATCGGCAGGCGCGATTTTCGCCGTTTGTCCCGACATTGCAAAGCCGCAAGTTTTAAGCGTTTCTTTAAATTCTTCGGTTGAAAGGTTGACGTTGTAACCTCTTATTGCTTCGAGTTTGTCGAGCGTTCCGCCTGTGTGTCCGAGCCCGCGCCCGGAAATCATCGGAACGAAAATGCCACACGCGGCAGCTATCGGCGCAATTATCAAAGAAGTTTTATCGCCGACTCCGCCCGTCGAATGTTTGTCGGCAAGCGGCACATCAATCTCAGAGAAATTTAAACGCTCGCCCGAATTTAACATCGCTTCGGTCAAAGCATTTTGCTCTTCCTGTGCCAAACCGCTCATAAACATCGCCATCAGCAACGCCGACGTTTGATAATCTGCCCAAGTTTCATCGGTTACGCCCCTAATAAAAGCGTTTATTTCTTGGCGCGATAAAATTTCACCATCGCGTTTTTTGGCGATAATTTCTTGCGGTTTCATTGAAGAAAATTTAGAAACTTATTTTATGCGATTCGGTCGAAAACTGTGTTCAAAATTTTGTTTATTTTTTCGCCGATTTCGGGCATAATAAATTTACTATGAAGATGAAATATATCACAGCCGCTTTTGCTTTCGCCGTAACTTTTGGTTTTTCCGTTTTGGTTATTGGAATCCCGCAGGAAAATTACGCAATCCGATTTTTTGCGATTCGAGCAGACAACGAAACGGGACGGCAGATTTCTTTTCTCCTGCAACGAGACGACGATAACGGTCGTGAGATGGACGCGAATTTTAAGTTTGCACCTTCGCCCGCCCGATTCGCTGAAGCAGTCAACCAATACGTCAATGATTCCGAAAAAATTGACGACGCAAACTTGCCGCTGGATTTCAGAAACGTCTGGCTCGAACATCTGAAAGCGTGGCGGGCGCAAGCCGATTTTCTGAAACAAAGTAATCTTTCAGACGAAAAAATAACGGAAGCGGAATTTCTTCAAACGTATCGCTATCAAAATGCAGAGATAAGAAGAACCTGGTTTGACGTTTTGGACGTTGCCAGAGACTACGGCGCGGTTATTCCTCGCAATGCGTATTAAAAATAACCGGAACTTAATTTTTCCGATTGTTTTTCCCCAGCAAAATTACTGCTTCTGCTTTAATTGCCTCGCGTCTGCCAACTGCGTCAACCTTTTCTCCCGTTTTAGCCTTTACGCTCACGCAGTCAATTTCAATCTCCAAGTTTCGCGCCAGATTCTCGCGCATTTTATCAATGTGTGGACGGAGTTTCGGCTTTTCCAGATTGATAATCGAATCAACATTGACGACCGAGAAACCTTTTTCTTTCATCAAGCGCACAGCTTCCGCGAGAAAAACTAAACTGTCGGCGTTTTTCCATTTCTCGTCAGTATCGGAAAAATGCGAGCCAATGTCGCCCAACGCCAATGCGCCGAAAATCGCGTCGGTTACGGCGTGAAGAAGCGTGTCCGCGTCGGAATGTCCGACCGCGCCGAAATCAGATTCGATTCGCAAGCCGCCTAAAATTAACGGTTTATCCGCTTCGAGCCGATGAGTGTCGCTGCCGAATCCGATGCGAAACATAAATTTTTAGCGTTAGATATATTCGGAAGGAGTAAGAATAAAATTTCAAATAAAGTTCTTCTGAAGCCCTTGCACTTCCTTCGACCAAGCCGAAACTTCTTCGCGCAAAATTTTGACATCGGCGCGAACATTATAAGCGAGATTTAAACTTTCGTGAGACATCGCTTGCAGGCGGTCAATTCGCGCATCGAAGCTCATCATTTCCAGACGCATATCTTCAAATTTAGCGTTCATTTCTTGTCGCAACTCGACAAATTGTTTGCTTGTTTCTTGCTGCAAATTATTGATTGCGTCAAGCACCGTTTGTAAATTCGGTAGGGTATCTTCTTCAGAGTCCATAATAATTTTACCTTGCCCGCATTATAGCAAAATCCATTAAAAGAAAACACGAATTTCCGCTTAAAATTGTTGCAGCAAAATTTCCGCTAAAATAAAATCTTCGGGCGCGGTAATTTTGATATTCTTCGCGCTTCCTTCGACCGTTGCGACTTTATAACCTAATTTCTCGACTAAGAAACATTCGTCGGTCGCTGTTTCACTCACATCGCTTTGGGCAAACGCTCGTTGCAAAATGTCGAACTGAAACGCTTGCGGAGTCAAAGCGCGTCTTAATTGTTTGCGGTCAATTGTGCCGACGATTTTGCCGTCGCAGATTTCCTTTATCGTATCCGTAACCGCCGCGACCAAACAAGCCGCGCCGGTTTCCCGCGCTTGTTCGATTGTTCGAGAAATTTCTTCGCTCGAAACCAGCGGACGTGCGCCGTCGTGAATGGCAACGATTTCCGTTCGTTTAGAGTCAATTGAGTTTAATCCATTGAAAACCGATTCGGTTCGTGTTTGTCCGCCCGCAATTGTTTTCGCAAGTTTTTTCAGATTAAATTTTTCGGCTGTTTTTTTAAAATTTTCGATTTCTTTAAAAGGCAAGACGAGAACGATTTCGTCAATCGACGGACAAGATTCAAAACGCTCTAAGGTATGAATGATAAGCGGTTTTCCGAGAATTTCGAGAAACTGTTTGAGTTTCTCTGCTCCGAAGCGCGTGCCGCTGCCGGCGGCGACAATAATGGCTATGTTCATAATGGTAAATGGTAAATGGTAAATGGTAAATGTAAAAACATTCTTTGATTTACCATTTACCATTTACCATTTACCGCTATTCAAGTTCTTCAATAGTCGTCGTCTGCCGCAATTCGCGAGTTGCTTTGCGAAACCCGGTCGAGCGCGATTCGTGGATGTTGTTTGAAGTTTCGTAATTTTCTTCTCTCTCCTTTTCTTCCCAAAGTCGTCCGAAAATCATTTTGCCCGCCGTCGTTTGCAGAACGCTGGTAACGGCAACGTCCGCCGTTTTGCCGATTAAACGCCTGGCGTTATCAACGACAACCATTGTGCCGTCATCCAAATAAGCTACGCCTTGATTGTATTCTTTGCCTTCTTTCAAAATGAAAACGCGCATCGCTTCGCCAGGCAAAACCACAGGTTTTAAGGCATTGGCGAGTTCGTTAATATTCAGAACGCTCACGCCGCGCAGTTGCGAAACTTTATTGAGATTAAAATCATTGGTTACAATTACGGCTTCGAGTTGCGTGCCTAGTTCGATAAGTTTCAAGTCAACTTCTTTAACTGCCGGGAAATCGGTTTCGACAATTTGAATATCAATCTGGCTGTTATTCCGAAGCCGCTGCAGCATATCGAGTCCGCGCCGTCCGCGTTGGCGTTTGCTTGAGTCGGGCGAATCGGCGACTTGTTGCAATTCGGTCAAAATAAATTGCGGGATAATTAAAGTTCCGCCTAAAAATCCGGTTTCCGCAACATCGGCGATGCGACCATCAATAATCACGGAAGTATCGAGAATTTTATAATCGCGCTTCGGCAAGTTTTTATCGCTGAAAAGTCCGCCGAGAACCGACAAATCGATAAATTCGCCTTTCGCCGCCCCGACCATCAAACCGATGTAACCCATAAAAAACGCAAGTGAAATCGTAAGAAAAGTCTGCATCTGAGCGGGAACGGCTTCGACCTTTTGAATGGAAATCAGAATGCCGATAAGAAATGCGCCGAGAATGCCGAGAATCGAACCGATTGCCGCGCCGATAAGCGTTTTCAGAGTGGCGCGTCGCGTCCGCATCTCGAAACCGATGATTATCAAAGCGATAATCGCGCCGAAACCCGCCGAAAGAATGCGCCGCGATTCTTCGCTCAGGTCGCCGAATCTTTGCGTGACGGCAAACGGAATCAGAATATAACCAGCCGACGCGAGAAGCAGTATAAATCCTATTCTAATTATGAGAATATCCAATTTCATTGCTGCAAGATTTTATCACGAAATTTATTTAACTGATAATTTAAATTGACGGCTCGAACAATCAATCGTCGTTTATTCAATCATCAAAATTTACCCGTTCCGCCCGACCGTCCGATTGGATTTCCGCCGTGGGTGATAAGTGCAACCTTTTCGGCAAAAGCGTGAACTGAATAAGTCGGCATAATTTTTATGAACAAAAATAGCGTGAAAGACAGTGAGAGTTTTAATTTTTATATTCGCTGTAAATTTATTTTTCGGTTGCAAATTCGTTCTCGAAGTTTATTTTTTCGCTCCGGAAGATTTCCGCCCCCGATTTTTGTATCGAATGCACGTCCCATTTTTCATCGCGCCGGTCGGGGAAATCCGTGCGGAAATGTCCGCCGCGCGATTCTTCACGCCACAACGCTGCCGTTGCCACCAGTTTTGCCAAAGTTACGAAATTACGCGAGGACCTGCCGAGATTAGCCTTAGAAATTTGTTCAAATTCCTGAAGTGCGCGTTTCAAACCCGGCTCATCGCGCAGAATCCCGACTCGCTCCCACATTACGCGCTTGACGCGCTTTCGCACGGCGGTCGAAATTCCAGATTCCAGATTCCAGATTCCAGATTGTGAATCCGATTTTGAATTTTGAATTTTGAATTTTGAATTCTCCAATGCGGCTTCGCCTGCTCGCGCACCAAAAACCAAGCCTTCGAGAAGCGAGTTTGAAGCCAAGCGGTTTGCACCATGGACGCCCGTGCAGGCGACTTCGCCCGCTGCGTAAAGTCCTGCAATCGTTGTGCGTCCGTGCAAATCGGTGCGAATGCCGCCCATACAGTAATGCGAAGCGGGCGACACGGGAAGCATATCCGTGGCGATATTTAAATTATAAAACTTGCACGTTTCGTAGATTTTCGGAAAGCGATTTTTTAAAAATTCTTCCGTATGTGCGGTCATATCGAGAAAAACCGTTCGAGTTCCCGTGCGGCGCATTTCCGCCACGATTGAACGACTGACGACATCGCGCGGCGCGAGTTCGAGTTTTTCATCATAACGCGACATAAAGCGTTCGCCTGAAGCGTTTCGCAAAATTCCACCTTCGCCGCGCATCGCTTCCGACAACAAAAATCTCGGTGCGTTTTCCAAATTCAAAGCCGTCGGATGAAACTGTATAAATTCCATATCCGCCATTTCTGCGCCTGCAAAATATGCCATCGCCATTCCGTCGCCGGTGGCGACCGGCGGATTTGTCGTGTGCAGAAATAATTGTCCCGCGCCGCCCGTGCAAAGAATTACGGCGCGGGCGTAAATTTCTCGCGGCGCACGCAAGATAGGGTCGAGAAAGCGAACGCCGACGCATCGTCCGTCCTGCACAATCAAACTTTCCGTATTGGCAAACGGCATCAACAGAATCATTTTTTCCTGCCGTGCGCGGGCAATTAAAGCGCGGACGATTTCCTTGCCCGTCGAATCGCCGTGCGCGTGCAGAATTCGTCGGCGCGAATGCGCGGCTTCTTTTGTGAAAACAAGCCGCCCGCCTTCGCGGTCAAACTCAGTTCCCCATTCGATAAGTTGCTGAATATATTTTGTGCCTTCGACGACAAGCGTTTCGACCGCTTTTTCATCACACAAACCCGCGCCCGCGTAAAGCGTGTCTTCTTCGTGAAGTTCCGCGTTGTCGTCGTCCGAAAGAACCACGGCGACACCGCCTTGCGCGTATTCGGTGTTCGACTCACTCGTCTTATCTTTGGTTAAAACCGTAACCCGCGCACCTGTTTGGGCGAGTTCAATCGAAGCGCGAAGCCCGGCGACTCCGCTTCCGATGACGATAAAATCAGTTTCCAGCGACATTACGAAACTTTAGCAAATCTCGAAGTTTAAAGTCTAAAGTTCAATGTCGAAACCATCTGTGTTTGTTTGCGTTTGAATAAAAATTAATTTTTATACTTGACAACTACGAAAAGTTTCGTATAAAGTCTAAATCGAAGTTTATCGTAAAAGAAAATGGCAAAACAAAACCAACCAACCCAAGCCGAACTAGAAATCCTCTGCGTAATTTGGGAGCGCGAAACGGCGACCGTCCGCGAAATTTTTGAAGTTATCAATCGGCGAAAACCGACGATTTACACAACCGTTTTAAAGCTGCTGCAGATTATGGACGAGAAAGGACTTGTCGAGCGCGACCGGACAAATCGAGCGCACGTTTATCGCGCGAAAATCAAGCAAAGCGATACGGGCAAACAAATGTTAAGAGACGTTGTGCAAAAGGTTTTTGGCGGCTCGGCGTTAAAATTAGTGCAGCAGGTTTTGGAAACGGAAACGACATCGGCAGAAGATTTGCGCGAGATTCGCAAAATGATTCGGGAAGCCGAAAAGAAGGGAGAATCAAAATGATTTTAGAAAATTTAGCCGATTCACAGTTGATTGAAAATCTCGGTTGGACGCTTCTGCATTCCGTTTGGCAAATTGCATTCGTCGCGTTGTGGCTTTTTTTAGCGTTGCGCGCTTTCGCCAAATCTTCGGCAAACTCGCGTTATCTGGTTTCACTTTTCGCGCTTGGTTTAGCATTTCTTATTCCGCTGACAACTTTTGTTTGGCTGTCGCAAAATTCGGCGAATGTGAGACACGGCTTTATAAATACCGACACTAAAAACGCGGTGACCATTAACGAAACATTTCAGCCAACGGAAGATGTTCCGCCGCTTAAAAACATAAGGAGCGCAAACTCGGCAAGTGAGAATTTTTTTATTTCCGTAGAAAATTTGCAAACCGGTTTTACGGAAAACTTCTCTGCTCTTTCGCCGATTTTGGTTGGTTTGTGGTTTTTGGGAATTATACTTTTCGCCATTCGTTTGTTTGGCGGAATCTGGCAGCTTCACATTTATAAAACACGCGAAAATTCATCGCCAAACGAAAATTGGCAAGCGAAATTCGCAGATTTGGGCGAGCGATTAAAAATTAAACAGCGAGTTAAACTCTTACAATCAAAAATCGTCGAAACACCAATGGTTATCGGCTGGCTCAAGCCTGTAATATTAGTTCCGACGAGCGTTTTTCTCGGTATAAACCCGCAGGAACTCGAAGCGATCCTCGCGCATGAACTCGAGCATATTCGCCGCTACGATTATCTCGTTAATTTCGCCCAAAATTTTGTCGAGATTATGTTTTTCTATCATCCTGCGGTGTGGTGGATTTCCGCCAACATCAGACGTGAGCGCGAATGCGCGTGTGATGACGCGGTAGTGCGGACGCTGGAAAATTCGCAAATTGTCTATGCCAATGCGTTGGCTAATCTTGAGGAATTTCGCCACTCGGCGAAACAAACCGCGTCGCCTGTTTTGGTGGCGGCAAACGGAGGTAAATTAATGAAACGAATTGAAAGAATAATAAACAATAAAAACGCCAAGATAAGCGCAAACGGAAATTCACTTTGGTCGGCGAGTTTGGCTTGCGGGCTTATCTTGGCACTCGTGTTAGGTATATTTTCGGCGATGCAGCAGTCATCTGTCAATGCCCAAACGAAAATAAACGACGTGAAAGGGCGAAAGATGGCAGTCGGTTTTGTCTCGATTCCGCCCGTTGACCGAATGGAAAATCCGCCGAAAGACGCGGACGCGACAGCGCGACTTTTAATTGAAAAACTAAAAGCGCACCAAGTTCCGGCAATCGGATTCGTGCATGGTCAAATGATTTCCGACGGAGAAAAAATGTATCCGGTGCGGGCGGAAATCGTGCGAACCTGGCGCGATGCCGGATTTGAAATCGGCATCGGCGGCTATAAACACATCTGGTTTTACGACACGCCGTTTGACGAATACGTCGCCAACGCCGAGAAAAACGAGCGCATCACAAAGCAGATTTTGGCTGAGAAAAATTTGCCGCTGCGTTATTTCAGTTATCCCTTTTTAAATAATGGAAAAACGACTGAAGATAAAAATCGTTTTGAAAATTGGCTGACGACGCGCAGTTTGCGCTCGGTCAAATACACTTTCGACAATCAGGAATGGATGTATTCGTTCGCCTACGACGCGGCGCGAAAGGATAACGACGTGAACACGATGAAGGAAATCCGCGTTGAATATCTCGATTACATGACGAAAATGACCGAGCATTATGAAGCATATTCGCAAGAGATGTTCGGACGCGACATCGCTCAAACTTTAGTGTTAACGCCGAGCCGTTTAGTTACCGACACGGCTGATGAATTTTTTGGATTTTTGGCGAAACGCGGCTACAAATTCGTTTTGATGGACGAAGCGCAGTCGGATGAAGCATATCAAACAAAAGAAGCGTTAGTTGACAGCAAATCGGGAATTTCTTGGTTTGAACGCTGGCAGATGGCGCAAGGCAAAAAATTGCTCGACGAGCCGAAAGTCAGCAAAACGGTGTGGCGAATCTGGCAGGAAATGAAAGACAAAAAGTAAAAAGTAAAAAGGCAAAAGTTAAACAAAGTCGTCAGTTATTAATTTGAAAGTTTATAACTGACGACTATTTACTTTTTACTTTCGCCGTCCCAACGGCGATTTATTAAACTGGCGACAAAGCCTGCGCCGAAGCCATTGTCTATATTAACCACCGTTACATTCGACGCGCAGGAATTCAGCATTCCAAGAAGCGCGGCGATGCCGCCGAAAGACGCTCCGTAACCGATTGAGGTCGGGACGGCAATGACTGGAACTTTCACCATTCCGCCGACGACCGACGGCAACGCGCCTTCCATTCCCGCTACGACGACGACGACGCGCGACGATTGCAAAATTTCCCTTTCCGACAAAATTCGGTGAATTCCCGACACGCCTGCGTCCCAAATTCTTTTAACCAGATTGCCCATTGTTTCTGCCACCAGCGCGGCTTCTTCGGCGACGGGAATATCACTTGTGCCAGCCGTTACCACCGCAATTTCGCCTGTTCCGAGCAGTTCTTTATCACGCCAGAGGCGAATTAGTTTAGCCGATTCGTGCCATTCGGCTTCGGTGAAAATGTTGCGGATTTCGCCGTAAGTTTCGGCGTCGGTGCGCGTAACCAAAACGTTCGGCGAACGAGCGGCAAGTTTTTCAAAAATCCCGACACATTGCGAGCGCGTTTTTCCCTGTCCGAAAATTACTTCGGGAAAACCTTGGCGTTCGGCGCGGGCATGGTCAACTCGCGCGTAACCGATATCTTCGTAAGATAGATTTTTCAGTTGTTCGGTCGCTTGTTCGGTTGAAATTGTTCCGCCCGCGTGCGCGGATAAAATCTCTGCAATATCGCTTTCCTTCATAAATTTATCTTAACCGCGCGGCTACTTTAAAACAAAAAACGGCGATTTTTCAATCACCGTTTTTCGCGTCAGGAGTAAATGAGGAGAGGAGATTTAGGCGAGCAATCCGACGTATTTATAAATGACGCACAATTAATAAAAGTTTGCGCTACAATTTTGTGGTTGACCAAATTCAATAAAACCGTGCTTTCTAAAATTTTCAGATTAATCATCTTTATAACCCTTTTGAAAACCTCCAGCCGATTTTGCTTTGGCAATTCGAGTGCCGTAAATATAAAAAGTGTTTTTATCAAATGGAAATTGAATTTTCGTAAAAACCATTCTTCGCGCCCGTCGGTTAAATTGAAAGAGGCTTGAATCGGATTGATTTATTTTGATTGGCTTTGCCATTTATAAAAGTGCTAGAGTAAAAATTCTTATGGAATTAACGCTCGCCATCACAGGCGCATCAGGCACAATTTACGCGCAGCGCACTTTGCAATTACTCGCGCAGAGCGGCGCGGTCGAAACGATAAACCTAATTATGTCGGACGTTGTTCCGACTGTCGCGCAAGTCGAACTCGGCGTAAATTTAAGGGAGCCGAGCGCGGAAAAAATCAACCAATGGCTTGGTTTAGATAAAAATTCTAAATTGATTCGCGTTTGGCGGCTCGATAATTTGGCGGCGAAACCGGCATCCGGCTCGAACAAACAAGCCGGAATGATAATCGTGCCGTGTTCGATGGGAACTCTGGGGGCGATCGCCTCGGGCGCGGGAACGAATTTGATTCATCGCGCGGCGGATGTCTGTTTGAAAGAAAGCAGAAGGTTGATTTTAGTTCCGCGTGAAACGCCTTTCAACCAGATTCACCTCGAAAATATGCTGCGCGTCGCCCGCGCCGGCGCGACGATTCTTGCCGCCAGTCCAAGTTTTTATCACAAACCGCAGACGATTGACGATTTAGTCAATCATTTATGTTTTCGCATTCTCGACCAATTCGATATTCCGCATTCTAAAAAGACGCAATGGACGGGCGAAGAAGTTCTGCAGGGAGAATAAAAATGAAACGGAAATTAATTGGAGTATTCCTTTTGTCTTCGGCAATTTTACTCGCCTCTATAAATGTTTCGGCACAAAAAGAACGCCAAGTTTTTCCCGTTGACGAAGGAAAAACGGACGTTTCGTTCAAATCATTTAGAGAAAAACTAATCGAAGCCGTCGAGAAACGCGACGTTAAATATGTTGTCGGAATTCTCGACCCGGCTATTTTAAATAGCTTCGGCGGCAACGGCGGAATTAAAGAATTTAAGAAAATGTGGAAAATTGACAGTCCGACAAGTGAGCTTTGGGACAAGTTATTAACTGTGCTGACAAACGGCGGGAGTTTTTTCAAAGAAGAAAAGAACAATCTCTTTTGCGCTCCATATAGTTTCAAGCAGTTTCCCAAAGATTTAGATGCCTTTGAATATCAACTAATTTTCGACAACAACGTCAATCTTCGCGCTCGACCCGATTTGAAAGCCGAAACCGTTGCACGGTTGTCTTACAACGTCGTCAAAGTTGACTACGAAAATTCGGTCGCCGATAAAAATAAAGAAGGCGAATACCTTTGGCTAAAAATTGAAACTTTAGGCGGAAAGAAAGGTTTTGTCAGCGCAAAATTCGTCCGCAGTCCGATTGATTACCGCGCTTGTTTTGAAAAGAAAAACGGCAAATGGAAAATGACCACTTTTGTGGCAGGTGATTAGATGAAAACAGTCGAAAGATTTTCAAATCGAGTTGAAAATTACGTTAAATATCGTCCGAATTATCCGGCGAAAGTTTTGCAATTATTTGTTGATGAAATGAATTTGCGTAAAGATTCCGTTGTCGCCGACATTGGCGCAGGCACGGGAATCTCGGCGCGGCTTTTTTTAGAGAACGGCAATCAGGTTTTCGGAGTTGAGCCAAATGAAGCGATGCGCAAAGCGGCGGAAGAATTCTTGAAAGATTTTTCAAACTTTAAAAGCATCAACGGCATGGCGGAAAATACTTCGCTTGAAAATGAGAGCGTTGATTTCATCGTTGCGGCGCAAGCGTTTCATTGGTTTGACCAAACAAACACGCGCAGAGAATTTAAGCGAATCTTAAAAGACGACGGCTTCGTTGTTTTAATGTGGAACGAACGCCAACTTGACACGACCGCATTTCTGAAAGATTACGAAAGTCTGTTGATTGAATTCGGCACGGATTACGAAACGGTACGACACGAATATATTACGAAAGAAACTTTGCAGAATTTTTTCCAGACGAATTTCTCGCAAGCGATTTTTCAAAATTCGCAAACGGTTGATTTCGACGGTTTACGCGGCAGAATGCTGTCGTCTTCTTATATTCCATCAGCTGACAATCCGCGTTTTGCAGAGATGCTAAAAAACCTCGAATCGCTTTTTGCGGAACACGCGGAAAACGGTAAAATAGACATTTTATACGACACGAAAGTTTTCTACGGACGAATCTGATTCAACCTTATTATTTATGAACGAAAAACCTGAAAAAAAGACGATAACCGTCGCTCATTCACCTGACTCCGATGACGCATTTATGTTCTACGGCTTGGCAACGAACAAACTCGAAACCGACGGTTTGAAATTTGAACACACCTTAAAAGATATACAATCCTTAAACGAAGACGCGAAAAACGGCGTGTTTGATGTGACGGCGATTAGCTTTCACGCTTACGCTTACATTTCCGACAAATATGCGTTGCTGCCGCACGGCGCGAGCATCGGCGACAAATACGGTCCGATTCTTGTTTCCAAAGAACATTATAAAGCCGACGATATTCCGAATCTGAAAATCGCCGTGCCGGGTGAACTGACCAGCGCGTTTCTCGCTCTGCGGATTTACAATCAACAGTTCGAATACACGGTCGTGCCGTTCGATAAAATCATTGACGCGGTGCAGAAGGGCAAAGCCGACGCGGGACTTTTGATTCACGAAGGACAGCTTTTTTATAAACAGATGGGTTTGAATAAAGTTCTCGATTTGGGCGAATGGTGGTTTGAGAAAACCGGTTTGCCGCTGCCGATGGGCGGCAACGCCATCCGCCGTGATTTGGGCGAAGATTTAATGCGAAAGGTTTCAAAGCATTTGCATAAAAGCATCAAGTATTCGCTCGACAACCGCGAAGACGCGCTCGCCTATGCGATGCAGTTTGCCCGCGATATGTCGCCGGAACTTGCCGATAGATTTGTGGCAATGTGGGTTAATGATTTGACTCTTGATTACGGCGAGCGCGGCAAAGAAAGTGTGCGCCAATTACTTAAAGAAGGTTACGAAAAAGGGGTTATTCCGCATCAAGTTGAAATCGAATTTGTAGATTCAGTAGTTCCAAATTGTTAAAACTGACTTGAAGGACTTGAAAGCATTTGTCAGTTTAGATGTTTGAAAAAAGAAACCAAAAAGGCAGTCAAGTCCTGCCTCGAAAATAGCACAATTTTATCGGAAACGGCAGTTTTGGGAATAGCGAGAAGCCGTGTTGGAAACTTTTTACCTCTGAAAGCTGACGGTTATGCTTGCACGACCGGGCAATTATTGGATGTTTTGTTGGCGGTTTCCTGTCAAAAAGAAACGATTGAACAAGTTTGTTCCGACTTGAAAACACGAGTTGGAGCGGAAACGATTCGCGGATATTTCAATGAACAATTGAGGGTTGAGAATCTTTTTGAT